>NZ_JBITDM010000071.1:0-1045 GCF_044454195.1 Streptomyces sp. NPDC051561 | reverse complement strand
GGAGTTGGTGCAGAGTGGAACGGCGCTTGTCGGTTGCGACGCACTGGGGCAGCTTCATAGCCGTGGTCGATTCCGGTCGGTTGGTGCGTATCGAGCCGAGGGGTGATGACCCCGCGCCGTCGCCCATCGGCCCAGGCATGGTGACAGCCGCCGACGATCACGCTCGCGTGTTGCGTCCCGCGGTGCGCAAGGGTTGGCTGAAAGGGCTGCCGCGCGTCCACGACACGGCTCGGGGTGCGGACGCCTTCGTGGAGGTGAGCTGGGACGACGCTCTCACGCTGGTCAGCGATGAACTGCGCCGAGTGCGGTCCCAGCACGGGGACAGCGCGGTGTTCGGCGGCTCCTATGGATGGGCGAGCGCGGGCGCGTTCCACAACGCGCAGGGTCAGCTCCACCGGTTCCTGGCGCTGGGCGGGGGATACACCGACTCCCGGAACACCTACAGCACTGCGGCCCTGGAGGTGATCCTCCCGCATGTGATCGGCGGGCATCCGTGGAGTTACCAGTCCCGGATGCCGATGTGGGACGAGATCGCAGACAACTGCGAGCTCGTGGTGGCGTTCGGCGGTCTGGCTCTCAAGAACAGCCAGATCAACCCTGGCGGGCTGGCCCGGCACCAGACGGGTGCCCTGCAGCGCAAGTGCCGCGAGGCCGGGGTGCGGTTCGTGAACGTCAGCCCCATCCGCAGTGACACCGCCGGCTTCCTCGACGCCCAGTGGCTGCCCGTCATTCCCAACACTGACACCGCCGCGATGCTCGGCATCGCCCACACGATGCTGGTCAACGGGTGGCACGACGAGGACTTCCTGCACCGGTGCTGCGTCGGCTTCGACCGCTTCGCCGCCTACTTGACCGGGGAACTCGACGGCGTTCCCAAGGACGCCGCCTGGGCAGCGGAGATCACGGGCATCAGCCCTGAGACGCTCACTGACCTCGCCCGCCGTCTGAGCTCCCAACGGTCGCTCATCATGGTCAACTACGCTGTGCAACGCGCGGACCACGGCGAACAGCCGATCTGGATGTCCGTCGTACTGGCCGCCATGAC
>NZ_JBITDM010000070.1:0-1288 GCF_044454195.1 Streptomyces sp. NPDC051561 | reverse complement strand
AGCTGAAGCTTCCCCGTGATCTTGGACACTCGTCGGTTATGCCGCGAGGGCGTGTTGGTGCCGCTGCCTGGTCTCGGCTGGTGTGAGGTAGCCGAAGGTCTTGTGCTTGCGTAGGCGGCGGCGGTTGTAGAAGGTCTCGATGAAGGTGAAGACCTCGGCGCGGGCGGTTGCCCGGTCGGGCCAGATGCGGGTGCCGATCTCTTCTTTGAGCAGGGCCCAGAAACTCTCCGCGGCGGCGTTGTCGAAGCATGATCCGGTGCGTCCACAGCTGCCCTGCAAACCCAACTCCCTTATGCGAAACCGGAATTGGGCCGAGGTGTATTCGCTGCCGCGGTCACTGTGAATCACGCAGCCAGGCTCCAGGTTCCCGCGGCCGTGGGCCATGTCGAGGGCATCGACGACGAGCTCCGCGCGGTGGTGGTCGGCCATGGCATAGCCGACCACCTCGCGGGTGGCCAGGTCCAGCCAGCAGGCGAGATAGAGCCAGCCCTCGGAGGTGGGCAGGTAGGTGATGTCGCCGACCAGCTTGATCCCGGGCCGCTCGGCATGGAAGTCGCGGCCGATCAGGTCCGGGGCCAGCTTCGCCTTCTTGTCCGGCCGGGTCAGCGAGCGGCGCCTGCGTCGGGTGACGCCTTGGATGTCGCGCTCGCGCATCACGCGGGCGACGCGCTTGCGGTTCACCCGCCGTCCCAGCCGCCGCAGTTCGGCGTGAATACGCGGGACCCCGTAGGTGCGGCGCGAGGCGATGTGCAGCACCGTGATCTCTTGGGCGAGTGCGTCGTCGTCGGCCTGCCGGGCCTGGCGGGCAGCCTCGCCCTCGCGCCACGCGTAGTAGGAGGAGCGGGCAACGTGCAACACCCGGCAGAGCAGCACGATCGGGTAAGTCGCCTTCTCCGCATGGATCAACCGGTACAACGCGTTCACCGGTCGTTCTCCTTCACGAAGAAGGCGGTCGCTTTTTTCAGGATCTCGATCGTCTGCTGCTGTACACGGTTCTCCCGCCGCAGCCGCTTGAGCTCCTCGCGCTCGGCACTGCTCAATTCGCCGGAGGTGCCCTCGCTCCGGTCCGCCTTGGCCTTGCGGTACCAGCCGCGCAGGGACTCGGAGCTGATGCCGAGCTCCCGGGCGACCGCCGTGACTGTCTTGCCCGAGGAGTCGACGAGCGCGATCGCGTCCCGTTTGAACTCCTCGGTGTACCGCTTCGTGTACTTGCTTCCCACCTGGTGCTACTTCCTCTGGAACCTCATGTCCCAGTCTCCAGGTGTCCTGGAACAAGGGGAAGGTTCAG
>NZ_JBITDM010000069.1:0-1342 GCF_044454195.1 Streptomyces sp. NPDC051561 | reverse complement strand
GGATGGTGTCCCGCCGAGTGGTGTAGCAGCGATCAGTGCATAGCCCCTGGTCATGAGGCGGCCATCGCGCAACTCTCCGAGTAGAGAAGCTCGTTGAGAGAGGTGACACGATGGCCTTGTCCCAGCATGACCTACTCCGCCTCATGGAGTCACTGCGTACGGCGGACGGAATCGAGTTAGTCAGGGTCCTGGCCCAACGGATCCTGCAGGAACTCATCGAGGCCGAGGCCACCGCCCACATCGGCGCCGAGCACGGTGAACACACCGAGGCGCGCACGGCCTGGCGCAACGGCCACCGGGAGAAGCTGCTGACCACGCAGGCCGGGGACCTGGACCTGGCGATCCCCAAGGTCCGCACCGGCAGCTTCTTCCCCAGCCTGCTGGAACGCCGACGCCGTATCGATCAGGCCCTCTACGCCGTGATCATGGAGGCCTACGTGCACGGAGTGTCCACCCGCAGCGTGGATGACCTGGTCAAGGCCCTGGGCGGGGACACCGGAATCTCCAAGTCCGAGGTCTCCCGGATCTGCGGCGCACTGGACGCCGAGCTGAGCGTGTTCCGCGCCCGGCCGCTGGACCACACCCGCTTCCCCTACGTCTACCTCGACGCGACGTACTGCAAGGCCCGCGTCAACCATCAGATCGTCTCCCAGGCCGTGGTCATCGCCACCGGCATCACCGAGGACGGCGGACGCGAGGTCCTCGGGCTCATGGTCGGCGACAGTGAGACCGAAGTGTTCTGGTCGGAGTTCCTGCGTTCCCTGCGCGAGCGCGGCCTGAACGGGGTCCGCCTGGTCATCGCCGACCACCACAGCGGCCTGGTCAAGGCCGTGCGCAGGGTCATGCTCGGCGCCGGCTATCAACGCTGCCGCGTTCACTTCCTGCGCAACGTCTTCGCGGTGATCCCCAAGGACTCGGGCGAGATGGTGGCCGCGACGATCCGCACGATCTTCGCCCAGCCCACCGCGGACCTCGTGCGCACCCAGCTCGACACCGTCGCCGACATGCTCGGACGACAGTTCCCCAAGGTCAAAGTCATGCTGTTGGAAGCCAAGGAGGATTTGACCGCGTTCGCGGACTTCCCCGACCGGCATTGGAAGAAGATCCAGTCGACCAATCCCCTGGAACGAATCAACCGCGAGATCAAACGCCGCAACGACGTCGTCCAGATCTTCCCCAACCCTGCTGCCCTCGAACGACTCACCACCGCCGTCCTCATCGAGATGCACGACGAGTGGATCGCCTTCGCCCGCCGCTACCTTCCCGTGGACAGCATGGACAAGGTCTATCCCCAGGACAAAGAACCGATCGACCCGGCTACACCACTACAAGGGACATGACC
>NZ_JBITDM010000068.1:0-1387 GCF_044454195.1 Streptomyces sp. NPDC051561 | reverse complement strand
AGAGGATGTCTCACGTGGTGAGTTTGGCGAGTTTCTTGTAGCAGGTCAGGGTGGCGGCGAGGCCGAGGAAGGCGAGGAAGTGGCTGCCGTTTCGTTCGTACCGGACGGTGAGGCGGCGGTAGCCGAAGAGCCAGGCGATCGTTCTCTCGATCTTCCAGCGATGGCGGCCGAGGCGTTCGCCGGACTCGATGCCGGGCCGGGCAATCCGTGGGATGAGATTCCGTCCGCGGAGCCAGCGGAGGTGTTCGGCGGAGTAATACGCCTTGTCTGCGCGGATCTTCACCGGCCGTCTACGGCGTGGTCCGCGCCAGGAGCGGACGGCGGGTATGCCCAGGACCAGTGGCTTGAGCGCCTGACTATCGTGCAGGTTCGCCCCCGACACCCCGACGGCCAGCGGCAACCCCTGAGCCTCGGACAGCACGTGCACCTTGCTGCCCTTCTTGCCCCGATCAACCGGGTTCGGCCCGGTCAGCGAGCCCCCCTTTTCGCCCGCACCGACGCGGCATCGACGATGGCGGATGTCCAGTCCAACTCGCCTCTGGCGCCGAGCTCGTCGAGCACCGCCCGGTGCAGACGACGCCATAGACCGGCTTTGGTCCATGCCGTGAATCGGCGGTGCGCGGTGGCTGGCGAGGTGCCGAACGTCGGAGGCAGGTACCGCCAAGCGCAACCGCTGGTAAGCACGTACACCACCGCCGTGAACACCCTCCGGTCCGCCACCGGCGCTGTCCCGCCACCCTGCTGTCTGGGCCGGAACGGCGGTATCAGCGGTGCGGCAAGCGTCCACAGCTCATCGGGGACCAGGTCCCGTGCAAGATCCACTGCCATAGCGGACGATCATGCCCCAAGAGCGCTCGCGGTCCGGCCTCGGGGCAGTGCGGGAATAGCAGTTGGGTATCGAGTCCCACGGCTTCTACCCTGCTCCAATGATCGAAGACGGCCGTGCGGTACGCGTGGGAGACTCCGGATCGCGACCGGTCCATCTGCTCTTCTCCGAGCTGGCAAGACCGTTCGGGGACGACCCCACACTCGACTTCGTCGTGAAAGCTCGCGGGCAAGGGGTGAGCATCGAGACCCTGGTGCGGACGTGGGACGGTGACGACCTCGACGCATTCCTCTCCTCGCTGGCCGAGGATTTCCGCGGCTGGGAAGGGGCTCGCACCTGGCGCTCTCTGGAACGCGACCTGACGATCTCGGCGAAACACCACTCGGGCGGCTACGTTCACCTGACGTGGGGTATACACGATCGGCCTCCGTCCGAGGAGTGGAAGTTCCACACCACTACCGTGCACGCCGCCGGCGAGGAGATGCGAAACCTTGCCACCGAGTTTCATGCATTTCTCACGAGTACGGTCGAGTAGCTGAAGCACCACGTGAGACAGCCTCT
>NZ_JBITDM010000066.1:0-1596 GCF_044454195.1 Streptomyces sp. NPDC051561 | reverse complement strand
CGGGGTTTGTCTTTGCGGCTGTTGGGCCGTTCCGACGAGTGAGACATTAGCGGATTCCTGGGCCCCGATGCCAATCGGGGTCGCTCTCTCGAACGCGGATTCCTCATTTCGCAAAAGCGCACGCGAACAATGCGACAGCGAGTCGCTTGATCGTGATGGTTGGTGCGGAATGACTGTCCGGGGACCGGCCGGGGGCCAGCGCTCACAGTCGGACAGCTCGGAGAACATTACGTATTGGTTAATCGTGTGTCAACCCAGGGGTCTGGGGCTACGGTGGGTCGCATGACTACGCGTACGTGCACCCTCTGCTGGCGGGCCGCCTGACGGCGGCCGCGCACACGTATGCATCCACGGCCGCCGCTTCGGCGGCCGTTTGCGTATCTCCCTCCGGGAGGTCGGTCGCCGGTGGTGGCGGCCTCGACCAGGAGGAGAAGAGAGATGACGCGCGTCTTCAGTGGGATCAAGCCGACCGGGCACATGACGCTGGGGAACTACCTCGGGGCCGTGCGGCGGTGGGCCGAGGTGGATCAGTACCGGTCCGAGTCGCTGTTCTGTGTGGTGGATCTGCATGCGCTGACCGTGGAGCACGATCCGGGGCGGGTGCTGCGGCTCAGCCGGCAGCTGGCGACCCTGCTGCTGGCGGCGGGGCTGGATCCGAAGGTGAGCACGCTGTTCGTGCAGAGCCATGTGGATGAGCATGCGCGGCTGTCGTACCTGCTGGAGTGCACGGCGACCGACGGGGAGATGCGGCGGATGATCCAGTACCGGGAGAAGAGCGCGCAGGCGCAGGCTGCCGGGGAGGGGGTGCGGCTGTCGTTGCTGACGTATCCCGTGCTGATGGCGGCGGACATCCTGGCGTACGGGACGGACGAGGTGCCGGTGGGGGACGACCAGACGCAGCACGTGGAGCTGACCCGGGATCTGGCGGTGCGGTTCAACCAGCGGTACGGGCAGACGTTCGTGGTGCCACGGGCGGTGAAGCCCGAGGTGGCGGCCAGGGTCATGGACCTTCAGGAGCCGACTTCGAAGATGGGGAAGACGACGACGGGGACGGGTGGCGTCGTGTTCGTGCTGGATGAGCCCGAGGTGGTGCGGAAGAAGGTCATGCGGGCGGTGACGGACAGCGGGACCGGGTGTGAGTACGACCCGGTGGGGCGGCCGGGGGTGGCGAATCTGCTGGATGTGCTGGCGGCTTGTACGGGTGGGGATCCGGAGGAGCTGGCCGGTGTGTATGAGTCGTACGGGGCCCTCAAGAGGGACACGGCGGAGGCGGTGGTGGAGGTGTTGAGGCCGGTGAGGGAGCGGCACGCGGAGTTGGCGGCGGACGGGGGATTCGTTGACGGGGTGTTGCGGGAGGGGGCGGAGAAAGCGAGGGGGATGGCTCGGCCGAGGGTGGATGCGGCGTATCGGGCGGTGGGGTTGATGCCGGTGGGTTGATGCCGGTGGGTTGATGGCTGTGGGTTGATGGCTGTGGGTTGATGCCGGTGGGGGGCGGGGGCCCGTGGCGTGGGTGGGCCGGGGTGGGTGGGGTGCGACTCCGTCGGGGGCCGCCCCCTTGCCCGCCCGTTCCGCCCCCGGGGGGCGGCCCCGCCGCCC
>NZ_JBITDM010000065.1:0-1715 GCF_044454195.1 Streptomyces sp. NPDC051561 | reverse complement strand
GGCTCTGGCGCTGATTTGGGGGTGCCGACTGGTGGATCACGGTGAGAGGAGGATGCGGCGTCGCAGGAGGTCGAAGTTGGCCCGGCCGTACATTTGTCTCTTCAGTAATTTGATGCGGGTGACGTTGCCTTCGACCGCTCCGGAGGTGAGGGTGGTGGTCAGGGCCGCGAGGACGGCTGCCCGGTCGCGCCGGATGCCGCCGGCCAGGGTCCGAAGTTCCCGTTGTCCGTCGAGGCGGACGTCGGCAAGCCAGACGTCGAGGGCCAGGTGCTCGTTGTGACGTTCGCGCACCATCGAGGCCAGACGCTGGGCATAGTCGGTGGTTGTGGCCAGTGCGGGGCTGCGTTCGCACAGCTCGGTGAGGTATTTGCGCTCGGTGTCGGTGAGCCGTTCGGGCCGTCGCATGATCCAGTTGGTGACGCGCCGTACGGTCAGATGCGGCAGCGGGACGTCCGTGGGAATTGCCCCGGTGCGGTAGGGCCGCAGGTGGCGGCGGACCGTGTTGACGTTGCCGCGGTAGCCCAACTGCTGGATCTCGCGGGTCAGTGCCGCGGCGTTGGTGCAGCCTTCCATCCAGCGGTGGTGCAGGTAGATGCGGTAGCCGTCGATCGTGCTGGGGCGCTGGGTTGCTGCGGCGAGGAGTTCTTCCACCTCGGTGGCGCGGGCGAAGCGGAGCACGGTGCCGCGGCTGAGGCGGAGTTCACGGGCGATGGCCCGCAGACTGTCGCCGCGCTGGATGCGCTCGTGGATCTGCTGGTGACGTTCGCGGGTGCGCGTGACCAAGGGCCGGATGCGTCCATGAATGTCCAGATCGCGTGAGACGTTGAACCCGGCAACCAGGGGCGCGAACGCGTCGTCCTGGCCGGATGGGACCGTGAGAGGTTCGCGCAGGTCGGCGCGGTGTCTGCCGACGATGCGTTCGACTGCTTCGGCAAGGTTGTGCAGCAGGTGCCAGGCGTCGGCCACCTGCCGGGCCTGCGGGGCACCGGCGCAGGCGCCGTCACGGAAAGAACCCGCGCGGTCGCGGCAGACGGTCCGCACCTCGGGATGATCGCGCAGCCAGTCGGCGAAGGTGTTCGCTGCCCGGTCGAGGAGGACATCGACGGGGCGGTGGGTGTTCATGTCGACGAGGATCGTCGCGTAGGTGTGACCGCGGCGCACCGCGAACTCATCGACGCCCAGGCACGGAACGGGCTGTGGCAGTGGTTCGGGCAGTGCCCGAATGAGGCGGAGTAAGGAGTCCTTGCTCGTGGTGATGGCCATGCGTCCGGACAGACGTGTTCCTGGACGTCCGCCCAGGAACAGGGCGATGTCGGTGAGCTGACTGGTGAGAGCGTTCGTGCGGCGCGCATACCGGCAGGTCAGGGCCGGGACCTGCTCGGCGAACGTCCGTCGGCCGCAACGGTCGTTGCTGCACACGAGACGACGTGCCCTCAGATCGAGCATCACCCGCCGGCCGGCGACAGAGCGGTCTGCGAGAGACCGCTGGTAGTAGCAGTGCACCCGTGAAGATCTCCGCCCGCACCCCGGACAGGCCGCCGAGCCCGCCGGAGACCGCACGACGAGCCGGACCTCGGATTCCCCAAGGACAACCCTCTCGACCTCCACCCCTACACCCGGCAGAAGTAGCTCAGCGACGCCCACCGCATCCATCACACAACAGGTGATGCCCACCCGTCCGCGATCGGGCACACCCCCAAATCAGCGACAGAGCC
>NZ_JBITDM010000064.1:0-1737 GCF_044454195.1 Streptomyces sp. NPDC051561 | reverse complement strand
GCGCGCGGTTCGCTCCGCGAACACGACGCGGGGCCGCTACGCGGCCCTGTCCTCCGTCGCTCCGCTCCGGAGGACACCGGTCCACTCCGTGGCCCTGCGTAACCGGAGGCCGCTCCGCGCCCTCCGGGCGGTCGGCTTCGCCTCCCTTTGACTCCAGCGCTCCGCGCTGACAACTCGCCTACTCCGTAGTCGAGTTGAGCCCGCTGCGCGGGCAGCTGACTGCAACCAGGGAAACGGGCGGCCGTACATCCCGTCGTCCTTGTTGCGTCTGCCGGCCAAGTCGGAGGAAGAGCGCCCGCCGGGAAGAATCCCGGCGGGCGCTGGACCGCGCGTTCAGATCGTTTAGGTCGGAGTTCCGAAGGCGTTGATCACGCGGGCGTTCGTGTCACACCACACGGTTGAAGTGCCGCCTGAAGCTGCGCGGGTGCCGAAGTGCCGGTATACGTAACCATTGTCATTACGCTTGCAGTCAATGATTCCGGTGAAAGCTGAACCAGTGCACGTGATGTTCGCCCCCTGGTTCTGACTGGTAGAGATCACCCTGTACGTGCAGTTCAATTTCAAGGCCGGTGACGACTCGGAAGCGGAAGCGGACGGAGCTGCAGTCACCATGAGACCACCAGCCGCCAGAGCCAGAGAAGCAAGGGCCCCAGCCGTACGCTGTTTAGCACGCATGTGCATTCCTCCCCGATATGCGGATGTGACCATGAAGTCACAGAAGAAACCCTATGAGTCACCACTGATCCGCCACCAGTACGCCTGACGAACTTGGCTGAAACCCCACAAGCTGTCCTAACCGGTATCGATCCACCTCACGGCCTCCGCCAGCCAGCCCCGGAAGTCACGCTACGCGGCTCTTTCCTCTGTCGCTCCGCTCCCGAGGATGCCGGTCCACTCCGTGGCCCAGCACTCCCGGAGTCTGCTTCGCTCCCTCCGTGAGTCCAGCGCTCCGCGCTGACCAACTATGCTGCTCCGCAGTCGAGTTGAGCCCGTTGTCGCGCGCGGCTTGCAGAGGCGAGGGGTGGCCCTTTACAGGGCACCGGGAGGTGTGCCTGGTTCCAGCGGCTCGGGAAAAGGAGTGTGGCCTTCCGATCAAGGGTTCACCCATCCGCAGAGTGTGCACGCGTACCGCCCCTCAGTGCCCTCCACCTCCGCGCGGCGACGAGGGCAGACGGTGCGGGTGATTTACAACCCTGTGGGGCTGAAGCCGGTCGCGATCGTCGACCACGCGCATTGCTGTGAGCATGTCCATGAACCGTCCGGGCCCTGTACGGCCAGGGCGCTGCCGTCGCTGCACGGCATGGTGCCCACTTCCCCACCACCATGCACTATGCCCCCGCGTCCCACCCCGCCACCGCGCAGCGACGGCGGCTACGGCCGTACGAACAATCCCGCTTGTGAGGGTCGTCGGCGAGTGATCGGCGGTGGATGGCCACGGGGGGGTCCCATTTGCTCGGTGCGTCATTCTGTGTTGCCGCTAGATTGGACTTCTGTGGGGAGAACCCCTCTAGTGGTTCAGGACCTTCCGATGATTCCCGTTGCTGAGAGAATCCCGGCGGTACAGAAGAAGACTCCGACTAGCCGGTACATCCAGATGTAGAAGCCTTTACTGGGACCGGAGTTGTTACTCATCGGGCGGGAGTAAGAGGCTGTCTCACGTGGTGCTTCAGCTACTCGACCGTACTCGTGAGAAATGCATGAAACTCGGTGGCAAGGTTTCGCATCTCCTCGCCGGCG
>NZ_JBITDM010000063.1:0-1770 GCF_044454195.1 Streptomyces sp. NPDC051561 | reverse complement strand
GGCTCTGGCAGCGATCACGGGGAGCCGTCACGGTCGGTCACTGAAGCAGAATCAGCTTCCGGAGTAGTTCGAATTCGGCACGTCCATAGAGCTGCCTCTTGATCTTTTTGATGCGGTTCACGACGCCTTCGATGCCGCCAGAGCTCCACGGCAGGGTGAGGCCGGCGGTGACCGCGTCGAAGTCGCTGTTCAGGCCGCGGGCGAAGCTGGTCAGTCCGGGCAGATCGTCCCGGACGACTCTGTTGATCCAGTCGGGGAGCAGGCCACCGAGGCGGCAGGTAAGGATCTCGCCGAAGTCGCGGATGTGCTGGTGGGTGGCCTGCAGTTCGGGGCATCGGGCCAGGATGGTCTTGAGGTGCTGATGTTCCTCTTCGCTGAGCGTGCTGGGGTGCCGGGTGAGCCAGCCGGTGACCCGCCGGACGCTCGGCGGGGCGGGCGCCGGGGTGCCGGCCTTGGGCCGGAAAGCCACGAGGTAGTCGCGGACGGAGGCGTATCCGTCGGGGTAGCCCCGTTCGGTGATGTCGCGGTGCAGGGCGAGGGCGTTCGTACACCCTTCTGACCAGCGGCGTTGCAAGTAGGGCTTGTAGGGATCGAGCTTGCTCGGCCGCACCGGCATTCCGACGATCATGTCCTGCCAGCGGGCCGCGTGCGCGTACCTCATCACCGTTTTCCGGCCCCACCCAAGATGCCGGGCGATCGCCCGGAGGCTGTGGCCCTGGGCGATCAGCTCATGGACCTGGGCGTGGGCGGCGCGCTTGCGTTCGGCTCGCGGTCCGGTGGGATCGACCTCCGGCTCGGCATCAGTGCCGTCCGCCGGCGCCGGGGCCGGTTCTCGCAGGCAGGAGCGGTGGGCGCCGACGGTCTTCTCCACGGCCCGACCGAGGCCCTGCCAGAGGTGAAATCGGTCGGCGACCTGGACTGCTTGTGGGGCGCCGAGCCGGGAGCCCTCTGCGTAAGCGCCGGCCCGGTCCCGGCAGATGACCTCCACTCCGGGATGAGCGGTCAGCCAGGCGGCCAACGGCGCCGCCTCGCGACCCGGCAGCACGTCGATGACCTGGTGGGTCTCACCATGGGTGATCACCGTGGCATACCTGACACCGCGGCGGGTGGCGAAATCATCGACACCCAGGACCCGCGGAGTGTCATAGAGCGGATCTGGCATCGCCCGGACGCGATTGAGCAGCCCCATTCGCCCTGCGGTCAGCCCCAGAGCAGTGACCATCCGGGACCCGGCGCGGCCCGCCAGTGCGAGCGCGACCCGGTCCAGGAGCTCGCCGAGCCGGTCACTGCACCGCGCGTACGGGCTGGTCAGCCCCACTATCTGCTCAGCGAATGTGCGCTGGGAGCAAGCCGGATCGATGCACACGAACCGTCGCACGGACAGCAGGATCCGTACCGCGTGCCCGGCCAGCGGAAGATCCTGCAACTGCCGCTCGTAGCGGTCGTGCACCCGCGCTGACGCCCGACCGCAGGACGGACAAATGCCGTCACCGCGCCGCCCGGCCAGCCGCACTCTCAGCCCGCCCGCACTGTGCACTGCGGCGGTGATCAACACGTCGATGCCCTCGAACAGCACGTCCTGCCAGGAGATCTCGTCGGGGTCCATGCCCTGGACATCGCCCCGGACGATACGAAACAGCCCTCACTCACCACACCTGATGGAGCGTCATATTCAGTGATCCGGACCGCGGCGCACCACGGTTCATAGTCCGGAGTCGAACAGTCCCCTCACCGAGCGTGACGGCTCCCCGTGATCGCTGCCAGAGCCCA
>NZ_JBITDM010000062.1:0-1871 GCF_044454195.1 Streptomyces sp. NPDC051561 | reverse complement strand
AACGAGCTTCTCTACTCGGAGAGTTGCGCGATGGCCGCCTCATGACCAGGGGCTATGCACTGATCGCTGCTACACCACTCGGCGGGACACCATCCGTCCTGGCGGCGCAGGCCACGAAACTGACGCGAATCCTTGAATGATGCTGGCGAAACGGCCTGCCGTTCGTGGTTCTGGACGGCACCCTCTTCCGATGCGATCGCGTAGCGGGAGAAGCCGAACACGGCACCGATCTCTGATACGCGATCCGGATCAAGCACTTCGCAGGCAATGAGCGACTCTGTCGGGGACCTTGGGTGAGTGAGTCATTTCCCTTGGCGCCACCAGCGTGGGCGTGGGAGGTTGCGGAACTCGAGGTAATGCTGAAAGGCCGTCGGGCGGCGGGGTCTGTGTGTCGCGTCCGGGGGATCCTGCCCGGCGAGGCGTTCGATGTTCACGGCGATCGCGGTCAGCACATGTTGAACATGGGTCTTGGGCACTCCGTGGTATCGGCCGTGGCGTGCTCGGTGGCCGAGTGCCAGTTCGGCGATGGTGCCCTCGGCTCCGGAGCCGAGGGCGTAGAGCTTGCGCCAGGCGGGGTCGTGCTGGTCGGCGCGGTTGCGGGCCTGGAGTTCGTGCAGGTGTCTGGGCGGAAGTAGACCGTGCGGGGCCCTTGGCCGCGGGTGCATGAGGAACGGGTCGGGCAGGGGCCGCACTGGTGGGGGCGGAAGTGGGCGGCGATGTACGGGTTGTGGGCGGGGGCCTGGACCCAGCTCGTGGTGGTCTGCCCGCTTGGGCAGGTCACCTGCTGGCTGGCGAAGTCGATGGTGAAATCGTCGCGTGCGAAGCCGGTTTGCTTTTTGTGCTGCCACTGCCCGCTGGCCTTGACCGGCCCGATGAGGCTGACACCGTACTCGCGGTCAGCTGCTTCGAGGAGGGCGACGGAGAGATAGCCACCGTCCATGAGGTGCTCGGCGGGCAGCAGGCATCGCTTCTTGAGGCGGGTGTGGATGCCGGGCACGGCTTCGGTGTCCCGCGTCGGCACCGTGGTGGCGACGTCGGTGATCACATTCGGGCTGTCGGAGTCGCAGGTCTCCGTCACATGCAGTAGATATCCGCTCCAGCGGGTGTTCCCGCGCAGACCGAAGCGAGTGTCCAGGTCGTAAGGCGAGCGGATCATCCATCTGCCCGGCGGAAGGCCGTCCTTGCTGTTGCGGGGACGCGGTCGGCCGTGCTCGTCGGCCGTGAACTGTTGGACCAGAATCTGTCGCAGTGCCTGAAGTGCGGGACCACGGACGCGGTCCGGCGCCCGGGTGAGCAGGGCGTGGGCATCGGCGCTGGCCTGAGTGAGCCGGGCGACGGGGCGGCTGGGCTGGGAACGCAGACGCGCCGGCCGGCCGTAACGATCGGCCCACTCTTGGGTGACCAGGTCATCGAGTAACTCGGGGGATTCTCTGGCCAGGTGTTCCAGCGCGGCCCTGACCGCCTCGAGGACCAGCTCCAGGCGGGTCAGCTCGCGGGCGGCGGCCAGGACGTGGGTGGAGTCGGTGCGCTGTTTGCCCCGCTGCTTGACCAGTCCGGCCGCCGCAAGCCGTGCCACGGCCAGGTCGAGCAGCTGGTCGGCGCGATCCTGCTGGGCGAGCCGGTCGCGGAAGTCGCCCAGCACACTGTGGTGGAAACCGGGATCGTCCAGCTCCAGGCCCAAGGCGTACTTGAAGTCGAGGCGGCAACGCACCGCCTCAGCCGCCTGCCGGTCAGACAGATTCAGCAGGAACTGCAGCACACAGACGGTGGCGAGCTGGATGGTGTCCCGCCGAGTGGTGTAGCAGCGATCAGTGCATAGCCCCTGGTCATGAGGCGGCCATCGCGCAACTCTCCGAGTAGAGAAGCTCGTT
>NZ_JBITDM010000061.1:0-1881 GCF_044454195.1 Streptomyces sp. NPDC051561 | reverse complement strand
GCGAGCAGTGCGCCGAGGTCGCCCTTGCCGTTCCGTTCGATCGCGGCGTCCAGTTGGTCGGACATCAAGGTGTCGTACACCGGGCGGTCGACGGAGCGGAAGACCCCGATCGGGGTGTGGTGCAGGGTGTCCGGGTCGGCGAGGCGCGAGAGTGCGAACGCTGTGGTCGGTGAGGCGTTGTGCGCGTCGTGGACCAGGATCTGTGACTGGTTGTCCTCGGTGACCGCGACCACTTTCAGATCGCCGCTCTGCGCATCGCGCACGACGCCCTTCGAACTGTCGGCGCCGAAGCGGATCTGTTCGCCGTGGGTGAGGCGGATCACCGCTTCCTGGGCCTGGTCCTTGTCCTTCAGTGCTTCGAAGGCGCCGTCGTTGAAGATGTTGCAGTTCTGGTAGATCTCCACCAGTGCGGTGCCCGGGTGGTCGGCGGCCTGGCGCAGTACCTCGGTGAGGTGTTTGCGGTCGGAGTCGACGGTGCGGGCGACGAAGGAGGCCTCGGCGCCGATCGCGAGGGACACCGGGTTGAAGGGGGCGTCGAGCGAGCCCATCGGCGTCGACTTGGTGATCTTGCCGACCTCGGAGGTGGGGCTGTACTGGCCCTTGGTGAGGCCGTAGATGCGGTTGTTGAACAGCAGGATCTTGAGGTTGACGTTGCGGCGCAGGGCGTGGATCAGGTGGTTGCCGCCGATGGAGAGGGCGTCGCCGTCACCGGTGACCACCCAGACGCTCAGGTCCCGCCTGGAGGAGGCGAGTCCGGTCGCGATGGCCGGGGCGCGGCCGTGGATGGAGTGCATCCCGTAGGTGTTCATGTAGTACGGGAAGCGGGAGGAGCAGCCGATTCCGGAGACGAAGACGATGTTCTCCTTCGCCAGCCCCAGCTCCGGCATGAAGCCCTGCACGGCGGCCAGTACCGCGTAGTCGCCGCAGCCCGGGCACCAGCGCACTTCCTGGTCGGACTTGAAGTCCTTCATGGACTGCTTGGTGTCGGCCTTGGGGACCAGCGACAGCAGCGTCTGGCCGGTGTGGCCGCCGTGGCCGCCTGGCCCGGTCTGGGGCTCGGTCGTCGTCTCAGTCATCGATGGCCTCCTTGAGGGCCGTGGCCAGTTGCTCGGCCTTGAACGGCATTCCGTTGACCTGGTTGTACGAGAGCGCGTCCACGAGGTATCTGGCCCTGATCAGCGTGGCGAGCTGACCTAGGTTCATCTCCGGGACGACCACCTTGTCGTAACGCCTCAGGACCTCTTCGAGGTTTTTCGGGAAGGGGTTGAGGTGACGCAGATGCGCCTGGGCGATGTGCTCGCCGTCGGTGCGCAGCCGCCGTACCGCCGCCGTGATCGGCCCGTACGTCGAGCCCCAGCCGAGCACCAGGGTGCGGGCGCCGTCGGGGTCGTCGACTTCGAGGTCCGGGACGGCGATGCCGTCGATCTTGGCCTGGCGGGTGCGGACCATGAAGTCGTGGTTGGCCGGGTCGTAGGAGATGTTGCCCGTGCCGTCCTGCTTCTCGATGCCGCCGATGCGGTGTTCGAGGCCCGGGGTGCCGGGGACGGCCCAGGGGCGGGCCAGCGTCTGCGGGTCGCGCTTGTACGGCCAGAAGACCTCGGTGCCGTCGGCCAGTTCGTGGTTGGGGCCGGTCGCGAACTGCACGCGCAGGTCCGGGAGTTCATCGACCTCCGGGATCCGCCACGGCTCGGAGCCGTTGGCCAGGTATCCGTCGGAGAGCAGGAAGACCGGGGTGCGGTACGTCAGCGCGATGCGTGCCGCGTCGATCGCCGCGTCGAAGCAGTCGGCCGGGGTGCGCGGCGCGACGACCGGAACCGGCGCCTCGCCGTTGCGCCCGTACATGGCCTGCAACAGGTCGGCCTGCTCGGTCTTGGTCGGCAG
>NZ_JBITDM010000060.1:0-1972 GCF_044454195.1 Streptomyces sp. NPDC051561 | reverse complement strand
AAACGGCAGCCACTTCCTCGCCTTCCTCGGCCTCGCCGCCACCCTGACCTGCTACAAGAAACTCGCCAAACTCACCACGTGAGACATCCTCTAAGTCGTCAGACGTTCCTGGCGCAGTTGCAGGGAACGGGTAAAGGCCTCCGCTTGCGCACTGGAACGGCGCTGGAACGTAAAGGTGATGATTGAACCCAACAGGGTTCCAGTAACAGCGATCAAGCTGGCCAGCACAACCTCCATATCCACATCTCAGCACGCGGACGCACCCCCGTACAGAGCCAGGGGAAGATCGACAAACCGAGGCGCTGCTGCGGGACCAGCTGGATGGGCTGTGGCGGGCCGTCGAGTCCTCTCCGCCGGAAGTCAGCGGATAGTGACCTGGACGGTGTTGGAGATGGCGCCACCGCCGATGATGCGGATCTTGTTGAGCCCCTTGATGCCCAGCTTCACGCGCAGGTTGTACGTGTGGGCGCGGGTGGTGTTCATGTGGATCGGCAAGCTGACCCAGCCGCGCCTCTGCAGTTGCTGCAAAGTGACTCGGGTGCCTGCGGGAAGGCGCGTGGAGGAGCCGTAAACCCGGAACTGCTGCCAAGCCCTGATGGATTTGACGGTTGCTTTCGCGGAGAGGGTGGGCCGGAGCGAGCCGGGGACGCCGGGCTTGGTGGCGGTGGGGCTCGGCTCTTCGCCTCCGTGCGGTGCGGCGGTGGCTGACGCCCCGGTGGTGAGCGGCGCGGCGCACAGCAACAAGGCGCCGACCGTGCCGGCCGTCCGTGTCAGAAGGGTATTCATCTCAAGCTCCCGTCGTTCAACAAAGGCATGGACTAGGGCAATTTAAGACACGCCTTCCACTTTTCATGTTCTGACATGCTGGATGGATGACAGGAGTTGTCCACCGGGTGCGAAGGAGGTGTTATCCGAATTCCCGCACCATGGGTCATGCGCGCGGGCTGGCCGGAGGATTGACTCGCGAGAGGGCGTGTGTCGGTTTTTCTGACAGCGCATCTTTATCGAGAGTGAAGCCCACTGCAGGCTCGCACTCGACCATCGTGCGGAAGCCGGACCCCTGAGTATTAGAAATTCTGGACTCGATTACCGATTGGCGGAATCGGTGGGGATCCCGTCGACGCGCACAACGCGGACGGACGCGGACGCCCAGCAGCCCGCGCTCCGGTGCGGGCCTTCGCCCTCTGTCAACACGCCGTACGGCCCCTTCCCGGCAGCACCAATCTCGCGCGGCAGAAGGCTCACCCGGCGCTACGAGGTTCACGGCGCCGGTACGGCACCGATCTGCTGCAGCACTCCGAGGAGATCGGGTTGGCCCCGTTCGCCGATGATTCGGCCGTCGGCCAGGTAGTAGAAGTTCATGGCCTGCACCGAGATCTTGTTGCCGCTCGCCGGGAACGACGCGGTCATCGCCGCCTACGCCACCCGCGCCGACCGGACGGAGATCCCCTTCTGGCCGCTGCTGTTCAACAACGTCACCCTCCGCCTGCTCGGCCGCGGCGACTTCACCGCCGCGGCCAGAAGGCAGGCCGACCGCGACCTCACCGCCGCAGCCGCCGTCGGCGCCGGCGCCGTGGACGTCGGCGAGCGTTTTCCCGCTGGAGGAGATCGCCGAGGCACACGACCACGTCGACGCCTGCGGCCGCGACCGCACCCTGGTCACCGTCCCTCAGCGATAGGTGAAAGAGGGTGCGTGCGGTGCGCAGGTGTAAGAGCCCCTTCGCACCGCACCACCGGACCCGACCCCGGCCGCTGCTGGCACCGCAGAACCCCCGCCCCCAACAACGCCGTTCGCTCTCGCCTGACCCCTACCGCGAGAACCGGCGTGCGCTGCGGAAGGCGGAGTCAGAACCCACCTGCAAACGGAGTCAACGAACGGCTCTGGCAGCGATCACGGGGAGCCGTCACGGTCGGTCACTGAAGCAGAATCAGCTTCCGGAGTAGTTCGAATTCGGCACGTCCATAGAGCTGC
>NZ_JBITDM010000059.1:1302-2675 GCF_044454195.1 Streptomyces sp. NPDC051561 | reverse complement strand
GATCTTCAGTGCCGGCCCCAGTGAACTCCGCTGCAAAGTGGGGGTGATGGGTGGCTGGTCGTTGTTTGAGAACTGCACAGTGGACGCGAGCATCTGTGGCCAAGTTTTTAAGGGCGCACGGTGGATGCCTTGGCACCAGGAACCGATGAAGGACGTGGGAGGCCACGATAGGCCCCGGGGAGCTGTCAACCAAGCTTTGATCCGGGGGTGTCCGAATGGGGAAACCCGGCAGTCGTCATGGGCTGTCACCCATACCTGAACACATAGGGTATGTGGAGGGAACGCGGGGAAGTGAAACATCTCAGTACCCGCAGGAAGAGAAAACAACCGTGATTCCGGGAGTAGTGGCGAGCGAAACCGGATGAGGCCAAACCGTATGCGTGTGATACCCGGCAGGGGTTGCGCATACGGGGTTGTGGGATCTCTCTTTCACATTCTGCCGGATGTGAGACGAGTCAGAAACCGTTGGTGTAGGCGAAGGACATGCGAAAGGTCCGGCGTAGAGGGTAAGACCCCCGTAGCTTAAACATCAACGGCTCGTTTGAGAGACACCCAAGTAGCACGGGGCCCGAGAAATCCCGTGTGAATCTGGCGGGACCACCCGTTAAGCCTAAATATTCCCTGGTGACCGATAGCGGATAGTACCGTGAGGGAATGGTGAAAAGTACCGCGGGAGCGGAGTGAAATAGTACCTGAAACCGTGTGCCTACAAGCCGTGGGAGCGTCGCTGTATGTGCTTGCACATGCAGTCGTGACTGCGTGCCTTTTGAAGAATGAGCCTGCGAGTTAGCGGTGTGTAGCGAGGTTAACCCGTGTGGGGAAGCCGTAGCGAAAGCGAGTCCGAATAGGGCGATTGAGTTGCACGCTCTAGACCCGAAGCGGAGTGATCTAGCCATGGGCAGGTTGAAGCGGAGGTAAGACTTCGTGGAGGACCGAACCCACCAGGGTTGAAAACCTGGGGGATGACCTGTGGTTAGGGGTGAAAGGCCAATCAAACTCCGTGATAGCTGGTTCTCCCCGAAATGCATTTAGGTGCAGCGTCGTGTGTTTCTTGCCGGAGGTAGAGCACTGGATAGGCGATGGGCCCTACCGGGTTACTGACCTTAGCCAAACTCCGAATGCCGGTAAGTGAGAGCACGGCAGTGAGACTGTGGGGGATAAGCTCCATGGTCGAGAGGGAAACAGCCCAGAGCATCGACTAAGGCCCCTAAGCGTACGCTAAGTGGGAAAGGATGTGGAGTCGCAGAGACAACCAGGAGGTTGGCTTAGAAGCAGCCACCCTTGAAAGAGTGCGTAATAGCTCACTGGTCAAGTGATTCCGCGCCGACAATGTAGCGGGGCTCAAGCGTACCGCCGAAGTCGTGTCATTCCAC
>NZ_JBITDM010000059.1:0-1207 GCF_044454195.1 Streptomyces sp. NPDC051561 | reverse complement strand
CTTGAGCTGGGGGTGGCCGCAGAGACCAGCGAGAAGCGACTGTTTACTAAAAACACAGGTCCGTGCGAAGCCGTAAGGCGATGTATACGGACTGACGCCTGCCCGGTGCTGGAACGTTAAGGGGACCGGTTAGTCATGATTCGTCATGGCGAAGCTGAGAACTTAAGCGCCAGTAAACGGCGGTGGTAACTATAACCATCCTAAGGTAGCGAAATTCCTTGTCGGGTAAGTTCCGACCTGCACGAATGGCGTAACGACTTCTCGACTGTCTCAACCATAGGCCCGGTGAAATTGCACTACGAGTAAAGATGCTCGTTTCGCGCAGAAGGACGGAAAGACCCCGGGACCTTTACTACAGTTTGATATTGGTGTTCGGTTCGGCTTGTGTAGGATAGGTGGGAGACTTTGAAGCTGTGACGCCAGTCATGGTGGAGTCGCCGTTGAAATACCACTCTGGTCGTGCTGGATGTCTAACCTAGGTCCGTGATCCGGATCAGGGACAGTGTCTGATGGGTAGTTTAACTGGGGCGGTTGCCTCCTAAAGAGTAACGGAGGCGCCCAAAGGTTCCCTCAGCCTGGTTGGCAATCAGGTGTTGAGTGTAAGTGCACAAGGGAGCTTGACTGTGAGACCGACGGGTCGAGCAGGGACGAAAGTCGGGACTAGTGATCCGGCAGTGGCTTGTGGAAGCGCTGTCGCTCAACGGATAAAAGGTACCCCGGGGATAACAGGCTGATCTTCCCCAAGAGTCCATATCGACGGGATGGTTTGGCACCTCGATGTCGGCTCGTCGCATCCTGGGGCTGGAGTCGGTCCCAAGGGTTGGGCTGTTCGCCCATTAAAGCGGTACGCGAGCTGGGTTTAGAACGTCGTGAGACAGTTCGGTCCCTATCCTCTGTGCGCGTAGGAATATTGAGAAGGGCTGTCCCTAGTACGAGAGGACCGGGACGGACGAACCTCTGGTGTGCCAGTTGTCCTGCCAAGGGCATGGCTGGTTGGCTACGTTCGGAAAGGATAACCGCTGAAAGCATCTAAGCGGGAAGCCTGCTTCGAGATGAGTATTCCCACCCCCTTTGAGGGGTTAAGGCTCCCAGTAGACGACTGGGTTGATAGGCCAGATGTGGAAGCCCGGTAACGGGTGGAGCTGACTGGTACTAATAGGCCGAGGGCTTGTCCTCAGTTGCTCGCGTCCACTGTGTTAGTTCTGAA
>NZ_JBITDM010000058.1:0-3498 GCF_044454195.1 Streptomyces sp. NPDC051561 | reverse complement strand
CCCGCCCGCGCCGGCCCTCGGGCGCGCGCGCCCCCCCCCCCCCCCCCCACCCCCCCCCCCCCGGGGGGCCCCCGGGGGCCGCCCCCCGGGGGCGGAACGGGCGGGCAAGGGGGCGGCCCCCGACGGAGTCGCACCCCACCCGCCCCGGCCCACCCCGACCCCGTACCCCCGAAAACCCAAAAAGGGGCCAAGGGAACCCCCTTGACCCCCACCCCCTCGGTAGGAGGCACCCCCCTCCTACGCCAACAACCCCCTCAGCGGAAACACCGCCCTCCGCACCCCCAACACCGCCTGATCCACCCGATCCCCCGGGTCATACCCCTCCTCCCACCCCCTCCACCGAGGCGTCCTCCCATCCGTCATCCTCCCCGGCCCCCGCCCCTCCCCCCGCGTCCGCGCATACACCTCGTCCCGCCAAGCCTCCGGAATCACCGACTCCGGCTCAACCGGCCGATGCGCCGCGATCCCCACCAAATGCGTCCACGACCGCGGCACCACATCCACCACCGCATATCCCCCGCCCCCCAGCGCCAGCCACTTCCCGCCCTCCACATACGCATGCGCCAGGTCATGACACGCCGCCTGCACCGCCCGCTGCGCATCCAGCGAAACCGCCAGATGCGCCAACGGATCCTCGAAGTGCGTATCCGCCCCGTGCTGCGTCACCAGCACCTGCGGTTGGAAGTCCGCCAACAACTCCGGCACCACCGCATGAAAGGCCCGCAGCCACCCCTCGTCCCCGGTCCCCGCCGGCAACGCCACATTGACCGCACTCCCCTCAGCGGCCCCGTCCGCCCCGGTCTCCTCCGGCCACCCGGACGAAAACGGAAACAAAAACCGCGGATGCTCATGCACCGAAATCGTCAGAACCCGCGGATCCTCCCAGAACGCCGTCTGCACCCCGTCCCCGTGATGCACATCCACATCCACGTAGGCGACCCGCTCCACGCCCATCTCCAGCAGCCGCGCGATCGCCAGCGAAGCGTCGTTGTAGACGCAGAACCCCGCCGCCGCTCCCGGCATCGCATGGTGCAGCCCACCCGCGAAGTTCACCGCATGCGCCGCGTCCCCCCGCCACAACGCCTCGGCAGCGCCCACCGACTGCCCCGCGATCAACGCGGCAGCCTCATGCATGCCCTTGAAGGCCGGGTCGTCCTCCGTCCCCAGCCCGTACGCCGGATCCGCCGCCCGCGGATTCTCCGACGCCGCCCGCACCGCCGCCACATAGTCCTCGCGATGCACCAGGTGCAACGTCGAGTCCCCAGCAGCCGGCGCCGCCACCACATCAACAGCCCCATCAAGCCCATAGGCCCGCACCAACCCCATGGTCAGTGCGAGCCGGACCGGATCCATCGGGTGCTGTTCCCCGAAGTTGTACGCCGTTACGGCGTCATCCCACATCAACAGTGCGCGGCCGCTCATGCCCGCCACCGTATCGGTCGCCCTCCGGCGCGAAGGAGCGGGCATACACCAGCGTCACCAGCACCATGGCCATCGGCACCAGCATCGCCCCCCGATAGCTCCAGGCGTCTCCGAGCGCCCCCACCAACGGCGAACCGATCAGGAACCCCACGTAATTGAAGATATTGAGCCGCGCCACCGCGACATCGCTCGCCCCCGGGAACATCCGCCCCGCCGCCGCGAAGGTCTGCGGCACGATCACACAGAGCCCGAACCCCAGCAACGTGAATCCGAGCATCCCCACCCACGCCCCCGGCGCCGCCGCCACCACCGCGAACCCGAGAGCCGCGACCACGGCCCCGGCCCGCACCACCGCGACCGCCCCGAACCGCCGCACCCCGAAGTCCCCGACGGTCCGCCCGATCAGCGTCGTCACCATGTAGACGTTGTACGGAACGGTCGCCAGCGCCTCACTCGAACCCAGCACGTCCTGGAGGTACTTGGCACTCCAGTTGGAGACGGTCGAGTCCCCGATGTACGCGAAGGTCATCACCAGGCACAGCGGCATCAGCAGCTTGAACGAGAAGCCCGCCGCAGCCGCCTTCCTGCCTGCCCCCTCCGCCCCGCCCCGGCCCTCCTCCTTGGCATCGGCGCCCTTGGCATCGACGTACCAGCGGCTCCCGATCAGCGCGGCCGGCAGCAGCAGACACACCGCCGGCAAGTAGGTGCTCAGCAGCGACAGATGCCAGTGCGCCCCCACCCACGCCAGCGACGCCCCGGCGATCCCGCCGAGGCTGTACGCCGCATGGAAGCCGAGCATGATGCTTCGCCCGTACGCCCGCTGGAGGCTGACCCCCAGCATGTTCATGGACGCGTCCAGCAACCCGACGGACAGCCCGAACACCCCGAGCGCGACGGCCACTTGCCACATTTCGCGCCCGAGTCCGACCCCGATCAACGCGAGCAGGACCACCGGCTGGGACCACCGCAGCACCGCCGCCGCACCGACTCGCTTCGCCAGCGCCTCGGCGACCACACTGCCGACCCCCGCGAGGATCGGCACCGCAGCCAGGAAGACCGGCAGTACCGAGTCGGATATCCCGTACTGGTTCTGGAGGGCCGGTATTCGGGTCACGAGGACGGCGAAGGCCACCCCCTGGGCGAAGAAACTCAACGCCAATGAGGCCCTGCCGTACCGCAGGCGCGCATCTGTCATGACCGCAGAGCGTACGACTCCCGGCTACTCATGGGTAGATGGATCACGCACCCAATATGACCTGCGCCTCAGATCAACAACCCCGGAAGTTCAGCCATATCCGAAAAGTAGCCGGTCGCCCCGGCCAGCCGCTCGGCCGGCGTCATCGCGGTGAACCCGAGGACGTCCATCCCCGCCGCGTTCGCCGCCCGCACCCCGAGCGGACTGTCCTCGACCACCACACACCGCTCCGGCGCCACCCCCATCTGCTGGGCGGCGTACAGAAACAGGTCCGGCGCCGGCTTTCCCTTCCCCACGTCCTGCGAGCTGAACAGCCACTCGTCCTCGAACCACTCGTCGAGCCCGGTCCGCCGGTGGGCCACCCTGATCCGCTCGTGCGTCCCGGAGGACGCCACACAGTACGGAACCCCGTCCGCGACCAGCTTTCCCAGTACGTCCTCGATTCCCCGCACCGGCTGGAGCTCCCGCTCGAAGGCCTCGAAGATCCGCCCGTGCAGCGTCTCCTCGAAGTCCGCCGGCAGCTCCTGCCCACTCCTCTCCCGCACCAGGTCGTGCACCCGGTGCACGGCGGCCCCCATGTAGTCCCGCAGGGACTCCTCGTACGTCGTGGGGTGCCCGAGCTCGGTCAGATACCCGGACAGGATGGTGTTGGAGAGCGGCTCACTGTCCACGAGGACGCCGTCATTGTCGAAGATCACCAGGTCGTAGCGCATGGTTCGACCCTAAACGCAAAAAAGCCGCAGGCCCCGAGTCAAAACGACTCGGGGCCTGCGGCTTTTATAAAATTTGTTCGGCGGCGTCCTACTCTCCCACAGGGTCCCCCCTGCAGTACCATCGGCGCTGAAAGGCTTAGCTTCCGGGTTCGGAATGTAAACCGGGCG
>NZ_JBITDM010000057.1:0-3830 GCF_044454195.1 Streptomyces sp. NPDC051561 | reverse complement strand
GCGCGCGGTTCGCTCCGCGAACGCGACGCGGAGCCGCTACGCGGCTCTTCCCCGGGTCGCTCCGCTCCCCGGACGCCGGTCCACTCCGTGGCCCTGCACAACCGGAGGACGCTCCGCGCCCTCCGGGCGGTCGGCTCCGCCTCCCTTTGCTCCAGCGCTCCGCGCTGGCAACTCGCCTACTCCGTAGTCGAGTTGGGCCCGCTGCGTGGGCGGCTGGCTACGGAGCAGGGTTCTGCCGGCGGTTCCGCCGCCTGACCAAGTGGTTGTGGATCAGTACGCAGACAAATACCAAAACAGAGCAGGCCGGGCTGAACAACATCCCAGGTTCCTTGCTACTAGCTAGCCCCCACGCCAACATCGCAGTGCTGACTGTCAGCATCGGCCAGCAGACCCAGGGGATCCACTTGGCTCCGGGCTTGACCCACTGCGGGGTCTCACGGTTGGGCAGTTCTCTCATGCGGGCCTCCTTGGTGAGGCATGTGCCCCCGCCCCTCGAAAGCACGCACACCCCGGATGTGAGTCGGCGGGACAGCACGGTCAAAGGCAAGCCGAACCGGATAACCCGCAACCCCGGCGCCACCAGTACCGAACACTTCCTGTCACTCCCTCCAACCCCTGTGCGTCATCCTTCTAGGCCCGCTACTTTGGACCCAGACCACGGACCACCACCCACCCGAGCGGCTCGCAAAAAATCTGCGTCTAACTGTCACTGCTAATCACCGGAACGACACCGGTATTTCACCGGCTAATTCCCACAGTAGCTGACTGTATTCAGCTCCAAAGGGGATAGCAGGAATTCGGCGTCTGCTTCTCAGAAAGGACCCCTGAATGTCGGAGAACGAGCTTCGCGCACATCAGATTGAGGCGGTCGACGCCGTGCTTCGGTATCTCCAGCTCCCGGCCGGCTCCCCCGTGCCGGAGGAGGGACTGCGGTGCCAGGTGATCGCCGCGACGGCTTCGGGGAAGACGCGGATCGCTGCGGTGGCCGCTCAGCGGCTCAACGCGCGGCGGGTGCTGGTCCTGGTGCCGACGACGGATCTGTTGGCGCAGATGGCTGCTGAGTGGCGTCGGGCGGGGCGTGCGGGGGCGATGGTCGGTGCGTGTGAGGCGAAGGTCGCGGCGTCCAGCGGGATGCCCTGCACGACCGACGCGGTGGAACTGTTGTCGCGGGTGGGGGACGACGAGCTGGTGACGGTGTTCTCGACGTACGCGACCGCGACGACCGCCGTCCAGAAGGCGCACAGGCTTGGCATGGCGCCGTTCGACCTCATGGTCGTGGATGAGGCCCACCGCACCTCGGGGGATGCTGAGAAGGCGTGGGCGGGTGTGCATGACCAGGCGAAGATCCCGGCCGTGCGCAGGTTGTACATGACGGCGACGGCGCGGATCTGGGAGTCGGCCGAGGATGCGCGGCGGGGTGGGCGGGAGGCTCCTCGGCTGGTCGCGAGCATGGATCCGGACTCCCCCGTATTCGGCCCGGTGGCGTGGAAATTGACGCTCTCGCAGGCCATTTCGCGCGGTTTGGTTGCCCCTTATCAGGTGGTGTGTGTGGATATCTCCGACCCGGATCTCCATGCTGCGCAGGTTGGCGGGGATCGGGGATCGGACCTCGTGCGCGGGGCCCGCCTCGCGGCGCTCCAGGCCGGACTGCTGACGGCGGCCGCGGACGAGAACCTGCGGAAGTGCCTGACGTTCCACTCCCGGATCAGCGAGGCCGAGGCCATGGCCGAGGGGCTGCCCGGTGTCGCGGCGCGGCTGTACGCGGAAGACCCGGAGCGCTACCACCCGGTGGAGCGGGTGTGGGCGTCGTGGCTGTACGGGGAGCACAAGCCCGGCTACCGCAAGGAGCAGCTGGAGGAGTTCGCGTCGCACGTGATCGAGGTGCCGGACGGGAAGGGCGGCACGGTGGCTTATCCGGCGATGTTCAAGATCATCGCGTCCGTGCGTGTTCTCGGTGAAGGCGTCGACACGAAGGACTGTGATTCTGTCGCCTTTTGTGACGCGAGGGGCTCGATGGTCGACATCGTGCAAATGGTCGGACGGGCCCTCCGTATGCAGCCCGGCGACGGGAAGATTGCCAGTCTGGTCGTGCCTGTTTTTCTCGCGCCGGGTGAAAGTCCGGACGAAATGCTGACGTCTCCGGGGGCTGAGACCCTCGCGAAGGTCCTCGGAGCGCTGCGGGCGCACGACACGGACGTGATCGCGGCACTCGCCGACTCCCGCCCTCGAACGGGGAGTTGGAAGGGCGACGACAACGACGAGGACCGTGATGCGGAGGACCAGGAGCAGCAGGGTGAGGCGCAGGGTCCGAGCGCGCCCGCGCGGGAGCTCCTGAAGTTCTCCACGCCCCGGGATCCGGCGGAGGTCGCCCGGTTCGTGGCGCTGCGGGTGCTGCATCCGGAGAGCGACTACTGGCGCAGCGGGCTCGCGGCCGCGGTGCAGTACGGGAAGGAGGTCGCGAGGAACGGGGAGCTGAAGGTCCCGTACGACTACGTGACTCCGCAGGACTGGACGCCGGGGGGATTCCCGCTGGGGACCTGGCTGAAGAAGCAGCGCAAGGACTACCGGGCCGGTGACCTGGCCCCCGAGCGCGTGCGCGAGCTGGAGAAGCTCGGGGTGGTGTGGGCGCACCAGGACCATGCCTTCGAGGAAGGACTCGCCGCCGCCCGCCGTTGGGCGGGCGAGCACGGGCACTTCCTGCCGCCGGCCACTGCGGTGTGGGACGGATATCCGGTCGGAGTGTGGGCGAAGAACCTGCGGACGGCGGCCCGGCTCGCGGACGTCCGCCTCCAGGAGCTGGAGGAGCAGGGGGTTGAGGTCTCCGGCGAGGAGGCGGTCGGTGGGCTGTCCTGGACACGGCGGGAAGCCCTTAACGCGATCGACCCAGGGTGGGCCCCGGCATGGGACGCCGGATGGCAGCGGTGCCTCCGGCTGGCGCAGCAGCACCTGGAGAACGGCGGCGCCGTGCCGATGACCGCCGGTGAGGTCGTCGTCCAGGGCGAGGACCTCGGGCGGTGGGTGCAGGGCTGCCGGTTCGGGTGGGACGCGCTGCTGCCCGCGCAGCAGTGGCTCTTGGAGAACGCCTTGGGTCTCGAACCGGCGGAGGAGTCGGAGCGGCCGGTGAAGCGCACGCAGGACGACAAGTGGATGCTCAACCTCGCGGCGGCGAAGGCGTTTCACGCCCGTGAGGGGCATCTTCGGGTGCCCCGTAAGCATGAGGAGCCCCTCGGGTCCGGTGAGGGTGTGAACGGCGCTCAGGGGGGCGCTGAGAGGGTCATCAAGCTGGGTGTGTGGATCTCCAACGTGCGTAAGCGGGCGGACAAGCTGAGCGGGGAGCGCCGGGCGGAGCTCGACGTACTCGGCATGGAGTGGAGCGTGGGCGCGAGCAAGAGGAGCGCGTCGTGAGTCCGGCGCGGCGGGCGCTGATCACATCGCACTGGTTTCGGGAAGGGCCCGACCCGTTGGCGGGGTACTGGATCTGTGACTTCCACGGGTGCGGGCGCCACCGCAGCGATCATGCGCAGGCCGAAGGCGACTGGCGCGCTCCGGGCCACTCGTTCATACCGCAGCGGATCAACCCGCCCCGCTGCTACACCTGCGGCTACCACCGCTCCCAGACGCGGCACCTGGCGTGGACCTGGGAGCAATACGGCGCTGCGCTCCAGGAGGGCGTGCCCGCTGCCGGCGCCTGCGCCGCCGGTACAGAGAACGTCGTTGGCCAGAAGGAGTGTTCCGAGTGAGCGTTTTCAGCGTTGCCTCTCCAGGGTGAGGACGGCTTTCGTGATGACGCTCATGCGGTTGGGACTGATGCGGGATCTGCGGAAGATCTG
>NZ_JBITDM010000056.1:0-5156 GCF_044454195.1 Streptomyces sp. NPDC051561 | reverse complement strand
AATGTACGGCCGGGCCAACTTCGACCTCCTGCGACGCCGCATCCTCCTCTCACCGTGATCCACCAGTCGGCACCCCCAAATCAGCGCCAGAGCCAGCTTGCGTGGTGTGGGCACGCTCGGTAATCGGAGGATGGCTGAGGCACTGCGGGTCCTTGAGGCAGAACAACGGGTCTTCGTTGTGCTCGCCTGTCTACTTGCCTCGCCAAGAGGCGCGTTCAGCCCTGAGACGGGCATGATGTTCGCGGGCTGCGACGTCGGCTGCGTTCTCCAGATTGCTGGTGTCGTGACCCCATGCGTTCAGCGCGTCCAGGACGCGGTCGCGGTTGTGGCGGTCATCGCTGGTGGCCAGCAGACGGCGGGCGTGATCGACCAACTCACCCTGATGCTCGATGAGAAGGGGGTGCTCTGCGAGGGGAATGGCGGCGACGAGAGCTGCGCCGCGAGCCTCCGCGCTCTTGTGACCGAGGAGGGGCTGGACAGCAGAGAAGATCGCCGGTCGCAGGTCCCGAAACGCGGCGCATTTCCTCGTACTCATAGAGGAACCGCTCGCCATAATTGCGCTCGCCGATGGCGACGCACTCGTCGTCCGCGTCGTAGGCGGTGTCGCTGAGCCAGGCCAGCATTCTCACGAGGGTCGGGGGACGCGATGGCACGGCGGTGCCGAGGTCGAAGTCACCCGCTGTGATGTCGGGCTGGCCGAGGATGGCTGCGATGTAGAGAGCCACGGGCACGGTGGCTTCATAGATGGTGTTCTGGTGGGTCACTTCTCCGAGCGCGTCCCTTGCGGCGTTTGCCCTGACGGCCGGGTCGGGGTCGAGGATCTGTGCCAATGCCGGCGGCAGGGACTCACCCGAACCAGACACAGTGGCGAGGGATGACCAAGCCGTACCGTCCAGGAGCTGTTGATAATGCGGGAGCCCCTCGGGGTCAGACTTTCCCGATTGCCTGCGGTTCTTGGTCACAGGCGGAGGCTGTAGCGCTGCTGAGCTGGCATGCGCGTGGATCTCCGCCCGCACCCCGGGCAGGCGGTCGAGCCTGCAAAGACCGCACGACGAGCCGAACCTCCGGTTCCCTGAGGACCACCCCCTCGCCCCCCGCCCCCACACCCGGCAGACGTACGTCAGCGACGCTCACCGCATCCATCACACACAGGTGATGCCCACCCGTACACAACCGGGTACACCCCAAAATCACACAACCGGGTGCACCCCAAAATCAGCGACAGAGCCGGGAAATGACGACACAAACACTCATCATTTATGGGAAGGACCGGGGTCCTCGGTGTCGCCAATAGTGGCCCATCGGTGGATGAGGCGTCGGCATGCATGGACGAGTTCGGGTGGGTGGAGGTCGGTGAGTTCGGTGTCGAAGGTGGCGAGGATGCCGGCGATGCCGGCCCAGGACCAGGCGCCGAGGGTGATCCGGCTGTACTCGGTGTCGAGGTACTCCACGACGGAGCCGCCGGGTGCCCAACGGGCCACGATGTGAGCGGCCAGGTTGAGCCGTGCGGTGCCGGTGCATTGCCAGACGGCGGGGGTGTCGCCGCGGTCGTGGGTGCTCATCACGTAGTGGGCGAGGTCGGGGTGCGGAAGCGCGCGGGAAGCGAAGTACTGCGTGGTGGGGCGCAGGTGCAGTCCATCGACGCGGCGCACTCGCCATTCGTCGTCGGTGAGGTCGTAGCCGACCAGATACCACCGAGCGGCCCAGACGACGAGGTGGTGCGGTTCCACGCGGTGGGCGGGCAGGTAGTCGGGGTCACCGGGTTCGGGGCGTGTGCCGTCGGGGCGCAGTGTCTCCGTGACAAGAATGTGGCGGTGACGTACCGCGGTTCCGATGGCGGTGACGGCGGCCGGGTCGATGGGGGGCGCGGGGAATTCCCAGTAGTTCTCCAGCCGGGTCAGGCGCAGGGATTCCATGGATGCCCGCAGGGCGGGGGGCATGACCTGATGCAGAGCCGTCAGTGCCCGCGCCGCGTCGTCCCCGAGGCCGAATATCGTGCTCGGCGCGGTTTGCAGGGCCACCGCGACCGCGAGGGCCTGATCGTGGTCGAACAGCAACGGCGGCAGGGTTCGCCCGGCTCCGAACCGGTAGCCGCCGTCGGGGCCGTGGAGGGTAGCGATCGGGTAGTCGAGCGCGCGCAAGGTCTCGATGTCGCGGCGGACAGTGCGTTCGCTGGCCCCGAGCCGGGTGGCGAGCTCGCGCAGCGACCACTTCCGTCCTGATCCCAGCAGAGACAACAGCTGTAACGCCCGGTGTGAGGTGTTCGCCATCGCCCCACCCTGACACCAGTACAGGCCACTCCGTGTCCACTACCGGTGTCAGAGTGGGGCCTGTTCCCAGTGAGCAGCGGTGGAAAGGACGTCCGGGTATGCGTGTGGTCGTGGTGGGTGGGGGGATCGGTGGGCTTGCACTAGGAGCGGGGCTGCGTCGCCGGGGATTCGAGGTGGCAGTGTTCGACCGCGACACCGATGTGGCGGCGACCGGCGGTTACCACATCACCCTCGATGAGCGGGCGCAGTCGGCGCTGAAGGATCTGGTGGAACCTGAGATCATGCAGCGGCTGCTGGCATCAGGGTCGGCGCTGCGACTGCGCGAACGCGACGCGCTCTGGGACCGCCGCGGCCGACTGCTGGGCCACGGGCCAGGCCTCAGCGACAGTGCAAGTATCGACGTCGATCGGATCACCCTGCGGATGCTCCTGGCCGAAGCCGTCGGAGACGACCTGCACTTGGGACGCAGCGTGTCCGGCGTCGATCACGATGACCACGGCGCGCCCCGAGTGCTGTTCACCGACGGAGCGCCGGTCTCCGCGGATCTGGTGGTGGGCGCGGACGGCACTCACTCGGTGGTCGCCCGTCACCTGGCGGGAGGCCCGACCAACAGCCCGGCGGGCATCATCGGGTTCTCCGGCCGCACCCTCCGGCGAGACCTCAGCCCCGGCGAGCATCAGCGACTTAGGCCACGATCGGGGCTGGCGTTCGGCCCGCGCGGAGCAGCGCTCTACGTCGGCTTCCTCGACCCGGTCGGCAATACCGCACTCGACGCTCCCGAGCTGCGGATGTCGATCACCACCGAACCCACCTACATCTGGGGCGCCATGTTCCCCGAATCCACCCGCACCAATTCCCTGCGCAACCTGCGTGGCAGTGAACTGCAGGCCGCGCTGCTCGGCCGATTCCGCGAGCGGGGCTGGGCCCAGCACACACTCGAAGTCATCGCCCAAGCCGACCCACACAGCGTGGCCGCATTCCGCTTCAACGCCGCCTCCACCCGCGCGGAGGATCTCGCGCCCTGGCCCGCAGGTCGCATCACCGCTCTGGGCGACGCAGTCCACGCCACACCACCCACCGCCGGAATGGGAGCGGGCGCGGCCATCCGCGACGCTGCCAGCCTGCTCACGCACGTCAGCGCCGTCACCGACGGCACCACCACCCTCACCGACGCCGTGGAACAGTTCGAAGCCGGCATGCGCCAACGCGGCAGCGAAGTCCTCACACTGGCCATGAAGACCGTCCGGTGGATCCTGGCCACCGACACCACACTCGGCGCCGCAGCCACCGTCGTGAGCACCCCGATTCTGGCCGCAGCCGCCCGGCTACGTCACTGACGGGCAGGGCATTGGGCGGCTCTGGCCTGTTGCCCCCATCCGGTGAGGGCAAGGTTGTGCACGCTGGCAACGCCGTCGGCATCGATGATGACCTACACGTTCGCCGCGAAACGGTAGCTGCGCGACGAGGCGCCCACGCGAGCCAGGCCTCCACAAGCGTTCGCGGCGGTGTGGCCGGTACACGCGTCGCAGGCGATGACAGCGGGAACAGATTCGATCATGTGCCGAGCCCGGGCAATGACTAGAACGTGACCTCTGGCGCCGACGAGCATCCAGCAACCGATCAGCCGCCAGAAACACACGCGCATGCGGGGCCGGCGCGCAATGCGCGGGGTGTCCTCGGTAAACCGGCCGGGCCCCCGGTTTCGCGCGGCCACCCTCTCCCAACCCCTGCACAAACCCCCGCGTCAACCCCTGCACCAGGCCCTGCATAAACCCCTGACATCACTTCGGCGCCGCGCCCCGTCCTACGCAGGTCAGCCCCCGTGGTTGGTTCCTCAGGAAACCCAGACAACCCCCTCACAGCCTCCTGTACCGCCACCCCTGGGGAAAAGGGGCGGGGCAGCAGCACAGGACGCTGCTCGGGGGTCTAGAGCGGTTCATGGTCTCGGGGTGCGGGCGCTGCGCCCCCGCGCCCGCGTGCGGGCCCCTGGAGCCCGCTGGCCGGGCCGAAGTACCCCTCGGCGCCCCCGCGGGAGGGCCCGGTGGGGCGTTACAGGGCGGCTGGGCAGCTCGGCGCGGCTATTGCCGTGCGGCGGCGCCGGCGAACCTGAGCCGCTATCAGGATCCTGGCCTCGCTGGCCGGTTGAGCGCTGCGCGGGGTGCGCGGTCTCGCCGACCGTCGGCGCCTGGCGATGTCTCCGGTCAGTAGCACTGGGCAGCAGTCGCATTCCGGATGCGGCGTCTGTGCAGGTTGGTGAGTGGGCTTGTCGGGGGGAGGGGGCTGGTTCTCTGAATCCGCGCATCGCGCAGGGCGGGTTGGGTATCTGTGGTCGCCTGCCCACTGGACGCGCAGACCTTCACCTCACACGCACCCACCATCGCCCCAGCACGCCCGACCCGACGCCACTCAGTGCCTATCTGCGTCAGCAGACCTGTTGTCGGTACAAGAACCAGTACCCGCCGTGCGTCGAGCCGTTGAGCAGCCACGGCCGCGATCCAGGTTTCCCCGATGCCGTCGCCGCGATCACCTGGCACCGCAACCCCTCCTCCGGCACTGGGCAGCCGGCCGGTAGTTGGAGGACGCGGAGCACGGCATCGACCGCCTCGACCTGGTGAGGACGCAGCCCGCTCGGCGAAATGGAGGTCTTTTCCTGGGGCACAGGATGAGTACTCTCTGCGCACTCATCAGTTAGGGGAAAATTCCTTGAGAGCCCTGATCGGTATCCTTGTTTTCCTCTTCGGCCTGTACATGGCCTTTTCCGTGACGAAGCTAGCGCGAAAGAACAAGTCTTAGAGGATGTCTCACGTGGTGAGTTTGGCGAGTTTCTTGTAGCAGGTCAGGGTGGCGGCGAGGCCGAGGAAGGCGAGGAAGTGGCTGCCGTTTCGT
>NZ_JBITDM010000055.1:0-5297 GCF_044454195.1 Streptomyces sp. NPDC051561 | reverse complement strand
GTAGATCTGCCGCCAGTTGCGGGGAGCCGTCGGGGCGACGACGGCTCCCCGCGTCCGAAGGATTCAGTGGCGCTGGAGCCAGAGAAGGATGAGGCTGACGGCACCGGTTCCGGCGCCGTAACAGGCGCCTCGGAGCAGGTGGGAGGCGGCGGTGCGGCGGCGCCGGACAGCCCAGCGCAGGAGTTGGCGGGCTCGTTCGATGGCCTTGCGGGCCCATGTGAGGGCATGGTTCATTGACATGGCGGCAGTCCTTCCAGGGGTGTGCCGTGCGGGAGCCCTGTCCGGCCGGTGGCCTTCGAACCTGAGGCCGGACCCGGGCTCCCCTTTTCTTGTTGGGCCGTCAGCGTCGGGCGAAGTCGCGCAGACGCTCCGCCAGTTGCTGGTCGGGGTGACGGATGATCAGGCAGCCGTCGTGTGCGGCGAGCCGGTCGATCTCCAGTTCCAGAATTTCGGTGGGTGCGGCTCCTGAGGTTCCGCGTTCGCGGGCGTACAGGGTGAGCGCGTCCAGCTGGCGCAGGAACCGTTCGTCCACGGTGTCCTGCTCGGGGTCCTCGGAGGGGCTCTTGATCTGCGCACGCCAGTGGGCGGCCTCCCTACTCTCGCTGCGCGAGGAGTGGTGCAGGTGCAGGCAGTAGGCGGCGGCCCGCAGTCCCGCGCCCGCGGCCAGCTGCCACCAGAACTGGGCGCTCTCGGGATGCCCGGTCAGGTAGAGCAGGCAGGCAAAAGCGAGGGCTCCGTTGATGTCCAGCAGGTCGCCACTGGCCGCAGTGACAGGTACGTCCTGCTTCTGCGCCTGGACCAGCCCGTCTAAGTGGTGGGCCGCTCCGGGGCTGTTGACAACCCAGCCGCAGATCACCGACAGCCGTTGCCCCGCGTGAGCAGCCGAGATCATGCTGGCGGAGCTCGTACGGCGGCTGCGCCCGGCGGCCAGACGCCGCAGCGCGTTGCCGACGTCGAAGGACTCGGGGTTGCTGGTCGGCACAGTGGCCTGGTCGAGGAACTGGTCGATGGTCACGCCTTGTCCTCCTCCTTCTTGGCCCGGGGCGCTTCAGGAAGACCGAGCTGGATCCGCAGCCGTTCCTTGCCCTTGCGCCCGTGGTAGTCGACGGTGCGTTCGTCCAGGCTCATGAACCGTGCGATCTGCGCGGTCCGGTAGCCCAGGAGGTGGCGCAGCACGATGACCTTGTACTGACGGGAGGGCAGCGCCAGGATCGCTTCATATAGGCCGGTGCTGCCCTCGGTGATTTCCAGGGTGGTCCTGATGCCCTTCAGGGCCTGGGCGATCGGCCCGTTGATCAGAAACGAGGGGTTGCGGCCCTCCTTCTCCAGCCGGCGGCTGACATGGCGGTGCAGCACCGCGAGCGTCAGCTGTTCCAGGTCGCCCTCGGTGAGGAGCTGCTGCCAGCCGTCCAGGATCTCCTGGGACACGTCATGAACCACCTCTTCGGCCGCCGGCCGGCTACCGAGGTGGATCTCCGCGTAGGCGTGGAAGAACTCCTGGTGCCCCAGGTAGAAGCCCTCGAAGTCGAGGGGGAGGTCCAGCGGCTCGTACACGTGCTGCGCGCCGGGGCCCGGCTGGGGGCCCGTGTTGCCGAGGACGTCGTCGTCGCTCACGCGGGCCTCCGGGATGCACTCATGCGGCTACCTCTTCGTTCAGGGCGGCGCATCCAACTCAGGCGCACCGGGGGGCTGTTGAGCCCTCAGCACCACCATGTCGAGAACGAGGCCGATCCACTCACGCCCGTACGAATCGAAATCACAGAGAGTTCGAATGTGCGTGCGTTAAGTGAGGCGTAAAATCGCACAATTGACCAGAAAGGTGCCGTGACCAGCCCGGGAGCTCCGGCGCTCCCCCGTGCACGCCGGAGCGAAAAGCAAGCACAGTGAGCCACATCACACGCGTGTGCGCAGACTCACCCGCCCGTGGAAGCCGTCTCCCTCATCAGGCCGCACGGGTCGTGCACGCGAAGCGCCCCCCGGGGACCGCAGGATTCGCGAGGGCGCTCGGATCAGCAGCCCGCGAGGGACTCCTGCAGGTGACGCGAGGTGGCACGGGAGCGCCCGGGCGAGGTCAGCGGGCGAGATTGGCGAGGTAGCTCTCGGTGGCGCTCCAGGGGGTCAGCTCGATGCCGAACCCGCCGGCGCCAGCGGCATCCTGGATGTGAACGAGGCGTCCGGACAGGTGGACGGTGTCACCCTGGCGGAAGGCGCCGGTGTAGGCACCGAGGTAGCTGCGCAGGTGAGTGATCCGGGGGGCGAACACTTCAGGTTCGTCGATCGTGGAGGCGATGACGGTGTCGACCTCGATGCTGTACAGCGCCGGGGTGGTTAAACCCTCACGGTGGTCAGTGATCCGGGCGAGCACGCTGATCTGCCCGACCTCCTGGGCGATCACGTTGTAGAAGGTGCGGTCGCCGTCGGCGCGCAGCGGTTCGCAGTTGATGTGCGCCCCGGCCCCGGCGGTGAGTCCCTGGAGCTTGCGGGCCTCCTGGCGCAGCAGGATGTCGAAGGACGACCCGGCCATGTACTTGGCCCGGCACAGGTACAAGCGGGTCAGGTCCTCCCCCTCGTACGGGCGGATCAGCGACCGCTCCCGGAAGAGGCGTTGGGCCACCTCGTACCCGGGGGGGGCCGTAGCAGACCAGGTCGATGTCCGAGCGGGCGCCCGCGACGCCGACAAGGAAGGCGCCGGTGACACCGAGGACGTCGTCGGCTTTCTGGTCGATGATCCAGCCGATGATGGCGAGCAGGTCCTTGCTCACGGCGGATCCGTCCAGCAGTGCCGGAGTCTCGTGCAGGGCGGTGAGGGCGTGACGGCACGAGTAGTGCCGTACGACGTCCTCGCGGGGCACTCCGGTGATCACGCAGCCGATCGCGGGTGCGTAGACGTAGCACTCGGGCCGGTCAGCAAGGATCCCGAACGCCTTGGAGACGACCGTGTTCTGCCGGTAGGTGGTGTTGAACAAGACCCGGTCGCCGCGCGCGTCGGGGTAGTACTTCACGTACCCCAGCCAGTGCGTGCTGGGGTGGGCGTCGCCGATCACCTTGAAGACGATGCCGGAGCGGTCCAGGAGGTAGTCCCGGTCACGGACGGTCGGCAGCGCCCTGCCCAGCGGCGAAGTCGTCCAGGGTGGGGAAGAGGGCGGTGTCGATGGTGCCGGTGCGCTCATACTGCTCGATTCCCTTCAGGACGAGGTGGCGCCGGTAGTGCCACTTCTGGTGTTTGTCGGCCCGGGCCGGGTCGGTGGGGCGCATCAACGCGAGGAAGAACAGGCTTTTGACGAGCAGGAAGGCCCCCAGATGCGAGCTCACCGGCTCGCTTCCGGCAGCTTGGGCCGCGGCGTCCAGCAGGGCCAGGTACCGCTTGCGCTGCGCCGAGGTCGCGGCGTAGCCCTTGGTGCCGCCCTTGAAGGCGATGACCTCCAGGGCCAGGGCGACGTCGTATCCCAGCGGCACCAGGCCGTGGTGCTGCCAGTCGATGACGCCGGCGGGCAGAACGTTGGGCAGTCCGTAGTCGAGGTGGCCCCACACCAGCGGCACCCCGCCCAGCTCGCGGGTGGCCCGGGCCAGGGCGGCGCGGGTGCGTGGGGTGTCGAGGTCGGGGTTCTCCGTGAAGACGTTGCCGGTGAAGCCCGCCTGCTCCACCCACTCCCCCAGCTCGCGGGGGCCGCCGGGCGCCGGGTGGCGGGCCTGTGCGGCCAGCAGCCGGGCGGAGACCTCACCGAGCTCATCGACCACCTGGTCGGCTACGGCCTGTCCGCCGTCCAGCAGGGCCAGCGCCCGCTCGTGCAGCGACTGGATGCCCAGGGACTCCTCGTCGACGAAGAACGTGCCGTCGTCCCGCTCCCCCTGCGCCAGGACCCGCGGCACCGGGTACCCCAGAGAGGCGGCCTTCTGCTGGAACGCCGCCTCGTCCCGCAGCGCGGTCCCTCCGGTGCGCCGGTAGCGGGTGCCGTCGGCCGAGACGAACACCGCCCCCTCGGCATCGGCGGTGCGCTGCTTGACGAGCTGCCACGCGAAAGTCCCCATCAGAATGCTCCCCTCTCCGGGGCCGGGGCCCCGGGGTTCTCCCGGTCGGCCAGGGCGCAGGCCAGCAGCCGGGCTTCCATCACCCAGCGCATATCACCTGCCGCCACGCGGTGCCGTAAATCAGCGAGGAGATCACCCTCCGGCGCGGGCGGCCGGGCGAGGTGGGCACGGCGCAGGAACTTCAGCAGGGCGGGCAGGCGGGCCATGCTCACCCCACTGCGTTCCCGCGCGGCGCACAGCGGCAGGTACCAATTGGTGAACACGTCCCGGAGCGCCTGGGCTTGGTGCACCTCGTACAGCCGGCCGCCCGCCGCCGCCTCGAAGTCGACCTTGCCGTGCAGCGCGTACCGCAGCTTCGTCGCACCGTAGCGGCGGAACGGCGCACCGTAGGCGGCCACGTGGGCTGCGGCGTTCTCGGTCACCGTCATCACCGGACACGCAGCGCCGCGTTCGACGGCGGCCGCGAGAACCGCGACGTGCAGTCCGGCCCGCGGGTCCAGCACCATCCCCTCCAGCCCGAGCTCCTCCAGGGACACGCCGTGGTCCCGGGTGCGGGAGAGCACCAAGAGCTCGGGGACGTCGTGGGCGATGTTCAGCAGGTGCGCGGGGGTGCGGGCACCGGCAGCGTGGACGTCGTCCCGGACGAGTACCGGAGGGTGTGCGGTGCGGTCGAAGACCAGCAACGCCCGGTGTGCTGCCCGGCTGGTGGTGTGCTCGCAGGCGCGGCAGTCGCCCGCCGTGCCGGGGCCGGCCATGTATCCGCAGCGGGCGCACAGCCGGACCGGCATGTCCTTCACGGCCAACGTCCCGTCGTCGAGCAGCGCCCGGATCATCTCCAGGGCCAGGGAGGCGACATGAGAGTCGGCGTCGGTACGCAGTCCTCCCGCCGGAGCGGGGCCGGACGCGTACTTCGCCGCCAGGGCCAGGGCCTCACGCTGTGGCCGGCCGACCGCCTCCCGGTCTGCCGCGCGGCGGTGGCGCACGTCCCCGTGGAGGGTGACGGTGTTCCACAGATGCGGCACCGGCGCCACTCCGAGGACCCCGTTCAGCGCCTCGGCAAGCCGGATGCCGGTGGCCTTGCCCGGACGTTCGGCGAGGCTGAAGTCGCCGTTCTGCACGGGGCCGTTGAAGTAGAGGACCGAGGTGAGCTTCACCGCAGGCTCCCCTCCGCGCAGTCCGGTTCAGCGGCGTCGACCTGGCGGAAGCGCCCGGCGCACCGCTCGTAGACCAGGACCCCCGCGTTCGGCGTCTTGCGCACCCTGGCCTCA
>NZ_JBITDM010000054.1:0-8676 GCF_044454195.1 Streptomyces sp. NPDC051561 | reverse complement strand
GGGGGGGGCGCCGGGGCTTTGGTCCCCCCCGGGGGGTTTTGGGGGGGGCGGCCCCCCCCGGGGGGGGGGGGGGGGGGGGGGGGGGGGGGGGGGGGGGGGGGGGGGGGGGGGGGCCGGGCACGGCGAACGGTCCGCTCCCGTCAAGGGCCCTCCCCCCACCCCCTCCACCGCTGTCCCCGAATCCCTCCCGGAACACCCGCTCACCCCCACGACGAGCACACCGACCGCCACTACCCCCGCCACCCACGAACCCGGCCGGCGCACTCGTCCCCGTCTCACACGTAATCCTCCAGCTTGGCCACGGCGTAACCCTTGGCGGTGATCGTCTTCATGACACGTCGAATCATGTCGGGCATGGAACCCTTCCAGTCACCCCGCCCCCGGAAATGCGTGAGGACGATGTCGCCGGGGTGCAGGTCGCGGTCCCATTCGCGCCACTCCATGTGGTCCGGGAACGCTTCGGCCGACCACAAGGGCACGGCCTTCACACCACACGACTTGGCCGCGAGGAGGGTGTCCTTGTTGTAGTTGCCGTACGGCGGGCGGAACAGGGCGGGCCGCTTGCCGTACCGCTTCTCGATGTTGGCCTGCTGGCCGCAGATCTCGTACCGCTGCTTGCGGTAGGAAAGGCCGGGCAGATAGCGGTGGTTGAGGGTGTGGTTGTGCAGGGCTACGCCGCGGTCCTGCATCTTCTTGAAGTAGCCGTAGTCCTCCTTCACCAGGTATTCGGAGAGGAACGCGCTGTACGGGATCTTCAGCTCGTCCATCATCCGGAGCAGCTCGGGGTCCTTCTCGGCCCCGTCGTCGATCGTCAGGAAGACGACCCTGTCCTTGACCGGCACGGTCGTGAAGACGGGCGGCAGCCCCTCGGAGACCTGCCCGTCCACCTCGAAGCCCGTCCTGGCCTTGATCTCCGGCTTCACCTTGGGGGGCGCGGGCGCGGTCAGCGGGACCTGAGCCAGACCCCAGCGCCTGGCGGCGGCGACCCGGGCCACCTTCGCCGCCTTGGCCGCGATCTGCTCGCGCCGCAGCTTCTCCGCCGGTGAGAGCAGCGCTCCCGCCGCACCGTCGACCCCCTTCGCCACCCCCTCTCCCCGGGCCGACCCGCCCTGCCCGCCCGTCTCCTGCTCAGCCGGGGTCGCGCACCCCGAGGCGATCGCGGTCACCACCAGGACCGTGACCATCATCTTGCCTCTTCGACGCCCGCCTGCTCCTGAGTTATCCACAGACAGCCCTCTTTCTTCCGTTTGTCGTACAAGTGGCATGGCGCCGCATCCTCCCAGCGCGGCCCGCCACGACCCGGAAGACACCGCGAGCAGGTGCGCACCGTCGCCCACTCGGCCCACACCCACTCCCGGGCTGGCCCACAATGGACCGGGTGACGAACCACCCCGGCCCCGCCGCCACCGGCCCCGACGCCCCTGCCGCCCCGGCCGCCCCCCAGCCGGCCGCCCCCGGCCCCCTGGACGCCTTCCGCGCCCTCTTCACCCCCGAGGGCCAGGCCCTCCTCGCCGAGCTCCGGGACTACGACCCCGCCCAGGAGCTGTCGGTGGCGACCCGGCTGCGCCGCGACCACTCCCCCGAGCTGGTCTCCGCCGCCCTGGCCCAGGCACGGCTCCGGCAGCGGGCGGCCGCCAAGTTCGGCGCCATGGACGCACAGCGGATGTACTTCACGCCCAACGGCGTCGAGCAGTCCACCCGTAAATCGGTGGCCGACTACCGCGCGGCCCGCTTCCGCACAATCGGCCGGCCCCCCGAAGCGCCCGCCTCCTCCATCACCCCTGCCTCCTCCATCACCCCCGCCTCCCCCACCCCCTCCATCTCCCACGTCATCGACCTCTGCGGCGGCATCGGCGGCGACGCCCTCGCCATGGCCCGCGCAGGGCTGGCCGTGGAGGCCGTGGACCTCGACGCCGCCACCTGCCTGGCCGCCCGCGCCAACGCGGCGGCGCTGCTCGACGACCCGGCCGCCCTCACCGTCGTACAGGCCGATGTGCTCACCCACGACCTCTCCGCCGCCGAGTCCGTCTTCATCGACCCGGCCCGCCGCTCCGGCGCCCGGGGCAGGATCTTCGACCCGGAGGCGTACTCCCCGCCCCTCTCCTTCTCCATCGAGGCGGTACGCCGCGTCGGCACCGGCGCCATCAAGATCGCCCCCGGGATCCCGCACGAGCTCGTCCCCGACGACTTCGAGGCCGAGTGGATCTCCGACAACGGCGACGTGAAGGAAGCCGTCCTGTGGCACGGCCCCGGCATCGCCCCGGGCGCCCGTCGCGCCACCCTGCTCCCCGGCGGCGTCTCCCTCGTCGGCCGCGGCCTGCCCAACCCGGAGGTGCGCGAGGTCGGCCGCTACCTCTACGAGCCGGACGGCGCCGTCATCCGCGCCCACCTGGTCGCCGAGGTCGCCGAGGACCTCGACGGCGGCCTGATCGACGAGACGATCGCGTACATCACCGCCGATGCACTCCGCCCGACCCCCTACGCCACCGCGTACGAGATCACCGACCGGCTCCCCTTCGGCGTGAAGAAGCTGAAGGCTCTCCTCCGGGAACGCGAGGTCGGCATCCTCACCGTCAAGAAGCGCGGTTCCGCGGTCGAACCCGAAGAACTCCGGAAGAAGATGAAGCTCTCCGGGAAGAAGTCCGCCACCGTCTTCCTCACCCGCGTCGCCGGCGCCCCCACCATGCTGATCGGAAAACCCGCCTGACAAGCGCGGCGCCGACGTGAACCATGGACCCATGACGCACCTCGACGACGCCCTGACCGAGCTGCTGGACGCCCTTGGGCCGTACGCCGACGACGAGACCCACTGGTCCGTCCCGGCGGGCTCCCTGGAGTGGAGCTGCTGGGAGACCGCGGCCCACATCGCCCACGATCTGACCGCGTACGCAGGTCAGTTGGCGGCCCGCCCCGAGGACGACTACCTCCCGATGGACCTGACGGTACGTCCCGGCACGCACCCCCGGGAGGTGCTCCGGATCATCACCGCCGCCGCCGGAATGCTCGGCAGCACGCTCGCCACGGCGGGCCCCGAGGTGCGGGCGTTCCACTGGGGCGCCTGCGACCCGGAGGGGTTCGAGGCAATGGGAGTGGCGGAGGCGATGCTGCACACGTACGACATCACTCAGGGCCTGAAGGTGCGCGCCCCCAAGGCGGACTGGCTGCCTCCGGCCGGGCTCGCCGGGGTGGTGCTGGACCGGCTGTTCCCGGAGATTCCGGTGGCTGACGAGGGCCCGGTGCATACGCTGCTGTGGGCCACCGGGCGAGCCGAGCTGCCCGGCCGCGAGTTCCGCGGCCAGTGGGTGTGGGCCGCGGCCCGGGAGGAGTTCACCCCGTAACGCTCGGGCCTGTCGGGAGGAGTTCGCCCCGTCACCGCTAGGGCCTGCCGGGAGGAGTTCGACCCGTCACCGCTAGGCCCCGTCGGGAGGAGTTCGCCCCGTCACCGCTAGGGCCTGCCGGGAGGAGTTCGACCCGTCACCGCTAGGCCCCGTCGGGAGGAGTTCGCCCCGTCACCGCTAGGGCCTGCCGGCGGGTGCCCGCAGGCTTCGCAGTGCCCATCGGTAGTGCCCCACCGCCTTCACCATCCCCAGCAGTCCCACCAGCCACAGCACGCACCCCATCCCGATGAAGTACGTCGCGTCAGCGTAGGTGTCCTGACCGGCCCGCGCACCCGCCGCCCAGCCCAGCGAGGCCCACAGCCCGACCGCCGCCAGCGCGAAGGACGGCAGCAGCCAGGCGAGGCTCCGGCCGGGTGCGCGCAGCGTGAGGTCCACGGCCGGATCGGACCCCAACTCGCCCCAGGCCCGCAGCCGTTCGCGTATCACCCGGTCACGCTTGACGCCGAGCCCCAGCAGGATCGCGGCCGGCACGATCGCACCGATGCCGAGCACGACGAAGACCCCGCCGATCAGCACCTCGGGGAAGCCGCCCTCTTCGAAGGTCTGCAGCGCCACCCCCACGCATCCCCACCCCACCACGAGCAGCAACGCATACAGCCAGAAGCCCACCGCGGCAGGCGCACCGAGCGCCCGGCGCCCCAACTCCCGCATGGCACGCGCCCGGTCACCGAGCAGTGCGCCGTGATCGGGCCAGCACCGGAGTTCGGGAGGGGGCGGGAGCGGCGGCAGGGGCGGGCGAGGCATGCGGAGTCCGGCTTCTCTCGTACGTACGTCGGGCGCGGCCGTAGGCACGTCGGTCGCGGCGGTGTCCGGGATCCCGGCGGGATCCGCCGGACGCGGCCGACGCTACCGGGCGCCCCCGTACCCGTGTACGGCCGGGTCAGAGGTCGGTCAGCTCGTCCGCGTACACCTGCGAGAGCGGCTGCGGGCCCACGTACTGCTGGCAGTTGCAAGTCCCGGCCTCGAAGCGGATCGGCTTCTTGTCCTCGTCCCAGGCGGTCGGCTTCTCCACCGACTCGTGGCACTTGCCCGCCTTGTCGTGCTTGGCGAGGTGGTGGGTGCAGCCACAGATCGGCTCGGGCGGCTTACCGGCCGCCTCCAGGGCCTGCTGCTCCTTGCGCGCGATCTCCAGGCGTTCCATCTGCCGCTCGTGACGGGTCGCCAGCGCCTGACGCCCCATGTTCGCGAGGCCTCCGAAGCCGCCCATCATGAAGAAAATGAACAGCCACCAATACCACTGCATTCGACACCCCTTCCCCCGTACGGCCAATGCCCTCAGGGTACGGCGGCTTCGGCAAACGGCACCTAAAGGCCGAGCCGCTCCACGGCGTACGGGCAGCCGTGCGGTGAGCCGCACGGGAATCGGCCGCCCCGCTAGTCCCCCGCGGCCTCGAACCGCCACCGGTGCACGGCCCGGGTGATCAACTCCGCGTCCGGCTCCGGGATTTCGGGCAGCTCGGCCTCGTAGGACGCCTCCCACCAGGTGATCACCAGGACCCGGTCCTGCGGCGCCCGGAAGATCTCCTGCCGTACGGGGGCGGAGGCCAGCTCCGCCAGCCGGGCACGGGCCCACTCCAGCAGTTCGGGGCCCTTGTCGTGGACGGCGCGGGCCTCCCACATCAGCGCGACGGTCATGAGTAGAGGTTGTCCTTGCTGATCTCGTGGACGTGGTCGTGATCGTGCACATGGCCGTGGCCGTGACTGTGCTCGTGGCCGTCATCGTGCGAGTGCGAGTGCCCCGGTACGTGCGGTTCGGTCACCGGAAGCGAGGAGTCCGCCGAGAGGTCCCAGTCGGAGGCGGGCCGGTTGCGGGCGACCATCTCGGCGCCGAGGGCCGCGACCATCGCCCCGTTGTCCGTGCACAGGCCGGGACGCGGCACCCGCAGGATGATGCCCGCGCGCTCGCAGCGCTCCTGGGCGAGCGCCCGCAGCCGGGAGTTGGCGGCCACGCCGCCGCCGATCATCAGGTGGTCGACACCCTCGTCCTTGCAGGCCCGGACGGCCTTCTTGGTCAGTACGTCGACGACGGCTTCCTGGAAGGAGGCGGCGACGTCCCGTACCGGAACCTCCTCCCCCGCGTTCCGCTTGGCCTCGATCCAGCGGGCGACCGAGGTCTTCAGACCGGAGAAGGAGAAGTCGTACGCCGGGTCGCGCGAGCCCGACAGACCGCGCGGGAACGCGATCGCCTTCGGGTCGCCCTCCTTCGCCAGCCGGTCGATGACCGGACCGCCGGGGAAGCCCAGGTTCAGCACCCGGGCGATCTTGTCGAAGGCCTCGCCCGCCGCGTCGTCGATGGTCGCGCCCAGCGGACGTACGTCCGACGTGATGTCGGGGGCGAGCAGCAAGGAGGAGTGACCGCCGCTGACCAGCAGGGCCATGGTCGGCTCGGGCAGCTTGCCGTGCTCCAGCTGGTCGACGCAGATGTGCGAGGCGAGGTGGTTGACGCCGTAGAGCGGCTTGCCGAGGGCGTACGCGTACGCCTTCGCCGCGGTCGTCCCCACCAGCAGCGCGCCCGCGAGGCCCGGACCTGCGGTGACGGCGATTCCGTCAAGATCGGAGGCGACGATTCCGGCGTCCTTGAGGGCCCGCTGGATGGTCGGAACCATCGCTTCCAGGTGCGCCCGGGAGGCGATCTCAGGCACCACCCCACCGAACCGGGCATGGGTGTCGACGCTGGAGGCGACCGCGTCCGCGAGCAGCGTCGTACCGCGGACGATGCCGACGCCGGTCTCGTCGCAGGAGGTCTCGATGCCGAGGACCAGGGGCTCGTCGATTCCGCGGTTCAGGTTCATGGCTGGATCTCTTCTGTCTCTTCGGTCGTCGTGCGCCGCATCACGAGCGCGTCGATGTTGCCGGGCTGGTAGTAGCCGCGGCGGAAGCCGATCGGCTCGAAGCCGAAGCGTTCGTAGAGCTTCTGCGCGCGCGTGTTGTCGACCCGCACTTCGAGGAGCACTTCGGTGCACTCGAAGGCCGTGGCGTGCCTGAGCAGATCGGTGAGGAGGCGGCCGCCGAGGCCGGTGCCCCACTGGTCGCGGGCGACCGCGATGGTCTGTACGTCGCCCAGGTCACCGGCGGCGGCGAAGCCCGCGTACCCGGCGATCGCTCCGGTGTCCGGGTCCTCGGCGACGACGTAGTGCCGGGTGGCACGCGGCCCGCGTGCGTATGCCAGCTCGGACCAGAACATCCCGGGCGACCAGGCGTCCTCCGGGAACAGTGCGTGCTCCAGGTCGAGCACCGGGCCGATGTCCCACCAGCGCATCTCGCGCAGGACGGCCGTCGTCGCCTTCGCCGGCCTGGCTGCGGGGGTGGTCACTTGGGGGTGACCACCTTGTAGTTCTTGGGGACCTGGGCGTCGGGGCGGCGCAGGTAGAGGGGCAGCGGCGGCAGGAAGTCGGTCCCCGCGGCAAGCTTCTCGGCGGCCAGCGAGGCCAGCGCCGCGGCCGATACGTGCTCGGGGCCGCGGGCGTCGGGGAACGCCTCCGGGTAGAGGAGCGCGCCCGCTCCGGCCACCGGAAGGCCCGCGAGCTGCTCGGCGATCTCCGCGGGGCGGTCCACGGCGGGTTCGGTGGTACGGGTGCGGGCGTCGTCGTAGCGCGCCCAGTAGACCTCCTTGCGGCGGGCGTCGGTGGCCACCGCGAAAGGGCCTTCGATGCCGGCCGCGCCCGCACCGCCCGCGCCCCCGGCGGCGTACGCCAGGGCGTCGAGCGTGCACAGCCCGTGGACGGGCACGCCGAGCGCGAAGCCGAAGGTCTCCGCGGTGGCGAGGCCGACACGCAGACCCGTGTACGGGCCGGGGCCGACGCCGACCACCAGGCCGGTGACGGCGTCGAGTTTCAGGCCGGCCGTACGGAGGGTCTCGTCGACCAGCGGCAGCAGCAGTTCGCCGTGCCGGCGGGCGTCGACCCGGGTGGTCTCGGCGATCACGGACGTACCGTCGTGGAGGGCGACGGTGACGGCGGGGGTGGCGGTATCAACAGCGAGCAGGAGCACACAAACAGCCTACGGCCCGCGCAGCGGAAGCAAGGCGTCCGGACGGGCCGGGCGGCTGCTGCTAACGTCACGACGAAGTCGTACGCGGACGTACCCATTGACGTACCCATTGGTGATCGAAAGGTGCAGCAAGGTGGCTAGCAGCAGCTCGGGAATCGTGGCCGGGCTCACCGCGGGGGCACTCGCCGTCGTCGGCTTCCTCGCCTACCAGGCGTCGGCGAACGTGCCCGACACGGTGGCCATGCCGCCCAGCTCCACCACCTCGCCCACCGGGCCCAAGGACACGGGCAGGACCGCCAAGCCCTCGCCGCTCACCGTGCCCGCCCAGTCGGGCAAGGGCACCCGGGTCGTGTACTCGCTGTCCGGCAAGCGGGTGTGGCTGGTGGACCCCGAGCCCCAGCGCGCGGCGAAGAAGCAGCCGCCGACCTTCGTGGTCGCGCCGAGCGCGGTCAGCCCGTCGCCCGACACCTACCGCGTCTCCACCCGCACCCGGAAGATCACCGGCTCGGACGGCAAGCCCGTGGAACACGTGGTCCGCTTCGCCAGCGTCGACGGCGTCACCATCGGGTTCAGCGCGGCTGTCGACGGCACCATGCCCACCCCGGGCGCCACTCCGCAGGAGGGCACCGGCGCCGTCCGCCTGGCGCGCACCGACGGCAAGCAGATGTGGGAGTTCGCCACCGTGGGCGTCAAGATCGTCGTGGTCCCGTAGCGCGGTCAGGGCGGTGGCCACCGGCCGGTCCGGGGGCGCCAGGCCCTGCGCGCCCCCGGTAGCGCCGGAACTCACGCCGCGTCAGTCACGCCGCGTCGCGACGCTCCACCACTCGCTCTTCGCCGCCCGCTTGGACCTGTCCGGCGTCCGGCGGTGTCGAAACCGCCGTGGCCGCCGCACAGGACGCCAGCAGCGCCCGCATGCTGACCGCGCCGGCACTCGGCACGGACCCCACGACTTCCCTCACGGGCAGGGGCTTCTCGACTTCTCGTTCCGGTGCCGACATGGACGCCTCCTGGGGCGACGGGTGCGGACGGCGGGAGCAGGCGCAGCCGAACAGGTGGTTAGGCTGACCTAACCTAGGTCTTCAGTCCCATGTGACCATGTCCAGCACCCCCGATGCAACATCTTCCCGACAGCTTGTCGGAATGTACGGGGTGAACGCGCGGCAGGTCTCCCGAGTTCCCGCCCCCACCGAACGCGGGAGGGGTGGGGGGGGGGGGGGGGGGGGCCCCCCCCCCCCCCCCCCCCCCCCCCCCCCCCCCCCCCCCCCCCCCCACCCCCCCCCCCCCCCGG
>NZ_JBITDM010000053.1:0-11958 GCF_044454195.1 Streptomyces sp. NPDC051561 | reverse complement strand
GTGCCCCCGGCAGGATTCGAACCTGCGACACCAGCTTTAGGAGAAAACGTAAAGCGGAGGCGAGGATTCCCGAGGGTTTCCGAGACCCTCCGAGACCTTCGGGCGGTGCGTTCCGGTGCTGGTGGCGGGTGCTTTCGGGTCTCGCCGAGGGGTCCCGAGGGGGGTTTGTGGATTCGATGTGGACTCACGCGGATTCCACCGCCCGAAGTGTTCGAACGGGGGCGTCGGGTGCCCCGCTCGGCACCATGGCGGCGAGCACGTGCGCGGCGACTTCCTCGGGCGCGTGCTGGTACAGCCATGTCACCTTCGACCCGCGGTCGTGACCCATCACCGCCTGCACTTCCTTCTCCTTCACCCCGAGATCCTTGAGCCGGGTCGCGAAGACGTGGCGCAGATCGTGCACCCGCGGCCAGTACTCCATACGGCCGGTTTCCGGGTTCTTCACCTCGCGGGCCAGGCCGGCAGCCTGAATCGCCGGGATCCACGTGCGCCGGAAGTTGTGACGGGTGAGCACCCCGCCTTGTGGACCGCGGAACAGCAGCTCGTCGGGGTGCAGGTCCTTGCCGTCGCCGATGGGAGAGACAGACCGCTTCGGACGCCACCGATCCACCATGACGCGGGCCGCTGCCACCGCATCCGGAGTGAGCGGGACCGTACGGAACCCGGCGACTGTCTTCGGTGCCGGCTGCCGGAACAGCGTCCCCCGGTCGTCAATGAGCACTTCCTTTACCTTGACGTGCTGAGCGTCGAGGTCGACGTTTCCCCACCGCATCCCGGTCGCCTCGCCCCACCGCAGCCCTGTCTCCTCCAGGAAGACGAGCAAGGGCCCGTAGTACATCGCGGCGTGCTCGCGGATGAGCGCGCACTGCTCGCGCGTGGGCGGTCGCAGCTCGTCGGCGTGCTTCTTCGGGGGCACCGGCAGTTCGATGTCGGCGGCCGGGTTGTACGGGATGCGCTTGCCGTCACGGACGGCGCCGCGCAGCATCCCGCGCAGCAGCTCCAGCGTCTTGCGGCGGGCGTGGTACCCCTTGATCTCGGTAGTGATCCACGTCTGAAGTTCTTGATACTCCAGATCGCAGAGCCGCCACTTTCCCCACTTGGGCAGGATGTGCGCGTTCCAGCTCGACAGCTTGCGGTTCACGGTCGTCGGCCGGCCCTTGGGCTGTCCGGGCCACCACAGATCCCACCACTCTTCGAGGGCGATCTCGCCGCGCTTCGGGTCCTGGTAGGTGCGGCTGCGGACCCGGTCGCGGGTGCGGTCGAGGAACGCCTCGGCTTCCTTCTTCTTTGCGAAGTTCTTCGCGCACTGCTTGCCCGCGGGGTCGCGGTAGCGCGCCTGCCAGGATCCGAGGCAATCGCGCCGCCGCTTGCGCTCGCCGTGTTCGGCCGGGGGGTAGTGCTCAGTGCATGCCTGGCACCCGCAGGTTTTCGACCTGAGTTGCCGGGGGTTGTTGGTCGCCCTACGCGCCATGTGCCATCACCTCTCCATCCGATCGCTGAGGAATGCAGGGAAGGGTTACCGCTTCCCCGCACCAGCAGACTGCCCCGAACTCGGGCTGCGGGATGGCGAGTTCACACAAAACCGCCCGCACGGCAATGAGGGCGCGCTCGGGGGAAAGGGCTGTCGGAACGGTGATGATCTGGCGCGTGGGATTCCACGGGCGGAGCCGGGCCAGCGGAGCCAGAAGAACGGTGATGCACACGGTTGAACCCCCGATACGCAGGCATGTGGGAGACCTGTACCGACGGGGGAGCATCGGCCGTACGAGCGACCGTAGCGCCAAATGGAGGATTGTGCGACTACCGGTAGGGGTGTTGTTGAAGAGTCAAGACATAACCGGGAGTTGGCCTCTAACTGAGACCTACGAGAGGGCGGAACGGTTGTGCTCGTTCAGTGCCCGCATCTCAACTTCCTTGATCTGCTGCTGCTCGGCAGTTAGTCCCCGGAAGAGTTCGAGAAGCCGTGTTTCGGCGTCCGGGGTCAAGGGACCGGGGACCTTACGGCCGGCGGCCGCGAAGATTTCAGTCTCGGTGAACTTCGGGAACTCGCGCGCCATGGCGCGCAGGCTGTCGGGCTTGGGGCCGCGCCCGGTGCCGCGCTTGCGGTTCACCCACGTGCTGATAGCGGATGCGGAGACACCGATGCGGCGCGCGATCTCGCTGTCGTTGACGTCGTACTCAGACTTCAACCGAGCGATGAGCTGCGCGAGGTCTTCGGTACGTCCCTCAGTCTCCACGGACTCAAGAGTGCCCCGCGCCTTCTACTTTCCGCAAGTAAAAGTAGAAGCGTGGCGTGAAGCAGTCACGGCGCGCAGCCTCCCCGCCGCACGCCGTCACTGACGGCATATGGCACCAGCATAGAACATGCGTGCGATTTACACGAGGAACTATGTCCGCCTCGGAAGAACTCGGCGAGTCTCTTGACGGTGTTGTGACTGTGACTGTAGAAATGTCACAACGCGCTTCGATGGAAGCGCGCCACCGACGAATCAGGCGCGAGGTTCCGCATGTCCAACCTGCACCGCAAGGGCGAAGGCCAGCCACTCAGAGACGCCATGAAGGCGGCGGGGGTGTCGGGCCCGGAACTTGCCGGTGCAACGAAGCGCGTCGACCCGGCCGGGCGCGGCATCAGCGCCGCAGCCGTGGGGCGGGTCGCCGGGCAGGGGAAGACGGCGAGGACCGCGTGCAGGCTCCGAACCGCGTGGCTCATCTCCGACGCGCTCGGGCAGCCGATACAGGCGCTGTTTCGCATGCCTACAGATTCGACTGTGACAGTAGAAAGGTCAATGAGAGATGCCGAAGAAGAGTGAGCGCGTCGTCGCCCTCCCGGCCGGGCTGCTGCCCCTTCTGAGTCAGCGCGAGATCGAGACGTACTACGGCGTCTCGGACTGGCAGGTACTCCAGTGGATCAAGGCCGGTATGCCCGTTACCCCGTTCCCGGGGCGGCAGCGCCGGTTCGACCTCACCGACGTCAAGCGCTGGATGGCCACGCAGGACGACGAGCACGACGCCGAGGCCGGCGTGCAGCTCGCCACCGCCTGACCCACAGCAAAAAGGGCCGCTCCGACTTCCCGGCCCGAGCGACCCCCCGCGAAACACCCCAACCAGAGAGTGAGGCGATCGCGTTGAGCGCTCAGCCTACCGAACACATCCCTCCGAGCCCCCTCGCTATGACCAGCGACAACCGGCTCGCCGTGCAGGTTGTCCTCGACAACCTCGCGTTGCCCGCCCCGACGATGGTCGCCCGCCCTGACGCCGTGCACATCACGGTCGCGGACGTCGACGACCTCGGCGCGTGGCTGTACGCCCTCGGCGGCGAGGTACGGCGCGGCATCGAGGTCGACGGCGCGTCGCTGTGGACCCTGCACACGGACACCCCGAAGAGGCTCGACGGGTCGACGGTGCGCGTGCTCGTACACGTCCCGGTCGTGTCCGGCGAGGACATCCTCGCCGAGATCCGTTCGGCGGTGACCCGATGACGACATACGCCGACCCGTTCACCGCGCCCGGTAGGAACCGGCCGACGCCGTCCCCGGCCGCTGTAGCGCTCGCCGTGCAGTGCCGCCGGGCGAAGGCGCTCGCGGACACCGCGCAGCAGCAGTTCGCCGCGATGCCGACGCCGCCCGAGGCGAGCGCCGCCGGCGGCGAGGTGCAGCTCGTCGTCACCCCCCGGTCGCTCGCCGACTGGAACGGCTGGATCGCCCGACTCGGGATCGACGGGCGTCGCATGACGAACGTCGGACCGTCGACAGTCTGCCGGTTCACGATCGGCGGCGTACGCGGCCGGCTCGTCGGCAAGGGGGTCCCGGCGCTGCTCGCCGAGGCGCTCGGCGCGAGGGGCGGCCGCCGTGGCTGACGAGACGCAGATGGTTTCGGCGCCGATCCCGGTCGGTGTCCGGGCGATCCCCGGTGGGTCGCAGCTCGACCTCGCCGGGTTCGCGCAGGCGGTCGTCGAGGACGTCGTCGACGCGCTGCTCGCCGACGACGGGCTGCTGCTCGACGACTTGATCGCGATTAGCGACCCCGAGCAGTCGAGGGTCGGCATGCAGGTCGAGCGGCTCGTCGCGACGTTGTCCGAGCGGGCGAGCAAGTGCACGTCGCTGTACGGCGAGCGGGGGCTCGAACTCGCGGAGCGGCTCGGCGTGAGCGCCGCGCGGGCGCTGCCGGTGGGGCACTGGTCGGGCGAGGCGGTGCAGGTGTGGCAGTCGCGTCGGGCTGCTGCCGAGGCGGTCAAGGGCGGTGCTGCTGCATGAGCACTCTTTCCGACGCCCGGATCGCCGCCCGCGCGCTGCTCAAGAACGTGACCGGCGACGAGCGCCCGATGTGGCGACAGGTCATCACGGAATACACGGGCGCCAACAAGCACGATGCGATCGCACCGGTCTGCCTCGACGACGACCACGAGCCGGAAGACGCGAGCGTGTACTCGTGCTGCCCCGAGCCCGTGATCGAGGTCGAGCAGCCCGAGCTCGGCGCGTACCTGGTCGAGCTGCTGAATGCCGACGCCGAGGACGGTGTCGCATGAAGCCCCTCGACCGACAGCGAGTCGGCCCCGACGTACCGGGCATTCCCCGCCCGTACTGCCCGGCCCCGTACTGCGGGCAGCCGTTGCCGTACGGGGCGGTCTGGTGCTCGATCTGGTGCAAGGACGCCGCAGAGAAGGACACCCGCGACAGCGCGTCGCGTAAGGGCGAGTCCACTCACAGCCGACCGTGCGAGTTCCCCGAGGTGCTGCCGTGCTGCTGCCCGGTGCGCCCTCGGGTGCTGCCGGACGCGAGCACGGTCCGCGCGACGAGCCGTGCCCGAATCGCCGCCTTTTTCATCGGCGTTCGGTGGGGGCGCATGAATCTTCCGGCGGTGCCCGGTGACTGATCCTCGCCACGCGGTGGCGACCGAGCGGGGCCGGTACTACACCGACCCCGCCGGGGGCCCCGACTTGATCAGCGTCACGAACGCGCTCAGCGCGATCTCGAAACCCGCATTGGTTCCGTGGGCGGCAGGCATGACCGCCGATGCCGTGATCGCCGACCCGATCTCGACCGCGCACCGGGCACGCACCGAGCCGACCGTGCTGCGGCGCGAACTCGTCGGCGTGCACCGGCAGTACACCGAGCGGGCGCAGGATCTCGGCACCCGTGTGCACGAGCGGGCGGTGTCCCTCGTGCTGGACACCCCGCATCCGGCCGACCCCGAGGTCGAGCCGTACGCGATCCAGCTCGCCGCGTGGCTGCGGCTGTGGCGCGTCGTCGTCGAGCGCGACATCGTCGCCATCGAGACGACCGTGCTGCACCGCCGTTACGGGTACGCCGGTACCGGTGATCTGTGGGTATGGCTGCCGACTGGCCCGCACGGGCGCCGGCAGTTGTGGCTCATCGACTACAAGACGTCGATGAAGAAGCCGGACAGCGTCGTCTACGCCGAGCAGCCCCTGCAACTCGCCGCGCTGCGGCATGCCCCGGTGTGGCTGCTGCCGGACGACACCGACGGCGACGCCCCTCGGGTGAGCCGTACGGCGCTTTTGAACCTGCGGCCGCGATCGCAACGGTTGATCGAAGTCCCATCCGGCCGGGCGCAGTTCGCCGCCTTCCTCGGCGCGACGCGCACCGCCCGCTATCTGCACACCGCCCCGAGCAAGTACCCGACGGTCCTGCCGTCGTGGGCGCCGGGTGCCACCGAGCGAAAGGCGGCCGCCTGATGGGCAGTCGAATCCTCACGATGAAACGGCAGACGGCTGAACTCGGGCGCATCCGCACCGGGTACAGCCGGCCGAACCCCAAGCCGGACGGGCGGCCGATCCCCGTCAAGTCGAAGACGTTCGTACTGTCCAGCCACAGCCGCGAGTACGTCGAGCGGGCTGCCGCTCTGTACGGCGGCGACGTCGAGGAGTGGACACCGCAGAACCAGAAGATCGCGCAGTACCGGGTCATCACGACCACGACCGAACTGCGCGCCGTACTGCCGGCAGGCGATCCGCTGTCGCAGGCGTACGAGCTGTGGTCGGGCGGGGGTTGCGCCCGGCGCTGCGACGGCGAGACAGAGCAGCTCACCCGGCAGCCGTGTATCTGCCTGGCGAAGTTCGGGCCGGACTGGCACGAGCAGAACGAGATCAAGCAGGGGTCGGTGTGCAAGCCCACCAGCCGCATCGGTGTGTTCCTGCCGGATCTGCCGGACCTCGGCGTGTGGCGGTTGGAGTCGAAGAGCCATTACGCGGCCGACGTCATGGCGGGCGGGATCGACACCGTGTTGCAGGCGACGGGCGGGAAGGGGTTGATGCCGGTCCGCATGTGGATCGAGCAGCGGACGGCGGTACGACGGGGCAAGACGAAGAATTACCCGGTCGTGATGCTCGTGCCGTCGCTGCCGACGCTGCGGCAGGCACTGTCTGGCCCGCTCACCACTGCGGCGGCTCTGGACCCGAGCGGCGTGGACCGGGCGGCGATCGAGGCAGCCCGCCCTGACTACGTCGCCGAGGCACAGCAGTGCCGAACCGTCGAGGACGCCCGCGCGGTATGGCATAGGGCGAACCGGGCGGGACACGTCGACCCGAAGGGCACTGACGAACTGTCGCTGCAACTCATCCGAATCGCGAAGGACATCGAGGCGGGCGTCGACACGACGACGGGCGACCTCGGCGACGACCAGGGCGACGACGAGCTCGGGCCGGACGACGACGGCGTGTACGACGTCGAGGTCGTCGACCAGGACGACGAGCCGCCCGTCGACAACCCGGGAGACGCGTGGCCCGAGGTCGCGCAGCCGGGCGGGGGTGGGCGCTGATGTGGCACACCTCCCGACTGGTGGCGTTCGACCTTGAGACGACCGGCGTCGACACCGAGGTCGACCGCATCGTGACGGCAGCCGTGATCGGGCTCGGCGGTGGCGGACAGACCGACTCGCACGAGTGGCTCGCCGACCCCGGCGTCGACATCCCCGCCGAGGCGACCGCCGTGCACCACATCACGACCGAGCACGCGAAGGCGCACGGCGAGCCGGCGGCCGACATCGTCGACCAGGTCGCCGAGGCACTCGCGACCCGGGTCGGCATGGGCGACCCGCTCGTCGGTCACAACGTGCCGTACGACCTCACGCTGCTCGACCGCGAGTGCCGCCGGTACAACGTGCAGCCGCTGCTCGACCGGCTCGGCGAGACGCCGCTGCGGGTCCTCGACACGCGGGTGCTCGATCAGCACGTGTTGCCGTACCGCAAGCGCCCGTCGGAGACGCAGGGAGCCCGGCAGCTCATCACGCTCGCGCAGGTCTACGAACTGCCATGGGTCGAGTCCGAGGCGCACGGCTGCTCGTACGACGCGCTGATGTCGGCCCGGATCCTGTACCGGATCGGGACGCTCGCGCACATGGCGCCGTCGCAGTGGCCCGAGCGCATCCGGTTCCACAAGCGGCCGCGGCTGCACGAGCTCGAAGGGCTCGCCGCCGACGAGCTGCACACCCGGCAAATCCGGTGGGCCGCTGAGCAGGCGGCCGGGTTGCAGGAGTGGTTCCGAAAGACCGATCCGGCCGCCGTCGTCGACGGGTCGTGGCCGATCAAGCCTCGGGGGGACGCATGAAGATCAAGTTTCTCGACCTCGACGAGCACGTACTCGTCATCACCGTTGACGCGCAGGGCGCTCTCGACATCACGCCGACCGGTGGCTGCACGCACGCCGTCGCCTCGGTGCTCGTGCACGCAGCCCGCGCGCTCGTCGACGCCCACCCGCCGTACCCCTGCACGCCGGACGCCGAGCAGCCGAGCGGCGACGAGCCCCTGCACGCCGAACACGGCACCCTCGACGCCGAGCGCCGTGTGTGGACCGACGGCACCGGGCACGTCTGGGACCTGTCGGTGACGTGGGCGGCGGCCGCTACCGAGCCGCTGTGGATGTGGTCGGGGCGGCTCGATCACCTCGGTACGCCCGTGATGCAGCCGGTCGGCGACGACGGCGTACGCGAGTCCCTCGACGTACTGCGCGCCCTGTACGGGCCGATCAGCCCGGTCGGGGGTGAGCAGTCGTGAGCACCCTCGCCTCGCACCGGGGCATCGTGACGCTGCTCGCGGGGTGGGCGGTCCGCCTGCGGTCCGTTCGTCCCCGGCCGGCGGCCGCAGGTTCGCCCGAGGTCGTCGAGGTGTGGCTCGCCTGCCACACGACGACCTGCGCGCACCTGTCGACCCGCCACGACCGCACGCCGGCCGGGCTTGTCTGCCGCGCCTGCGGCACCCCGAACGGGGGCGCACAGTGACGACGCTCTCGATCCCGGGGCTCATCAGTTCCGGTGCGCAGTCGCCGCTCGCCGACATCGTGGTCGCCCCGGCCGAGCTGCGGGTGATCGGGCTGGATCTGTCGATCACGTCGACCGGTGTCTGCCGCCCGGACGGCACGGCGTTCGCGATCAAGACCCGGGCGAAGGACGGCGACCGTCGGCTGCTGCGGGTGCGGGATGTCCTCGCCGCCGAGTTCGCCGAGCACGCACCGCACCTCGCGGTCGTCGAGGATCTGCCGACGAAGATGCACGCGACGGCACTCAAGATCGTCGGGCGGCTGCACGGTGTCGTCGTCGGCGCGCTGCTCGACGCCGACGTGCCGTACGCATTCGTGTCGCCCGCGACGCTCAAGGGGTTCGCTGCGGATCACGGCGGTGCCGACAAGCGCCGCATGGCCGACGCCGCGTACCTCGCGGCGGGCGCCGAGTTCCCCGGTGACCTCGACGCGAAGGGTCACGGCGGCGACATGTGCGACGCCTGGTGGCTGCGCGCGGCCGGGCACGACGCCCTCGGCGACCCGTTGTTCGGGATGCCGCAGGCGCAGCGGGATCGGCTGCTCAAAGTGTCGTGGCCGGCCGTGACCGGAATCGGGGTGACCCGGTGACGACCCACGCTCAGCACATCCCCGGTACGGCCGTGGCGCTGCCTCGGCGCAGGCTCGACGACGTCCTCGCCGCGACCGCGCGGCCGGTGTCGACGGTTCCCGGGCAGAGCACCCTCGACGACGTCGCCCCGGAGGCGTTGCGGATCGGTTCGCTGTTCACCGGGTACGCCGGGCTCGACATGGGGGTGCAGGCAGTCCTCGGCGGCGAGCCCGCGTGGCACTGCCAATACGACCCGGAAGACAAACACCAATACGCCGCCCGCATCCTGGCCCACCACTGGCCGCATGTGCCGAACCTCGGCGACATCACCGCCGTCGAATGGCAGCGCGTCCGCGACGAACTCGGTCCGGTCCACATCGTGACCGGCGGGTTCCCCTGCACTGATCTCTCATTGGCCGGACAGCGCGCCGGGCTCATGACCGGTACCCGGTCGGGTCTGTGGTCGTACATGCTGCGCGCGGTCGCGATCCTCCGACCCCGATTGGTGGTGATCGAGAATGTCCGAGGCATCCTCTCGGCGAAGGCTCGTAGCGGTATGGAGCTCGAAGCGTGCTGTGTGGAGCACGCAGGAACTAAGCCTCTTCTGCGAGCACTCGGTGCCGTACTCGGAGACCTGGCCGCCATCGGGTTCGATGCGGAGTGGGCGGGCGTACGCGCTGAGGAGGTCGGCGCTCCCCACGAGCGGTTCCGCGAGTTCATCCTCGCGTGGCCTGCCGACGCCGACGGCTCGGGATCACAAGGGCGAGGGATTCAAGGGGCAGTTGCCGAACGCCTTGCGGCTGCTGCCGACGCCGCGTGCATCGGCGAACGAGAACCGGCAGACGACCCGAAGCCCGTCGCAGGAAGCCGGCACGCACGGGCGGTCGCTCGCGGCCGAGGTGGGAACGCTGCTTCCGACGCCGACGGCTACTCGGTACGGCAGCAACCAGTCGGAGGGGCCGAACGCCGCAGTTCGGCCGTCGTTGGATTCCCTCGCTCGGAAGCTGCTGCCGACGCCGAGGGCGACGGACGGATCGAAGGGCGGACCGAATCAGCGGGGGAGCTCGGGCGATCTGACGTTGCCGAGCGCAGCGGCGCGGCTGCTGCCGAGCCCGGCAGCCGGCGACGGGAAGGACACCGCGAACTTCCGGCCGGACGGGACGCCGTACAGCAGCGGGTACGGGATGACGTTGACGGATGCGGCGAGATTGCTGCCGACACCTCGGGCATCGGACATCGGGACCCCCGGCCGACGGGCGAGCGAGGGGTTCCGGCCCCCGCTGTCGGAAGTGGTGCGGCCGCTGCTGCCGACGCCGACGGCGGCCGACGGGACCAGGACGAGCGAGACGTACGCGAGGGGCAACCCGACGTTGCGTGGGGCGACTACGAGCCCGCGATCCGGCGTTGGGAAACGGTCCTCGGGCGCCCCCACCCCTGGCCAAATGACGATCGAGGACGTCTAGCGCCCGAGTTCTCAGAGTGGATGCAGGGCGTACCGGCCGGGCACGTGACCTCGGTGCCTGCCCCTCCCGGCATGAGCGCTGCCGCCCTACGGAACGCGCGGCTCAAGGCACTCGGTAACGGAGTCGTTCCGTTGCAGGCCGAGGTCGCGCTGCGGCTGCTGCTCGACCGTGTCCGCGACGAGCCGGCCGTGCAGGCGCTGCTCGCCGATGTGGAACGCGCGAGGCGGCTCGGGGGATGACCGGGTTCGGGCCGACGATCGGCAACCCCAACCCGGGCCCCGGGCTGCGGGTCCGGTTCGACAGCAAGAACACATCGACGGTGTCCGCGGATTGGGCGTGCGCCTGCGGCGCCCCGTCCGAGGACGCCATCGGCCCCGAGGCGGTCGAGCAGCTCGTACGCCGGGCTGAACGCCACCGCCGCGACACCTGCACCAACGAAGACGTACGGACGGCGGCCGCGATGCGCGACATCCAGCGCCGTAAGCAAGCGAACCGAAGGAAGTGAGCACATGCCCAAGCTGTCGCGAGAACAAGACGTCGAGGTGAAGCTCGACGGCGGCGCGGCCGGGCTGCACGCCGCGATCCCCGAAGAGCTGCGCCGCGGGCTGTTCGAGCGTCCCGGCGCCTCGATCTTCGCAGTCGTCCAGTTGCGGGCGACGAGCTACACCGGGCACGCCGAGGGCGAGGACAAAGACGCCACGGTGAAACTCCGGATCACGCTCGCCGAGGTCGGGTCGGACGACCGGCAGTCGAAGTACCTCGCCGAGATCATGCGCGCGATGATGCGCCGCCGAAAGGTCGAGGGCACCCTCGACGCCGAGTCGGGGCTCGCCGACCACGACGTCGAGATCGCCGTCGCCGAGGCCCTCGCCACGATGCCGACCGAGGCGGAGTATGCGGCGCACACCGCGCAGCAGCGGCGCGGCAGTCGAGTCGAGCACGTCGGATGACACGGCCGGCCGGTCGCAGTGGGGCGCGGCGTGCGCGCTGCCCCCGCTGCGCCGCCCCGGTACTGCGGCAGCTCGTCGGCCGCACGGCGGCGCTCAGTGTGGTCGCCGACGCCGAGCAGATGTCGGCGGCCGCCGCGGGCGCGCTGCGCGAGCCGGACCGCCTCGACTGGTGCGTGTACGAGACGCGCGACGGGGTCGACCTGCGGTGGGCGAGCTGCCACACCCGGTCGACCCCGTGCGCTCGGCGCCACGCGATCGACCACCAGTGCATCGGCCCGACGCCGCCGGCCGACCGGCTGCCCGCGCAGCGCCGCACCCCCAAGTCTTCGCCCGTTCACCCCGGGCAACTCACGCTCTGATCACAGGAGATACCCGATGCCGTTCTTCGTCGTAGACGATGGGGCGCACAGCCACCCGAAGATGATGCGCGCCACGAACGCCGCGCTCGGGCTGTGGATGCGCGTCGGCTCGTATGTGGCGCAGCATCTTACCGACGGGCACGTGCCCGGCGAGCTCGCCAAGCAGTACGGCAGCACCCCGCAGATCACGAAGCTGCTCGCCGTCGGGCTGTGGCACGCGCACGGGCACGACTGCCCGCGCTGCCCACAGCCCCGGCCGGGCGACTACTACATGCACGACTACCGCGACAGCGGGAACCCGTCCCGCCGCGAGGTGGTAGCCCGGCGCGAGAAGGCGGCCGCGAA
>NZ_JBITDM010000052.1:0-12144 GCF_044454195.1 Streptomyces sp. NPDC051561 | reverse complement strand
GCCCGCACCGGCCCCCCCCCCCCCCCCCCCCCCCCCGCCGGGCGGGGGGGGGCGCGCCCCCGCCCCTCCCCGCGTTACCCCAGCCCGCTTGGGCGGCGGGGCCGCCCCCCGGGGGCGGAACGGGCGGGCAAGGGGGCGGCCCCCCACGGAGTCGCCACCCCACCCGCCCCCGGCCCACCCCACTCCCGGTCACCCCCACCGGCCCACCGACACCCCCGCACCCCCACCCCAAACCACCCTCACCCCGGATAGAACGGCAAAGACCCCTTCCCCTCCGAAACCACCGTCTTCCAATTCGCCCCCAACGGCAGCCGCACAATCCCGTCCTCCTGCGACTGCGCCAGCAGAGGCAACTGCTCCGTGTCCGACGAAGCCACCGCCGTCACCTGATTCGCCCCCGGCAACAGCCCCGCCGCAGAAGTCGACCCGTCCGTCTGGACATACCTCATCTGCTGCACCCCACCGGCCTCCCGCCCCACCACGACCATCCTGCTCGGCCCCGCCCAGGACATCGCCGTCACCTGCTCCATCTGCGGTGCCGCAGACCGCAGGCCGGCGATCCGCACCTCGGGCCGCTCCTGCGTGCCACCCCGCTCCACCCGCCCGACCTTCAGCGTCGTACGCGCGTCCTTGCCCTTGCCGTCGACCACCAGCAGCGCCGCCCGCACCCCGTCGGCCGACACCCGCAGCGATTCGACGTACCCGTCGCCGAGCTCGTCGATCTTCACCTTCTGCGGCTCGCCCACGCCCTCCACCATCCGCAGCACGCGCCGGTTCCTCGGGTCCCGGTCCGCGACCCACAGGTCGCCCCGCCCGTCCCAACTCGGGGCGGACAGCGCACTCCTGTCCTTGAAGGCGCTGGTGTACGGCGTGCTGTGCCTGCTGTCCGCCGCGATCGGCGCGACGTACAGGTGGTAGCCGTCGACCGCCACGCCCGCCACGTTCCGCTCGTCGCGCGACACCGCGGCCGACCGCAGGTGCAACGAGTCCCCGAGCGCCCCGGGAACCGGCACCGCCTCGTCGCGCTCCGCGTTGCTGCGCATCTGCACCAGCCGCTGCTTGCCGTCCAGGAAGTACTGGTAGGAGGGTGTGCGCAGCGCACTGTCCGGCGCATACCCGCCGGCCGCGTCACCGCTCAGCACGCAGAGCGAGGACAGGTCCTCGTTCTGGATCTCCACCTGGTCTATCCGCGAAGTGGCCGTCAGATCCCGCAGGGTGAAGAGCAGTTGGGCCGCCATGTCGCGGCAGATCTTCTGACTGACGTTGGCACCCTTGGCACTGAGCGGCACCTTGAGCGAATTGTGATCACCGAAGGTGAGCGACTTGACGCCCTCCTTGAGCGACGCCCTGGTCGGGAAGCTCGAATTGACCACCGGCTTCAGCCAGTTGGAAGGCCCGTCGAGAAGCGCCTTGACCGCCTGCGCCACCGGGTCGAGGCGGGTCTGCGGGTCCGTCCGCTTGCGTACGTACACCGGATCGGCGACCAGCCACCGCTGCCCGGAGTCGTCCGTCGCCGAACTCGGGGCGAAGTAGTACTTGTTGACGGGCCGGAAGATCCGCTGGAAGTCCGACTCGCCGAGCAGCAGCCCCGGCGGCGGGGTGTCGATCCGCCACTCGCCGGCCTCGTCCTTGCCGTCCTTGCCGCCCTTGCCGTCCGGGTTCTTCTCCCGGATCAGGCGCAGCGACTGGTCGTACGGTTTCGCCTCGGCCTGGAAGGCGTTCTGCTCGTTGAGATAGGCGATCTGCTGCCCGGACAGCGAGTAGCCGGGCACGGTTCCGTTGTGGCGGGAGGTCTCCACCCGGGCGGGCGCGACGGCCAGCACCGTGGTGACCGACCCGGGATTCCACCGCTTCGACGCACCCTTGGTCAGGTATTTGCGCGCGGTGTCGAACCCGGGGTCGTCACTGGTCATCGCCTCCAGGAACCCGTCGACGATCTCCTCGGGCCGGGCTCCGGAACGGGGCGGCACGCTGTACACCCGTACCTGCGAGTCGACCCGCTGCGACGACTTCACTTCCTTTACGTCGCCGTGATCGGGCATCGACCCGCAGCCCGCCGCGGCCAGCAGCAGCCCACTCGCCAGCAGCGCCGCCACCTTCCGGCCGAGCCCCCGTCGGACACGGCGTGCACCGCCCGCACGCCCGGCAGGGCCCTCGCTGCCCCGTTCATCACTGTCCCGGCTGCTGTGGCTCCCACTGCCGCCACCCCGACGCTCAACGCCCACGCGCGGTGTCCTCCCGGTCCCTGTCCTGCGGTGCACGGCCGACGCCGACACCATCGGTCCCACTGCCACTGCCGGTCCCACTGCCACCATCGGTCCCACTGCCTCGGTCGGCCGCTCGAACAGCACCGGCCGCCCTGCCACCCCCGGCCGCACCGCCCTCCGCGTCACCGCTCCCGCCCTGCGGCTCCTCCCCCGTCCGCCGGGACACCACCCTGGCGCCGTTGCCCGGCAGCGCCGTGGGGTCGGCGGGTATGGCCGTGGCGCGCGGCGGCGTGATCGGACCGGTCCGCCGTTCTCCCGAAGGCTGTACGGGAACGGTGGCCAGCCGGGTACTGCCCTCCGGCTCCCCACCGGCCGCACTCGCCGCCCGCGCACGTGCCCGCCGCGAGTCCTCCGGTTCCAGCGGTATCGGCGACCCGCGCAACGGCTCGTCGACCGTGCGCGGCAGCGTCAGCCGGAACTGCGATCCGCCGCCCGGCTCGCCCCACGCCTGCAGCCACCCGCCGTGCAGCCTGGCGTCCTCGACCGCGATCGACAGCCCGAGCCCGGTACCGCCCGTCGTCCTGGCCCGCGCCGGATCGGCCCGCCAGAACCGGCTGAACACCCGGGTCGCCTCGCCCGGCTTCAGACCGACGCCGTAGTCCCGCACGGCGATGGCCACCGCACCGCCCGCGGCGCCGAGGCGTACCACCACGTCCCGCCCCTCGCCGTGCTCCACGGCGTTGACGACCAGATTGCGCAGCACCCGCTCGACCCTTCGGGCGTCCGCCTCGACCACCACGGACTGCTCGTCCCCGACGACCCGGATCACGGTGCCCTTCCGCTCGGCCAGCGGCTCGGCGGCGTCGATCACCCGGCGTACCACCTCACGCAGGTCTATCGGCTCGGCCTCCAGCGCCGCCGCGCCCGCGTCGAACCGGCTGATCTCCAGCAGGTCCGCGAGCAGCGACTCGAACCGGTCGATCTGCCCCACCAGCAGCTCGGCCGACCGCTCGGTCACCGGGTCGAAGTCACTCTTCGCGTCGTGGATGACATCGGCCGCCATCCGCACCGTCGTCAGCGGCGTCCGCAGCTCGTGCGACACATCCGAGACGAACCGGCGCTGCATCCGCGACAGGTCCTCCAGCTGCTGGATCTTCAGCTGGAGGTTCTGCGCCATCTTGTTGAAGGCCTCGCCGAGCCGCGCGATGTCGTCCTCGCCGGTGACCTTCATACGTTCCTGGAGCCGGCCCGCGGACAGCCGCTCGGCCACCCCGGCCGCCATCCGCACGGGGGTGACCACCTGCCGCACCACCAGCCAGGCGATCGCCCCGAGCAGCACCACCACGAACAGTCCCGCGGTCGTCAGCGTGTTGGTGACGACCTTGAGGGAGGCCTCCTCCTGCGACAGCGGGAAGAGGTAGTAGAGCTGGTACGGCTGCCCGCTCACGTCATTGAGCCGCTTGCCCACGATCAGGCCGGGCTCGGACGGCTGGGCGTCGTTGTTGTACACGATGCGTACGTACGTCTGGGAGGCCTCGGCGCCCCGGTCCACGGCGGTCCGCAGCTCCTGGGGCACGCTCTCCAGGGGGTCCACCCCACCGGAGGCACGCGGTCCGGGCTGGGTCGTCTCCTCGTCGGACGCGGAGCTCAGTGCCACCACGTTGAAGGCCTTCTGGCCACCGCTGGCGAGCAGTTCCACCAGGTCGGAGCGCCAGTTCGCGGCGTTGCGCGCCGCCCTCCTGTCCTCGGTGTCACCGTCGGTGCCACCGGGGGCGACAGGGGTACTGGCCCGCTCCTGGGCCACCGAGAAACCGCCCCGGGCCTGATTCTGGGCCGCCTCCACCTTGGAGTTCAGCAGGCCGTTGCGTACGGCACTGATCACCACGAAGCCGAGCAGCAGCACCACTCCGAGCGACATCAGCAGGGTCGCCGCGACCACCCTGAGCTGGATGTTCCGCCGCCACAGCCGCAGGGCGGGCAGCAGCGGACGCCGCACCAGCCGCACGACCAGGCGCAGCACGGGCCCACCGGGCGCCGCGTCCTGGAGCAGCCGGCCGCCCTGGAGCAACCGGTTGAACCTGGAAGGACCCCGCTCGCCACCGGCAGGACGACCACCGGCCGACCGGCCACCAGCCGGACGTTCGCCTCCGGCAGGCCGCTCCGTCCGGCCGCCCGGCTCCCCGGGCCTCGGAGCAGCACTGCCTCGCTTCATGTCAGCTCGGTCCGGCCTTGTAGCCGACGCCGCGCACGGTCACGACGATCTCCGGGCGCTCCGGATCCTTCTCGACCTTGGAACGCAGTCGCTGGACATGGACATTGACCAGCCGGGTGTCCGCGGCGTGGCGGTACCCCCAGACCTGCTCCAGCAGCACCTCGCGGGTGAACACCTGCCAGGGCTTGCGGGCGAGCGCGACCAGCAGGTCGAACTCCAGCGGGGTCAGCGCGATCGACTGCCCCTCCCGCTTCACCGAATGACCGGCGACATCGATGACCAGGTCACCAATGGCCAGCTGCTCCGGTGCGGGCTCCTCCGACCTCCTCAGCCTCGCCCGGATACGGGCGACGAGCTCCTTGGGCTTGAACGGCTTGACGATGTAGTCGTCGGCGCCGGACTCCAGCCCGACCACCACATCGACGGTGTCGCTCTTCGCCGTAAGCATCACGATCGGCACTCCGGACTCGGCCCGGATCAGACGGCAGACTTCGATGCCGTCCCGTCCGGGCAGCATGAGATCCAGCAACACCAGGTCCGGCTTGGCCTCCCTGAATGCCGCAAGTGCCTTGTCGCCGTCCGCTACGAACGACGGCTCAAAACCTTCTCCACGCAACACAATGCCGAGCATCTCGGCCAGTGCGGTGTCGTCGTCGACGACAAGGACGCGTCCCTTCATTAAGCCATCATCCCATTAGCTCATCGTTGCCTGTCGTGACCTGGCACACAGCTCGGCCAGCGAGGACCCCGTCACCGGTGAGACGACCCCCTCCTCGGTGACGATCGCCGTCACCAGTTCGGGCGGCGTCACATCGAAAGCGGGGTTGTACGCCTGGGTTCCCAGCGGCGCGACCGGGATCCCGCCACCTCCCTCGGCTCCCGCCGCCGAGAGCCCCCCGGTGAATTCGGTCACCTCCAGTCCGGGCCGCTGCTCCACCTCGATGTCCGACCCCTCCGCGGTGTCCAGATCCACCGTGGTCAGCGGCGCCACCACGAGGAACGGCACATGGTGGTACTTCGCCAGCACCGCCAGCGGGTAGCTCCCCACCTTGTTCGCCACCGACCCGTCGGCCGCGATCCGGTCCGCCCCGATCAGCACCGCGTCCACCTCGCCCGCCGAGAACAGTGAGCCCGCCGCGTTGTCCGTGAGCAGGGTGTACGCCATCCCGTGCCGCGCCGCCTCGTAAGCGGTGAGCCGCGCTCCCTGCAACAGCGGCCGCGTCTCGTCCACCCACAGCCGCCGCAGCTGGCCGGCCCGGTGCGCCGCCAGGGCCACCGCGAACGCGGTGCCCTCGCCACCGGAGACCAGCGCCCCGGTGTTGCAGTGGGTCAGGATGCGGTGGCTCCCGCCGGGCAGCAGCTCGTCCAGCAGTGCCAGCCCGTGCCCCGCCATCGCCACACTGGCCGCGGCGTCCGTCCGGTGCAGCTCCCTGGCCGCCTCCAGCGCGGCAGCGGCGGCCCCCTCTTCACCGGCCCCCTTCTCCAGCGCCGCCCGATGGGCCTGGCTCGCCCACCGCACCCCGTACCCGAGATTGACCGCGGTGGGCCGCGCCGCCGCCAGCTCCGCCGCCGCCCCCTCGACGTCGAACCCGCGCCGGGCGGCGAGCGCCACCCCGTACGCCCCCGCGATGCCGAGCAGCGGAGCTCCCCGTACGGCGAGCGTCCGTATCGCCTGCACCAGCGCAGGCACATCGGTACAGACCAGTTCCACTTCCTCCATCGGCAGCCGGGTCTGGTCGAGGAGCACCAGCACCGGTCCTTCGGGCGGCTCCTCCCATCGCAGCGAGGGCCGTGCGAGCGCCGATGCGCCCACCGTGCTGTGTGCGTCCTGATCAGCCATCCGCCCAGTCTGCCCCGTACCGCCCCGACAAATGAAGGTGCCAAGAGCGACAAGGAACCCCGGGGGCCGGTCCACCTGCGCTCCCCCCATGGCACGATTGCTGGCAACCTGCCCCCGCACCCGGGGTCGGGCACCGTGAAGGAGCGACGATGAACGACTCTCCGGGCTGGGCCTCGCCCGGACCCGCCCCCTCCGACGACCGCCCCCCGGAGAACTCCGGATCTGCCGAACCCACTGGACCCGCTGAACCCGCCGACCAGGCACCCGATTCGAAGTGGTCGAAGGAGCAGCCCCCCGCGGCCCAGTGGTCCGCCCCGAGCACCCCTCCCCCGCGCAGCTACGCCCAGACCCCGCCCGGGCAGGGCGGATACGGGCAGGGCGGTTACGGACCCCAGCACGGCGGCCACGGCCCCCAGCAGGGTGGCGGCTGGGGCGCTCCGGGCCCCGGAGGCTGGGGCGGCCCGCCGCCCGCGGCCAAGCCCGGAGTGGTTCCGCTGCGCCCGCTCGGCGTCGGCGACATCCTGGACGGCGCGGTCTCCACCATGCGCGCCCACTGGCGCACGGTGCTGGGCATCACGGTCACCGTCGCCGTACTCATCCAGGTGGCCAACACCCTCATCCAGCACTATCTGCTTCCCGAGCCGCTCGCCATCGACCCGAGCGCAAACAACGCCGAGGCCCTGCGCCAGGCCGTCGACGAGATGCAGAACTCCCTGCTCAGCATGGGCCCGACCCTGGCGATCACCCTGGTCGGCACCCTCTTCACGACGGCGCTGCTCACCGTGGTGGTCAGCCGTTCCGTACTGGGCCGGCCGGTGACGCTCGCCGACGCCTGGCAGGAGGCGAAGCCCCGGCTGGCACAGCTGCTCGGGCTCACCCTGTTGCTTGCCGTGGGTGCCTGCGTGGTCATGACGGTGGGCGTGCTGCCCGGCCTGCTGCTCGGTTCCGGCGGCGGAGCGGCGCTCGCGGCCCTCGGCGGGCTCGCCGGATTCGTCGTCATGGTCTGGCTGCTGATCCGCTTCTCCCTCGCCTCCCCCGCTCTGATGCTGGAACGACAGACCATCGGTCAGGCGCTGCGCCGCTCGGCCAAGCTGGTGCAGGGCTCCTGGTGGCGGATCTTCGGCATCACCCTGCTCACCATGCTGCTGACCGGCCTGGTGTCGCTCATCATCTCGATGCTGTTCTCGTTCATCGCTTTCCTCGTCGACGGCGAAGGCATCAGCAACCTCCTCAAGGGCTCCGCCCCTGAGTTCGGCTGGGGCTTCCTGATCATCACCGGCATCGGCGCGGTCATCGCCATGGCCATCACCTACCCGATCTCCGCCGGCGTGACGGTCCTCCTCTACATCGACCAGCGCATTCGCCGCGAGGCCCTCGACCTGGACCTCGCCCGCGCCGCCGGCCTTTCGGACTACGGCACGGAGCAGCCCACCCACCCCACCCCAGGGAGCTGACGCGTCCGTGACAGTGACGGGGGCCACTGCCACGACCTGGCCACGGGTACGCGCCGACGGCGACGTGCCCGTGGACACTCCACGCGTCCCGGCCCGCGAGGCCGCCGAGCGCGAACTGTCCGACCCGAGGTACCACGAGAACGACCCCAACCTCCTCCAGCGCGCCCTCGACCGCTTCTGGGACTGGGTCGGCGGCCTCTTCGACGCGGCCTCCGGTGCAACCCCCGGAGGCCCCCTCGGCGTGATCGTCCTGGCCCTGGTGATCGTCCTCCTGATCGCCGCCCTGTGGTGGCGCCTGGGCGCTCCGCGCCGCACCCCCGCCTCCCCGGACGCCCTGTTCGGAGACCGCCCACGCAGCGCCGCCGAACACCGCACCGCCGCCGAGGCCCACGCCGCCGCCCACCGCTGGAACCCCGCCGTCCAGGAACGGATGCGCGCCCTCGTTCGCGCCCTCGAAGAACGCACCGTCCTCGACCCCCGCCCCGGCCGCACCGCCGACGAAGCCGCCGCGGAGGCGGGCCGCTCCCTGCCTGCCCACGCCGACCGCCTGCGCACCGCCGCCCGCTCTTTCGACGACGTCACATACGGCGACCGCACCGCCGACGAAGCCGCGTACCTCCACCTCCGCGACCTCGACCTCTCCCTCATCACCGCCAAGCCCTCCCTCACCGGCACTTCCTCCCCGGGCGGAGCCACCGAATGACCACCACGCCACCTCACCCCACCCTGGTTTCCACCACTCCCCACCAGGTCTGGACGCGCTCCCGAGGCATACTCCTCGTCCTCGGCATCCTCGCCCTCGCGGGCCTCGTCATCGCCCTCCTCCAGTCCAACAAGCAGCACGGCCACCTCGACCCGCGCTCGTTCGACCGCAACGGCAGCCACGCCGTGGCCGAACTCCTCAAGGACCGCGGCGTCTCCACCCGCGTCGTCACCACCCTCGCCGAGGCCACCACCGCCACCGGCCCCGAAACCACCCTCCTCGTCGCCTCCCCGAACCTCCTCACGCCCTCCCAACAACGCGAGCTCCACACCGCCACCACCTCATCCGGCGGCCGCACCGTCCTCGTCGCCCCAGGCCCTCCCTCCCTCCATACCCTCGCCCCGGGGGTACGGCCCGAACCCCCCAACTCCCCCGTCGCCGCCCGCGAACCCGGCTGCGCCCTGCCCGCCGCAGCTACCGCCGGCCGAGCCGACCTCGGAGGCCTCCGCTACTCCACCACCGCCTCCCACGACGCCTGCTACCCCGCCGACGGCCGCCCCTCCCTCCTCCGTCTCACCACCCCCTCCGGCGGCGACACCGTCCTCCTCGGCGCCGCCAACCTCCTCCAGAACGAGCACCTCACCCAACAGGGCAACGCCTCGCTGGCCGTCCAGCTCCTAGGCTCCCGGCCCCAACTCGTCTGGTACCTCCCCTCCCTCACCGACCCCTCCGCCACCGAAGGCACCAACTCCGACGGCGACACCCCCGACGCCACGAGCGGCTTCCTCTCCCACATCCCGCCCGGCTGGCTCTGGGGAACACTCCAACTCGCCCTGGCCGCCGTACTCGCAGCCATCTGGCGCGCCCGCCGTCTCGGCCCCCTGGTGACCGAGCGGCTCCCCGTTGCCATCCGCGCCTCCGAAACCACCGAAGGCCGCGCCCGCCTCTACCTCAAGTCCCACGCCCGCGACCGCGCGGCCGCAACCCTGCGCGCCGCCACCCGCCTCCGGCTCTCCTCCCTCACCGGCGTCCCCGCGGTCCACTCCGACTCCCCCGACGCCCTCCTCACTGCCCTCTCCGCCCGCCTCCCCGACACCACCAGAGACCTCAACGCCCTTCTCTTCGGCCCCACTCCACCCCAGGATGCCGGCCTCATCCGCCTGGCAGACGAACTCGACGCCCTCGAAAGAGAGGTCCGCGCCTCATGAGCGCCCAGCCCGCAGAGACCCCCACCGAGACACCGACCGTCCCCTCGGCCGAGACCGCCGCCAGCGCCCGCGCCTCTCTCGAAGCCCTGCGCTCCGAGATCGCCAAGGCCGTGGTCGGCCAGGACCCGGCGGTCACCGGCCTCGTCGTCGCCCTCCTCTGCCGCGGCCACGTCCTCCTCGAAGGAGTCCCCGGCGTGGCGAAGACCCTCCTGGTACGCGCCCTGGCCGCCTCCCTCGAACTCGACACCAAGCGCGTCCAGTTCACCCCCGACCTGATGCCGAGCGATGTCACCGGTTCCCTGGTCTACGACTCCCGCAGCTCCGAGTTCTCCTTCCAGCCGGGCCCCGTCTTCACCAACCTCCTCCTCGCCGACGAAATCAACCGCACTCCTCCCAAGACCCAGTCCTCCCTGCTCGAAGCGATGGAGGAACGCCAGGTCACCGTCGATGGCGTCCCCCGCCTCCTCCCCGACCCCTTCCTTGTCGCCGCCACCCAGAACCCGGTCGAGTACGAGGGCACGTATCCCCTCCCGGAAGCCCAGCTGGACCGCTTCCTCCTCAAACTCACCGTCCCCCTCCCCAACCGCCAGGACGAGATCGCCGTCCTGACCCGCCACGCGGATGGCTTCGACCCCCGGGACCTGAAAGCAGCGGGCGTACGCCCCGTCGCCGGCCCCGCCGACCTGGAAGCCGCCCGGTCCGCGGTCGCCAGGACCTCGGTGTCACCCGAGATCACCGGCTATGTCGTCGATATCTGCCGTGCTACCCGTGATTCCCCCTCCCTGACTCTCGGCGTCTCCCCGCGAGGCGCCACCGCCTTGCTCTCCACCGCCCGCGCCTGGGCCTGGCTCACCGGCAGGGACTACGTCACCCCCGACGATTTGAAAGCCCTGGCGCTGCCTACGCTTCGCCACCGCATCCAGCTCCGGCCCGAGGCCGAGATGGAAGGAGTCACTGCCGACTCCGTCATCACCGCCGTTCTCGCCCACGTCCCCGTCCCCCGCTGAGACGACACCCATGGCACTCACTGGACGAGCCGCGCTGCTCGCCGCCCTCGGCTCCCTCCCGGTCGGCATCCTCGCGCCGAGCTGGTCGGGAATCCTCGCGATCAACGCGCCCCTCACACTCGCAATCATGTGCGACTACGCCCTGGCCGCACCAGTGCGAAAGCTCCAATTCACTCGAACTGGTGACACATCCGTTCGACTCGGTGAAATCGCCTCGGTCGAACTGACCGTCACCAATTCCTCGCCCCGCAGCCTGCGCGCCGACCTCCGCGACGCATGGCCGCCCAGCAGCTGGCTCTCCGGCACCGAGTTCGGCGCCTCCCGCCACAAGGTGACCGTCCCGGCCGGCGAACGCCGCCGCCTGACCACGAAGTTGAGGCCCACCCGCCGCGGTGATCGGGATGCTCAGCGGATCACCGTCCGTTCGTACGGCCCCCTCGGCCTGGCCGCACGTCAGGCCGGCCACCACGTACCTTGGACGGTCCGCGTCCTGCCGCCCTTCACCAGCCGCAAGCACCTGCCTTCGAAGTTGGCCCGGCTACGCGAACTCGACGGCCGGACCAGCGTGTTGACACGAGGCGAGGGCACCGAGTTCGACAGCCTCCGCGAGTACGTGCCAGGAGACGACACCCGCTCCATCGACTGGCGCGCCACCGCCCGCCAGAACACTGTCGCTGTCCGCACCTGGCGCCCCGAACGAGACCGCCACATCCTGCTCGTCCTTGACACCGGCCGGACCTCCGCGGGCCGGGTTGGCGACGTCCCCCGCCTTGATGCGTCCATGGACGCCGCTCTGCTCCTCGCCGCACTCGCCTCGCGCGCCGGCGACCGTGTCGACCTCCTGGCACACGACCGCCACACACGTGCTCAGGTACGGGGCAGGTCTGCCGGAGAACTCCTGCCTGCCCTGGTGAATGCCATGGCCCCACTCGAACCCGAGCTGATCGAGAGCGACGCCCGCGGCATGACGTCCGCCGCGCTGAAGAACGCCCCCCGCCGCTCCTTGATCGTTCTCTTCACCAACCTCGAAACCGCCCCCGTGGAAGAAGAACTCCTTCCGGTCCTCCCTCAACTCACCCAGCGTCATACGGTCCTTGTCGCCTCCGTGGCCGACCCTCGAATCGCAGAGATGGCCAAGGCCAGAGGCTCCCTGCATGCCGTTTACGACGCCGCCGCAGGCACCCAGACCCAAGCTCAGCGCCGCCTTACTGCCGAAAAGCTCCAACGCCACGGAGTGACAGTCGTCGACGCAACCCCCGAGAATCTCGCGCCCGCCCTCGCCGACGCCTATCTCTCCCTCAAAGCCGCCGGTCGACTCTGACCAGTCCCTTCTCCCGCAATGCACTCGCCTGCAGAGCGAAGAAAACATCGCTGTAAACGCAGAAAAGCCCCGCACCAGTTACCTGGTGCGGGGCTTCCCCACAATAATTGTTCGGCGGCGTCCTACTCTCCCACAGGGTCCCCCCTGCAGTACCATCGGCGCTGAAAGGCTTAGCTTCCGGGTTCGGAATGT
>NZ_JBITDM010000051.1:0-13540 GCF_044454195.1 Streptomyces sp. NPDC051561 | reverse complement strand
TCCCAACGGTCGCTCATCATGGTCAACTACGCTGTGCAACGCGCGGACCACGGCGAACAGCCGATCTGGATGTCCGTCGTACTGGCCGCCATGACGGGCTCGATGGGCCGGCCCGGCTGCGGCTGGGGCGCGGGCTACGCGACGATGGACGCGACCGGCGTTGCCCCCGGCCGTCCCTCCGTGGCAACAATTCCCAAGGTCGACAACCTCGTCCCGGATTTCATCCCGGTAGCAAGGATCGCCGACACCCTGCTGCACCCGGGCAAGACCATCGACTACGACGGTCAACGCCTCACACTGCCCGAACTTCGCCTGGTCTACTGGTGCGGCGGCAACCCGTTCCACCACCACCAGGACCTGCACCGGTTGACCCGCGCCTGGCAGACCCCGGACACCGTGGTGGTGCACGAAGCCTGGTGGAACACCACCGCCAAGTTCGCCGACGTCGTCCTGCCCGCCGCCACCGGCCTGGAGCGCGACGACTTCGCCGCCGGATTCTCGGATCCCCACCTCGTCGCCATGCCGAAAGTTCGCGAGCCGGAGGGCGAGTCGCGCACCGACCACCACATCTTCGCCGCTCTGGCCACCCGGCTCGGCTACGAACAGGAGTTCACCGAGTCGCGTTCCGAGAGCGAATGGGTCCGGCACCTCTACGAGCAGACGAGAGCCGATCTCGGTGACGAGGCCACCTTGCCCGGCTTCGACGCCTTCTGGCGAAGCTCCACCGCTGAGCTACCGGCGTTGGCCGGGCCGTTCCCCGGCAGCTTCGAGGCGCTCCGCGCGGACCCGCAGCGCTTTCCTCTGTCGACGCCATCGGGCCGTATCGAGATCTTCTCCGAGGAGATCGACTCCTTCGGCTACGACGACTGTGCCGGGCATCCGACGTGGTTCGCACCGGCAGAGTGGCTCCACGCCGAGTTGGCGGACCGATTCCCGCTGCACCTGATCTCCAATCAGCCCGCCTCACGGCTGCACAGTCAGTACGACAACGGTGGCCACAGCCTTGGGTCAAAGATCCGAGGCCGCGAGCCCGTGACGCTCAACCCGTCGGACGCCGCGTCGCGCGGCATCGAAAACGGCATGATCGTGCGCGTCTACAACGACCGAGGCTGCTGCCTGGCAGGCGCAGTCCTTTCGGACGACCTCATGCCGGGCATCGTGCAGCTCTCCACCGGAGCGTGGTGGGACCCCGTCCAGCCGGGCCGGGCCGGAACCCTGGACCGCCACGGCAACCCCAACGCCCTCACCGCGGACCGGCCCTGCTCACGCCTGTCCCAGGGGCCGAGCGCTCTCAGCGCGCTGGTCGACGTCGAGAGGTACGGCGATCTGGCCCCTGAGGTGCTCGCCTTCACGCCGCCCGATCTCGACCACTGACGCACTACGACGTCCCTCTCCACAGACCGGTCCCGCCTCTCAATCATCACGCGCGGCGGGCTGACGCTGACCGCCCAGACATTCTCCACCTGCGTGTTTGCACGTGGGTAACCAAGTGAATACTCTGCGCAGTCGTGACTGCACTTCAAGACCTCAAGTACGGCCAGTGGTTCCGCGGCGCCGACATCGACGGCGACGGATTCATCACCCAGCAGGATGTCCGAAAGATGAGCGAGCGCTACATCACCGCCCGCGGCACGGCACCGGACTCCGTGACCTCCCGCCGGCTCACCGAGGGGATGGACACGTTCTGGGCGAACGTGATCGCCCCCATGGACCAGGACGGTGACGGGAAGGTCGATCTGCGGGAGATGACCGAAGGGTTCAGGCGGGTCCTGACCGACCCCGCCCTGTACCCGGACCAGATCGAACCGGTCACCAACTGCTTCTTCGACCTCGTCGACCTCAATGGGGACGGCATGATCGACCAGGTGGAGTTCCAGCAGATGTTCGCCTCGGTCGCCGGCGTTCCCGGCCGGGACTGCGCTGCGGTCTTCGCGGCCCTGGACCGGGACGGCTCCGGAGCGCTGGACCGTGCCGAATTCCACCAGGCCCTCACAGAGTTCTTCTACGGCAACGATCCCGACGCTCCTGCCAACCACCTCTTCGGGAAATTCGCTGCCTGACGACTCTCAATGCAGGCCGGCAGTTGGCGGCCTCCCGGCCGTGGCGCCTCGGGGGCACGGCCGACCGGAAGACGGGCCGGGTGCGCGGGTACCCGCCCCGTGCCGGATCGTTGGGCAGATCGTGATGACGCCCCTGCCGCCCACAGGTCCTGTGCCCGCTCTCGCCGACACGGTCGCCGATGCCGCGTGCGCTCTCGCGGACGCGGTCACCACCAGCTGGCCCGCAGACCGGGGCGGGGCGCTCGATGCCCCCTACGGACTCGACGCCCTCCTCGGCGCACTCGCCCACCTCGACGCCGATGCCGCCCGCCTCCTGGCCCCGGCCGTCCTCGCCGCCGCCCGTCTGCGCCAGTACCTCGACCCGCGTACCACCGAGCAGGACCACGTCCAGGAGGCGGCCACACCCGGCGCCCGGGAGGCGGCGCCGGTCGTCCCGGGGCCGCGTACCGGCCCGGCACGGTCCGGGAGCAGGCCCCGGCGGCGCGGACGCGGGCCCGGCTACCAAGGCGTTCCGCGCTGACTCCAGCACCCGGAACTGGCCCGTGGACGCGGTCGAAGGGACCCCGGTGCGACTGCAGCAGCTGTAGCGCCGCGGCTGGGTCAGCCTGCGCATCCGCATGAACACCACCCGCGCGCACACCTAATGATCTGCGGGTGAAGCTCGGCATCAAGGGGCTCAACAAGATCCGGATTGTGGGCGGTGGCGGTGTCCAACACAGTCCAGGTCACCATCCGCTGACTCCCCACGGCCTCCACCGCGATCCCGTACAAGCTCTGCGGCTCCCGGGCGGGGTTGCCGGGCTCTGACCGCCGGGGGCAGCAGGCTGTGCGCACAGGTGGTCATGCGTGGCCGGTGAGGTGTGCGTAGACGACGATGTTCCCCAGGTATCTGCCGGTCTTTTTGTCGTAGCCGCCGCCGCAGGTGATCAGGCGTAGTTGTGGTGTGCTGGGCGCGGAGGCCAGACAGGGGTGCGTGCAGGGTGCACGACGCCGCCTCTCTGCCGTGGCATCGGTGGTGTGGCCAGAAGCGGGCTTGGGCCGGCAGTTTCCTGCTGACCCAAGCCCGCTCGACAGTCATGACTGTGTTGCGTCGTTGACAGGTGTCAGTTCTGGCTGTTGTTGTTGTTGCTGCTGCGGCGGCGGCCGGCGACCAGTACGCCTGCGGCCAGGACACCAGCCGCCCCGATGCCCAGGGCGAGGGAGGTGTTGTCGCTCTCGCTAGTTGTTCTGCCCACCGACACCGGTGTGCATGGCGCCCCGGGGGTGGGTCTGCTTATGCGACGGGTCCATAGTGATGTCGCCGCAGATCAGTTGGGCCTCGGAGTCGGTGGAGTCGGCCTTCTGCTTGAGCTGGTCGACGTTGTCCTGCTCCGCCTTGCCCGGGTGCCCGCCCGCGGCGACCTGCTTCTGGTAGTCGGCTACGGCCGCCTTGTAGGCGGACTCCGCCTCCATCGCGGCCGCGGTCGCAGGGTCGCACTGGGTGTCGGCCGCCGAAGCATCGGGGCGGAAACCAACAGGGCTGCGGTGGCCAGGGCGGTACCGGTGGCTATCTTCAGCGAACGCATCAGGGTTCCTCCAACAACAGCGGCGACAGCACATCGTGTGCCGCCGACGAGACCGCCGTAGTTCTGGCGTAAAAAGTCATCTCATTTGGTGAGTCTGCGGTAGCAAATGAGAGTGCAGGCGATGCTGGTGAAAGCGAGGAAGTGGTCGGCCTTGCGTTCGTAGCGTCGGTGGAGACGGCGGCAGCCGGCGAGCCAGGCCATCGTCCGCTCCACGGTCCAGCGGTGGCGGCCCAGCCTCTGCGACGACTCAACCCCCCTGCGGGCGATGCGATGCGTGATGCCCCGCTCTCGAAACCATCGCCGCAGGTGGGCGTAGTCGTAGCCCTTGTCGGCGTGGAGCTTGCCGGGCTTGCGGCGTCGCTTTCCGCGGCGGGAGCGTATCGGAGGGATGCCCTTCACGAGGGGAATCAGGGCCTGGCTGTCGTGCAGGTTGGCTCCGGAGATACCTACGGATATGGGCAGACCGGTCCGCTCCGTGATCAGGTGGATCTTCGAGTCGTACTTACCCCGATCGACAGGATTCGGACCTGTCAGATCCCCCTTTTCAGGGCCCGCATGTTCACCGAGTCGATCGCGCAACGCGACCAGTCCAGTTCCCCACGAGCGCCGAGTTCGTCGAGGACCAGGCGGTGGAGTTTGGCCCACACACGGGCCTTCGACCACTCGGAGAAGCGACGGTGGGCCGTCGCCCCGGACGGGCCGAACGACGCTGACGGCAGCTGCTGCCAGGCACAACCCGACGTGGCCACGAACACGATCGCGGCCAGGACTTCCCGGTCGCCGTGCCGACGCCGTCCGCCGCCTTGAGGCCGCGACGGCGCCTCCGGCACCACCCGCTGGAACATCTCCCACAACTCGTCCGGCACCAGCCGCTCAACGATCCCCACCATGACCGAAACTTTACCGAACCCGCCAAATGAGATGTAAAAGAAGGGCGCTTCGGGGTGCACGCAGGGCGGGGTTCCCGCTGCACCTGGCTGTCCACCTGCGCGACCAAGGGGGCCCGGGACGCTGAAAAGCGGGCAGCGAGGCGGGAGCCGGTGGAGGGCTCGGCTGGTCCCTGCACGCGCCTGACCGTGTGCAGGCCGTGCCCCCCGACCCTTCGTTGGGCGCGGGTCGGGGCAGGGCGAGGTGTTTCTGTCCGGACTGCCCGCGCGGCTTCCCGCCCCATGCTGGCTGGCATCGGACCGAACTGCCCGCCTCGCACGCCACGTCGGCTGGGCGCAGCGGCCAAAGGAACCGTGGCCGGAAGGAGGGAACGGGCAGTGGTGGGGCGGAGGTTCACAGAAGGCTCCTGTCGGACGGCTGCGGAATGCGTACGCCCTGACCCAACCTGCTGCTAACAACTGACTGACCAACCACCAGGGGTCGATCACGATTACGAGAACGACACGATTCGACGGGCCGGGCCGTGGTTGGTCCGCTCCGGCCGTGGTGGGGCCGCTGCGCTCATGGTTGGTTCACCCGTGAGCAGCCGCGCGGAGCCCCTCCTGGACGCCCTGCGCGCGGCGCGGGATCACGAGATGACGTTTTCGCGTCCGCCGGCTCATCGGGGAGCGGGGCTTCGCCGGGCGTGCGGGGGCGTGGGGCCGGTGCAGGCCTCGCAGGCGGTGACGGCGGGCTCGGATTTGATTAGGGTGCGGCTCCTCCGGAGTGAAGGGCTGAGTTACGGGAGCGGTGGTCGGGGTCGTGCACGGCGCTGACTTCAGATCCGCTCCGGGTCGGATGACCTGGGGTTGGGATGGAATAGCGCGATGTCCGGCCCGGTGATGATGATCAGCCGGTCCTCGATGACCGCGACCGCGCCGGCGTGGATGGGAATCGCATCGATGCACGTCCGGGTAGTCAGGTCCCAGACCCGCACCGAGGAGTCGCTGGCGGTGACGGCTGTCGGGCGTCCGTCCAGCACCGTGCACGCCACCGACCGCACCCAGTCGGTGTGGCCGGTCAGGACGTCGAGGAGGGCTGGGGAGGTGTTGCTGCCGGTGCTCCAAGCGGGGGCCCAGGTGCCGGCGGGGGTGCGGTGGTTGAGGGCGTCGCGCAGGGTGGGGGCGTTGTAGCGGGCGGCGTCGATGGCCAGGCGTCGGCGGCGTAGGTCGGGGGTGGCGTGGGTGTGGTGGTCGCGGGAGTGGCGGTACACGGCGGCCGCGAGCCGGGCCTGGGGTGTGGTGGCGTGGGTGAGTTGGGGGACGAGGCGGTCGGGGTCGGCGAGGACGAGGTATTCGGGGTCTGCGAGGGCCTCGTCCAGGAGGCCGCCGGTGGCGGCGTGCAGTGCGTGGTCGCCCAGGACTGGTATCAACTCGACGCAGCAGATCCCGCCCACAGCAACTGAAGCTCCTGGGCGACTGTCCTTGGCCACGGGAGTTGACCGATGGCTGGTGACTCACTCTTCCAGCGACGACGGCCAGACATACCCGAAGGCTTCGGCGCACTCTCGATAGCCGCCGAGAACCACCGCGCCGTTCAGGGGGTGCGGGCGCCGGACGGCGGCGACGATACGTTCGGCCTGGAGCTTGGGGCTTTCCTCGGTCACCGCGAAACCGATCTTCAACTGGACGAACGGATCGGCGCTCTCACGCGGAACATGCAGGGAGACAAGGACCTGTCCAGGGTCCGAGTCCCACACTGAGACCCAGAACGTGTCACTGTTCCAGGCGGCCAGGGGATTCGGCACAACGAGCAACTGCTGATCCACCAGGTCAGCGACTTCCCACGCCAGCGAAGGCCGCTCTGCCAGAGCCACAGTGCTCCCCCTATTCGAACCTGCACGCCCGGCCTGGAGCGCACACGAGCCGTTGCAGCGAACATGATCGACCGCATCCTACCGACGTGGCGGCTGGTCACGCGGGTGAGTAACTGAGCCGTCAAACCTCAGCGTCAAGGACAGCGACCTCGCGCACAGGCAATTCACCGAGTCACCGGCGTCTCACTCAATCCAGTCCGTGCAGGTCAACACGAACCGGTCGACTAACTTCGTTGCGACAGGTCAATTACAAACCGAGCAGCGCCTCATGCGGCTCGTCGTAGACGCTCCAGCACAGGACGCTGCCGTCGTCGTTCAGGCTGCCCATGTACCAGTAGTCGCTACCGGCGGCCTTCATGATGCAGAGATCGCCGAACCCGAGGACGAACGTGGGGTGAAGAACCTTGTCCGGGGCGTCGAAGTACACGGCGGGCCGATCCGGGCTGAGCGCCTGGGCCTGGCCGTCCCCGGAGACGTCCCGAATCTGTTGGATCGTCCATCCGTCCGGCGGCTGGTGGTTTTCCATGAGGCGCCAGCGTAGTACCCGCGCCGCGCACGGCCTTGGGCACTGGGCCTGGCTCGCTCGGGGGACCGTCTGGCAGGTCAGGGCCCCTCATCTTTATGAGGTTCGAAAGTGCTGGAGGAGGCATTGTCCTGCCACCAAGTGGGCCACCGGTTCGGGTACATGAACCGGTGGCCGACCGGGCAGATCACGTCGGGGTTGTGGCCGGGCTCGCCCTCAGCTTGGCATCTATCCTCTGCGGGCTTGGTGTTCCTTGATTGATTCGGCGCGTTTGGTCGTCTTGCCGACGCTGTGATGGCTGGCCCGGTGGTTGTTCTTCGATCCTGAGGGTTGTCCGGGGCCGGGTCGGGACGGTTTCGGTGCGGCTGCCGGGCGGGCCGCGGTTGCACGGACGTTGCGAATCCCCCGCCGGACCCGGGCGGGGGTGAGCCGACGGGGTTCGGTTCGTCGTTCCCAGGGCCTCCGGAGCTGGGTATGTGCGGCGATGATCAGCCAGGTCCACAGATCGGTGGTGTCGGCGCGGCGGATCTTCGGTGCGGTCCATCCGAGGGTCTGTTTCATCAGCCGGAAGGTGTGCTCCAGGTCGAAGCGGTGGAGGAATGACTGCCACCACCGGTCCACGTCGGCCGATGCGGCCGAGGTTGCGGAGCACCACAGCCAGACCGGCTTTGGGTCGCGGTCGCCCGGCAGGTATTCCACTTTCAGTCGTATCAATGTGCCGTGCAGTACGGGCAGTTCCTCTCGCGCGTGCTTGAGCCAGGGGCCGCGGTGAGTGAGCCGGGGATGCATACGGTCCCAGGCCAACGTCTCTGCCTTGCCGTAGCGGGTGGTGTCCGTGGCGGTGGTGACGTCGGGCTGGTGCCAGGTGTCGGGCTTGGCGAAGGTAAGGACGCCGCCGTGGCGGCGGGGCCGCCCGCCCTTCGGTCCGGAGCGGGCGGGGCCCGGGTCCCGAAGCATGACTCGGTCCGAGCGCAGTCGTCCGAGCAGCACGACGGGCAGGTCTTGCAGGGAGTGGGAGAGGTAGGTGACGTCGTAGCCGGCGTCCATCACGATCAGGATCTCGGGGTCGCCCGGCTTCCAGTGCCCCGCGTCGGCCAGGCGTTCCACGACCTCGCGGAGCTGGGCGGCTGTGACGAGTGTTGCGTCGTCCGCGGGTCCGAGCCGCAGGGCGTCCAGTAGTCGGCACCAGGAGGTGCGGCCTGGTTCCAGGGCGGCGACGAAGGAGTACGGCCAGCCCGGGATGAACTGGTCCGACTTGCGGTCGCCACGTCCGTAGACGTGGCAGAAAAGCCGGTCGTCGCTGGTGGGAGCGTCGGGGCGGAGCCAGTTGCTCACGTCCACGGCCAGTACGATCCGCCCGTCGGCCGTCTTCGGCAGCGGTAGGCCGGCCAGCGCCCGTCGCAGACGCGTCGGTTCGGCCCAGCCACGGTCCAGCCCCGAATACAAGGCGCCGTGTCCGCGCCGGTGCTCGGCCGTCAGCGAGCGCTCGACCAGGGTGTTCACCGGCCCGTCCGCACACAGCACCGCGTCGGTGAGCTCGAAGAGGGCGTCAGCCCGGGCACACAGACAGTCGTAGAACTCGACACGAAAGCGGGACAACACATCCAACGCCTCGCGTCCGGACACGTCGGCAGACAGACTCATACACAGCGGCCGTTCTCTGATGCTTTGTTACTCGACATCTCGAAGCGTGGAGAACGGCCGCCTCCGCTGTCCCGGGAAACACCGCAGATCAGCAGGTCGGGTGACGAGCGAGGATAAACGCCAAGCTTAGAAGCTGTTGTCGTACCGAATGTGATCGTTGAGTTTCCGCTGTTCAGGCATGGTCTCGCTGTCGTCTGTGCAGGGTCGGGATGATCGGTTGGTCCTCGACGATGCGGAGGTGCCCGGTGGCGTCGGTGATGGGGTTGTTGGAGGAGCGGGAGGCGGCTGCTCGGGTGCGGGTGGAGGAGGTTCGCGCGGAAGCGGAGCGGATTCTTGCTGAACTCGACTCGGCGGAAGCGGTGTTGGAGCGTCGGGTGATCGCCTGGATGGAGCTCGCCGAAGCTCTGGCCGCTCCGGCGGATGCGCTGGCTGCCCCGGCCGCGGCGGCGGGGACGAAGCCGACGGCCGGGAGGAAGACGCCGGTCGCTGGGTCGGTCGTGGCGCACTGGCACCCGGGGGCGTCGGCGGACACGCTCGCGATGGACTACCGGCGGATTGTGAAGCTGGTGGAGTCGGATGTGGTGGGCAGTGAGGGGATCTCGGCGGGAGAGGTCGCCGACCGTCTGGGGCTGGAGATGGTCCCGGCGAAGATCGAGGGGGTGCGCTCGAAGGCGCGGCGGCTGGCCGAGCGGGGCTGGCCATGCCGCGGCAGTCCACCGCGAGTGCTGTGTCGGCGGTGTCGCGGCCCGGCGGGCCAGGCGGCGGCTCATGAGCATGGCCAGCGAGAAGTAGATGAACGTCTCGCTGGAGGCGGGCAGTGTCTCGAAGTCCCGCACCAGGCGCCGCGAGCGCATCAGCCACCCCAGAGTTCTTTCCACCACCCAGCGAAGCGGCAGCACCACGAACCCGGCCGTGTCGTCACGGCGCCGGACGATCTGCACGGTGAGCTGCAGGGTGCGCCGGGCGAAGGAAACGAGGCGGCCGGCATAGCCGCCGTCCGCCCACACGAGGGTGATCTTCCGGAACCGGGACCGCAGTTGGGGCAGCAGGGTGTGGGCGGCCTGGCGGTCGGTCACGTTTGCGGCGGTCACCAGGTCCATCAGCAGCAGGCCGAGGCTGTCGGTGATGACGTGCCGACGCCTGCCGTTGATCTTCTTCCCGCCGTCATGGCCGCGCGCCGCGGCCGGCACGGAGGCGGCTGCCTTGACGGACTGCGAGTCGATGATCGCCGCCGTCGACTCCGCGCTGCGGCCCTCACTCTCGCGGACCTTCCCGCGCAGCCGGCCAGGGAACTCCCGGGCCAGGCCCTGGTCCCGCCACCTGCGGAAATAGGCATACACCCGGTCCCAGGGCGGGAAGTCGGCAGGCAGCGCCCGCCACTTGATCCCGTTGTCGGTGACATAGAAGACCGCTTCCAACATCTGCCGGTGGCAGTAACCCTCGGGCTGCCCGCCCCGGCCCTCCAGCCACGCGGGGACGGGCAGTGCCTCGCGGACCACCGCCCACTGTTCGTCCGTCAGGTCCAACGCGTATCTGCGCATCCTGTTCGGGCGGTCGGCCGCGTTCCCGAACCGGTGCGCGAGGCAATCACACGACGGGGCAGACGAGTTGAACCCGAACGACGAAACAGCATAGAACTGCGTCAACAGGGCCTCCTGGGTGACGAGTTGGCTTCGCATCCCTCGTGCTGCACCGGAGGCCCTGCCTTCATGCACGCCACGGACAAGTTCACCCGCCCCCATCCCCTTTTTCGATCACATCGTGCTCATGATCGATAGGAAGACGGCTTCTAGAAGGACCCGCCCGGGGGTATGAGGAGATGCACGAGCGTTGGCGCAAAGCCCACTCCTCGCGTCGCATCCGGGTCGAGCACGGTATCGGCCATATGAAGAACTGGCGATCCCTCGCCCGGCACCACGGCCGACGCGAGCACATGAGCGACATCATCCAAGCCGTCGCCGGACTGCTGTCCCACCAGCAGGCCGCCTCTACAGCAGGCGGTTCGCACCGGTGAACACAAGGGCCAGCCCGCGGCCTTCGACGCGCCACCGCCAACTGTGCACGAGCTCGTTACTTCGACCCGCCACCCAGATGACTGCCGCAGCGAGTTGACAGCTATAGGAGCGTCAATGCTCTGGCGGAGTCGTTCTTCGCCAGTATCAAGCGTGAACTTCTGTACGGTGAAGACGGTTGGGGAATCCTGAAGCCCGTATGGCGGTGTTCTCCTGGCTTGCCTGGTACAACAACCGGCGCCGTCATTCCGCTCTCGGTCACGTGAGCCCGGTTGAGTTCGAACAACGTTCCCTCGGCTCCGGTATCCTGAATCCTGTCGCATAGGTCGTAGATATCCACGTAGCGGGACAAAGCCCAGACAGCATCTTGCCCCCAAAGGTGGTTTTCTACAGGCCAGTTGGCCGCCAGGGCAACGGATCGGTCATTCCTCAGATTTCGATCCCCTCGAACATCAAGGACAGTTGAGGCAAACCCCTCGGGACGTTGACCCGCTCGAACACAGGGTTGAACATGCTATCTACACTCTTACCTTCGGATCGATTTTCGACGAGAGGGCTCGACGACACATGCGCACATCTCGAATTGCCACCGTCCTCGGCGGTATAGCCGCCGCCACGCTCCTCACGGTCACCCAGGCGTCCGCCGCCGGCGCCGAGACGGAGCGCGCAACTGAAACCACCCGCCCTAGCGTTCAGTGGGTGAAGTGCATCGCAACTCACGGCGATAACGACGAGTACCAGGCCTGCTTCGCCCCCGAAGGCGACTGGTTCAGTGTGCACGACGGGGTGGCCGACGGTTCCTCTGCCGTCGTGGATTGGCAAGTCGGGAACCGCTACGGCGCCATCTTCCACGCCGACGGTGCGTCCTCCACCCGCTTCAAGAACAAAAACTTCCCCGAAAGTGCCACCATCAAATTCCGCGTCTGCAAGGGCCACTGGAGCACCAAGAAGATCACTGCGGGCACGTGCTCCAGCTACGTAACCAATCTGACCTGAGGAGACCTCTGACGAGCCAGGTACAACACCTGCACGTCGGACTGGGTCAAGGCCCCCGTGCGTCGAATTCGAGCGCAACGGGGGCCTTGTTACCGGTAGTCCGTTAAACCCGGCGGTATAGATCAAGAGGTCTGCCGGTGGTGACGGCGTCGAGGAGAGCTTGAAGCTCGGGTGGCGGATCTTGGTCGGTCCAGGCCCGCCACCAACGGGGCAGGATGATGGCCGGGGTGAGCCAGGAGCGGACCGCGCGTAAGGCCACGGGCCGGCAGGGCAGTTGGGGCTGGTGGGGCGTGTCAACTCCCCCTCTCTGCGCCCTCGTCGGGCCAGGGCTCCGGTGCGGTGGCATCCAGCGGTCCGGGCGGGGCGAACCACTGGTCCCAGCAGAAGGAGAACGCGCAGTTCACCAGGGTCTGATGGCGGTGGATGGCCCTCTCGGAGCGGACCTGGAAGTCGGCCCAGCCGAGCTCGTCCTTGATCTGTTTGTAGCTCTGCTCGATCCAGGGCCGCAGCCCGTACAACCGGACGATCTCGGCGAGATCGGCGGGCGGGTGTGCACTGTTAGCGGCGTGCGAGGCGTCGGGGTGCGGCAGGTTGGTCGTCAGGTACCAGGTGGCCTTCTCGGGCAAGGTGCCCGAGTCGGTGGTGGCCACGACCAGGCGGCACGGGCTGTCGGGGCCGTAGCCGCCCAGCTCGCGTCGGCGGCCCACCAGGTCTCGGTGTGCCCGTCACGGAAGCGGCGCTCGACCGGTGTCCAGTCGCCCGGATGGTCGGGATCGGTCCCGGTCAGGGCGTGGGCGGCGTCGATCGGGGTGTGGGGCTCACCGGTGCGGGCCCAGGTGCCGCGGTGGCGGTGCCGGCCTTGCGGTCTCCGGAGTCGTCGGTGACCAGCACCCCCTGATCGTGCGGGGCCGTGGCCGGATCGGCACGCATCAGCTGCAGACGCTGGTCGTTGATCAACGTGTCGTCCCAGGTGGACTCCGACAAGAAGTACTGGAGTCGCTGCACGGCCGCGTCCTTCGAGCCGGTCACCGGCTCAACACCAGCCAGACCGGTCAGAGGCTTGTTACGATCGCGCGGCGCCAGCAGAGCGGTGAGGTACTCGCGCAGACCACGCCGCTGGGCGAGCGAGGCCAACAGATCATCAAAGCGGGCCGCGTACTCCTCCAACGGGCCCGGAGCGGGCGGGCAGCCACGTCACTCAGCCATCGATGCTCCCGGGGAACGGGTCCCTCCTTCTGCTCTACGAGCACCCCGAGGAGCCGTCAAGCCTTCCTACCGCCGGGTTTAACGGACTACCGCTAGTTGGAACCTGGCCAAGGTTCTAGCTTGAGTCTGTCGGGGATCTTGGAACTGTCGGGGGTCAGGTGCCCAGGGTGCGCCAGGATTTCAGCCGGGGGATCTCACGCTGGTCGAGGTAGTCCTGGAAGGCAGTCGGTCGGCGGGATGCGGGCGGTTCCTCGGTCGGTGACAGCCCGCTGAGGTGCTCGATGTTCACGGCGATAGCCGTCAGGACGTGCTGGATATCTGCTTTTCCTGTCCTCGGTAGCGGCAGCGGCGCATGCCGTGTCCGTGGGCGAACTCGTTGACCGTGCTCTCCACTCCGGAGCGGACTGCGTAGCGGGCCTTCCACTCGGGGGGTCTGTTGCTCAGTGCGGACGCGGAGTTGCAGATCGCGGAGTTCTCGCGGGGGAAATCCGACGGCGCGGACGTTGTCGGCGGTGGTGGTGCACTGGGTGCGGATGGTGTCCCACCATGTGGTGTAGCCGTGATCTCCGCGTAGCCCCTGGTCATGGGGCGGCCATCGCTCCCTGCAGAAGATCTGTGGATGAAGGTGTAACGCACGGCGTCTTGCCGGACACATCTCTATTGGAGGGCAGATGGAACTGAATCGTGAGCAGAGATTGAGCTCTTTCCAACCTCACGCTGACGCGTGGTGAAGGACGACGACGGCCTTCACCACGTTGGTGATGCGGTTGGTGCTGCAGCGGAGCTTCTGC
>NZ_JBITDM010000050.1:0-13737 GCF_044454195.1 Streptomyces sp. NPDC051561 | reverse complement strand
AGTCCGGTTCAGCGGCGTCGACCTGGCGGAAGCGCCCGGCGCACCGCTCGTAGACCAGGACCCCCGCGTTCGGCGTCTTGCGCACCCTGGCCTCAGTCCCTGTTTTTGAAGCCAGGTCTCCTCGTGGACGGCCCTCAATGAAGGTCAATAGAACACTTGCGCGATAGTGGGGTGCCGACGACACTTGGTCCTTCTTCGGGGATCACTCGATCTCCGTGGCGCGTTTCAGCGGGGAAGGGTCAGCTATGCCGCAGTTCGTTCTGCTCGTCCACGAGGATGAGGTTGCCTGGTCGTCGGCCGAACAGGCGGTGCGTGACCGGATCGTCGAGCAGCACTACGAGTTCGCCGAGAAGCACAGGGACGTGCTGGTCCACGGCAATGAGTTCCAGTCCACTGCCGTGTCGGTCGACGTCCGTGGTGGCGATGTCGCCCCGTCGCCGTCTCTTGCGCCAGGCGTCACGGTGCCCTGTGGTTACTTCGTTGTGGAGGCGGACGACATCGACCATGCTGTCCGAATTGCTCAGCGGATTCCCATGGAGTTTGGCTATGTCCAGGTGCGTCCGGTGCAGGTTTGGGAACCGCGCGACACGCCTACCGAGTAGCCGGGCCGCCTTCTGCTGACTACCGGCGCCCGAGGTCTTGTTGGGCCTTGTTGGAGCGGGTGAGTCGGCGGGTCATGAGGGTGATGAAGGCCCAGTTGATGTGGGCTTCGGAGTGCTGGACGAGCCGTTCGTAGTCCCGGGTATTGCGCCTGGCCTGCATGTACCAGCTGATGGACCGCTCGACTTTCCACCGGCGTTTGACCACGACGAAGCCCTTGGCGCCCTTGGGGCGGGAGACCGGCCGCAGGGTGACGTGCAGTCGTTGGTCGGCCCAGGTCACGAGGGTGCCGGCGTATCCGCGGTCGGCCCAGACCTGGGTGAGCTGGGGGTGGGTGAGGTGGAGACGGAAGAGCAGGTCGCGGGCGGCGTCACGGTCCTGGATGTCCGCCGGGGTGACCATCACCATCACTGGCAGGCCCTTCGTGTCTACGGCGATATGGCGCTTCCTGCCGTTGATCTTTTTGGCTTCGTCCCAGCCCCGGCTGTCGCGGCCCACGGTCTCCGCGGCTTTGACGGACTGGGAATCGACGATCATCGTGACGGGGAAGGGGCAGCGCCCCAGGTTGGTGCGGACGCGCCGCCGCAGCTGGTCCCGGATGAAGGTGACGACACCGGCCCGCTGCCACCTCCAGAAGAAGCCGTAAACCGTCTCCCATGGGGGGAAATTGGTGGGAAGTGCCCTCCATTTGGCCCCGTTGTCGGTGATGTAGCGGATCGCGTCGACGATCTGCCGACGGGGCCACTTCTCGGGATGCCCGCCGGTCTTGGTCTCGCAGGCCGGGACGGGCAGAAGTGGTTCGAGGAGGGCCCACTCGGTAGCCGTGGTGTCGGAGGGATAGCGGCGGCGGGCGGAAGGAGGCATGGCAGGGCCCATCAAGGATCAGGAGCGGGCGGGGTTACTTGGCGAGCTGGGCGAGGGTCGCGCGGACTCCGGTCAGCTGGGCGGTGACCAGCAGGGCCCACTCGTCGTCGGGGAAGCGGGCCAGGTGCGGATCGAGCGTGCCCGTGATCATCCGGGTGAGGCGGCCGAGAATCTGCAGGAGCTGCTTCTTCTCGTACTCGATCCAGTCCGCGGGCTCGTCGGAGAACATGTACCCGTCCTTCCGCCGCCAGATGATCGGGGTGAGCTTCTCCGCGGCGCCGACATCCCGCAGGTGCCTGATACCGCGGGCGACCTGCGACTTCTTCAACCGGGTCGCGGCCACCAGCTGGACGGTCTGCAGCCCGGAGGGTCTGGCTTCCATCAGCGCGACGCGGACCAGGTCGCCGTAGTGCTCGCCGAGCGGGCGAGCGGTGCGGGGCACGGCTATTCGCCCTTGAGGAGCTGGGCCAACTGCTCGTCCAGGGTGAACTCGCCCTGATCGATGGCCGCTTCCAGCCAGTCGGCCGCCGCCCTGACCTTGGCCAGGCCACGGCGCACGGTCTCCCGCTCGTCCTCGGTGAACTCCTGGCCCCGCATCCTGGGCACCAGCCGCCCCAGCGTGGCCACGTAACTGTGGCAGGAGCCGACCAGGTCGAGGTACTCGATGGTGTGCTCGATCTTCCGAACGGCCGGGGTCCGCTCGCGGACTCGCTCCCTGACCTCCTCGGAGTTGTCGAACTGGGCCCGGTTGACGCTCTGCCGGGCGGAATCGTCCCGCATTGCCCGCCGCGCGACGGACGGCCGCTTCAGCAGACCGGTGGTGACCTCCTGTGCGACCTCGTCGTCCCGGGTCAGTTCCTCAACGACGCGGATACGCTCCTTGGCAGGGACCTTCGCCGCGGCGGCCGGCCGCCGCATCAGATCCGCCGCCACCCGCCCCGCGACCTCGTCGTCCCGGGTCAGATCGGTGACCGCCCGGATCTTCTCTTCAACCGTCACCGGCCGGTCGACCCGCTGCCCCACCAGCCGCTTCGCCGCATCCGGAGTCCAACGCCGTTCCCCCGTGCGGGGGTTGCGCGGAACCTCCTCGATCGACGCCCACCGTTCCTCCTCGTCCGCGACCGACGCGAGAATCCGGTGAACGGTAAACGAGATGCCCGGCTTGCGCTTCACCTCCGGCCAGCGGCAGGCCACATACCGCCAGTCCTTGACGGTCGCCGCCGTCACGCCGATGTCGTCCGCGAACAGCTGCAACGACTCCTCGACCGTGTAGAGGTCGTCCGTGCCATTCGGCAGCGACCCGCCATGCGGCCTCATCGGCTCGAAGTCTTTACCGACCGCAGGAGCTCGGATACCGGCTCTGAACTGCGACGATTCGTAGACTACATGTCCGCGACAGTGCCGTACTAGCTTCTAGCGTCGCCCGATGGAGTGGTCCTCAAGGCCCCTCTCGGGCGGACCATATATCACGGTCCACCAACATCAAGATCGACTATCTTGCGATGCCATGGGAGCCAGAGACATGCCGCGTGGCTGCAGGGGACGTAATCCGGACGCGGACCGAGTGGGCTGTCAGGCGTCGCGCCCGACTCGGCAGGTCCAGACAGGGAACGGCGGGGAATCCGCCGCAGCCCGGTCCTTGCCGTCGGACTCGGATGGTGTGCGGTCGGTCCAGGGCACCGAGCCGGGATCCCTGTCGTCGAGGAAGCTGGTGATGATCGGTTCGAGCGTCCCGGTCAGTACGTAGGTGCCACCGAATGGGAGCGATTCCGGAGGCTGGGAAGAGGTCGAACAGCGCAGTTGTCCGGCTTGCTCGTCGTGCCAGACGTAGAAAGTGGCGGTCCCGTGCAGACCGAGGGCCCGGATGCGGTCACGCAACACCCTCGCGGTGCTCTCGAAGGCGGCAGCCACCTCCTCCACGGACAGCGTCGCCCGTTCCTTGGCGTCTGCGCCGAGATGCCAGGTGTTGGTCTGCGACTCGGTCGCCCGGTTGCCGGGGTCCAGGACCAGGGGCTCGTCCGCGACCTCTGCGATGAATGTCAACAACATCGGCCAAGTGTGCATCACGGTCGGCGGCCCTCTTACCAGCGGTGCGATGGCCGCCGACCAGTGCGGATCAGTCAGTGGGAGCCGCGATCTGGGCTTCGAGGTCGGCGATGCGCCGGTCCTGGAAGCGGAGGTTGGACCGTGCGGCCTTGAGTCGCTCGTCGAGGGTGCGGTTCTCGGCGGTGATCTGGCGGAGTCGCTGCTTGAGGGTGGTGTTCTCGGTGGTGATGCGCTGGACGGCCTCCTCGGTCCATGCGGTTTCCAAGTCACGGATCTCGCCGAGGAGTTCGCCGATGCGGGTGCGCTGGGTGGTGATCTCTGTGTGCGCCGTCTTGAGTGCGTCCTCGGCGTTCAGCGCGCGTTCACGCCAGGTCGATTCGCGTTCGTCGGCTTGGTCGGCGAGGGGCCGTGACCGATGTTCGCCGGCTTGGGCCATCGCCTCGGAGATCGCCGTCCTGGCCTCGGGGTTGTCATAGAGGAAGGTGCGGGAAACGTCCGCGCTGCGGGCAATGGCGGCCACGCTGATCTGGGCCTTTTCGCGGCGGAGCCGGGCGAGGGCGTCGTGGACTCGTTGAACGGCGATGTCGGCCTTGCGGCGGCGGGCTGCCAAGGCTGCGGCCGTGCGGGGTTCGGGGACGACGGTGTTCATGCGCACGCTTCCTCGTCGTTGGTCGTGGCCAGATCGCCGTACTCGTCTTCGTCGGGATCGGCAGCGGCTGCGAGGTCGGCCGCGCGGAAGGTCGTGGACCACATGCGATGGAAATAGTCCTGGGGTCTGCGCAGGTCCAGGGCGAGAGCGTCTTGCAGGAGGCCGAGGCCGGCCAGGGCCTTCTCCAGGCCGTCGATGGCGCGGGCGGTTGGCTCGAAGACCTGGTGCAGGTAGTCGGCGGTGGCATCGTCTGGAGCACGCTCGGCCAGCGTGTGCCATTGCTCGCGCTTGCGGCGCCAGTAGAGCAGGTCGGCGCCGGACATGACGAACTTGTCGCAGCTGTGGCAGTTCAGGTTCCAGGGACATGCGCCGCCGTCGACCACGGGCTGGAAGGTGCAGAATCCGCCCTCGGCCGGGGTGCTGCGACGGGTGAGGTCCACGGCCAGAGCCTCGGCCTGGCGGCGGTCGAGCGGGGTGGCGCCGCTGGAGAGCACCGTTCCGGGGCTGGTCGCGCCCGGTCCGGTGACCCAGACGTGTTGCAGTACGTCCTCGATCTCGGAGACGGCGACCTTCGCGTAGTGCTCAGCCATCCGGGTCGAGAGGTGTCCGAGGTAGCGCTTGATGTGGTGCAGCCCTGCGCCGCTGGCCAGCAGCCTGGTCGCCAGAGTGTGGCGGGCCTGATGGGTGACGCACGATCCCAGGTCGAGATCGACGACCCAGTCGTGGAACGCGGCACTGTACCAGGCGTAGCTGACGGACGTCTCGAAGCCAGGGTTGCGCTTCGGTGCGGGGAACAAGGCCATCCGTGCCCGCTCTTGCGGGGTGGCCGGTCGGCCGAACCTGCCCTCGAAGCGAGCCAGGGTCTTGTGTCGGCGTTCGTTGATCCGTTGGAAGGTGTACTCGGGGATGCGGATGGCCTGGTCGTAGTTGCCGACCTTGGTCTGGTCGTGCCAGAGCATCGGCAGTTGGCCATAGCGACCCACGCAGTCCAGCCGCAGTTTGATCACCTCGCCGGCCCGCCGTCCGGTCACGACGATCGTCTCCCAGATCTCACGCAGGCCCCGGTCGCCGGGGTCGTAGGCGTCTGCGAAGTGCTTGAGGCTGACCTCGTCGGCCAGGGCCCGGGCGACCTCGTCGCTGAATGGGCTGCGGGTGCGGGTGCGCCCAGTGCCCATCGGTGGGAAGGCCGTGATGAACTCCCGGCCCAGGCCGATCCGATCGGCCTCCCCGGTCTCCATCGCCCAGCGCATGATCTTGCGTGTGCTGGCCAGTACGAAGTACTGGGTCGTCTCGGTGACGGTGCTGGCCTTGCCGCCGCGTGACTGCACGACGAGCGAGGGCATCCGGTACCGGGCCCGGTGGCGCTGATCGGCCAGGAAGCGGTGAACGTGTTCAGCCCGCAGAAGCTCCGGATCGTGGCCGCCGCCGCCGGTATTGACCTCCAGGAAGGAACTCAGCTCCAGGCAGGCCCGTCGCATGTCGTTGTACGGACTCCGGGTGCGGGGGCTCCCCGGTGTCCTCAACAGGGAGGCAATGTAGTCCCAGAGCAGGTCACGGAGCCAACGCTGGGACACTCCGGACAGGTCGTAGTGGCTGTTGGAACCGCGAAAACTGGCCCCGAAGTGATCCAGCTCCAGGTAGCCAGCCTCCCGCGTCTGCGAGGGCGTCACGTAGACCACCCGCAATGACTGCAGGATCTCCTTGGTCAGGCCCCGCGCACGACGCGAGCAGTTATCGAGGTCGAAGCCGGTCAGCGAGTCCATCGCCCGGCAGGAGTTCACCAGGTTCTGGACGTCGACGGGCAGCCACCGGGTCCGGGGATTCTGCCGCAGGTGGGCGAACAGCCCCCACTGGAACTCCGCCTTGAGCAACGGGTGCAGGCCGAGGAAGTTGATCTCGCCGACCCTCAGTAGCGGATCGACGTCACGGCACCACTGACGGAACACCTTCTCGTCCCGGTAGCGGACGGCGACCGATGACGGGTCCCGCTCGTGGGAGTGGAACCAGCCTCCCGGAAGCTCAGCACCACCAGGTCTTCCCGCGCGGTCGTAGCGCTGGTCGTGGTTGGGGCACAGCCCCAGCGGTGATCCCGCCCCGTCGCGGCAGGACGCCGCCGAGCAGACGCCGAAGCTCGCGTAGGGCACCTCGATGGCCAGCCACTCATCAAAGTCGAGCTCGGCCTCTTGGCCGCGGGCGCTGGCCTTGCGCCAGCGGTTGTCGTGCCGAGCACAGAGCCGGTATCTGTGGCCCAGGGCAAAACGCTCGCACCCAGTGACCCTGCATGGGCCAGTGAAGGCGGCCGTGGTCAGCGGCAACGGCTCCGCCGTCCGCAGGAACTCGGCCCGCTCGGCCTCGGCCCCGCCACACGTGACCCACTGCTGACGGTGGGTGTCACACAGGTCGCTGGTGCCGTGCGCGGATCGCTGGCATTGCGAAACTCGGCACCCCCAGCCGAAGACCGGATGCTCGGCGGGGACCTTGATGACGTCTGCCCGCAGCAGCGGATCAAAGCCCGGTCCGTTGATCAACGCGGTCAAGATCTCCAGCCGGTCCCTAGACTCACGGCCGTCCGGCTCAGTGAGGAGACGCAGACCGCTGAGTGCTTCCGTCATGCCCGCTCACCCCAGACCTTGCGCAGGGCGGCGTCGAAGGAAGGGTCGTGGATGTCGACGTGGGCGTAGATCTCGTCGACCGTGCTGGTGGATGCCCAGCCGCCGGCGTCCCGGGCGATCAGAAGGTTGCCGCCGGAGGCGTCCAGCACTGCGGAGGCGAACTCGTGGCGGAACGCGTGGGGTTTCACCTTGCCCAGACCGGCCCGGAGCGAGGCCCGCCCCAGCATCCGGCGGGCTCCGACAGTCGCCCACGGCTGTCCCCGTTCGGGCCCGTGGAGCTGGACCAACAGCATTCCGTGACCGGGGTGTTTGGGGTACTCGCTGGTCATGTACTCGAAGTACGTGTGGATCATGTGGGGACTGACGCGCTTGATCAGGCCACCGGTCACCACTCCGCTCTCCACGGACCAGGGGTACTTCGTCTTCGCCCGGGCCCGGTTCGCGTTCGTTTCGCGATGGCAGACGTGGACGTGCGGAGCCCGGCAGTCTCCGCAGGCCGCCCCTTCGCGAAGGTGCAGGTCGGCGAGGTGCAAGCCGCACATCTCGCCGATGCGAAAGCCACCGTCCGCCAGCCAGCTGACGAGAACGCGGTCCCGCGCGGCGTGGACCTCGGCCAGCAGCAGGTCCTGCGCGCCCTCGGGAAGCATCTTCGGATGCCGTCGTCGCACCCGAGTCGGTGCCAGCGGATTCGCCGGCAGGCTGCGTGTGGCGTGCCCGAGCAGGGCGCGGTCGCGGTCGACCCGGGTCGGCAGCCGGGAGACGTTGAGGGCCGAGCCGAGCTCGGCGTTGATGCCCAGCTCGGCCTGCTGCCGATAGAAACCCTTCAAGCAGGCCGCCGCGGTGGACAGCGCGGCCTGTCCGTACGGCCGCTTGCCCAGACGCCACGGCTCGCCGAGCGGCAGGCGCACCTCCGCTCCGACGATGCCCATGTACCGCTCAAGATCCCGCAGTACCACTGCTGCGAACGCGAGACACTCGCGCTCCAGCCACCGCAGATGGTCCACCAGCAAGTACGCGTACGTTCGTTGCGTGCCCGAGCCCTCGTATGCACGCAGGAACCGGTCCGCTTCCTTGTGGACCGTGCCCTCGGGCCAGACGATCGTCCACGACCGCCGTCCGTCCTTCCGGTCGATCTGCTGGACCCTCAAGTCCCCGATCACCACATGCCGTGCCACTCGTCCTCCGTACCGACTCCGGAACATGACGGACGTTCCGGATCCGGTCGGTAAACGAGCCCGTGACGTCCAAGTCACAGGCCCAAGCGGACATCACGAGCAGCACTGCCCCCGGTCGGTAAAGATCTCCAACGCCTTGTCACCCAACGTGAACTGGGCTTTCGCCACCTGCGCGATCAGTTCACGCGCCTCGGCGACGATCTGCTCGTAACGCGTCCGTGTGACGTTCCCGACCCGCTCCACCACGACGCCCACCACCCCACCCCGGGCCCGGCGCGGCTACCGACGGCAGCCGATCGAAACGACTCAGGCCCAGCTCACAGCCAGCGTGACGTGTCCCCAACACCCTCCGGCAGAGCGTGAATCAGGGGCGCGCGAAGCACTCCGCTCCCACCCCAAATGCCCGATGGCACCGGCCTGCCCCTATTCGCGCCGTTCGGCTACGGCGTTTCCGTAACACCATTCCGCGACGCCCGCTCCCGGAAAGCCCGCACCCGGCACCGCGACGAGCAGTACCTCGCCGAGCGCGAACGCTCCACGCCTACCGTCCACACCCGCCCGCACACCGGACACGCAACTGTCTCGCCCCGCTGCATCGCCATTACCCGCCGCCGCGTCCGCTGAAGTGCCCGCCACCGCCGCGACCTGCACCGACTGGAACAGAACACTGCCTCCGCCGCCATCCTCGACGGCAGAGGATCACCGCACTCCCGGCAATACCGCCGAGCAGCCCCACCCGATGCCACACCCAGATCATCCAGCCGAACAGACCTCAAAACCAGCCTTCAAAAACAGGGACTCAACGACGAGCTCGGTCACGGGCCGGTACTCCAGCACGCTGCGCAGCGCCAGGATCGCCGTGTGGTGCGTCACCGCCACTACGGACGGCGCACGTTCTTCGAGACTGGCGACAAAGGCCCGGGCCCTGCCCAGCACGCCGACGGCCAGGGACTCGCCGTCCTCGCCCGGCGGCTTCCACAGGTGCTTGGCGGTCTGCCGGTCCTCCGCGCACGCGGGCCAGGTCGCGAACAGCTGCCGCTTGGTCATGTACGTGGCGTCGCCGTAGTGCTGCTCGTTCAGCAAGGCGGTGACCTCAACTGTTGGGCGACTCTCTGTGTGAGCACGTAGGTGGGGGTCGGCGACGCTTGTGATGGACATGAGCGTTGATCTTGTTGGGTGGTCTGGGCCTGCTTCGTGCGCGACGACACGGTGGACATGAAGGCTCGTGGGGAACTTGGTTGTCGGCTGTTCCCGGTGTTGGCCTGATCACCAAATGAGCGGAAGTATGGACTGGTTGGCCTGGTGGGGGCGCTCGCTCTTCGAGGGGCAGCGGGAACCGGTCGTGTGGGCGGGCAGGGTTCTCGGGGCCGCGGCGGTACACCTGGGCAAGCCCGTCGAGATCGAGGCCGCGATGGCGCTTGCGGCAGACCGCACACAATGGCCGACGGGCCGTGCTGTGTTCGACCAGATCCGGCGGCGCGGACTCGCCTCGGGGGAGTCCTTCGCGGCGACGGAGAGCCTGTACTTCCGGCTTGCGGAGCTGGTGGCCAAGCTGGCCCATAATGCGGCCGGGTCGCCGCCGCCCTTCGACTATCACGCAGGGTGGCAGGTGGGGCCGGTCGCCTACCGGCTGGCCGTTGAGGTGGGTGATCCGGGGATGCGTGACCGCTTGGCTGCTGCCCTGGGCGATTGGCCGGATCACCCTGATCCGACATGATCCTTTAGGAGTCCGGGCAGGCTGGCGATGCTTTCTCCGTGCTCGGCAGGCGAGCACGCGCCAAGTCGCGGAGGCCGCCTGGTGCTCGTCGTGGACGCCGATGTGGTTCTCATGGAACGCCAGCTGCGGGCGGGTGAGTTGATGTGTCCGTCGTGCGGGGCTGCGCTGGCACCGTGGGGTCACGGCCGGCCGCGTGAGGTCCGTGGTGATCTCGGCGCACGTTTCCTCGTACGTCCTCGTCGGTCGCGTTGCGCGGGCTGCCACGTCACACATGTGCTCTTGCCGGAGGGGTTGTGGCCACGGCAGAGGGACACGGCCGAGGTGATCGGGGCGGGGCTGGAAATAGCTGCCCTGGGCATGGGGCACCGCCAGGTCGCCGCTCATCTGGGCCTGTCGGAGGGTACCGTCCGTGGCTGGTTCCGCCGCTTTCGCCGCAGGTCGGAGGAGGTACGGAGGCACTTCACCGTGGTGCTGGTTGCGCTCGCCGATGAACCAGTGGTCCCGGAGGCGTCCCGCTCGCCTTTGGCGGACGCGGTGAGTGCGGTGGTGGCCGCGCATCGGGCGGCCGGGGAGAAGTGGGCGGGCGTGAACACCGTGTCGCGGTGGGAGTTCGCCGGGCGGGTGATAGCGGGGGGCCTTCTGGCCTGTGCTTCTTTGCCGAGTTGAGCAACACGGGTCGCCCCTGGGACCGGGAGGGAGGTGCCGCGAATCTTGATCGTGTCGGCCACGCAGGTGCGGGCCGTTGATCGAGAGGCGAGGTGGAGTGCCGCATGTCATCGAGTGAGGACGAGGACCGCCGGCGGGCGGACAAGGCCCGGCAGGTGGGCCTGTTCCGCTATGGCCTGGTCCAGGACCTGATCGATTCGAAGCTGACGACCCGAGAGCGCGGGCGCCTGGCGCGGGAGGTCGCGGCGCGCGAGCACACTGACCCGTTCGGCCGTCAGGTGAGGGTCTCGCGGGGGACGATCGACCGCTGGACGCGGGCCTACCGGCAGGGCGGTTTCGCCGCTCTGGTGCCCGAGCCGCGGCAGGTCGCTCCGCGCACGCCGGTGGAGGTGCTGGAGCTGGCCGCGGCGCTGAAGAGGGAGAACCCGGCGCGGACGGCCGCGCAGATCCAGCGGATTCTGCGCACGACGCAGGGCTGGTCGCCGACCGACCGCACCTTGCAGCGGCACTTCGTGAACGCCGGGCTGACCGGCGCCGGGGAGAGTGGTCAGCGCAGTGTTTTCGGGCGGTTCGAGGCGGTCCGCGGCAACGAGTTGTGGACCGGGGACGCCTTGCACGGGCCGAGGATCGGCGGGCGGAAGACGTACCTGTTCGCGTTCATCGACGACCATTCGCGGGCGATCGTGGGGCACCGTTTCGGGTTCGCGGAGGACACCGTCCGCCTGGCCGTGGCCCTGCGGCCCGCTCTGGCCTCGCGCGGGGTTCCCGAATCGGTCTATGTCGACAACGGGTCCGCGTTCGTGGACGCCTGGCTGCTGCGGGCCTGCGCGAGTCTGGCGATCAAGCTGACGCACTCGCGGCCCGGACGTCCGCAGGGCCGGGGCAAGATCGAGAGGTTCTTCCGCACGGTCCGTGATCAGTTCCTCGTCGAGCTCGATGAGGAGGGCGCCGGCCGGATCGAGTCGCTGGGCGAGCTGAACAGGCTGTTCACTGCGTGGGTGGAGACGGTATATCACCGCACGGTGCACTCCGAGACGGGGCAGCCGCCGATCGAGCGGTGGCTTGCCGCGATTCCCCAGCCGCTGCCGCTGCCCTTCCCGGCCGACCTGCGCGAGGCGTTCTTGTGGTCGGAGAAGCGCACGGTGACCAAGACCAGGACGGTCAGTCTGCACGGCAACACCTACGAGGTCGACCCGATGCTGGTCGGCATGCGCGTCGAGCTGGTCTTCGATCCGTTCGACCTCTCCGAGATCGAAGTACGGGCCCACAACCGGGTGCTGGGCAAGGCCCTGCCGCACCACGTCGGCCGCCACACCCACCCCAAAGCGACGCCCGAGACCCCGGGCGAGCCCGCCCCGCGGACCGGCATCGACTACCTGAAGATCCTGGAGAGCGAGCACACCGCCCGCACCGCCAAGGGCATCAACTACGCGGCCCTCATGGGTGATCCGGAGACGCCGTGACCGAGACAGCCACCCTCCGCACCACCTCGATGAGGAGCATTCCGTGATCGAACGCGTTCAGGGATTCTTCGGGTTCACCCGCGTCCCCTTCGGCCGGAACCTGGCCCCCTCGATGCTCCACCAGCACGACTCCCACAAGGAGGCCGCCGCCCGCATCGCCTGGTGCGTCAACAACCGGGCCATCGGCGTGGTCACCGGCGAGGTCGGTGCGGGCAAGACCGTCGCGCTCAAGGGCGCCGTCTCCTCCCTCGACCCGGCCCGCTTCAAGGTCATCTACCAGCCCAATCCCGAGGTCGGCATGCGCGGCATCTACGAACGCATCGTCACCAGCCTAGGCGACACCCCGAAGTTCCACACTTCCGCTCTCGCCGTTCAGGCGGCCGACGTCCTGGCTGCCGAGCTCGACGAGCGGGGCCGTACTCCCGCGCTCGTCCTGGACGAGTCCCACCTCCTGGACCACAACGAACTCGACGCGATCCGCATGCTCACGAACTACGACATGGACTCCACCACGCCCTTCGCACTGCTGCTGATCGGCCAGCCGACCCTGCGCAAACGGATGAAACACGGCGTCCTGGCCGCCCTCGACCAGCGCATCTCGATCAACTATGAGATGCCCGCGATGACCGCCGCCGAGACCGCGAGTTACGTCAAGCACCACCTGACCATCGCCGGACGCTCCGACCCGCTCTTCTCCGACGACGCCATCGACCTGATCCACCTCACCAGCCGCGGTCTGCCCCGCTCGGTCAACAACATCGCCTGGGCGGCACTGATCGCCGCTTTCACCGAGGAGAAAGGCATCGTCGACGAGTCCTCTACCCGCTCCGCGGTCGCGGAGATCATGACGACAGATTGACCACCAGAGCGACACCGTGACCATGAAGACCCCGGCGGCCTGACGGCCGCCGGGGTCGATTCACACCGCCACGTCGACAAGCAACACGTCGCCACCATGCACAACTTCAACGTCGCTCAACAGGCTGTGCACGACGTCCTGAGTGACTACCACCGCCCCGACCTTCTGCCTGCACTCAAGGCCGCCATTACTGCCGGCCTCAATCGCCGACCGGTCGGCGACATCCTCACCCGCCTCGACGGCAACGACCACCAGCCGGAACTGGAGGACGCCCTGCTCACACACCTCGCTCCTGCCCTACTCCGCTCTGCCGCACCGCAGCACGTACCCGCCAGCGTCCGTGCGGTCAATACCAGACCAACCCGGCGCGGCCCATCGATCGCCTGACATGGCATCAACCCAGAGCACAGATTTCCTGTCCCACGGGCGGAAGCTCTCGGGTTGCGTCCTCAGGCCGTACGGAATTGTTGTGGTTTGGAAACCTTCCAGCAGGCCTGAACTGGCAGAACGCGCTGGGATGTTGACCTTTCTATGCGTAACGTATGTGGCCGAACCAGCTACCTGGGGCTTACGGGACACCCCACAACTCCACCTCACCAGAACGCGGTTCACGGACGGAGACCCCATGGCACCAGCACACTCGAAGCACGGCGGCGGGTGGAGGAACCGAACTGCAGCAGCCTCCCTGACCGTCTTCCTCGGAGCTCTGTCCTTGACCGGATGCAGCTCTGGCGATGCCGCCAAAGGCTCTCCGTCGAGTTCCCCCACTGCCTCGCCTGCCCCGAGCACCAATACGGCAGAAGTAGCCGCGCGTGGAGCAGCAACAGCCGCATTTCAACGGATGCGGACGGAACAAACCAAGGCTTTCCAAGCGGGCACGGCGAAAGACACGCAACTGCGCTCCTACGCCTACGCCAAGGCCTTGGGAAACATCAACGCTCAATTGTTCAAAATGAAACAATCGGGTGTCGTCTACAAGGGTCAGACTTCCAGCTGAAGCTTCCCCGTGATCTTGGACACTCGTCGGTTATGCCGCGAGGGCGTGTTGGTGCCGCTGCCTGGTCTCGGCTGGTGTGAGGTAGCCGA
>NZ_JBITDM010000049.1:0-14499 GCF_044454195.1 Streptomyces sp. NPDC051561 | reverse complement strand
GCCTCATCCTTCTCTGGCTCCAGCGCCACTGAATCCTTCGGACGCGGGGAGCCGTCGTCGCCCCGACGGCTCCCCGCAACTGGCGGCAGATCTACGAGTCGGCGTTGCGCGACCTCAGCCGCCGTGCACTTCCCGAGACCGGCGTCGTTCTGGCTAACGCGCTGTCCCCCGTCGAGCAGGCCCACACGTAATGTCGCCGTCAGGCCGCAGCGACCGAGGCCGCTGCCCTGTGCAAGGACCAGAGCGGGCCTGGAAGCCCGTGCCCTCGGTACCTCGCCCTCAAGCGTTGGGGGCCACTGTGCCGTTTCCGTTGGAAACGGCACAGCGGTGATGAGCGGCTCCGTCCTCTTCCTCATCCCCTTCTGAACGTTCAGGCGAGGCTGACGTGTTCCTCTCAGCCACGGTCCGGCGTCGTCGGCCGTCGAGTGTGCGGCAGGGAGATCCTGATCCAGCTCGCGGCCGCCGCGTTGCTGACGACTGCCACGACGCAGCGCGCGGAAGCGGCACGCCAGGGACGCCACTCCTTCGAGGGGATTAGGCTCCCCGCAGGGGTGAGTGGCCGTCCTTGGCCTGGTGGGCAGGCTCGGCCGGGGGCTACTGCTGGGTGCATGACGACACTTCGTATGCGCACGGCCCTGGTCGCCGCCGCAGCTCTTGCGCCGCTCCTGCTGACCGCCCCCGCTGATGCTGCGGGGCACAGCCCTACCGCTGCGGAGGCGGAGATCGGCTGTCCGGACGGGTACGTATGCATCTTCCCGGAGGTCGACTTCGGCGGGCAGCCGTGGGTCAAGCGGGCCGTGGACGGCAGCGTCAAGGACCTGCCCTCCTCCATCCGCGACCGCGGCAGTTCGGTGCGCAACAACTCCGACCGCACGGCCCGCGTCTACGAGAAGCGCAACCACAAGGGCCGGTGGGTATGCGTGACTCGCAGCGGGGGCTCCATCCATGACCTGCGCGGTTACAACCTCAATGACCAGACCCGGTCCCTGAAGATCAACAAGAACGATTGCGGCTGAGCGGACCACCCTGCCGGCCCACCGCGTGACGCTGCCCCGGCACAGGAAGGTCCCTGTGCCGGGGCGAGCGGTTTCCGGGTGGCACGGCACTGGGCAGCGCGACGCCGTGCGTCTGTCGGGCGAGCGTGACCTTGAGGGGTGTGTTGGGGCAGGTGACCGCCGTTTGCGGGAGGGCAATCACCTGGCCAGGGTCAACGGCCAACTGCCACCGCAGTCGGCCAGCGGCCCGGTCGGCCACGTACCCGCACCGGGCGCCCCTGTACCGGTGCGCCTTGACGGCGGCCTTGTGAACAAGATGTGGGGCACAGCCCAACTGTGCATACATGCCCTTCTGCAAATTGGCTGCCCAGCCAGGACACCTGGTCGAAGCTGCGCTCACTGCTGGGAGACCGCTCCAAGGGATGCATTGAAGTGTGCAGAGAAGGCGTTCAGGTCTCCTTGCAGGGCCATGTCATCACCTCCGCTCCCTAGGCAACTTGGACATATGCCTGCCTTCTCTGGAGCAAATGTTCACGTGCACGCAGGGAAAGGTACAGGCCAGGTTTTCCCGTGGATTCTCCGCTCCCTCTCGGTAGAACCTTCACCTCCTTCAGGAGATGTCCCGCCATTTCGCCCTCAACCGGAGGGGCTTATTTCTGTGCGCATGCATTCGTTTCTCCGGGGTACGCCCGGCCTGCCTGTGTGCGAACTGTGTGACTGTGTGCGCCTCCGGTGGCCAACGGGGTTGCCGGTAACTGACTTTCCGTGGGGGGAAGTTGATGCAGAAGCACACCCATACCCGTACACAGATACGGGCGAGACGCACCCTGACGGTGGCCCTGGCGGTCCTCGCCCTGGGCGCCGGGGCGCTGCCGACCGCGCTGGCCGACCCGGTGAAGCCGCCGCCGGTGCCCGCGAACTCGGTGTGGGGCAAGAAGGACGTACCCCGGCTGCCGGTCCCGCCGGTGAAGGTGGGCACGAACAAGGCGCCGGCGCCGGTCGCGGAGGCCGCCCCGTCGAAGGACCGCGCCGCATGGCGGGCCGCGCAGAAGCAGCGCGCCCGCTCCTCGCAGAAGGTCCGCCTCGCCGCCCCGGCCGCCCCGTTGCTGGCGGAGGTCCCGAAGGGGCAGGGAGCGGTCCCGTGGCACCGGATCTCGGACTTCCGGATCACCGACTCCCTGGTGGCCCGGGTGAATTACTCCACCGGCAACCTGATGCTGGCGGGCACGGACTTCGACGTGGCGGGTGTCGGCCAGTCCTTGCAGCTGACGCGGACGTACAACTCGATGGACGCCCCCTGGGGCAAGGTCTCCCAGCGGTGGTGGCAGGGCTGGGAGCGGTACGCGCAGATCAGCGGCACGGAGTTCGTGTGGTTCGACGCCACCGGCGCCTCGGTGCGGTTCGTGAAGAAGGCCGACGGGACGTACACCACCCCGGCCGGGTACTCGAAGGACCTGACGGCGAACGCGGACGGCACGTACACCCTGACCGACCGCAAGTCCGGCGCGAGGGACACCTACAACGCGGGCGGCACCCTCACCAAGGTCACCGACCGCAACAACGGCACGATCACCGTCACCCAGCACGACGCAGGCACCGAGCACAAGGGCTTCAAGCTGACCGAGACCCGCTCGGGCCGTTTCGTCGACCTGGTGAGGACCGGCGCCTCGCAGTGGCAGGCCAAGGACCACACCGGCCGCACCGCCGTCTTCGACCTCAACCCGGCTGGCGACCTGGCGAAGACCACCGACACCGACGGCAAAGCCACGGTCTTCGACTACGACACCTCCCGCCGCCTGACCCGGATCACCACCCCGGACGGCCGCGTCACGAACTTCGGCTACGACGCCAACAACCGCGTCACCTCCATGCAGCGCGCCACCGCCTTCAACGGCGACGCCCACACCGGCCCCACCCACACGTACGCGTACGAGACGAACAAGACGAAGGTCACGGACCCCGAACAGCACACCACCACCTACGAGTTGAACCAGGGCGGCGGCGTCACCAAGACCACCGACGCCCTGGGCCACTCCCGCTCCTCCACCTACGACGCGAACCACAACGTCAAGACGGCCACCGACGCCATGGGGGTCGGCACCACTCCGGGCAACGAGACCGCCTACGGCTGGGACGCCCGTAACAACCCCACCTCCGCCAAGCTCCCCACCGGGGCGACCTCGGCGGTCGGCGCTTACGCGACGAAGGCGGGCCGGGACGTGCCCGGCACGATGGAGTCCGCCGACGGCGAGAAGAGCACGTTCACCTACGACGCGGCGGGCAACACCGAATCGGTCGCCGTCGCCGGTGCGGGCGGCGGCACGGAGAAGTACACCTACAACAAGGCGACCCCGACCTGTGGCGGCTTCGAGGGCCAGCGGTGCACGGTCACCGACGCGCGCGGCAAGGTGACGAAGTTCCAGTACGACGGCGAGGGGAACCTCAAGGAGGTCACGCCGCCCGCCCCGCTGGGCAAGACGACGTACACCTATGACGCTCTGGGCCGCGTGGAGACCTCGGTGGACGGCCGCGGCGTCAACTCCGTCTTCACCTACGACAACCGTGACCGCATCAAGGAGGTCTCCTCCTCCACCACCACGGTCACCTACGTCTACGACGGCGACGGCAACCTCTCCCAGCGCACGGACGACGGCGGCCTGATCAAGTACGCCTTCGACCCGCTCTCCCGCGAGACGATCCGCACCCTCCAGGACGGCTCCCAGACCGAACTGACCTACACCCCGGCCGGAAACGTCGACACCTACAAGGACCCCGCCGGACTCACCGACTACACCTACGACGCGGCAAACCGGCTCACCGCGCTGAAGGACCCGGCGGGCAAGACCACCACGTACGCCTACAACAACAACGACACACGCACCAAGACCACCTACCCCGGCGGCACCGTCCAGGAGGTCACCCCGGACAAGTCCGGCCGCCCCACCCTGATCAAGGCGACCTCCCCCAAGGGGACCCTGACCCACACCTCCTACACCTACTCCTACGTCGCCGGCACAGCGACGAAGGACGGCACGAAGATCCGCACCACCACCGACGGCGTCTTCGGTCTCAAGCGCACCTACGAGTACGACAGCGCGGGCCGCTTCTCCTACGCCACCGAGACCAAGGGCACCACCCTCGCCGCGTCCTATCAGTACTGCTACGACCCGGCAGGCAACCTCACCTCCCAGGGCTCGGCCAAGGGCTGCCCCTCAGGCATCGCCCTGACCTACAACGACGCCTCCCAGCTCATCTCCCGCGCCGGCTCCACCGCCGGATGGGGCTACGACAAGGCAGGCAACGAAACCGACGGCGCCAGCGGCGCCGACCGCGCCCGCACCGGCGGCATCTGGTCCGACCACTCCCAGCAGACCTCCGTCACCATCGCCGGGAAGACATACACCGGCCTCTACGGGTCCACCGACCAGTCCGAGCGCCTCTTCTACGGCGACACCACGATGCACAACGGCCCGCTCGGCCTGTCCGGCAAGACGGACCCGTCCGGGGACATGGGATTCAACCGGGAAGCCTCGGGCACCCTGAACTCCATGACGACCGGGGGCAAGTCGTACTACTACCTCACCGACGCACTCGGCTCCGTCCTGGCCATGGCCGACGAGACCGGCGCCAAGGTGAACGAGTACCGCTACAGCCCCCGCGGCGTCGACGGCACCTTCACGGAGAAAGCCCCCCAGCCCTACCGCTTCGCGGGCGGCTACCAGGACCCCACCGGCCTGTACCACTACGGGGCCCGCTACTACGACCCCCGCATCGGCCGCTTCACCAGCCCCGACCCCTCCGGCCAGGAGAAGAACCCGTACCTGTACGCCGAAGGCGACCCCGTCAACCAAATCGATCCCACGGGACTCATCACCTGGGGCGGAGTAGCTAACGACCTCGTGCATGGTTGGCGGTGGCGCGTCGGTCCATGACCGTTGATCATGGTCTGTGTGGTGGGGAACCGGGCACGTGCAGCAGTCATCCGAAACCAGCGGATCACCGGGCTGACGCCTGACGTGATTGCCGAACTCATTGCCGAGATCGGCCCGTTGTGGCATGAGCGGCACCGGGACGGACTGATCTCGCGGCCCCGCCACCGGGCCGTGGGAGCGGGCGCGAAACACAAACTGGTCTTCATCGACCGGCTGTTGGCCACCTTGGTCAACCTCCGCCACGGTGCCACCCACGATGTGCTGGCCTGCTGGTTCGGCGTCGACCGCTCCACCATCACACGTGCAATCGGCGAGGTACGGCCCTTGCTTGCCGAGCGGGGCTGCACCGTTGCGCCCGATCTTCGACTGCGCACCCTTGCCGAAGTCATCGACCACCTCGGCGCCGACGGACAGACCGGAATCATCGACGGCACCGAGATTCGGGTCCGGCGTCCAGCCGCCGGGAGCAAAGACCGGGACCAGTTCATCTCCGGCAAGAATAAGCAGAACGCCGTGAAGTCCATGGTCGTCACGGACGCAGTGGGACGGTTGCTGTTCTGCAGCCCGGCCGCACCGGGAAGCTGTGCGGACATCACTCATGCCCGGAAGTTGGGCCTGGTCAAGCTCTTGGCCGGCGGTCCTGCCATGGAGATCCTGGCTGATGCCGGCTATCAGGGACTCGGCGCCCAGACCGGCGGGCGCGTGGTGACGCCGCCGCACCGCAAGTTCAAGAAGGAGCCGCCCGAGTGGTACACGGAGATGCACGAGCGCCAGCGCAAAGCCCACTCCTCACGGCGCATCAGAGTGGAGCACGGCATCGGGCACCTGAAGAACTGGCGGGCCCTCGCCCGACACCACGGCCGCCGCGAGCACATGAGCGACATCATCCAAGCCGTCGCCGGACTCCTCTCGCATCAACAGACCGCCACCCTGTCCACCGATCCGCGAATGTGAACACCGAGGGCGAACCAGCGGCTCTCGACGCGCCACCGCCAACCATGCACGAGGTCGTAAGACCTGTCCCGTAAATGATCTCTGAGTCGTGTGGACGTGGTCGGTGACCAGCCCGACTGCTCCTCTATCCGGCGAGGTTGAGGTTGTGGAGTCGGGCGATTCCGAGCATGGCGTGGTGGACGCCGTCGCCTTTGAGGCGGCAGTCGCGGAGGATCTTCCAGGTCTTCATGCGTGCGAAGACGTGCTCGACGCGGGCGCGGACCTGTTTGTGGGACTTGTTGTGGGCCTGTTTCCAGTCGGGCAGCTCTTCGCCATTGCGGCGTCGGTGGGGCATGACGAGCCCGGTGCCTGGATAGCCGCCGTCGGCGATCGTCATGGTCTTGCCGACGGCGGCCTTCGCGCCGGACTCCTCCCACGCCTTGCAGTCGTTGCGATTGCCGGGCAGAGGCCGGCCGACCACCACGACGAGCCGGGTATCAGCGTCGATGACGACCTGGTGATTCGTGGAGTATCGATAGTTCTTGGACTGCTCGGCGATGGTGTGGTCGCGGGTGGGCACCAGGGTGCCGTCCACGATGAGCACGGTGTCCTTACGGAATCGCTTGCGAGGCTGCAGCGCGAGCGACGGGCCGAGATCATCGATGATGCGGTCGGCTGCCGACTTCGAGATACCGAAGAGCGGGGCAAGCTGGCGCAACGTGAGGTTCGTGCGCCAGTACGCCGCCACCAGCAGCACCCGGTCTTCCAGCGGAAGGGACCACGGGCGGCCCTTGCGGACCGGATCCGCACCCTCACGGCGCAACGCAGTCACCAACTTGCCGAAGACACGCGGGCTCAGCCCCGTGAACGGGGCTATCCAGGACGACTCCGACGCCGTGATCACACCAGACACCACAAGATCGTTTCATGGCGCCGATACAACGTCGAGAATGCTCCTATGACTGAAAAGCTGGTGAAGTTTCTCAAGGCGCGGCTGGACGAGGAGGCCGACTTGGCGCGACGCTGCGACGGCGACGGATGCGGGGAGTGGTCTGCCCACGGACACACGGTCGACTTCTGTCAGGTTGACCTCTCCGGATTCCACCCCGCGATTGCTCTGCATGTGGCTCTGCACGACCCGGCCCGCGTCCTGCGCGAGGTCGAAGCCAAACGGCGCATACTGGCCCGTCACGCCCGCGACCCCTGGCCGTGCCACGACCTGCGAGACCTCGCCTCGCCCTACACCGGCCACCCTGACTTTCCCTCACGGGCCTGAAGCGGCGCAGCCCACGGACAGGGTGCCCAGCGAGGCCACGTGTTGGACCGAACTACACCCACTGAAGATCACTTACGGGACAGGTCTTAGCGTCGTATTCGGTGTTGCTGTGGGTGTTACCGCAACGGTAGTTCTGGCGCCCGTGATTGGTCCTGCCGCACCTTACGTCGGTTTCGGCCTCGGGGGATGTGCAGGCGCCGCTGCTGGCGCTGCCAGTTCAGGAGAAGGACCCGGAGAGCAGGCAGCGCAGTGCGCAGTAGGCGGGGTGCTGGGTGCAATAGGAGGAGGTGCTGCCGGATCAATTCTGAAGGGTGTAGGCAAGGCGAACCTTCTGTAGGAAAGTAAAGTAGTGGGGGCCCAAGCGGGCCCCTACTACTCGCCATCTTTAGTAGGGGAAATTATGGTAGGTATTCGAAACGACAGGGCTCCTTTTTTATTGTGGTCAGGGACGACTCTGCTCATCGCCCTGGGGCTCATGGTGATTTCCGTTACATGGGGTTACCCGTTATTTTCGAAGCTACTGCTCGGCGGTATAGCAATTTTTGCAATCGCGGCACTATATACGGCGGTGGGGCGCCCTCGGCGCGTTTCCACTGAACACAACCCCAAGCGGGTCCGCATGTATGCGCTTGGGATAGCCGGTTCCTGGTCAGTGGCACTCGTCCCCATGGCCTACGTCGCAATAAAGGGGCGGAGCAACCCGGACTGGGGCGACGCCATATGGCTAGTAGCAATTGGTGTGGCTGGTCTGATTCTTGCTGTTATTCAAGGTGTCGTCACTGCGAAAAAGAAGCCGCAGTAATATTCTCGGCTACCGGGGCCTCCTTGCCGTGGTTGAATTGATGGTGCAGCAGCTCACTGCTCATAGCGGCCGGTTCGCTCGTGGGCATTCAAGGCAGGAACAGGTGCCGAGGTATACGGCTTCTATCCCAGCAGTTGAGACAGAAGGATGCGGTGGCAGGCCGCGGTGCCGCCCGGGACGGGCGCTGAAGTAGGTGCCGTCCTGACGTCGCGCAGCGATTTCACTGCGGAGTGGTCAGGTGGGTGCGGCGGGCAATGACCAGTGCCTGCCAGCGGGCGCGGACGGCGCATTCAGTGTCGAGCCACTGCGTGCCGGTCGGGGGGTGGATGGCGGGGAGGCTGCCCATGAAGCGCGCGATGTCGGTGAAGTAGGCGAAGTCGCCGCTCGCGGTGAGCTGGCGCAGTCGGGCGAGGGTAGCTCCCAGGGGCTGTTCTTCTGTGCGGACGGCGTAGTGGAAGGCGAGGGCGAGCTCTACAAAGCGGTGGAGGAAGGGCAGTCCGGCGGTTTCGATGTCGGCGTGCAGGGTGTGGGCGCGGCTGGGGACGGTGTCGGTTCCGGCGTCCGCGATCAGTGCGGCGGTGTGGGCGAGGAGAGTGTTGGAGCGCTGGTCCAGGCCGCTCAACAGTTGGTGGGCGTAGGCCAGTTCGTCGTGGGCCCGTACGGGGTCGGCGAAGGAGAGTGCGAGGGCGAGCCGGACCTGCACCATGGCGCGTTCCCCGGTGGCCCCGTGTTGTTCCGCTTCCAGGCGGCCGGCTTCGAAAGCCGTAACGGCGTGGGCGGTGTTGGCGTGGGCCCATCGGATGTCTCCGAGGACTCGGTGGTGGCGCCCCTCCCAGCCCAGGGTGGGCACCTGAGACGACGGCCGCGACCCGGTCCATATCGCTCATGTCCCAGCGGCCGTCCTGGTGCTGCCGCTGCGCCTCGGTCACCCAGCCCCGTACAAGCTCATGTCCCGCTGCCCAGTCCAGCGGCGTCTTCCGTACGGACGCCAGCAGAGCTTCTACACCGCTGCGCAGCCGCTTGCCCGCAGGCGAGGCGAGCGCGAGGGAAGGCCGGAGAGCGTCCGCACTGGCGATCAGCAGCCTGGCCAGGTGGCCGCTGCCCCGCTGTGCCATCCCGGGGCCGGCCATCCGTACCGCGCTCGCGTAGGTGTTCGCAGGGGGAATGTCGGGCTCAGCGGTGAGCACCAGGGCGGCAACAGCCGGCTCCAGCGCGGTCGGCTGCCACTCCAGGAACTTCAGGTCGGTGTCGAGCGCGAGCAGGTCGTCCATACGGTGCCGGGGTGTGCCATGGCCGCAGCCTATGGCGGCGAAGAGCCTTACCAGAATGGGCAGTTCAGCGGCTGAGCTGGCAGTTGTGGGCGTCGCTCACAGGTCCGCCCGGGGGGAGCACCATGTCAGGCACGGTGCAGGAAGGAGTACGCGCCAGGGCACTACCCCCGAAGTTCCAGAAGACGTCAGCACGCGGATGCCTGCAATTGTGGATCACGAGCGACTGAAATCGGCGTTTCCCCAGCGCAGATGCTTCTCCAGCACCGTCTTTGTCGCGTCCGTGCACCCGCTTCAGACCGTCCACCATGGCCGTGCGTCAGTCGCAATGCGCTTTCTCTTGCGCTACTGGAAATTTTCCTGTTTCCTAGTTGAGAAGCTGCCAGCCTAATTAACCATACAGCATTTGCTAAATTCTAAGCCTCGCGCGACGACAGGAGTGGCACATGGAGCGGAAGAGGAAACGCCCCGATGGTCTGCCGTCTATTTCACTGACAGGGGTGAGGGGTATAGGTACAGGGGTTGCCGACCTTCTAGATGAAGTGAAGGAAGGCGTGCAGTACGGAAGGTTCAAACGAGGTGACATCCTCCCTTCCATCGCTGATTTGATGTCGCTCTACCGAATCTCAGAAACGGAAGCAGCGTCCGCTGTCGTGGAGCTTCAAGCATTGAGCGCGATTCAGTATCACGACGAATACACGGATACCTATTTCATAGACACCTCGTTTTCAGATAAATCGGGACGATCGGAGCCAAGCCTAGCAACTAGGGTGAGCCAGTTGGAGGCTAGCCACCTTGACCTTCTGAGGAGAATCAAATCACTGGAGGATGAAGTGGATGGTCGAGTGTAGTTTAAATATTTAGGGCGGTAAGCAACAGCTGTTGCTTACCGCCCTTCGCCCATAGGGTTTAGCGGCGATTCATCCTCAAGGGATGCGGCAGGCGGTGAAGCTGCTGAATTTATTGTCATGGAATGGGTCGACCTTGGATATCAAGGTCCACGGCATAACGCGCAGTGCGGGGCCTCCGAACCAATTGTGATACATGGTCAGGATCATCCCCGTGTTCGGTTCATTTTCAGTGGTGTTCACGATTCCGGTGGTCAGGTTATCGTAACCGAAGTCCGAGAAGCTATTGAGCCGAAACGGTTTGGTTGCCTATTCGAGGGTGTAGCGGACGTGTCGTGCGTGGAAGTAGCCCTGGACGCGGCGGGGTTGTCGCTGGCGCCGGTGGAGGAAGCGGCGGGTTTCGCGGGCGAGGTCGTCGGCTGAGGTCGCGCGTGCGGCGTGCACGTGGTGCTTGAGGTCGGCGTTGAGGATTTCGTCGGGGTTGAGTTCGGGGCTGTAGCCGGGCATCAGGTGCAGCTCGATGCGCTCGGTGTTGTCGGCGAGCCAGGCACGGACGGCTTTGCTGCGGTGGACGGGGTGCCGGTCGGCGATGACGTGGACCTTGCGGCCGGCCTGGCGGGCGAGCCGGTCGAGGAAGGCGGTGAACACCTTCGCGGTGAACTTCCCCGTGAACACGGTGAACCAGAGAGAGCCGCGGGAGGCGATCGCGGACATGATGTTCACCCGGAAGCGGCGCCCGTTGACCTTCACGGTCGGGGTCTGTCCGGTGGGGGCCCAGGAGCGTCCCGGCGGGGCGGTGTCCGAGCGCAGTCCGCACTGGTCCGTCCAGGCCACGACGGCGTTCTCGGCCTTCGCGCGGGCGGCGATGGCGGGGTATTCCTCTTCGAGCCAGGCACTCACCTTCTCCTGCTGCTGGCGGTAGGAGCGGCGGGCCGGGCGCTGGGGTGTGAAGCCGTGCCGGCGCAGCCATTTGCCCACGCCCTGCTCGGTCATGGTGACACCGGTGACCATCCGGATCAGCTCTGCAACCAGGGCCCGGGTCCACAACGGGCCGCCGATCAGCAACTGTTCGGGCGTGTAGTCGGCCATTGCCCGGAACAGCACCGCCCGGTCCTCGGGCCCGATCAGCTCACCGGGCCCGGTCCGGGCTTTGACCGGCGCCGCGAGCGCCTCTCTGCCCGCGGCCTGGTACTTGCGCCACCAGGTGCCCACGGACCGCTCCGAGACCCCGAACACCTCGGCCGCCCGCCGGTACGTCCGAACCTGCCCCGACTCCAGAGCGGCCACCACCCGCAGCCGCACCACCTCCTGCGCGGCAGGCCCCAGACCCCGCGCACCCCCAAGCTCGATCACACACCCTCAACGAGCAAGGCAACCAAACCGTTTCGGTTCAATAATTCCTGTTCCACAGTGAGCCCAGTTCCACTTTATCATTTTGCCCTCGAAGTTCGGCCATTGATAAAAGCAGTACCAGCGATTGTCGGAGGCGCCTGCAGGGCATCCCTTCCAGTCCGGCTCCGCGGCCTGTGCCTGTATACCGTTGATGTCGGCCGGGTCTACGTTATCGAGGAGGAGCGCCGCTTCGGAGGGGGCAGGGACTCGCTTTTCCCCGGGGAGGGGGAATGTGACGATCGGTTCGCCGCCGTTCCATGACACCTCGTTCGCGCTGATCTGTACCGCACCGTTGTTGGTTTTAGTGATAGTGTCGTCGATCTCCGCTTGGAGGATTCTTCGTTCATCGAGCGTCAGGCTCTTTATTTCAGCCCGAATGTCTTCTGCGGCGACGGGTGGCAGCATTGATTTGTCTTCTGCAATTGCGGTTGGTGCGCTAATTGCCAGAGATGAGGAGATCAGTAACATCCCACCTATGACGGATCTCGCCGAAAAGCGGACGAATTTATTCACGGCTGTGGTTCCCTTCGGTCGTTGACACTGGATCTTAGTCATACATGTGCGACCCCTGGGAGTGTTGTGAGGAAAGTTTATATACCGGAAGGAATGATTCCACTGGTATGCCGCATTCCGCTTTACCCCGGTGGCTTTCAATAGGCGGGCTGTTCGATGCGCGACCGGAAACGAAAGTGATCCTGACCTGCGCTGATAAGATCTCGTAACGCAATCTCATGTAGTTGAGGGACGCCAGCGTGGGTGACCTCACAGGGTGTCCCTTCCCAAGGCCAGCGGTTGCGGGCGTTGGGCCTGCGAGGCGGCCTCCAGGACGTGTTGAGGGGGACTCCACCAGCCAGCTTGCACGCCTCGCCACGGCGCCACACTTCGACCTGCGGGCGGCGCCGGGCGTGAGCTTGTTCCTCAAGGTCCGGACTGGGCCAGGCCAAGAGGGCCGCGGGCTGGAGGATGGCGGAGCCGGTCACCGCTCAGGAGAAGATCGAGGCGATCCAAGAACTCGTCGAGGACGACGAGGCCGTCGCGGTGGCGGTGGCGGTGGCCACCGACTTCCTGCACCGGCCAGAGATTGCGTTCAAGACGATGCTCGATCCGCGGGCCCGGGAGCTGGTGAACGAGGCCCAGTTCGAGCAGGCCGAGCCGCTGGAGGACGACTACGACACCGTCTTCGATGGAGAACGGGAGATCGACCGGATGGGCGAGCCGGCCCGGATCGTGCGCGGCTGCCGGACCCCGTCTCCACCACACCCCGTGTGGTCGGCGTGGATGAATACGCCCAGCGCAAGGGCCGCATCTACGGAACCGTGCTCGTCGACGTCGAGACCCGCCGTCCGATCGACCCCCTCCCCGACCGGGAGGCAGACACCCTCGCGGCCTGGCTCGCCGAGCGGCCCGGCATCGAGATCATCTGCCGCGATCGTGCCCCCGTCTTCGCCGAAGGGGCGACCCGCGGCGCTCCGCAAGCCCTCCAGGTCGCTGACCGGTGGCATCTCTGGCACAACCTGAGTGAAGCCGCCGAAAAGTGCGTCTACCGCCACCGAGGCTGCTTACGCCCCACGCCGGCACAGCCGGAAGAACCGCAGGAGAAACCGGAGTCGACCGCATCGTCGCCCTGGCCGACCGGGCACCGGTTCGCCGAGCGCACCCGCGCCAAGCACGCCACCATCCATGCCCTCCTGGCTGCCGGACACAGCAAGCGATCCGTCGCCCGGCAGCTCGGCATGACTCTCAACACGATCATGCGCTTCTCCCGCGCCGGAAGTCCGGAGGACATGTTCACCGGGCAGTGGCAAGGTCGCGCGACCAGACTCGACGACTTCAAGCCCTACCTCGATCAGCGGTGGCAAGAGGGCTGCACCAACGCCTGGAAACTGTGGGAGGAGATCAAGGAACAAGGCTACCCACGCGGCTACAACACCGTCCGGGCTTACGTCAGCAGCACGCTTCGCGACAAGCCCCGGCCAGTCGGCCCGCGCCCACCATCAGCCCGCGCCGTCACTCGCTGGCTCCTCACCCACCCCGACACACTGCGCGAAAACGAACGCCTCCAACTCAAGGCCGTTCTCGCCTACTGCCCCGAACTGAACGCCCTCGCCCAACACGTACGCTCCTTCGCCCACATGCTCACCAACCTGCAAGGCGACCGACTTCCTGACTGGATCGAGGCAGCCAGCGCCACCACCGACCTGCCCAGCCTCCGCCATTTCGCCCAGCACCTCCTGCGCGATCTCGACGCCGTCACCGCCGGCCTCACCCTCCCCTGGAACTCCGGCGTCGTGGAGGGCCATGTCAACCGGATCAAGATGCTCAAACGCCAGATGTTCGGCCGTGCGGGATTCGAACTTCTCCGGAAACGAGTCCTGTTAGCGTGACGTCGCTTCTACGGCGCGGCTGCCCCGGGTGAACGAAAGGGGCGGGAGGAAAGTCGAGGGAAGGTAGTTACAGCCAGAAGCACGCTATTTCCGCAGAGCAAAGTACGCGAGCGCCCCTGCTCCGACTCCCAGGACGACCAGTTGCATGATGCCTGAAGCCCGCCAGTGCAAGGCCAGGAGACCACCGCCGGTGACAAGTGCTCCGCCGACCAGAATCCACATTCCCTGCCATGCCACCTGCGGGGCGTCGGGCGGGTTGACCCTTCCCTTGCCATCGGCCCAGCCCGCCACCCCGTAGCGAAACACCAACCAAGCGATGACCAGAAGGTCGAGGACAAGCAGCGCAATGCTGACTCCAACCTGCTGGCCCATCGACGGATCACTTCCACGCTCCATACTCACCACCCACATCCCGTGACCGCCCGCTCGACCGCACGAGACCAGCATGTGGCCGTAACGGGTTTCACACATGAGTACGACTACTCACTGAGAAGCGATCTGTGGCGAAGGCCGAAGCTCCTCGCTCGTCCTGGCCCACTGCAACTTCACCCAGCGTGGCCACATCACAGAAAGTGGCTCTGGCGCTGATTTGGGGGTGCCGACTGGTGGATCACGGTGAGAGGAGGATGCGGCGTCGCAGGAGGTCGAAGTTGGCCCGGCCGTACATTT
>NZ_JBITDM010000048.1:0-19062 GCF_044454195.1 Streptomyces sp. NPDC051561 | reverse complement strand
GTGATCCGGACCGCGGCGCACCACGGTTCATAGTCCGGAGTCGAACAGTCCCCTCACCGAGCGTGACGGCTCCCCGTGATCGCTGCCAGAGCCCAACGAACACCTGCGAAGCCAGTGCACTGCTGAGAGGTCGCGCGGATAGGCCCAGCCCTCGGGCAGGAGGCGGCCGGACTGCCTGATGGGGTTCAGCACGCCAACGACCGCTCCGAACGGCGGGCCGACGGTCCAGCTCAGATGTCACACCTCAAGCTTCGGCTCCGCACCCGCCAGGTCCTTCAGTCTCTCCAGGTCGCCGCTGACCGACTGCCTTTCCTCATCGGTGAGTTGGACCGCGGCGGCCTTCTTCAGCGCCGACACCGCCGTCGACTCGTCACCGAGCCGCCCGGCCACGTCGCCGCGCAGGACGAGGAGGCGTACGAGCTGCGCGGGTGTCGGCCGCTCGCCGTTGAGCCCGAGCACCCGGTCGATGATCTTCGCCGCACCTGCCGGGTCCTCTTTGGAGTCGGCGAAGAGCGTGGCGTTGTGCAGCGCCCGCGCGAATGTCTCCTTGGGGGCGGGCCGGTGGTGCAGGTCCTCGCTGGTGGGCTGCCCGACCCGGATGCAGTTGCCCCCGGGGTCGGTCATCAGGAACTGCCGCACCCCGTAGGACATGTCCTTGAGCGCCCCGATCCGGGGGATGCCCCGGCTCGGGATCTTCCCGTAGGCGGCCTTGAGCCCGGCCCGGAACGCCTCGTACAGCCCGTCCACGTCATCGGTGAGGACATAGCAGGTGCTGTACGACTCGCTGGGCTCGTACTTCTTCATGCCGAAGAACTGCAGCCCGATATCGCCTCGCTCGACAGCCGCGAACGGGTTGGGGCTCTTCTGCAGGAAGGTCACCTCGAAACCGAGAGCCGTGTAGAAGTCGATGACGGGCTGGATGGTCTGACACGGGAGCAAGGGGATCGTCTTTTCGGCCACACCCACCACACTAGTCAAACTTGACTAGAAGCGGAAGGGTTCTCTGCATGTCCGCGATCCGTCTCCTCGTCCTGGGGCATCCGCCGGCGTGGCCGCGCGCGCCTACCAGGGCGTCGGGTGGCCCGATGGCAGGCCCTTGGCGAGCCTCGGCTCACCCGTTGACCGAAGCGCGATGGCTGTCACACAGGCAGGCTTGTTGTCACCGGTGTAGTGGAGCGAGCGCGAGTTCGCGAGGGAGCGCTGACAGGCGGCCCACCCGAAACGCACCGCCAAGCTGTCCGGGCGGCTCGCCTGCTTCAGTCCTGAATGGTGGCAAGCCAGTCGGTCAGCAGGATGTTCACCTCGTCGGGGCGCTCCTGCTGGATCCAGTGGCCGCAGCCGTCCAGGAGGTGCGAGGCGGACAGGGCGGGAAGGGTGGCGGGGTGGGCGTCGAGGGCGGCGGCCATCCAGGTGGTGGAGGCGTCCAGTGCGCCGCCGATGAACAAGGCGGGCTGCGTGATCGGGGCTCCGCGGTGCGGGGCCAGGTCTTCCCAGTCGCGGTTCATGTTGCGGTAGCGGTTGAGGGCGCCGGTCAGGCCGGTGCGTTCGAACTCTCCGGCGTAGACGTCGAGGTCTTCCTCGCTCAGCCAGGCCGGGAGCGGGCCAGTGGGGAAATGGTCACGCAGCTGACAGCCCGGGGCGACGAAGTGCGGGTCGGGCTCGCCCTGGGCGGGCATGGTATCGGCGGACAGCGCCGCGTAGAAGCCCGCGAGCCAGCCCCGGACGTCGGGCTCGATCTCCGCCTCGGCGCGGCCGGGCTCCTGGAAGTAGGAGACATAGAACTCCTGCTCGGGACCGCCGATCTGTCCGAAGACGTCGGTCGGGCGGGGGCCTCCGGGCGGCGCGTACGGAACGCTCAGCAGGCCGACCGCGCGGAAGACCTCGGGGTGGAGCAGGGCGGAGGCGGCAGCGATGTTGGAGCCCCAGTCGTGGCCGACGACCACTGCGCTTTCCTCGCCGAGAGCGCGTACGACGGCGAGGTTGTCCTCCACCAGGTCGAGCATGCGGTACGCGTCGGTCGCGGCGGGCTTGGAGGAGCGGCCGTAGCCGCGCACGTCGATCGCCACTGCCCGGTACCCGGCCGCGGCGAGGGCCGGGAGCTGGCGGCGCCAGGAGTACCAGGACTCGGGGAAGCCGTGCACGAGCAGGATCAGCGGGCCGGCGCCCTGCTCGACAAGGTGCAGGCGCCCGGCAGGGGCCTCGACGGTGCGGTGGCGGAGTGCGGCGATCGGCTCGGGCTGCATGGGGGACTTCTCCTCGATTCGCGGGCGGTGGGTGGGTACCGGTCGATCATGCGGCGCAACGGTCACTCGGCGCTATCGGCGTTGCCATTCGGGCAAACTCGCAGGACAGGGAAGTGCAGCGGCACGGCGGGAAGGAACAGGGGCGGTGGCAGCGGGCGACGTGGTCCAGACACTGGCGGCGATGGGACCCCGGCTACGGGTCCTGCGCGAGCGCCGCGGCGTCACACTCACCGATGTCAGCGGCGCGACGGGTATCTCGCCCAGTACCCTCTCGCGGATCGAGACCGGCCGGCGCAAGCCCACCCTGGAGGTGGTGCTGCAGCTGGCAAAGGAATACGGCGTCTCCCTGGACGAGCTGGCCGGCACCGCCCCTGCGGCCGGGCCCCGCAGCACGGTGCAGCACAGCTTCGGCGACGACAAGGCGGTGTTGCCGCTGACCCGGTACCTCGGCGGCCTGCACGCCCACAAGCATGTCCTGCCTGCTGTCGAGGGGCCGCCCGGGCGGCCCCGGCAGGTGTCCCACGAGGGCTACGAGTGGCTGTGTGTCCTGTACGGGCGGCTGTGGCTCGCACTCGGTGACCAGGACCTCGTCCTCGCTGCCGGGGACGTCGCTGAGTTCGGCACCAGCGTCCCCCACGGAGTCGCGAACGCTGGTTCCGATGGGCCGGTCGAGTATCTGATCATGTTCGGGCCTCAGGGGGAACGTCTACGGCCGCGCACCCCTCCTGCCGCCACTCGCGGCCCTGGTGACAGCAAGGCTGCCAATGAACATGTGTGACAAGCCGCGTGCCTCGTCGGTGACGACCACGCTGCTTCGTCCGGTCTCGCTCGCCACGTCATCCCGCTCCGCCGGTGCCAACTACCGAGCGTCGGCTCACCACCTGTCAGCCGCCCAGCTCAGTGGCCTTAACCGACGAGGCTCACCTCCGCCCTGAGGGCGTAAGGACGGTGAGTCGTACGGAGGAAGCGATCCGAACGCGGTTCGCCCGGACGGTAAACCGACCACGGCCGACCGCCAGCGGCGAGAGCCGTGGTCCGAGGCCGTCAGCGGCGGGTCTCGATGCGCAGGCCGCCCGTGGTCACTTGGCGCATGTTGTCGCTCGCGAGCAGGTCGTGTGGCTGGCCGAGCTCGATCGCGCTCGCCTCGTTCAGGCGGGTCAGCTGGGTGGTCGTGAACGCGATCTCCAGGGTGCCCAGGTTTTCCCTCAGCTGGGCGGGAGTGCGGGCCCCGATCAGCGTGGTGGCCACGCCCGGGTTCCGCAGGGTCCAGGCCAGTGCGACCTGGGCCGGGGCGCGGCCCAGGTCGGCGGCGACCCCCCGGGCGACGTCGGCCACGGCCAGGTTGCGTTCGGTGAGCGTGCCCAGGGTGAGGTTGTGGCTCCTGCGGTTGCTGTCGCCGGTGCCGGCGCTCGTCGCGGCAAGGTCGTCCCGGCTGTACTTGCCGCTGAGCACCCCGCCGCCCAGCGATGAGTACGGGACCACCCGGAGATGCGCGGCTTCTACGCCGACAGGGAGCAGGTGCTGCGAGACGGGATCGCCCACCTGCGCGCGGCATGGGCCGCGCACCCGGAAGACCGGGAACTGTCCGACCTCATCGCCGAGTTCGTCACGCAGGATGAGGACTTCGCCCGCTTGTGGTCGGAGCGGGAGGTCAGCGTCAACGGCCGCGGCCGGAACTGCGGCATCCGGACGCAGGGGCCATCACCGTCGGCTTCGAAGTCCTGCTACCGCTCCAGGACCCGGGACTGCGCCTGCTCGTCTACCGCGCCGCGGACGAGGTGAGCCGCGCGTCCCTGGACCGGCTGTGCGCGCGATGAACGGGGCCCGGCTCACGGTCGGCTACGAGCAGCGTGACCCATCGGTGCCGACAAGCGTGTCCCCCGGACCAGGAATCACAGCTCACCGCCCCTCACTTGTGCACTTGTGCAACTGACGTGTCCGGGCCCACTGGCTGAGTCACTGCACGGCCAGGCCCTAAGGCCGCCGCGGCCCGCCGTGACCAGGCGACACTCACGATGCTTCGCGCGCTGCTGGTGACAAGGAGCGCGCCGAACTGGCGGCAACCAGCGTGCTTCACGCACACGACGTCGCAGTTCGGCAGGCGCGCCCCAGTGACACCTGGTGCGCTTCGGCTCAGGCTGCTGGCGCCGCCTCACGAAGGCCCCATCATGATCCTTACTAGCTCTTCGCGCCTGCCAGGGGGCGGCTCATTGCTCGCCAGTTCGTCTGCGAGCAGATCCATCAGCAGGCCGTCCCGCCAGGCACCTGTGCGGTGGTCGCGCTCGTACGCTCGCATGACCCCCACGGGTTTGAACCCGACCTTGCGGTAACAACGGATCGCCGCGGTGTTGGCCGCGGCGGGATCGATGGTCAGCCGGTGATGGCCGCGCTCCTGGACCAGCCACCGTGCCAGCGTAAGCACCGTGTCGGCGCCGAGCCCCTTCCCGTGGCACCCCGCCGTCAGGAAGATATCGATGCCGGCATGGCGGAAATCGGGATCGGTCTCTTCGTCAAACTGGACGGCGCCGATGACCTCACCCTCGAAAATCACAGCCAGCATGTCCTCGTAGCTGTCCGGAGGCGACCACCACGCCGCGACTTCCGGTTCTCGTACGACCCCTTCGAGGATCTCGGAATCGTCAACGGTCACCGGCCGCAGCACGACCCTGTCCCCACGCAGCTCCATGCCCTCATTCTCCCCGAGTGGTGCGGGCACCTTCCGCCCATGCGGCCCTTCGCCACGTCACGAGCTGGTCGGTTCAATAGCCGACCACGTCGTTGAGCTCGCCGTTCAACCAGCGACCTGTGGTCACGGTGACGATCGACGTTCTTGTGCCTGCATGGTGGCTTCGGCGCGTGTGAGTTCGCGGCGCATGAACTCTGCATGCTCCCGCGTCATTTCACGGACTGTGGGCGACGATCCGGCAGTGCGCTGAACGGCCGCTTCGGCCGACTCGGTCCACGCGCGCAGGACTTCGAGGGGCCGTTGGTGGCCGCACGCCACTTCGGTTCCGGACTGGTCACGGACGACGGCCTCGTGGCCGGTGCTCTGAAAGACGCTGACACCTTTGGCGTGGAGGACGACCTCAAAGGGTGCTTCGTCAGGGTCCGCGTCTGCGGTGGCGTCGGTGCTGATCGTGAACTGTTCCTTGGGTCTCATCCAGAAGTCTTCGCCTATGGGCTCGACCCAGACCGCGAGTATCTGCTCGTTGTCGTTGTGCAACCTGATCTTCGGCATTGCCGCAGCATAGGACGCGAGTGCTGCCCACCGGACCGTGTCAGTCCATCGGGGTTCGGGGCCTCATTTGTGGGGCGTGGGCCAGCGGTTCTTCGAACCGGGCGGACTTTCCGGTGTTCGGGCGCACAAGCCAGTCCGACCAGGGTCTTCACCGGTCCGTCCGTGCACAGCCAAGCCTCGGCCAGCTCGAACAGAGCATACGCAGTTCTGCTGTCCAGGAAGAGGGACGGTGCGGACACGAATCAACCGGGAGAAGCCGTCACCGAAGCAGGTTGAGCGGAAGTAGGTGCTGACGGGCGCGTACGTACGGAGCTGCTGGATGCGGCCTACGCGGAACCTCGGCCGAGGTCGTTGTTGGCCTGGACTGGAATGGGAGAGCTGCGCTTCAGCCGCTGCACGGGGTCCCGCTTGCACAGCAGCACCTACGTGATGCGTTACTGGGATTCCCCGCCGTGGACCGAGCATGCCCGTGCCGAGCGTTTCCTCGCGATGTGCCGGAAGATGGCGGACGAGGGCACCGGGGCACGGGTGGCCATCGACCGTGCTTCTGACGGGGCCTTCGTCGGCTGGTGCGGTCTGACCGGATGGGACGAGGACTACCGCAGTGCGTCGTTGGGCTACGTCCTCGACGATGCGGTGCGGGGCCACGGCTACGCGACGGAGGCCGCGCACGCCGTGCTGGAGTGGGCATTCGACACGCTGGACCTGAATCGGGTTCAGGCCGAGGCCGATACGCGCAACGTGGCGTCTGCCCGGGTCCGGCCAGATTCCCGCCTCCCCGATCCCGTCTCCGTCGGCTGATCAACAACGCCCAAGGCACCCCAAGGCCCTCACTGCCATACCGGGCACGCGGGAGCGGTGACCGGGCGGGGACACGGGAGTGCGGAGGGGGCGCTGTCGGTTGGCTTCTGGGACAGGTGTGAGTCTGGGTGAGGTGCGGCGACGGCAAGTTCGCCGTCAGCCGGGCGGCCCCTTCGCGGGAGCGTGCCGGATTCAGATCCGCGTCATGGTGGAGGCGTATCCACCTCCGCCGGGATAGATCCAGTCGCCGGTCGCGGTGGTTGCTAGGGGCCCAAGGAAGAGCTGTCCCAGCCCTCGAACAAGCCTCAGAGCAGTTGCCGTCAGCAGGTGCAAGATGCTTGTCCACCCCCGGAGCAGGGGGCTGGCCCCCCTCCTCATGTGCCTGCTGGCCGGATGGGCCAGTGGATCTTGAGCACGCAGTCTGGAGACGTCTGGTTGTCCGGTGCAACCAGCACGTCGCCCAAGGAGGGCCTTCATGTCCGTCTCCTCGTCGTTCAAGCCGAAGCGGGGTCTCATCGCGGTGGCCACCCTCGCCGCCGCCCTGGCCGTGGGCAGCACCCTGCCCGCGGCCGCCACACCCTCTCCGGCCTCCGACGCAGAAGTCGCCACCCACGCGTCCACACCGCAGAAGACCTCTGGCGGACACGAGAACGCGGCCCTGAGCAAGGGCCTGAACCGCCTCGTCAAGGACGACAAATTCCCCGCCGCGCTGGCTGCCACCAGCGACCGGGACGGCCGCATCCGCAACTACGCTTTCGGGGTAGCGGACTTGAAGACCGGGGCCAAGGTCCCGGTCGACGGGCAGGTGCGGGCGGGGAGCAACACCAAGACGTTCACCTCTGCCGTGGTTCTGCAACTGGTGGGCGAGGGCAAGGTCGACCTCGACGCCCCCATCGAGAAGTACCTGCCGAAGCTGGTACGCGGCGAGGGCATCGACGGCCGCAGAATCACGGTCCGCCAGCTCCTCAACCACACCAGTGGGCTGCCCAACTACACCGAGTTCATGATGGAGGACCTGCTCAAGTCCCGCCACACCTACTACCAGCCCCGCGCCCTCCTCGACATCGCCCTGGAACACAAGGCGCAGTTCGCTCCCGGTACCAACTGGGCGTACAGCAACACCAATTACATCCTCGCGGGCCTGCTCATCGAAAAGGTCACCGGCCGTCCGCTGGACGAGCAGATCACCCGTCGCGTCATCGAGCCCGCCGGGCTGAAGAAGACCTACTTCCCTGCCGTGGGCGAGGAGCGCATCCGCGGTGTGCACCCCAAGGCGTACTACTCGCCGAAGCCCGGAGCACCGCTGGAGGACGTCACCGAGCTGGACCCGTCCTGGGGCTGGGCGGCCGGACAGATAGTCTCCACGCCGAGCGACCTGAGCCGCTTCTTCAAGGCCCTCTTCGACGGGACGCTCCTCAAGCCGGCACAGGTCACGCAGTTGCGCACCACTGTCAAGGTGCCCGACTCCTGGGGCGCGGGGACCGGCGCACGGTACGGGCTCGGGGTGACGAGCGTCCCGCTGAGCTGCGGCGGCCGGATGTGGGGACACGGCGGTGACATCCCCGGCCACGCCACCCGGACCGGCATCACCGACGACGGCCGTCCGGTCGCGATCGCAGTCACCGCGAACCAGCCCCCCACCGAGCAGGGTCTGGAGCACGCCCAGGCACTCCTGGACACGGCCTTCTGCAAGAAGTAGGCAACCCGGTCGGAGAAGCAGGGACTGGCCGGCCAGGACTCGTCGCAGGGGCCCCGACTTCCCCGCGGGGGCCGACGGGGGCGAAGAGAGCCCGCTCTCCTCGGCCGGTACGGTCCACCACTGGCCCCACGAGACGCAGCTGCGCCTGTCGAGCACACCGCAGCCAGTGACGCCGATGCCGGGTGGCACGCCGGAACGCCGGAGTTCACGGGGCGCGACGCGAACGAGAGGGTGTGGCAGGAAGCCGGCTCCGAGCGTCTCACCCTGACTCGCGCAGGCGTCGTCCTCCATCAGGGACCCCGCACCCTCCCCGCCTCGCCCCGCTCCTGCCGAAGGAGGAGACAGCGGCGGGTTCTTCCGGGCGTGGCACACCTGCAGCACCCAGGGACGGCTGCACCGCCCCCCGAGGGCTCGTGGCAGTTCGACTGCCGCCACGTCGCCCCCACCCCCACCGACGGTGAGTGCCTGTGTCTGAACTCAGTTTCTTCGGTGCGGAGTTGGGTGGCCGCAGAACGAGAGGTTTCCTGTCGAGGCGCGTAGGGTCAAGATGCGAGGACATTTGCTTGACCGTGCCGGGGCCGGATCTGTCCGTGATGTTGGAGAGGCCGCCGCCGGTTGTCGGCCGGCGGCGGCCTCTGTGCGGGGCACCGGCGGTTTCCCCCCTGCGCGGTGTCCTCGCACGAGTCGTCCTCACCGGTATCCGGGATGCGCGGGAGTTCACCCCGGCCTGGGGCAGTCCGGGAGGACGGGGCCGGAGCTGCGTTGTCGGCGATGCGGCTCCGGCCGCTCAACGACCCGGGGGCTGGGGGCCATGCGTGCGGGCTTCCTCCCCGTGCCAGGTTCCTGCCGGCGCCAGGAAGGCGTGCCCTGTGCACAGGGTAGGACGACGAGGGCCCTGACGGACACCCTGCATTCTCAGCCGCTCCGGGGCGGACGTACCGATGGTGCGGCCGGCGTTGCGCGGGAGGCGGGGGCTCGTTGAGGGGGCGTAGAGGCTTCTCAGAAGCGGGTCGGGCCCGTCTTACACGGCGAGCTGACCGGTGCGTACTGGCTGGAGACGTCGCGGCATCTGCCGACGGATCCGTGCCGGCCCGCCAGGATCCCGGTGTTGCGCGGTTTCCGCCGCGGACCGCGATGCAGGGACCCGCTGCCGGAACCGTGGTGATGGCAGTGACGTCGATCTGGTGGAAATGAGACCAGTCAAGGTGCCGACTGCCGCCTCGGCTCATGTCAGGCAGGGCGACGGGTGGGGTGGTGAGCGTGAGCCCGGCTCTCGGATGGTCCGTCAGGAGTAGTCTGGTGAGGACGTCCTCAGCGTGTTGTGGTGCCGGGTGGTATTCCACCCAGTCCCCGTCGTGTGCTTCCGGTCCCGGTCGCTGAGACCTGCGATCGGAGACTTTCATGCCTGCCAATCCTTCCGCATTCTCTGAACCGAGCCGCTCCGGGACGGAGTTGAGCGATTCGCGTGAGGCGCGGATAGCGGCCGCGTTCGTGGATCTGGCGGACACCTTGGTGGACGACTTCGACCCGGTGGACTTCCTGTACCGGGTGGCGGAGCACTGCACGTCGCTGCTGGACATCCACGACGCGGGAGTGATGCTCGCGCCGCACGGCGGTCCGCTGCGGCTGGTGGCCGCGACGTCGGAGCAGGTGCGCCTGGTCGAGCTGTTCGAACTCGACGCCGCCCAGGGCCCGTGCCAGGACGCGTACGTGCAGGCCCGCGTCATGGAGCACGACTTGACGGTGCCCGGCCGGTGGCCCGAGTTCAGTGCGCGGGCCCACAAGGAAGGCTATCTGTCCGTCCACGCGGTCCCCATCCATCTGCGTGGCGAGACCATCGGCGTCCTGAACCTCTTCCGCAGCATCCCCGACCATCTGGCCGGCGCCGACCGGATCCTGGCCCGCGCCCTCGCGGACGCCACCGCCATCTCCCTGCTCCAGCAGACCACCCTGGACCACCACCGCGCCCTGGGCGCCCAGCTCCAGCAAGCCCTGCACACCCGCACCATCATCGAACAGGCCAAAGGCTTCCTGGTCGGCCGCCAGAACACTGACCCCGACATGGCCTTCCAACGCCTGCGCACCTACGCACGCCGCCACCAGCTGCGCATCGCCGACGTCGCCCGTGACCTCGTCAACGGCACCCTGTCTGCCACCCTCGACCAGCCCACCGACCGCCGCGCTCCCCGTGACCGCCTCCACGGCCGCTGACCGGCCTGGGCACGCAGCCGGCAGCATCCCCGTACACATGGTGATGCCGCTCCAGGTTGCCCCGTGCGACGCGTCAGACGGCCTGCGGCACGACGCCCCCGTGGGCGGTGCCGCGCCGTTCGGCGTGACGGTTCGAGGCGCGGGTGAGTCGCCTGGCCATCAAGGTAATGGCCAGCCAAGTGATGAGTGCTTCGCTCATCTCGGGGACCGTTCGTGGTCGCGCCAGTGCCGATGGGACCTCATGACCCGCGACTTGGACTTGTCCGGCCGATCATGGCTGTGGGCTGTCGGGCATGATGCCCGGGTGAGCATCATCGTGAAGTTCTTCGTGGCGCCGGACGACACGTTCAGCTACCTCGGTGGCGGACCTCGCTGGCACCGGTGACGTAGGAGAGCTTTTTGTCGTGGTCGGCGGTGCCGGGCTCCACGCCCAGTTCCTGGGCGGCGGTAGCGAAGGCGCGCTCGACAAGACCACCATCCGCGACGTTGGTGGCGGCCAGGTCGAGGACGACGAGGCGGATGTCGTGGGCAGGAGTGGTCATGAGACGTCTGTACTTTCCTTTCACTGACGCCTCAGCCGCTGTGACGACAGTGACCCGGCTCGATGTGTGGCGGGCGTGGAAGAGTTCGTACGGGGGAGTCGACAGGCCGACCGGGCGGTCGACGTGTCAGGCGAGTCTGCGGCGTACGGTGGCCGAAAGCCTGTCAACGGCCACGATCAGCACCAGGACGACGAGGATGTGCGTCAGCATCTCATCGAACTTGAACAGTTTGATCGACTGGTTGATGAGGAAGCCGATGCCACCCGCGCCCACGAGACCGAGGACGAGTGAGGACCGGACGTTGACGTCGAGCCGGTACATCAGCAGCCCGGTCAGCTGAGGCGTCACGGTGGGCAGCAGGGCGTGGGCGGCGATCTGAATGCGGCTCGCGCCTGCTGAGCGCAGGACCTGCACGGGTCCGGGGTCGGCGTCCTCCAGGGCCTCCGCCCACAGTTTGCCCATCACGCCGACGTTGTGGAGGAGCAGGGCCAGTACGCCGGGGAACGGGCCGAGGCCCACGGCGGTGACGAAGATCAGGGCGAACACGACGTCGGGTACGGCGCGCAGAAAGGACAGCAGGGAGCGGGCGGCCTGGTAGACGGCTGCCGACGGGGCGGTGCCGCGGGCGGCGAGGAGGGCGAGGACGAGGGAGAACGGTATGGACAGGGTGGTGCCGAGCAGCCCGATCCACAGGGTGACGAGGGCTCCTTCCAGGCTCGGTCGCAGCACCTCCCAGCTCAGGTCGGGTGGGATGGCCTCGCTCACGAAGTCGGCCATGCCGCGCCAGCCTTCGGCGAGGGCTCCGAAGGACATGCCGGTGGTGTCCCAGGCGATCAGGTGGGCGGCGACCACGACAGCCGTGAGCGCCGCGCCCGTGGCCGCGGTGCGCGGCCTTCGGGGCTTTGCAGGGACGGGGAGTCTGCGCACGTCAAGGGGCAGGGTCATGAGGCGGCCTTCACCGTCGTGGGCTGGTACAGGATGTCGACGTTGTCCTGCGGTGGACCGTCCAGGGCCACGCGGCCTTCCCGCAGGCCGACGACGCGGTCGGCGTGCCGTGCGGCGAGGGAGGGCTGGTGCAGGACGGCCAGCACGGCGAGGCTCTCCTCGTGGGCGAGTTCGGCGAGCAGAGCGAGGACCTGTTCGGAGGCGGCGGGGTCCAGGGCGGAGACCGGTTCGTCGGCGAACAGCACGCGGGGGCGCTGGCACAGTGCCCTCGCTACCGCGACGCGCTGTTGCTGTCCGCCAGAGAGGCGCCCGGCACGGTCGTGTGCCCGGTCGGCGAGGCCCACCCGGTCCAGGCAGGCCATGGCTTCCTCGCGGAGTTCCTTGGGGAAGAGTGCGGGGTGCAGGGAGTGGTGCAGCGGGAGGCGGCCGAGGGCTCCGGCGCACACGTTGTCCAGGACGGTGCGGCGTCGGACGAGGTGGATGTGCTGGAAGACCATGGCGATGTCGAGGGGGTCGCAGGTTGCGCCGTCGAGGGTCACCTCGCCGGCCGCCATGGGCTCCAGGCCGGCGGCGGCTCGCAGCAGGGTGGACTTGCCGGAGCCGTTGGCTCCCAGTACGGCCAGGAGTTCGCCGCGGGCGACGTGGACGTCCACCCCGTGCAGGACCTGCCGGTCGCCGTACCGCACGGTGATCGCGGTCAGGGTGAGCATCAGACGTCCTTCTCGGTGAGCTTGAGCGTCTCGGCGAGGTCGAAGAGGGGCTGGTAGGTGTTCTTGTCGACGGGGACGAGCGGTGCGGGCGGGTCGACGTCGAGAAGGGCGCCGATCTCGCCGACCTTGTCGGCGGGCAGGTTGAGCAGCGCGTCGCGTACGGCCCTCTTGAACGCCTTGTCGTGGTCGCCTCGTACGGTGATCGGGTCGTTGGGGATCGGGTCGGACGTCCAGACCTTGCGGAACTTCGACGGGTCGAAGGTGCCGGAGTCGGTGGCGCTGGCGAGCTGCTGGGAGTTGATCTCGGCAGCGTCCACGGTGTCGTTGACGAGAGCGAGAAGTGCTTCTGGGTGACCGCCCGCGTAGGTGACCTTGACGTCGCTCTTCTTCAGCCCGGCATCGACCAGGGCCTGGCGGGGCAGGGCGTCGCCGGAGGTGGAGCCGACGGAGCCGAGCGCAAGAGAGTGGCTGCGCAGCTCCTTCACCGAGGTGACCTTGGAGTCCTTGGGCACCCAGATGCCGGCCGTGTAGCTGGAGAGGTTGCCCTTCGTGTCGCCGAAGGAGGCCAGGGCCTCGGCTCCGGCCCGTTTGTGGGCGAAGACGTAGCCGAGCGGGCCGAAGATGCCGACGTCGAGCTTCTGGTTCTCCATGGCGAGGACCGCAGCGGCGTAGTCCTCGGTGACGGTCAGCTCGACCGGGCAGTCCAGCTTCTCACCCAGGGCCTCGGCCAGGACCTTGGCGGCGGGGGTGAGCTTGGCGGGATCCTCGAACGGCTCGACACCGAATCGGATCTTGCCACCAGGGCAGGAGGCTGACTCGGGCTTCTCGGCACTCTGTCCGCATGAGGTCAGAGTCAGAGCGGCGACGACGGTGCCGACAAGGGAGAGGCGGCGCAGGGACACGGTGAACTCCGGGGAAGAGGTGAGCCGAGGATTCGGCAGCGGGAGGGCGGCGCAGGGCGAGCGGCTCTCACCGGGCCGGCGACAGCCAGCTTTCGGCCATCACCGACCCGGGTCAAGCCTTGTATGTACAAGTCGCGCATTGTTCATCTGGCGGTCGCCCGCCGGTTCGGCTGTCAGGCGGGATGCCCCAACTCCGTGGCGGTGCGGGTCACCTCGAAGATCCGACGGCCGTCACGGTTGATCCACGTCGCGGTCAGGGTGGGGTCGCTCACGGTGGTGTCGGCGACGAGCTTCAGGAACACGTGGGGTTCCACAGCGCTGTGCACCAGGTGCGGGCTGGGCACGTTGAGGCTGGGGATCGTGCTGCCGTGCATGGGGCTGACGATGAACTGCCACAGGTCGTACCCGACGCGCGGGCCGTAGTTCAGGGCGCGTGAGACGTGGATGTCGCCGCTGAGCAGGAAGCAGCCAGGGATGTTCTCGGCGGCCACGAAGTCGAGGATCGCGTCCTTCTCGTAGGAGTAGGTGGCCCAGTCGTCGGACTCGGCGTTGCCCTTGTCGTCCCAGATCATTCCCGAGGCGATGGCTTTGAACGTGGCGGTGCTGGCCCGCAGACGGGCGCGCAGCCAGTCCCACTGCACCTGGCCCAGGCAGGTCTGCCGGGCGGCGTCGGCCCAGCTCGGGCTGGTTCTGCTGAACCAGCGAGGGTCGAGGAGGAAGACCTCCACGGGGCCGCGACGGAAGGATGTGTACACCCCCAGACCTTCGGTTCTGGCGGTCAGGCGGGTGCCGTCGGCCGCATGGCCGAAGGAGGCGTTGGCGCGGTAGTCGACGAACGCGGTGCGCGTGTTCTTCTTGCCTGCGAAGCCTCCGCTGGTGTCGTTGCCGCCGAAGTCGTGGTCGTCCCAGGTCCCCCAGACCGGCATTGAGGCGGCCATGCGGGCGACCTCGGGCTGGGCGAGGAACGCACGGTGTTTGGTGCGGGCGACGGCCAGGTCACCGGAGTCGACGTAGGGGGTGTCGCCGAGCAGGACGAAGCTGTCGCAGCCCTCGTCAACGATGCGGGTCCAGATGGCGCTCGGGGTGGAGGGGGCGCAGGAGCCCATCCCCATGGTGACCTTGGCCGGGGCTCCCGCGGGCGGGGAGGTGGTGAACGAACCGGTCAGTGCGGCGAAGCCGGGGGCGGCGCGCTGCGGGGCGACGGTGAAGTCGTAGCGGGTGCCGGCCTTGAGGCCGCTTACGTCCACCAGCAGGGTGTCGTCGTTGGCCGAGGACAGGCGGGTGGTGACGGTGGTCGACCAGCCGGATGCGGCCCGGACCGTGCAGGTCCAGTCGGTGTAGAGGGCCGCGTCCAGGCCGGGGCGGGCCCACAGGCGGGCGCTGCCCTCGTCGACGTGACCCACCAGGGGCCCCGTCGGGGGCTGCGGCGGCATGGGAGTGGGGATGACCGCCGGCGCGGTGCCCGCCCGCACCCGTCCCACGTATGCGGCCAGAGCGGTGAAGAACGTGACGCTGTCCCGCAGGGCGGGCGCGGGCTGCACGGACGAGCCCGCCGTATCGAAGCACTTGTCGAGCGTGAGGCTGGAGACCAGGAAGCGTCCGGCCCCGTGCGCCCCTTCCAGGAGGCAGGGCGAGGCGCCTGCGGCCGTACACGTCAGCAGCACGCGCATCGCCCGCCAGGAACCCACCGTCTCCCAGCTGACGCGGATACCCGCGGCGCGGCCCGTCAGCACCCGGCCCGAGACCACCGGAAGGGTCGCCACCAGCGGGTGATCGGCGGCGAACGGGAAGACCGTGTCGAAGTCCGCGTCGGTACGCACCGCGCCCAGCGCCGAGGGCAGATAGGGCACCGCGGCGCCGAACTGGTCGGACTGCGCAAGATCGAGGACCACGCCCCCGCCCGCCGCGAAGTCCCGCAGAGATGTGGCGTGCTGACCCACGTAGGACGTGTAGCGGGAGTCGTTGTTGGTGAAGCTGCCGAACGCGATGAGGTCCACGCTCTGCGCCGTCGCGGGCCGGGACAGGTCCAGGGTCACCACCTGGAATCCAGCACGCCGCAGCACCTCCGCCAGCCCCGCGGCCCGGGTCCAGGGATCCGCGAACTCCAGCACGGCCGCCCGCGGCCCCCCGGGTTCGGCTGCCGCGGTCGGGACGGATGCGCCGGTGACTGCCGCGGTCAGCGCCGCCACGCCGCCGACCATCAGTGAGCGGCGCCGGAATGCGTCGTTGATCATGTTTTCTTCCATGCGGCAACCGTCGCAGCGCGAACGGCGGACACACAACCACTTATATCTACAAGTCATCTGCTGTTCATGTCGCGCCACCGGCTCGACGGCCGTGTGTCGTCCACCTGTAGAGTCAGGTGCATGAGGGAGCACTTGCACCGCACCGTCGCGGCCGAACTGCGCCGACGCATCCGCTGCGGAACGATCGCCGTCGGGCACCCGCTCCCCTCGGAAGCCGACCTCTGCCAGGAGTTCGCCGCCTCACGCGGCCCCGTCCGCCAAGCCCTCGCGGCTCTGCGGGACGAGGGACTCATCGGCGGGGGCCAGGGCAAGCGCGCCGTCGTCCTGGACGCCGTCCCCACCCAGCCCTTCGAGTCCTTCCTCTCCTTCACCACCCGCGCCGAAATCACCGGCCACGTTCCCGGCCAGCGCCTCCAGGAGATCGCCCTGCGCCGCCCCGACCCGGCAGTCGCCGCCGCCCTCCAGGTCGAACCCGGCACCCTGGTCGTTCAACTGCTGCGCCTGCGCCTGCTGGACGGCCACCCCGCGATGCTGGAACGCATGACGTACACCGAGTCCGTCGGCCGCCCGCTCCTGGACGCGGACCTCGACGCAGGCTCGATCTACGCCCTGCTCACCGAGCGGGGCGTAGACCTCGCATCCGCGCGCCACACCTTCGACGCCGTCACCGCCGACACGACCGACGCAGCCCTCCTGGAAGTGGACGAAGGGGCTCCTCTCCTGCGCGAGCGCCGGCTCACCACCGACTCCCAGGGGGTACCGATCGAGTGGTCCGACGACCGCTACCGCCCCGACGTTGCCACAGTGACCGTCACCAACACCCGCAGCAGTCGCACCGCCATGCTCCGACAGCCCTGAGCCGTGCTCACACCGGCAGGCCGTGCCCCGGCGCGACCGCCTGGCGCGGTGCTCCTCCTCGCCGTGCCGCTGCGAAGGCTGTGCCGACCTCTCCCAGCGCGTAGCGCCCCTCCACCAGGCCGGCGAAGGGGAACGAGTGATGGTGGGCGGCCAGAAAGTCCACCGCCTGCTGCAGATCCACAGGACGGTAGTTGTGCACGCCGACGACCGTGTGCAGCCCTCGTACCACCCGCTCGGGATCCACTCCCACCGGTTGGCCCGGGGATACCGACCCCACCAGGACGGCTGTTCCGCCCACATCCAGGGAGTTCAGGCACACCTGCACGGCCGAGGACTGGCCCGAGAACTCCAACGCCACGTCCACCTCCGCGTCGGGCGCCGAGCCGTCGTGCGCACGACCGGCACCGAACGCCAGCGCCTGCTCGCGGCGGGCCGGATCGGGATCGGCGGCGATCACCCCGGCTCCCTCGGTCGCGGCCATGGCCACAGCGGTCAGCCCGAGCATGCCCGCCCCGGTCACGAGGACCCGCCTGCCCTCCAGCGGCCCCGCCGCCGCCAGGGCCGCAGCAACCGTGGCCGTCGCGCAGGACGCCGGGCTGGCCACCACGTCCGGCACCCCTGCCGGTACAGCGACCACGGCCGTACCCGGCAACACCACACAGTGCGAGGCGAAGCCGCCCGTCAGCGGGGCATCCACCAGCAACGGCTCGTGACCGTACTTCCGCACCCGACGGCACTTCTGCGAGAGCCCGCGGGCACACCGGTCGCACGAACCGCAAGAACTGGTGACCGACCAGACGACGCGCAACCCCGGTACCACCGGGGTCCCGTCCACACAGACGACACCGCCCTCACCGACGCCCACCACCGTGCCCACCTGCTCGTGCCCAAGTACCGAGGGGGCGGGCGAGCTTCGCCGGCCCGTCACGGTGTGCAGATCACTGCCACACACGGTGGCCATGTCCACCCGCACCAGCAACTCACCCAGTCCGGGAAGACGAGAGACGGGCTGCTCCACCACCGCGAACGGGAGTCCCACGCCGTCCCAGCGGGCATAACGGGCCATAACGGAGTCCTTCGAATACGTCATGCGCGAAAGGTGTCACGCCGGGCCCCTGCGAGCCAATACCTATCAATACAAGTTGAGCCGATGTTCACCTTGCCCCACCGATCAGCGCGAAGGACCTTCAGCATCCCCGGTGCCCGGTCGGCCAGCAGGCTGATGACGCGGCTGGTGTAGGCGTGGGCGGTACCGACGGAAATGCCGAAGCCGTCGGCTATCTGCGCGAGGGTGCCGTGCTTGCACATGTTCACCAGGGCGACCAGCGCGCGCTGGTGCGCAGGAAGCTTGCAGCAGTGGTCACCTTCTCGGATGACGATGAGTATGGTGGCCCACTCGACCAGCGCATGAGGCGGGTCGAGTGCGGCAGGATGCGGAGCCAACGGGGCTCCTGAGCGGATGAGTTGAGGCTTCGACCGCCTCCCTCAACGGCACGGGAGCCTCGTGCGTTTCGCGCCCCGCCAGCGTCACCCGATCAGTGGCCACTCTGAAGAAGCTCGGTGACTGGCCGACCGTCATCCCAGGGTCTGCTGCGGGATTGCGTGACAGGCTGACCTGCCCATGTCCTGGGTTCCAGTTCTGGTGGCCAACTTGCCTGATCCGCAGCCACTCCCCGCACCTCGTGGACGTGGTGGGGATCGGGCCGCACAGCGCCGCTGTCCAGCTGACGGCCGTGGGCGACAACGCCGACCGTCTGCGCGGCGAGGCATCGTCGGCCGCGCTGTGCGGGGAGAGCCCGGTGGAGTACTCCTCGGGCAGCAGGCAGCAGGCAGCAGGCAGCAGGCAGCATGCACTGGGACGAACGAACGCAGGACTACGGCCACGCGGGACAGGCCGCGGGAGTTCTCCGACACATTCCGCGGCCCTCACAGCAGGGGGCGGGCGGGTGTCACCTCCTGCGTGTGAACGACGACGTCGAACCAACTCAAGAGTGACCCGCCCGCCATGTGGTGGTCGGCGTCGTCATGGGGGTCGTAGAGCGGGCCGATCAAACGCGTGCGGGTGGGGGCGCCCAGGAGGAGGCGGACCGGGTCGGGCAGCGATGTTCCCAGTCCAAGAACGTACCCCTTTCTGTTTGCCGCGACGGTGCTCAGCAGGCTGTCGATGAAGTTCGTCCCCGGGGCGGGCAGAGGTTGGCCGATGGACCCGTGTGCCATGGTCAGTCCGATGGACCGATAGCCCGGCCTGAGACGTTGACGCAGGTATCCGCCCATATTCTGGTGTGACTCGGATGGGTCGGAGGGAGACACGGTCCGGGGGTCGCCGACGGCGGTTTGGGCCATGCCACCCCAGTAGACCACCCTGTCGCCCGTTCGCTGCTGCCACCAGAGCACACCGTCGGCGAGCGTGCGCTCGAGTGCTGCCAACCCTTCGAACTGCGAGGGGTGCCGAACCGGTTCAGTAGGGAGCTGCGCGAAGCGCACTGGATCGTCGGGGTGGTTTTGGTTGTAGGACCGCAGCCAGCGGATGAGTTCGAGGATCTCGGAGGTCTGCCAGAACGCCCGCGCCTTAAGAGGTCATCTCATTTGGTTGACTCGGTATTCTGTGGGTCATGATGGGGATCGTTGAGCGGCTGGTGCCGGACGAGTTGTGGGAGTTGTTCCAGC
>NZ_JBITDM010000047.1:0-21568 GCF_044454195.1 Streptomyces sp. NPDC051561 | reverse complement strand
GCAGATCTTCCGCAGATCCCGCATCAGTCCCAACCGCATGAGCGTCATCACGAAAGCCGTCCTCACCCTGGAGAGGCAACGCTGAAAACGCTCAGTGGCCCAGCCGCTGACCGGGCACGGTCGGCCACCCCGTTCAGGGCGTGGCGAGAAGGAATTACAGCACAGGGGGAGCAACACCATGAATGCCGTACCTACTCTTGAGAGACTCGTTCTCTCCTCGGTGGATGACGCCCTGGGGGGCCGTCAGAACCGATTCTTCGGAGAGGGTTTCAAACGCGTCACGCATCAGCTGAACGACATCACCGTCATACCCGCCACACCCTCCGTACCCGGCCTGGTAAGGGCGACTGCCGGAATTCACCTGCCCGACACCTGGTCCCGAAAAGGCCTCACCCAGCAGCGCCCGCACCTTTCCACCATTGACGCGATGTATTTCGCCGCCCGGCTCACCAGCCTGTACGTGGCACACACCCATACGCTTTCCGCCGCGGACGCCTTTACCGTCACCTCGCTGCGGATCAAGGCGGGAACGTCGCCCGACGAGATCGGCCTGGACCGCTTCGAGGTCGGCGCACAGCACGTATCCACCATGCCCCTCGCCACCCCCGGCCGCTCGCTGACCGTCATGGACTGCCGCACGGGTTCGATGACCGTCCGGGTCGAGGCGGAACACGGCACCGGCACGGGCCGTGCGCACTCCCCGGGTTCCTACGGCACCCTGCGGGACCTGCCCGTCCCGCACGCCGAGCCCTTCGGTGCTTCCCACTACCGGCGGCAGCAGTTCCTGCACCGGGTCGACGTCGACTCCGCCCTGCTCACCGCCGACGCGGACCTGCGCCTGGTCGACGAGGACGGCGCCGCCGGCCCGACGGCCCCCGAGGCGACGATGATCGACCTCTTCGTGGCGGCGCTCCAGCTCGGCCAGGTCCTGCTCTACCGGCTCGACGGCCTCGACCGCGCCACCTCCAACACCCTGTGGATGCGCAGCACCTCCCTCTCCGTGACGCCTGCGCGGACGCAGCCGCGAGGAGCGGGCGGCAACGGCCGCATCCACGCCGCCCTGACGCGGACGGCCGAACTGCCCACCGCCCAGGGCACCTGGCGGACGGCCCGGATCGGCAGCACCTTCGACGGCCTGAGCCTGGTCTGCAACGTGGCACACCTCCTGCCGTGACCCGACCGCCGTCCTTTGCGAAAGAAGCGTCCGCATGACGTCGCACCACCCCTCCGCAGCCATCACGGGTCTGGGCAGCTACCTGCCGCCCGGACGCGTCACCAACGAAGAGCTGGCCGCCCGGCTGGACACCACCGACGAGTGGATCACCACCCGCACCGGCATCCGCTCCCGCCACTGGGCGTCGCCAGGCACCTCCACCAGCGACCTCGCGGTGGAGGCGGGCCACCGGGCACTGAAGTCCGCGGGCCTGGAGCTCGCTCCCGGCTCCGTGGACGCCGTGGTGCTGGCCACCACCACCCCGGACCACCCCTGCCCGGCCACGGCCCCCGAGGTCGCCGCCCGGCTGGGACTCGGCAACGTCGCCGCGTACGACATCGCCGCGGTGTGCTCGGGATTCCTGTACGCACTGGCCACCGCGTCGGCGCAGATCATCGCCGGGCAGGCCGAACGCGTCCTGGTCATCGGCGCCGAGACGTACTCGACGATCCTCAACCCGGCCGACCGGACCACCTCCGTCATCTTCGGTGACGGAGCCGGAGCCGTGGTGCTCTCCGCCACCCGGGACAGCGGCCAGGACGGCGTCCTGCTCGGCGTCGACCTCGGATCCGACGGCGCGAACCGTGACCTCATCTGCATACCGGGCGGCGGCTCGCGGCAGCGTTCCCAGCCGGCCGACCCCGCGCCCGAGGACCAGTTCTTCACCATGCAGGGCAAAAAGGTGTTCGCCGCCGCGGTGACCCGGATGGGAGAGTCGTCCACCGCCCTGCTGGAGCGGGTCGGCTGGGAGATGGGCCAGGTCGACCACCTGGTCGGTCACCAGGCCAACGTACGCATCCTCAAGTCGCTGGCCCGCCAGCTCGGCATCCCCGAGGAACGGGCCGTCGTCAATATCGACCGGGTCGGCAACACCTCGGCCGCCTCCATCCCGCTGGCCCTGGCCGACGCCGCCGCCGCGGGCACCCTCACCGCCGGGTCCCGGGTGCTGCTCACCGCCTTCGGCGGCGGGCTGACCTGGGGATCCGTCGCGCTGACCTGGCCCGACATCGCTCCCTGCTGAGCCCCGTACACAGAAAGTCAATGTGACATGACCACGTATATCCAGCTGCTGTCCGACCAGATCCTCGACCTTCTGCGCACCGACTACGACGCTCCGGACACCACCACCGTCGACACCGACTACGAGAGCCTCGGCTTTGACTCCCTGGTACTCGTCGAGGTGGCGGTCGACCTCACCCGGCGGTTCGGGGTGGAGGTCGCGGACGACGAACTCCAGCAGGCCGGGAACATCGCCGCGACCATCGAACTGCTCCGCTCCAAGGGCGTGAGCGGCTGAGGCCCACGGACCGAGCGCCGAGAACCGAGGGTCGAGAACATCATGAGCAGCACCCGGATCGCCTTCTTCGACGTGGACGGCACCCTCACCGCCGGCACCACCCTCTTCCGCTTCCTGCGCCACTACCTCGCCGCCCGCGGGCACGGCGCGCACGAGTACGACGAGCGGCGTCAGCGGCTGGCGGCCATGACAGCGGTCGGCATCCCGAGGGAACGGACCAACCGCGCCTACTTCGACAACTTCCGGGGCGCCGAGGCGGCGACGGTGACCCGGCTGGCACAGGAGTGGTTCGAGGCCGAGCGGCGCCTCGGCGGATTCTTCCACCAACCCGTACTCGCCGCCCTGCGCGAGCACCGCCGCCGAGGCGACCGGACCGTCCTGGTCTCCGGCTCGTTCCCCGCCTGCCTGGGCCCGCTCGCGGAGCACCTGGGGGTCGACGACGTCTGGTGCACCCCGCCGGAGATCGTGAACGGGCGCTACACCGGAGGTCTCCTCGGGCCGCCCATGATCGGCGACGCCAAGGCCGACGCCGTACGGCTCTGCGCCTCGGCCCACCGGATCCCGCCCGACGCCTGTGTCGCGTACGGCGACCACCTCTCCGACCTGCCCATGCTCCGGGCCACCGGTACGGCCGTGGTCGTGGGCAGGGACCCGGAGCTGCTCGCCCACGCCGCCACGCGGTCATGGGGCCTGCTGCCCGCCGCACCGCCCCCGCCACCACTCCCGCTGCCGCACCCCCGCCGGGGCGGGAACGGGGGAGGAGACGCCGGATCTGCAACCCCAGGACGGCATCTTCGTGAAAGATCCTCCTCTGGTACAGGGGTGGTTCCTTTGCGACCCCATTACTCTTGACAGCAAGGTCGCACACGGTGGCCATGGAGGAGTGAAATGAGGAGCAGCAACCCGGTCTTCTCGCGACGGGGGTTCAGCCGCGACAACGGCTCCGCGGGCTTCAACGCGCAGCAGCCGCAGGCCGGGGGCCCCGCCGTCGGAACCGCAGGCAACCCGTACGCCCAGGGCAACCCCTACGCCCAGGACGCGACGAACCCGTACGCGACGAACCCGTACGCACAGCAGGACCAGTACGGCGCCCCCGTGGCACCGCCGCGCGGCAGCGTCATGACCATGGACGACGTGGTCACCCGTACGGCGCTCACGCTGGGCACCGTGGTCGCGGGCGCGACCGTCGCCTGGGTCACCCAGATGGGACTCGGCCTGGCCATCGGCGCGGCGCTCGTCGCGATGGTGCTCGGCCTGATCCAGTCGTTCAAGCGCAAGCCGATGCCGCCGCTGATCCTGGCGTACGCGGCATTCGAGGGCCTCTTCCTCGGCGCGATCAGCAACTACGTCAACACCTTCATCGCGCCCGGTGCGGCGATGCAGGCGGTACTGGGCACGATGGCGGTCTTCGCCACCATGCTCGTGCTGTACAAGACCCGGATCATCCGGGTCACCGCACGCTTCACCCGCTTCGTGATGATCGCCGCGATCAGCTTCCTGGTGCTCACCGCCGTGAACCTGCTGTTCATGGTGTTCGCGGGCGGTGACGGCCTCGGCTTCCGCAGCGGTGGCCTGGGCATCCTGTTCGGTGTCGTCGGCGTGCTGCTCGGCTCGTTCTTCCTGGCGCTGGACTTCAAGCAGGTCGAGGACGGCATCGCCTACGGTGCCCCCCGCGAGGAGTCCTGGATGGCGGCCTTCGGCCTCACCATGACCCTGGTGTGGATCTACCTGGAGATGCTGCGGCTGGTCTCGATCCTCAGCGGCAACGACTAAGGTCTCCGGCCCGAAAAGGGCCCCCCGGTCCGCGCGAGCGGACCGGGGGGCCCTTCTGGCTGTCGGGGGTCGGGGGCAGGGGGCTCAGAGGAACTTACGGGCGGCTCGTCGCAGGTCGTACTCGTGGATGATCGCCTTGGCGTGGCCGTGAGCGAGGTTGTGTTCGGCGCGGAGCCAGCTCACCTTTTCCTCGAAGCGGAAGAGGGAGGGCCCGTCATCGACGGTGCGCAGCCAGTCGGACACTTCACGACCGGTGCAGTGGGGGATGCGGGAGAGCAGGTTGCGGTGGGTCTCTTCGGAGAAGACTTGGGACATCGGCGCCTCCGGAGGCGTTGCGCTTGCTGGTCCTTCACGCCACCGTGCCTGAGGGTTGGCCTGTTGGCAACAGTCCCGGGCAGGCGCGTAGGGTCGCGATGTGCTGGATACGACACCCCTGTTGACCGCCGTGGAGCGCCTCGCCGACCGGCTGCGGACCACCCCCGAGAGCCGGCTGCGCCAAGGCGCCGCGGCCAGTGGACTGGCGCTGGCCAGGGAACTCGCCCTGCGGGCGCAGCGACTGGAGTTCCCGGGCCGGGAGCCGCTGGAGATCCCGGACGCCGGCATGTTCGCCGTCGCCGACCAATTGGCGGTCGCCGGCCGTGATTTGGCGCTGGTCGTGGGAACGGCCCCGTCCGGTGAACTGGACGAGGCCGTTGCGCTGGTGGAAGCCACCGAGAAGCAGTGTTGAAACGGAGTTGTACGGATCCTGGGGGGATCCGCCGGGGAGGCCCGACGGGGGGCTGGCGGTGGAGTCCCGCCGGGGCCTGACGGGAGTTACTCGGGCATCGAGGCGATGACCCGGTCCGCCAGGATGTAGACGCTCTCCTCGCCGCAGGAGAAGGTCAGCGCGTACGCCCCGGAGAGGCTGGAGCCGCCGAGCAGGACCGGCGGGTTGCCGTCGCGCAGCGCCTGGCCCAGCTGCTCCGCGGTCTCGCGGTGGCCCGGGGTCATGCCCAGCGTCGTACCGTCCGTGAAGACGTACATGTCGAGGGTGCCGAGCGGGCCGGGGCGGATGTCGGCCAGGACCACGCGGGCCTCGGCGAGTTCCTCCAGGCGACGCAGCGTCATCTCGTCGTCACCGGCGATCACCGTGGGGCGCTTCACCGGTACGAAGTCGGGGTGCGAGGGGTGGCGACGGCGTGCGGCGGCCAGCTCGGCGGAGTCCTCCGGGAACTCCTCCTCGGCGGCGGCCTCGGCCGCCTCCTCCGCGTCGAAGCGGGCCTGCGCGGCCTGCAGCATCCGCTGGAGTTCGCCGGTGTCCATGCCGTCGAAGAAGTCGTCCGGGCCGGGGCCCGGGCCCAGGTAGGAGAACGCGTCGTCGGGGGCGGAGATGCCGCCGAGCAGCGAGGGGGCGTCGGCCGCGTCGCGGGCCTCCTGCGCGGCCCAGAACGCACGGGCCTCGGCGAGTTCGCGCTCCCGCTCCTCGGCCAGCGCCTCGGTCACCGCGGCCCGTATCTCGGCGGCCGGGGTGAGCGCGGTCTCGCTGCTGCGGGTCTGCTGCGGGAGCGTTGCCAACGCTGCCTGCTTGCGCTGCTCGGCCGCCTCCGTGCGGTCCGCGGCCCGGTCGGCGCGCAGGGCGGCAACCTCCTTGCGGAGTCCGGAGACGGTGTGCAGGGCGACGCCCCCCACGGCTGCGGTGGCAGCGGTGGCGAGCAGCAGGGCAACAGACATGGCGCTCACTGACGTACTCCTGAATTCATTGCGATCCCCTGGCCGACATCGGTCCCCCGACCGATCCCCCGGACTTCCTACCTCAGCTTCCCGTGCACGTCTGCTCACGGGCAGTGCATAACGTCACGAATTGGACAGGTCTTTGTACCTGGTACTTCGTCCGTAAACCGCCGTGACCTGCGGAAACCCGCCTCTCTCAGGAAGGAGGTCACATCCTGGGGGAGATTGGGTCACGGCTGGGACGCGGTGCGTGTGACGGGGCGCGCGGGAGGAGTCGACGGGGTTGGTTTTTCGCCGTGCTTCCCATGCGCTCAGATGATTGTGCGCCGGGTTCGCGACGCGCGCCCGGTGATCCGGGGGATTCGTGAGCAGGCTCATATTCAGGGGGTGAGCCTGCTCACGAGAGGCCCTCGCGCCGGCCGGGAGGGACGGGCCGGCGGGGACGGGCCTGGAGGCCGCGCCGAGAGGTACTAGCTGAGGCGCTCGACGACCATGGCCATGCCCTGGCCACCGCCGACGCACATGGTCTCCAGACCGAACTGCTTGTCGTGGAACTGGAGGCTGTTGATCAGCGTGCCGGTGATGCGGGCGCCGGTCATGCCGAAGGGGTGGCCGACCGCGATGGCGCCGCCGTTGACGTTGACCTTGTCCAGGTCGATGCCGAGGTCCTGGTACGAGGGGATCACCTGGGCGGCGAACGCCTCGTTGATCTCCGCGAGGTCGATGTCGGCGGCGGTGAGCCCGGCACGCTTCAGCGCCTGCTTGCTGGCCTCGACCGGGCCGTAACCCATGATCTCGGGGGAGAGACCGGAGACACCGGTGGAGACGATCCGGGCGAGCGGGGTCAGGCCCAGCTCGCGCGCCTTGGTGTCGGACATGATCACCAGGGCGGCGGCGCCGTCGTTCAGCGGGCAGCAGTTTCCGGCGGTGACCAGGCCGTCGGGGCGGAAGACGGGCTTGAGGCCCGAGACGCCCTCGACGGTGACGCCCGCGCGCGGGCCGTCGTCCTTGGAGACGACGGTGCCGTCGGGGGTGGTGACCGGGGTGATCTCCCGCTCCCAGAAGCCGTTCTTGATGGCTTCCTCGGCGAGGTTCTGCGAGCGGACACCGAAGGCGTCCATGTCGGCGCGGGTCACGCCCTTGATGCGGGCGAGGTTCTCGGCGGTCTGGCCCATCGCGATGTACGCGTCGGGGACCAGGCCGTCCTCGCGGGGGTCGTGCCAGCCGTCGCCGCCCTGCTCGGCGCGGGCGGCGGTGCGGGCCTCGGCCTCGGCGAAGAACGGGTTGCGCGTGTCCGGGAGGGAGTCGGAGTTGCCCTTGACGAAGCGGGACACCATCTCCACGCCCGCCGAGAGGAAGACGTCGCCCTCACCGGCCTTGATGGCGTGCAGTGCCATCCGGGAGGTCTGGAGGGAGGAGGCGCAGTAGCGGGTGACCGTACAGCCCGGGAGGTGGTCCATCCCCATCCGTACGGCGACGATGCGGCCCAGGTTGTTGCCCTGCTCGCCGCCGGGGAGACCGCAGCCGAGCATCAGGTCGTCGATGTCGCGCGGGTCGAGCTCGGGGACCTTGGCGAGGGCGGCCTGAATGATGGTCGCGGTGAGGTCGTCGGCACGGAGGTCCTTCAGCGAACCCTTGAAAGCGCGGCCGATGGGGGAGCGGGCGGTCGAGACGATGACGGCTTCGGGCATCCGGGGCTCCTGGGTGCGTGGTGCGGGTGAAGTGGGCGGTCGTTCTTCGAAGTTACCGGGACGTACGGGGCGTGGTCACCGGGTGGGTGGTGTGACGCGGGACGCACTTCTAAGCGGTTGCTCAGGCGGCGGGTTCTGTGGGGTGGGGTGGTCTTGCGGGGTGGCGGGAGGGCGCGGGGTGCGCCGGAGGGTGCGGGGGGTTTGCGCCTGCGGCGGGCTGTGCCCCCCTCCCCGCCCCTTCCCCGAACCGCTCGCCGCGGGGCGGGGGCATGGGGCGAGTCCCCTGGGCCCGGTGATTTTCTGCGGATGTCGTTGTGGCTGGTCGCGCAGTTCCCCGCACCCCTGGAGGGGGCCTCCTTCTGCGCACCCGCCCCGCGGGCGGCTCCTAGCGCGCCACATCCTGTGCCTGGGCAGGATCCGGAGCCACCGGGATCCGCCTCCGCCGCCGGTGCTTGAGGAGGGCCCACGGCGCCCGTGCGCCCGTGACCTCCGTGCCCGCTTCGGCCGCCGCCTTGGTCGCCGCGCGCGCCACCGGCAGCATGCCCTCGTCGCGGGATCCGTCAAGGTGATCGGATTCCGGCCAGAGGCCGAGGGCGGCGCAGAGCGTGGGGAGGACGGCCATGGCGGCCGTGGAGTACCCCTCCGCGGAGGGGTGGTAGTTGTCGGGTCCGAACAACTCCCTCGGGTTGGCCTCGAATTCGGGGCCGAGGAGGTCGCCGAGGGAGACCGTACGGCCGCCCTGCTCGACCACGCCGATGGTCTGGGCCGCCGCCAGCTGGCGGGAGACGCGGCGGGCCAGCCAGCGCAGCGGCTGGTAGACGGGCTCGATGGTGCCGAGGTCGGGGCAGGTGCCGACGACGACCTCCGCGCCGGCCGTGCGCAGTCGCCGTACCGCCGAGGCCAGATGACGTACCGACTGGGTCGGCGGCATCCGGTGCGTGACGTCGTTCGCCCCGATCATGATCACGCAGACGTCCGGTGAACCCAACGGGTCCCGGACCAGCAGCGAGACCTGGCGGTCCAGATCGTCCGACATGGCGCCGGGGAGCGCCACATTGCGGAGCTCGACCGGGCGTTCCGCGACCGCCGCGAGGCCCGAGGCGAGCAGGGCGCCCGGAGTGTGGCCCGCACGCCGTACCCCCTGACCCGCGGCGGTCGAGTCCCCGAGGACTCCGAGCCGGAGCGCGGGCAGCTCGCACCGCCCCGCGAAAGCGGTGCCGTACAGGCCGTCCGCAGGTGGGGCGATGGGTGCCACCGCGCCGCCCACCAGCCGTTTCGCCAACTGCACCTCCGCGATCACCAGTCCCACCGTCGCGGCCCCGATCAGCCCGATACCGCCGCCGCCGTATGCCGCGCCCGCGGCGATTCGCCGTGCCACCCTCGCCCTCGACACAGTCGCAGCCACCTCCTCGAAAAGTCATGCGCAGGAACACCCGTGCGGATGCCGGTCCGTACATCTGCTTACTGCCCGGTAGGGGGTGTTGCTCAATCTCGCCAAAGAGTGAATACGCGGGGAGGGAGTGCGGCATACGCTGACGGCACCATCACGGAGACCCCGGAGACGACGTGCGATTTCACGACTCGATGATCAGCCTCGTAGGCAACACCCCGCTGGTGAAGCTGAACCGAGTGACGACAGGCATTCAGGCGACCGTCCTGGCGAAGGTCGAATACTTCAACCCGGGCGGATCCGTGAAAGACCGGATCGCCGTCCGCATGATCGAGGCCGCCGAGCAGTCCGGCGCGCTCCAGCCCGGCGGGACCATCGTCGAGCCCACCTCCGGCAACACCGGGGTAGGCCTGGCGATCGTGGCCCAGCAGAAGGGCTACAAGTGCATCTTCGTCTGCCCGGACAAGGTGTCCATGGACAAGATCAACGTGCTGCGGGCGTACGGGGCGGAGGTCGTCGTCTGCCCGACCGCGGTCGACCCGGAGCACCCGGACTCGTACTACAACGTCTCGGACCGTCTGGTGCGCGAGACCCCCGGCGCCTGGAAGCCCGACCAGTACTCCAACCCCAACAACCCGCGCTCGCACTACGAGACCACCGGTCCCGAGCTGTGGGACCAGACGGACGGAAAGATTACCCATTTCGTCGCAGGCGTCGGCACCGGCGGCACCATCTCCGGCACCGGCCGCTATCTCAAGGAGATCAGCGGCGGCAAGGTGCAGGTCATCGGCGCCGACCCGGAGGGCTCGGTCTACTCGGGCGGCTCCGGCCGCCCCTACCTGGTCGAGGGGGTCGGTGAGGACTTCTGGCCGACGGCGTACGACAAGAGCGTGACCGACGAGATCGTCGCGGTCTCCGACAAGGACTCCTTCCAGATGACCCGCCGCCTCGCGAAGGAGGAGGGCCTGCTGGTGGGCGGCTCCTGCGGAATGGCGGTCGTGGGCGCGCTGCGGGTGGCGGAGCGGCTCGGTCCGGACGATGTGGTGGTGGTGCTGCTGCCGGACAGCGGGCGGGGGTACATGAGCAAGATCTTCAACGATGAATGGATGGCTGATTACGGGTTCCTGGAGGACTCGGGCCCCTCCGCGCGGGTGGGTGACGTGCTCCGGTACAAGGAGGGCGGGGCCATTCCGCATCTGGTGCACATGCACCCGGAGGAGACCGTCGGCGAGGCCATCGAGGTGCTGCGCGAGTACGGCGTCTCGCAGATGCCGATCGTGAAGCCGGGGGCGGGGCATCCGGACGTGATGGCTGCCGAGGTCATCGGCTCGGTGGTGGAACGGGAGCTGCTGGAAGCCCTGTTCACCCAGCGTGCCTCGCTCGGCGACCCGCTGGAGAAGCACATGAGCGCGCCGCTGCCGCAGGTCGGTTCCGGGGAGCCGGTCGAGGACCTGATGGCAGTGCTGGGCGGCAAGGGCGGCGCCGACGCGGCGATCGTGCTGGTCGAGGGCAAGCCGACGGGTGTGGTGAGCAGGCAGGACCTGCTGGCGTTCCTCGCGAAGAGCTGACCCGCCGCTGATGGACCGCTGATCCACCGTTGATCCCCGCCGATTCGTCGCTGCTCCGCCGAGGGCCTCAGCCGGTCCTCGGCCGGGGTCGCGCGAGAGGATCCGACCGCGGTGGTACGGGCCCGGATCGGCCGTCGGGACTCAGGGGTTGGCCTGAGCCTCACGGCGTGATTCGGGCCTGTCGGGCGTCCGTCGTACGTACGGCGAACGGTACGAGTACGTCATGCCGTCGCAGCACGGGGTTAACACGGGGGCGGCACAGTGGTCTGTGTCGGCGTCACGGACAACGGAGCGGCTCCCGGGCCTTCGTGTACGCCTGAGCATTGTCACCGGCCCTGACCCGGTGCGTGTTCCACGCGGGGACCGTCGTCGTCCCGCCCCTCGGGCAACCGGGGGTGCGACGGTCCTCGCGTTAGACGTGTTTGGGGTGTGGCGGTGGATGGGGGTACGTCGCCGGGGGCGGCCCCGCCGCCCAAGGGGGCTGACGGGGGGCGAGGGGGCCTCTACAGGTCCCACTCCGAGGTTTTTGAGGTGGGGCGGTGGAGCCAGGGCCAGCCGCGGGCCGCGTGGACGGCGTTTACGCCGACTATTCCTACCCAGCTGACCAGGAGGCCGGGGAGGTCCGCGTTGACGACGGCGATGGCGGAGAGGGGGATGGCCAGGATGAGCGAGATGATGGCGAAGCCGAAGCGTTCGCCGAAGCCGCCGTCGCCCGCGGAGGTGCGGGCGGGGCGGGAGTCGCCCCGGGCGACGACCATCTGCTGCTCGGCCAGCTGCCGGCGTACCCGCCGGTCGACCGTGGAGTCGAGGCGCTGCTCGACCTTCTCCAGGAACGATTCGACCAGGGCCGCCTCGTAGTCCGCCCCGAGTTCCCTCCGGGCGTCCACCGTGGCGTCCAGGTCCTTCTTCAGCTCGGCGTCGCGAGCGCGGCCTGTGGCTTCCATACGTACGACGTTACGGAGCGGACGGGCCCTTGGCAGTGGGGTATTCCCCCGTATTCGGTTGCGGGATCCCCCCGTTCCTCCTTGCCAGCAGCCAGTAGAGGAGGGCAGGGACGGCCAGGCCGATGATCCAGGAGATGTCGGCGCCGCCCAGCGGGGCGACCAGCGGGCCGGTGTAGAAGTGCGTGACCAGGAAGGGGAGCTGGAGCACGATGCCGATGACGTACACGGAGAATGCGTCCCAGCGCCAGGCGCCGTAACGGCCCTTCGGGTCGGAGAGCGCCTCGATGTCGTAGCGCTCACGGGAGATCAGGTAGTAGTCGACCAGGTTGATCGCCGACCACGGGGTGAAGAAGGTCAGCAGGAAGAGCAGGAAGTCCTTGAACGAGGTGAGGAAGCTGTCCTTGCCGAGGAGGGCGACCACCGTGCCCGCGACCATGATCCCCGCGATGTACGCCGACCTGGCGCGCGGCGAGAGGGTCCGCTGCCCCCGGAAGCCGCTGATGCTGGTCACCATCGACATGAAGCCGCCGTAGGTGTTCAGGACGTTGATGGTGAGCTTGCCGAGGGCGATCACGAAGTAGAGGAGCGAGGCGACCAAACCGGCGCCGCCGAGCCCGACGACGTACGAGACCTGGCCCTTCATGAACGCGCCGCCGGAGGTCGCCGCCACCAGCACGCCGAAGGTCATCGACCACTGCGAGCCGATCCCGGAGCCCGCCAGGGTCCACCAGAAGGTGGCCTTGCCGGAGGTGGAGCGCGGGAGGTAGCGGGAGTAGTCCGCGACGTACGGGCCGAAGGCGAGCTGCCAGGAGGCGGAGAGGGAGACGGCGAGCAGGAACATCGGCAGGTCGAAGCCGGTGTTCGTGGAGAGGACCGCGCCGAGGTCGATGGTGTCCAGCAGGCGGATACCGAGGTAGAGGAAGGCCAGCGCGCAGATGATGCTGGCGACCCGGCCCAGTGCGTGGATGACGCGGTAGCCGACGGCCGCCATCACGGCGGTGATCGCGGCGAAGATGATGATGCCGGGGGTGGCCCCGAGATGGGTCAGTTCGCCGACCGCCTGGCCCGCCAGGACACTGCCGCTCGCGAAGAAGCCGACGTACATCAGGATGACCAGCAGGAGCGGGACGACCGCCCCCTTGACGCCGAACTGGGCGCGGGACTGGATCATTTGGGGCAGGCCGAGCTTCGGGCCCTGCGCCGAGTGCAGGGCCATCACGGCGCCGCCGAGCAGGTTGCCCAGGAGGAGACCGATGATCGACCAGAGCGGGCCGCCGCCGAAGACGACGGCGAGCGCGCCGGTGACCACGGCGGTTATCTGGAGGTTCGCGCCGAGCCAGAGGGTGAACTGGGAAAAGGCGGTGCCATGGCGTTCGGAGTCGGGGACGACGTCGATCGAGCGGCGCTCGACGAGGGATGTGCTCCCGGTGCCGACCGGTGAATCAGGCATGTGCGTGCCCCTCCCATGCAGTCTGTATATGGTCATGCAGGGTTCTGGGTGACTGAATAGATGTCAATGGTTCGGCTGGAAATATGCGGAGGCGGGGTCGGTAATGGGTGATTCGGGTGTGGATGCGGGACTGAATACGGAAGTCGGGCCGGGCGGCGCTCCGGGCGCGGGCCCGGGCGCCGGTTCGGCCGCCGGGCGGTTGCAGCGGCTCTTCGAGGGGCGGCGGCTGACTCCGACCCAGCGGCGGATCGCGCACAGCATGGTGCGGCGGGCCGGGGACGTGCCGTTCCTGTCCAGCGTGGAGCTGGCGGAACTGGCCGGGGTCAGCCAGCCGTCGGTGACCCGTTTCGCCGTGGCGCTCGGCTTCGACGGGTACCCGGCGCTGCGCAAGCATCTGCGGGAGGTGGCCCCTGCGGACGGGGCGGCGGACACCGAGGGCTCGTCCAACGAGTACCAGCAGGCGGTGCTCGGCGAGATCGAGAACCTGCGGCATCTCGCGGACCTGCTGGCCGATCCGGCGCCGGTCGAGCGGGCCGGTCAACTCCTCGCGGAATCAAAGGTGCTGCCGGTGCTCGGACTGCGGGCCGCGTCCTCGCAGGCGCGGGGCTTCGCGTACTTCGCGGCCAAGGTGCACCCGGACGTGAGGCTGCTCGACGAGGGCGGTTCGATGCTCGCCGACCGGATCGACGCGGCCCGCCGGGCGGGGGCCTCGGCGCTGCTGTGCTTCGCGCTGCCGCGGCATCCGCGCGAGGTGGTGGAGGCGCTGGCGTACGCCCGTGAGCAGGGGCTCCGGGTGGTCACCGTCGCCGATTCGGCGTTCGCGCCGGTCGCCGCGCACAGCGATCTGCTGATCCCGGCCGCCGTCGGAACCGGGCTCGCATTCGACACCGCGTGTGCGCCGATGCTGCTCGGGCGGGTGCTGCTGGAGGCGATGTGCGACGGGCTGCCGGAGGCGCAGGCACGGCTGGAGGAGTTCGACGTACGGGCTGGGACGCGCGGGCTCTTCGTCGAGTAGGAGGCGCCTCCAGGTCCAGCAGGGCCAGCGAGGGAGAGGTCTCCACGTCCAGCAGGGCCAGGGAGGGAGGGGGCGGGGCGGAGGCGCTGAAGCCGGGGGTGCGCCCCCGCCCCTGGTGGCGGCTCAGACCTCCAACTCGGCTTCGATGCGCTTGAGTTGGTGACGGGCCATCGCGAGGTTCGCGCGGTCCTTGTCGAGCGCCAGGTACAGGAAGAGTCCGTTGGTGCCCCGGCCCTTGAGCAGCCGGATCAGGTGGTACTGGCTGCCGAGGGTGATCAGGATGTCCTCGATCTCTTCGTTCATCCCGAGGTGTTCCAGGGTGCGGACCTTGGCCCGCACCACGTCCGTGTTGCCCGCGGAGGCGACCGCCAGGTCGAGCTGCTTGTTGCCGCCCGCGGTGCCCAGTGCCATGCCGCTGGTGTAGTCGACGAGGGCGACACCTATGGTGCCCTCGATGGTCATTGCCTCTTTGAGAGCGGCTTCGGTGTTGGCCATGAGTGCTCGCACTTCTTTCTGTCGGTTGGGTCGGAAGGGTTCAGAGGGTGGGGGCCGGTGCGGCGGAGTCCGTACGGTCGACGAGTTCGCCGATCCGGGCGCCCGCCCGCCGGGCCTCCAGGTGCAGCCGGCCCACATTGATCCGGGGCTCGGCCAGCAGGGTGAGGACGGCCGAGGCGCCGGCGGCGTACGTGGCGACGTAGCCCTCCTCGCCCCGTACCAGCAGCTCCTTGAAGCCGCCCTGGCCGGTGGCGTCCGCCAGCCGCACCGAGACGCCGAGCGCGGCGGCGGTGAGGGCGGCGATGCCCTCCGCCTCGACGGCCCCGGCGTCCTCGGCCAGTACCAGGCCGTCGACGCTGGCGGCCAGCACCCCGGTCAGCTGGGGGAGCCGGGCCCTCAACCGCCGTAATTCCTCCAGGACTTCGGGGTCCGGTGGCCGCGGTACGGGCATCGTGCTCCTCCTTTCCGGGCGCTGTTTGTCGACGACGGCACGGACCGTGAGGGTGCGCAGGGCGCGTTTCACAGTGCCTCCAGGGCTTGGCGGAGCCGGCGCAGCAGTGCGACATCCGGGTCCTCGGTCACGGTCGCCATCCACTGCGGTACGACGACGGGGTCGGGCACCTCGTGGGGCGTGGTCACCGCACCGGCCGCGGCCAGCCGCCGGACGTCGATCAGCGTGTGGAAGCCGGGCCTGCCCAGCGCCCGCGCGATGTCGGCAGGAGTGCGCACCCCGTCCGCGAGGTCGAGCACGTCCTGCTGGCGACGGGTGACGGGGGCATCCGAACTCGCCGCCACCACAGGGGAGTTGTCGGCCTGCGGGTACGGCCACAGGCTGTCCAGGAGTTCCCTGCGGCGCAGGCACTCCCGGGCCACCAGTCGCGCGGACACCGGCCGCACCGGGCCCATCCAGTGCGCGACCCCGTGCCGGAACCGGGTCGGACCGCTGCCCGGCGCCAGCGCGAAGAACGCGGCGTCGAACAGGGCGCCCAGATGGGCCAGTTCGAGCTCCCCGTCCGCGAGCCGGCCGCTGTCCACCAGGAACCGGCCGACCCGTCCGTGCGGCCCCGCCCGGTCGAAGGCCTCCTGCCAGCCCTCGCGCGGCAGCCGCTCGGCGAGCAGCACTTCGAGTCCCGGCGCGGCCGGGCTCTCCGCGTGCACCACCTGCCCGTCGACCAGGTAGAGCGTGCCGTGGTCGCGCAGCAGGGCGCCCGTGGCGTGCTCCTCGGCCAGCCGGACCAGCATGGGGGAGAGGAGGGCGGGGGCTTCGGTGGCGGTGGTCATCCGAGTACCAGCCGTTCGGCGAGGTCGGCGAGGCGGAGGCGGGCCAGAGCGAGATTGCCCTGCTCGCGGCTCAGCCAGAGATGGAGGAAGACGCTGCTGTCGAAGGAGGTCTCCACATACCGCAGCAGGTGGTAGTCGGTGCGGGTGGTGATGATGACGTCCTCGACCGGGGGCCCCTTGCCGTCCGCGCGGTGCGGGGCTCCGGAGCCCGGGCCCGGGGCGAAGGTGCCGTGCTCGGCGGCCATCCGGGCCAGCTCGGCCGACTCGGCGGCGGCCGTCTCGCTGTCGCCGCCGGCCGCCTCCCCCGCCGTACCCAGGGCGAGCCCGCTGGTCCAGTCGACGACGGCCGCCCCGAGTGCGCCGGGCAACTCCATCGCTTCGACCAGACATGCGTCGATTCCGGACACGCAGAAACTCCCCTCTCCAGGGCCCCGCCGACGTTGCGTGAGGGGTCAGACGTTACGCAACAGGCAGTCTTCTGAGGGGAGTTCTGGCATATTCCAACGGACGGGGCGGGGTGGGACTAGCCTTGCCGTCGCGCCCGGAACTGCCATCGTGTCTGGCTGAACGGCGACCCCTTGCCGAACCCGAAAACGGTCCCGGGCTCGACCTCGAAGACGACCGCCCGGCCCGCCCCGTGCCCGAAGTGGCCGTCCCCCACCTCGAAGTGCCAGTCGCTGCCGTACTTCTCCTCCCACGCGTCCGCCAGCACCCGCAGCCGGGCGTCGTCGGTGACCCGGACCGCCGCCCCCTCGTAGACCAGGTCGAAGCCCTCCTTCCAGCGGTTGTTCCCGGTGGTCAGCACGAGGTGCGGGTTCTTTGCGAGGTTGAGTGCCTTGCGCTCGCCGGGCCCGGTGCAGAAGTGCAGCTTCCCGTCGCGCCACACGGCGGGGAGCGGTGTCACATGGGGCCGGCCGTCGCTGCGTACCGTCGAGATCCAGAACAGTTCGGCGGTACGGAGGATCTCCTCGGCCCGCGACCAGGGCGCCGCGACCGCCTTCTCCTCGCTGTAGTCGGTACCCAGGGTGGTGCTGGTGGGGGCGGTGATGGGCGTGGTGCCGTCGGTCATGTCCGGGTGCCTTCCGTTCGTCCGTGGCTTCGCGCGCGTGCGTCGCGCAGCCCGGTGCGCGTACGTCTGCCGTACGTACAGACCTCCCGCAGGCCCGGAAATCATCGGTGGAACGTAGCGCCGGGGCCGCCGGGCCGCCCAGGGTGTTGACTGGATCTATTCACGTAGCCAGGATGTGAATAACAAGTCAACGCTCGCGCGACCCAGGAGGCACCCCATGTCAGGACCCCGACCCGTACGAGCCCCGCGCGGTACGGAGCTCAGCGCCCTGGGATGGCAGCAGGAAGCCGCCCTGCGGATGCTCCAGAACAACCTCGACCCCGAGGTCGCCGAGCACCCCGACAAGCTCGTCGTCTACGGCGGCACCGGCAAGGCGGCCCGCGACTGGCGCTCCTTCGACGCCATGGTGCGCACGCTGAGGACGCTGAAGCAGGACGAGACGATGCTCGTCCAGTCCGGCCGCCCGGTCGGCGTGATGCAGACCCACGAGTGGGCGCCGCGCGTGCTGATCGCCAACTCCAACCTGGTCGGCGACTGGGCGAACTGGGAGGAGTTCCGGCGCCTGGAGCAGCTCGGACTCACCATGTACGGGCAGATGACGGCCGGTTCGTGGATCTACATCGGCACCCAGGGCATCCTCCAGGGGACGTACGAGACCTTCGCCGCCGTCGCCGCGAAGCTCGCTCTCAAGAACAAGCACAGCAACGGCACGCTCGCCGGGACCATCACCCTCACCGCCGGCCTCGGCGGCATGGGCGGTGCCCAGCCCCTCGCGGTGACGATGAACGACGGCGTCGCGATCTGCATCGACGTCGACCCACGCGCCATCGAGCGCCGCATCGAGCACAAGTACCTGGACGTCCGCGCCAACTCCCTGGAACACGCACTCCAGTTGGCTGTGGAAGCCCGCGACGCCCGCAAGCCCCTCTCCATCGGCCTCCTCGGCAACGCCGCCGAGCTCCTCCCGCGCATGCTCGCCGAGGGCGCGCCCATCGACATCGTGACGGACCAGACCTCCGCCCACGACCCGCTCGCCTACCTCCCCGTCGGCATCGACTTCGACGACATGGCGGACGCGGCGGCCAAGGACCCGGCCGGGTTCACCCTCCGTGCCCGCGAGTCGATGGCCAAGCACGTCGAGGCCATGGTCGGCTTCATGGACGCGGGCTCCGAGGTCTTCGACTACGGCAACTCGATCCGCGGCGAGGCACAACTCGCGGGCTACTCCCGCGCGTTCGACTTCCCCGGCTTCGTACCGGCGTACATCCGCCCGCTGTTCTGCGAGGGCAGGGGCCCGTTCCGCTGGGCCGCCCTCTCCGGCGAGGCGTCCGACATCCACAAGACGGACCGCGAGCTGCTCAAGCTCTTCCCGGAGAACGAATCCCTGCACCGCTGGATCAAGATGGCCGGCGAGCGCGTCCACTTCCAGGGCCTGCCGGCCCGGATCTGCTGGCTGGGTCAGGGCGAGCGCGACAAGGCGGGCGAGCTCTTCAACAACATGGTGGCCGACGGCACGCTGGCCGCCCCGCTGGCCATCGGCCGCGACCACCTCGACTGCGGGTCCGTCGCCTCCCCGTACCGCGAGACCGAGGCCATGCGCGACGGCTCGGACGCCATCGCGGACTGGCCGCTGCTCAACGCCATGGTCAATGTCGCCTCCGGCGCCTCCTGGGTGTCCATCCACCACGGCGGCGGCGTCGGCATGGGCCGCTCCATCCACGCGGGCCAGGTCTCGGTGGCCGACGGTACGAAGCTGGCGGGCGAGAAGATCCGCCGAGTGCTGACCAACGACCCCGGCATGGGCGTCATCCGGCACGTCGACGCCGGGTACGAGGAGGCGGAGGCCACCGCCGACGCCCAGGGCGTCCGGGTTCCGATGCGCGAGGGCGACGACGTACAGGCTCCGACGCGTGAGGGCGACGACGCGTGAACGAGCAGCCCCACCGCCCGGGGACGCCGGGCGGCGACAGCTTCCACACCATGTGGGCCGACCTGCGCCCGATCGGCCGCGACGCCACCTCCGGCGGCTACCGCCGCTACGCCTGGACGGGCGCGGACGCCGACTGCCGCACCTGGTTCCAGGCCCAGGCCGAGTCCCGGGGCCTGACCTACGAGACCGACCGCAACGGCAACCAGTGGGCCTGGCAGGGGGACCCCCTCGCCGGGGACGCCGTCGTCATCGGCTCCCACCTCGACTCGGTGCCCGACGGCGGTGCCTTCGACGGCCCGCTCGGCGTCGTCTCCTCCTTCGCCGCACTGGATGAACTCCGGCACAGGGGAGTGGAGTTCACCAGGCCTCTCGCCATCACCAACTTCGGCGACGAGGAGGGCGCGCGCTTCGGGCTCGCCTGCGTGGGCTCGCGGCTGGCCGCCGGTCAGCTGACGCCCGAGAAGGCGTACGAGCTGCGCGACGGCGACGGCATCTCGCTGCCGCAGGCGATGGAGGCGGCCGGCTACGACCCGTCCACCATCGGCGCGGACCCGGAACGCCTCGCCCGCATCGGCGCCTTCGTCGAACTCCACGTCGAGCAGGGCCGCGCCCTGGACCTCACCGGTGACGCCGTCGGCCTCGCCTCGGCGATCTGGCCGCACGGGCGCTGGCGGTACGACTTCCACGGCGAGGCCAACCACGCCGGCACCACCCGCCTGGTGGACCGCCGCGACCCCATGCTCACCTACGCCGAGACCGTCCTCGCCGCCCGCCGCGAGGCCGAACTCGCGGGCGCGGTCGCCACCTTCGGCAAGATCTCGGTCGAGCCGAACGGGGTCAACGCGATTCCGTCGCTGGTGCGCGGCTGGCTCGACTCCCGGGCCGCCGACCAGTCCACCCTGGACCAGGTGATCGCGGGCATCGAGGCCGCGGCACAGGAGGCCGCCTCCCGCTCCGGGATCGACCTCAAGGTCGTACGGGAGTCGTTCACGCCCGTCGTGGAGTTCGAGCACGCGCTGCGCGACGAGATGGCCCGCGTCCTGGGCGACGGCATCCCCGTCCTCGGCACGGGCGCGGGACACGACGCCGGAATCCTCTCGGCCAGGATCCCGACCGCCATGCTGTTCGTACGCAACCCCACCGGTGTCTCCCACTCCCCGGCGGAGTACGCAGCCGAGGACGACTGCGTCGCCGGGGTGCGCGCACTCGCCGACGTCACGGAAGGTCTCGCCTGCGCATGACACGTACGACGACGTACTGGATGGAACACGCCTGGCTGGACTCGTACGTCGAGCCGGGGGTGGCGGTGGACGCCGACACCACGACCGGCCGGATCACGGCCGTCCGCACAGGAACGGACACCCCGCCACCGGGTTCCGTTTCGCTGCGCGGCCTCACCCTGCCCGGCCTCGCCAACGCGCACTCGCACGCCTTCCACCGGGCCCTGCGCTCGACCGTCCAGGTCGGCTCGGGCACCTTCTGGACCTGGCGGGAGGTCATGTACTCGGTGGCCTCCCGGCTCACCCCGGACTCGTACCACGCGCTGGCCAGGGCGGTGTACGGGGAGATGGCGCTGGCCGGGATCACGGCCGTCGGCGAGTTCCACTACGTCCACCACGCGCCGGGCGGGAAGCCGTACGCCAACCCCAACGCGATGGGCGAGGCACTGGTGGCCGCGGCGTCCGACGCGGGCATCCGGCTGACGCTGCTCGACACCGCGTACCTGTCCTCGGGCTTCGGCGAGGCGCCGAACCAGCACCAGCTGCGCTTCTCCGACAAAACCGCCGAGGCGTGGGCCGCGCGGGTCTCGTCGGGTCTGGTGGACTCGGACTTCGTACGTCACGGGGCGGCTGTCCACTCGGTGCGGGCGGTCCCGGCCTCCGAACTCTCCACGGTGGCCAAATGGGCGCAGGAGCGGCAGGCACCGCTGCACGTCCACCTCTCCGAGCAGACGGCGGAGAACGACGCCTGCCGCGCGGCGTACGGGTGCACCCCGACCCAACTTCTCGCGGACCACGGGGTGTTGGGCCCGGACACCACGGGCGTCCACAACACCCACCTCACCCCGTCCGACATCGCCCTCCTCGGTGACTCCGGCACCGGCACCTGCATGTGCCCGACGACGGAGCGGGACCTGGCGGACGGCATCGGCCCGGCGGTGGCGCTCCAGCGGGCCGGATCGCCGCTGTCCCTCGGCAGTGACAGCCACGCGGTCATCGACCTCTTCGAGGAAGCCCGCGCCATGGAGCTGAACGAGCGGCTCCGCTCCCGTACCCGTGGCCACTGGACCGCGGCGGCGCTGCTGCGTGCGGCCTCCGCCGACGGCCACGCGGCGCTGGGGCGGCCGGACGCCGGAGTCATCGAGCCCGGTGCGCTCGCGGACTTCGCGACCGTCGCACTGGATTCGGTGCGGACGGCGGGTGCGGTGCCGATACTGGGCGCGGAGACGGCGGTCTTCGCGGCGTCGGCCGTGGACGTGCGCCATACGGTCGTCGCCGGCCGGCAGGTCGTGCGGGACGGGACGCATCTGGCGATGCCGGACGTGGGGGCGGAGCTGGCGGCGGCGGTGGCGGGGTTGCGGGGGTAGGCGGGGTGGCCGGGGCGGAGGTGGCACGCCGAGCCACCCCCGTCCCCCTCGCCACCCGCGCCGCCACGTGCCCCCCCCCCCCACCCCCGGGGCCCCCCCCCCCCCCCCCCCCCACCCCCCCCCCCCCCCCCCCGCCCCCCACCCCCCCCCCCCCG
>NZ_JBITDM010000046.1:0-21737 GCF_044454195.1 Streptomyces sp. NPDC051561 | reverse complement strand
GGGGGCGGCGTCATCTTTGTGTCGCATTATCCTGTCGGTGGGGGCCCCGCGCGGCGCGCCGTCCCGCCCCAACACCGCCGGGGGCCCCCCCGCCCCCCGCCCGCCCCCCCTCTGCGAAACAAAAAAGACTCCACCCGAAGGGGCGGAGTCTGTGGTCTGGACATACAGGTGGTACGTCCAGAAGAACGATAACGCTGAACCTTCCCTTCAAGGCGGCTCATGCCGGTCGGCACCACGTTTTCCCAGCTCAGAGGGGGCACCGAGATGGCGATGTAACAGCAGTGCATTGAAAGGAGTTTCGTAACGCGTTGGCAGGACGAGACCTTGTCAGCCTTCGACCTGTCCGACACATGGTCGCCCGAGCTTGAGCCTCACGAGTCGTCCCCCACTGTTGCCGCCGTCTCCCCACACCTGTGCAGGGGAGCGAACTTCATGCTCCAGTGGGGGGCCAACCTGCAATGCGGTAGCGCTGGAGATTGTGTTGTGCGGTGAAGCCCATGACCCACTTCTCGCCGACGGAGTCGATGACGATCAGGCGGGGGTCCGTGTCGCCCTTCGGTCGGTAGAGGCCCATCGGGACAGGGACGGGACACTCGCCCAGGACAGGGGACTCCGCGCGGAAGGTTCGTGCGGTGAGCAGGCGGCCGGTGAGGAGGCCGGTGCGGTGGTACTGGACGGGGACTTCTCGGAGGATGCCGTCCAGCTCGATCATCACCGTGCGGTCCTCCGGCACCGAGGCCGCTCGTTCGCACGGGCACGGCTTCGTGTAAGGGCTGCCGTCGTCGTACGCCGGTGGTGTCGCCTGGTGCCACTGGAAGCCCTCGCACACGCGGGTGGTGTGGCAGGGGCAACGCGGGCAGTCGGCTGACTTGGGCAGTCGGAACTCGGGCTCGAAGGGCTCGGGGAAGCCGTAGTCGTCGTTCATGCCGACGTCTCCTTCGTTCCCATGTGGAACAGGGGTGAGGCGGCCTTGTGGAGGCTGTCGGAGAGCGTCCGCGCGTGGAGGCCGGCTTGGCCGAGGTGGTGCAGAACGTCGTCGGCCGCAGGGCCGGCGTCGGTGCCGTCGTCCATCCGGATCAGGTCCTCGGCGAGGTGCCGTCGGACCGCCGTGGAGAGCTGGTCTAGGGCTTGAGGGAGTCGGTCGGCGAGCTTAGAAAGGAACTGGGTGACCTCGCTGACCTGGGGCGGGTTGGGCAGTGCCTCCCGGCCGAAGGTCCTGTGGTTGAGCTGTTGGATCGCGTCGGCGGCGTTCCTCGCGTGGGTGCGGGCGTGGTCCGGGCCGGGGGTGTTCATGTGCTGTCCGTTCATGAGCGGTGGGGCGGGTGGGGTGCGTCGGTCACCAGAGGCTCAGAGGTCTGCCAGCTGCTGCCGTGGTGCGGATGCGGTGGGCGATCTCGGCTTCGGATTCGCCGTTGGCCAGCCCCGTACGGATGGCTTTGCCGATCGCTCGGGCCCGACCAGCCGGGCCGCGGAGGTCCGCCAGGGGGCTGCCGGGGTTGCGGCGGCGGGTCAGCCACTCGGTACGGTTCTCCGCCGGAGTGCCGAGGCGGAGGTGTTCCGGCCGCTGGCACGAGTGGTTGTCGCAGGTGTGGCAGACGGTCGGGCTGTCGTTGCCCCAGCCGAGGCGGGGGATGACGCCCTGGGCGAGCTGGTAGCCGTACAGGTGAGCAGGGACGGTTCCTCGTCGCGTACGGCCGGGGAGGGAGGCCGCCCGGAAGCTCGCGTGCCCGGTGTCGGAGATGCCGCCGAGGAAGTACCAGCAGACCGAGGTGTCCGAGGGCCGGTAGACCTTGGCCCAGTACCGGGTGCGGATCTTCTCGTCCGTGAGCCAGACCTTCCAGAGCTTCGCCGGAATCCGGACGGGCGACGGCTCCCCGATCAGGGCGAGTTGCTCCGGGTCGGTGGCCGGCGCCGGGCCGGGCTCCCCCACTGCGGAGAGAGGGAAGAGCCCGGACTCGGTGGAGGGATCGTCAGACTTCATAGGGGTCGTGCGAGGCCGTGGGCTCCGCTTCGGCGAGGTCGGTGGGGGGCGGAGTCGGCGCCGACGGGCGACGGCGGGTTCGCGGACGTTCCACGTTCTTCCGGAGGGACTCGATCACCTCCTTCGCACGGGCGGCGGTAACAGGCTTCGCGTCCCGCTCCAGCTCCGGCACCGGGATGTTCACGAGCTCGGAGACCAACTCGTCGTCGCCGAAGAGACGGAGCGCGGCAGCCACTGCCTCTCGCGCCTCCAGGTCGGCCTTTTCCTTGGCGGCGGCTGCCTTCGCGGCTGCCTCCCGCTTGGACAACAGCTCGGTTGCCGCGAGTTCGCGGACCTTGGCCTGAAACGCCGAGGCTTCTCGCACGCGGCGCCGCAACTCGGCCTGAGTGAGCGGAGCGTCAGCAGCCGTGGTCATCAGGAGCCGTCCTTCGGCGCGGCTATCGGATGGGCGTCCGAGCCGAACATGTCGTCGCCGGCCTGGTCGAGCAGTGCATCCTCCAGCCCTGAAAGGAGGTGGGATTCCGCGGCCCTCATGTCTTCGCGTTCAACGTCGGTGGTACTCATGCGCGCACCGTATGCACGAGGCCGGAGACATTTCTCCGAGCCGCCAGCCGCTGCCGCCGGCCCAAGACAAGCAGCCTCCGGCGGGTCCTCCGTCGGAGGGGCGGGAGGCCGTCGTGGACGCGCCGCGCCGTCGTTGGTGCGGGGAGAGGGGGGTGGGGCTCCCTCCTCAGTCGGACGACTCAGCAGGGCGCACCACGCCATGGGGCCGCAAGGTCGTACGTCCGGGTCTGTGACGTCGATCGTTCCTCACGACGCCCCATCTTCCGGGCGCTCCACCTTGCACCCCCACGACGCGGCACGCTGGGGCAGCGCCGTCCGACTGAGGAGGGAACCCCACCCCGAGGCGCGTTTTGGGCAGCGGCCCCGGAGCGCGGCAGCCCCGCGAACCCAGAAAAGTGCTGGTCAGGGGTTGAGCTCCAGCTCGAAACATGGTTTAATTAGTCATGTCGGAAGGGGAGGGCAACCCCCGCCCGGCACCGGAGTCACAAGGCCCCGGCCAACACCTTCGCCAGGAGAAACGAACATGACCACCACTCAGGCCCACCCCAAGCTCACCACCATTCGCGCGCTTCTCGCGAAGGCCGAGGACCCCGCAACGCCCGAGGCGGAGGCGGAGCTTTCCCGTAAGCGGGCATTCGAGATGATGGCCAAGTACGGCGTGGAACAGGCGATGTTGAGCGACGGCGACGCTGCACGCGACGCCCTCACCAACAAGGAAATCACCCTCGCCAACCCGTGGGCCATGGAGCGCGTCCGGCTGATCAACCACATAGCCCTTGCTCTCGGGTGCAAGCTCATTCACCTTGGCCGGGACGGCAGCGGGCCCGCGCGGCGCGTCCACCTCTTCGGCCATGAGTCGGACATCCAGCGCGTGGAGCTGCTCTACACCTCCCTCCTGCTCCAGATGAACAGCGGGTTGGCAGCTCAGTTCGTCCCCGTGCGCGACGGAGTCCGCGCGTGGCGGCGGTCGTGGATCGTCGGCTTCATCGGCCGAGTCGGAGCCCGGATTGAAGAGGCCGAGCGCGGAGCCCGTGAGGAGGCCCGCCAGGAGGTCACGGTTACCGGCCGAAGCGGTGCCCTTGTGCTTGCCGACCGTAAGAGCGCCGTAGAACGGAGCTTCCAGGACGCCTACCCCCGCACCCGCAAGGGCGGTTCCAGCAAGGTTACGGGCAGCGGATTCGGCGACGGGTGGGCAGCCGGAGGCCGAGCCGACATCGGGGGCCGCCGCATCGGACGAGCCGCCGCCGGAGCAATCGCCGCCTGACCATCCCGTACGACAGCCGGGGGCGGCTCACCGCCGCCCCCGGTGCACCCAAGGAGGACCCTTGCCGACCAAGACCCTGCACGCCACCCCCGCCAGCATCCTTGCCGCAGCAGCCGAACACGTCGAGCGCGTAGGGCTGTGCCAGGGCGAACACCTCTGGGAGCCCGGCAAGATGGGCGACACCGCGCCCTGTAACGCGGCATGGGCATGGGGCCGGGGTGTACGCGCCGCCAAGCCCCATCGGTCCGTTCGTGGCGAACCGTGGCGCGTGTTCGGCCGCGCGCACGTCGAGGCCCTCGCCGTCATCAGCGACCACGTCAACGGAACGCCGATCCTGAGTGCTGATTGGGAGCATCTGCACATGGACGAGCACGCCTACCGGTACAGCACTCTGTGGCTGTGGGGGAACCGGCCGGGCTGCACGACCGCCGAGGTTGCCGCAGCGTTCCGCGTCGCCGGAGGTCTGTGTCTGAGTGAAGACGATCACATCGGGCAGGGTCACCGCACATTCAAAAACATGGTTTAATTAAATGTGTCGGAGGGGGAGGGCAACACCCCCTCCGACACCCCCACCGCCGAGTCGACCGGCACCGGCGGGAACCTTCGCCAGGAAGAGAAAGCACCATGACGAACACCGACACCAAGACCGCCCCCGCCCAGTGGCAGACCCTCGCAGCCGCCGAACTGACCGCCCACCCCGGTAACCAGCGAGAAGGCGTCGAGGTTCCCGCCGAGTTCCTTGCCGACGTCGCCGCCAACGGCGTTCAGGAGCCCCTCTACGTCTTCATGACGCGCGGCGGAGTGCCGCAGGTCGTTGACGGATTCGTACGGCTTGCAGCCGCTGTCGCCAGCGGCACGGAGACGGTCCCGGTCACCTTCCGGCCGGTCATCCGTATCGACGCGCTCACCCCGCACCCGAAGAACGCCCGCGCGGATCTCGACATCAACACCACGTTCGTGGAGTCCCTCCGCGCCGAAGGGTGCCGGATTCCCGTCAAGGTCCAGCGACTTGACGGTGGAGTGATCCAGATCAACGACGGGAACCGCCGCTACTTCGGAGCGCGGGACGCCGGACTGACCCACCTTCCGTACGAGTGGGAGGACGAGGAGCAGTCGGAGGCCGGGCAGTTTCTCGACATGATCACCACGGCTCAGCAGCGCAAGGGGCTTACCGCCGAGGAGGTCCAAGGCGCGATGTTCAGCGCCGCCGAAGCCGGGGCACCGGTGGCCCGCATCGCGAAGGCCGCAGGCGTCCGGCAGAAGGACGTCAAGGCCGTCATGAAGGTCAACGGCAACGAGGAGTTGAGGGAGGCCGTGGCGAGCGCCAGCGGCTATGAGTGGTCATTCGAGCACCTGGCAGCGATCCAGGAGTTCGCAGGTGATGAGGCGGCGTTGGCGGAGATCACGGAGGCCGCAGCCGAGGACGGCGACCCCCGCGATGTGGAATGGGCCATCTCCCGCGAGCGCACCAAGCGCGACAAGCGCGCCAAGGTCGAGGCCCGCCGCGCGGAGCTGGAGGAGGCCGGGCACCAGATCCGGGACATCGCGGAACTCGCCGACCACGCAACCCCGGTATGGCGGCTCAGGACCACCGAGGACCAGCGCATCAGCCGGGAGGACCACGCCGAGTGCAAGGGCCAGGTGTGGCTGTTGGACGAGCGAGGGAACGACGGCTACGAGCCGTGGTGCACCTCCCCGGTCCTGTACGGCCACGCCGCACCGGGGGACAACAGCGCCAGGAGCGGCGCGACCGCCGCCGACCAGGAGGCCGCCAAGGCCGCCCGCGCACTCGTCAAGCGCGGGAACATCGATTGGGACGCATCCGAAGCCGTACGCCGCCAGTGGATCACGGAGCTGATCAAGCGCCGCACCCTCCCGAAGACCACGGCAACCGCGATCACCCAGCACGTCACCCACTCCCTTCTCCAGGGCGGATGGGTCGTGTCCGAGGAGCTGCGGAAGCAGCGGACCACGGAGGTCTTGACCGAGTTGCTCGGGTTGAGCAGCGAGCAGGCGAACCGGCGCGACAAGTTCCCCGAGCTTGTCGCCAAGGACCCCCGCCGAGCCGCACAGCAGCAGTTCGCCGCCGTCGCGGCGTGCCGCGAAGGAGTCTCTACCCGGGCAGCGTGGCGGACCGACGAACAGCGGGTTGGAGAGCGCCGCCAGGTCGCGCGGGAGTGGTTCCAGGTCCTCGAATCCCTGGGGTACCGGCCGACGCCCATCGAGCGGTCCGTGATCAATGACGAGCCGTACGACCCGGACAAGAACCCCGCCGAGGACGCGGCCCCGGACGACGAGACCGAGGACGCGGCCAGCGCCGCCGCCTGACCAGCCGACCAGCCCCAGCCGGGGGCGGAGCCCCGCCCCCGGCCACCCCCAGGAAGGCCCGCCATGCCCCGTACCGCGTTGTTCGAGACCACCGACCACGAGCACGGATGCGGATGCGTCCCCCGCTCCGCCGAGCCAGACCCCGCCACCGTTGCCGACATCATGCAGGCCCGCGCGATAGCCGGAAGCCTCGCCGAGTTCGGCATCGGGTCCGCCCGATGGTCCACCGCCTACGACCACCAGGCCGCCGCCGTCGTCCTGCGAGTGGACACCCCGCGCGGACTGTACGCACTCGTCATCCCCGAGCCCGGCCAGGCGTTCCCCGTGTTCTACCGGGGCCAGCGCATTGGGGCACTCGACAGCCGCCGGGTGTACGGCAACGCCGACAGCTACACGGGCGCACTCTTCGCCGCCTATCTCCGCGACCGTGCCGCCCTGGAAATTCCGGGCCGAGACGCTTCCCTCGCACTTCAAAACATGGTTTAATTAAGACTATCGGGAAGGGAGAGAAACCCCCTCCCGACAGCATCGGGCCGAACGGCCCGGCCCCCAGCCGCAGCGGAGGGCAACCCGCACCGGCCGGAGGGCGACCAACTTCCTTCACCAGCAGGAGAACCCGCACCATGAGCACCGCGACCATGAGCTTTTCCGTCCCCGCCAGCGCGAGGGACCGAGTCCGCCAGATGGTGGAGGCGACCAACTGCCGGGCTGCCCTGCACGGACTGGACGCCTACACGCTGGAAATCTCCGCCACGTATCTCGCGGACTACCGCGACCACGAGACCGGCCGGAAGATCGGCCAGCGGCCCACCGTCGACGTCACGATCACCGGCCAGGTCCCCCGCCACCGGGGGTGGACGGTCGTCGCCCGACTTGACCACGACGAAGAGGGTGAGACGATCACCAGCCTGTTTCCCGGACTGCCCGAGCACCACGCCGACGCCGCCCGCGCACACCGCGCCGTCGCCAACCAGTGCCACGGGTGCCGGATAGCCCGCCACCGCACCGCCACCTACTTGGCCCGCCACGAGAACGGCGAGATGCGCCAACTGGGCACCACGTGCGTGGAGCCGTACACCGGCCTGCCCATCAAGGGCCTTGAGGCACTGTGGCGGTTCGGCCAGCTCAAGGACGCCGATTGGGACGAGCGCGAAGGCGAAGAACTCCCCGTAGACCTGCGTGTCCCCGTCCCCGAGGTCCTGCGCGTGGCCGCCGCCGTCGTGACGACCGAAGGCCGGTACCGCGCACGCTCCGAAGACTGGAAGGGAGTCGTCCCCACCGCGACCATCGTCGAAAGCTACTTCTTCGACCGCAAGGCCCCCGAGGAGTGGCGCGCGGGCGTCGACTCAGACCGCGAGGCGGTCGACACCGCCGCGAAGGTCCGCGCGTGGGCCGTCGCCGGTTACGGACACGTCAGCGAGTACCGCCACAAGATCGGCCAACTCGCCAAGGGCGAGACCGTCGCACCCCGACACCTCCCCACCCTTGTCTCCGCAATCGCCGGGTGGCACCGCGACCAGGAGCAGGCCGCCAACCAGGCAGCCGCCCGCAACTCCCGCCCGCAGGGCGAACCGGGCGAGCGGCTCACTGTGGCCGCGAAGGTCGTGACCGTGATCGAGCTGGAAAGCCGGACGTACGGGTACCACGACCAGCGCCGTCACCTGATCAAGTTCCAGGACGACGAGGGCAACGTCTACGTCTGGTTTTCAAGTTCCGCCAAGGTCCCGACCAAGGACGACGCGGTCACCGTCACCGGCACGGTGAAGGAACACAGCACCTACGGGGAGACCGTGCAGACGGTTCTTCAGAGGTGCCGCATCGCGGAGGCCGTGCCCGTCGCGGCGTGACCCAGGGGGCCGGGGGCGGCGCGACGGGCCGCCCCCGGTCGCCGGGGCCCGGTGGGGGCGGCATCGAGCCGCCCCCACCGGGCGGCCGACCGCCGAGCCCACCGCGCCGAGTCGGGCGGCTGCGGCCCAGACGGAGAAGGGCGTCCCGGACGGGACGGCTCAACGTGGCCCGGCCCGGCGTCCGGCCAGAGCGTCCAGGCCGCAGGCGGCCTTACCTCTCCGCCCGGACGCCGGGCCCAAGGACGCACCCTTCGGGCGCGGCTGCACCACGTCCCGCTCCGCGCGACGGACCCCGGCCTTCCCGCCGGCGGACCGAGCGCGGGGGGCCGTCGGCTCGGCTCAGAGCCGAAGGAGCCTCCGGCGGGCCCTCTCTCGGAGGGGCGAGGGTTGGTCGGTCACCTGCGGCCGGTCGGTGGCTGGGGGATTGGGTGCTCCCTCCCCGATCGGCCACCCGAGGGTGTACCGGGAACCCAGGTACGGAGTCCAGGCCGAGCCGCTACGCGGTCACTCGCAAGCGAGCGAGCCCGGACACCGCACCCGGAACCCCGGTCCGGCTACGCCGTCCGATCGAGGAGGGAGCACCCAACCGCGCGGTGAGTGGTGGGCCAAGCCGAGCACGAAAGGCTTGACCCACACCCATGAAACATGGTTTAATTAATTATGTCGGAAGGGGAGGGCAACACCCCGCCCGACAGGTGGCCGCACCGGTCGCCGAACTTCACCAGGAGGGCAGTTCCCATGGCAAAGATGACCCCGGACGAGCGCAAGGCGTACGCGGCGGAGATGCGCGCCCAGCTCGAAAGCATCATGGAGCGCGCTTACGGCGAGATGGTCACCGACCCGTGCGCGTGGGAAGCGGTGATGCGCGCCGCCGCCGTTCACGCCGACCGGGGCCCCGGCAATGTGATCGCCATTGCGACGCAGAGCCCTGGAGCCACGCAGGTACTCAGCAAGACGGAATGGCGCAAGAAGGGCCGCCACCCCGCGAAGGGCAGCCGCTCCCTCCGGATATGGACCCCCATCCGGAAGAAGCCCGCCGAGGGTGCGCCGGACGCCGGAACGCCGTCCGGCCAGGATCAGGCGACCACCGACACCGCCGAAGGTGGCGAGACCCGCAAGGCGTCCGGCTTCAAGGCGGGGCCGGTATATGACGTCTCCCAGACGGATGGCGACGAATGCGAGCCGCCCGCCCCGTGCGTGCCGTACGCGGTCGAGCCCATCCGGGACCTCCTGGCCGCCCAGTACGACAACCTTTACGGCCCCGTGTCGGAGATCGAGAAGGGCTACACGCTCGATTCCCTGGACCCGGAAGCAGCCGTCCGGCAACTGCTGATTGTTCACGCTTGGCAGCGGATCGGCGCAGGTCAGCTAGTTCCCGGGCAGCAGCTTGCCGAAGCGGCGTCCGCCGCGCACGTCGCGGCGCGCATGATCGGCATTGCGCCGGGGCCCGCCCCAGTGCCGCCGCTCGCGGGTGTCGTCACCATGGACAAGAAGCCCCCCATCTACGCCGCCGCTGTCCGTGCGATCGAGACCGGTCGAGCCTTGTTCAGCCTGTTGGACGGGCCGGACATCTTCGGCGACTACGAGCCTCGGGAACTTGCCGCAAGCGGTTGAAGATCACCGTAAAACGTGGTTTAATTAGAAGTGTCGGAGGGGGAGGGCAACACCCCCTCCGACACCACCCCGGCCAAGAGCCGGGCCCCCTTCACCAGGAGAGAGCCCGAGATGACCACCACTCAGACCGCCACCGCTTCCACCGTCGAGGCGTTCCCCACCGGCACCCTTGTCACCGTCGGGCCGTGGTTCCAGGGGCACCAGCTCGACCCCCGCGCCGCCATCGTGGTCGGCCCCTGGGGTGCGGAGGGGAACGGAACCGTACTGGTGTGGTTCTGGACGCTCGGGGCTCCCGAGCCCGGCGAGACCGTTCAGGCCATGTTCCCGAGCGAGCTCACGCCGCTGGACGACACGTTGACCACGATGGCACTCGCCCCGTTCGGCGACATCGTGCGGTTCGTACGCATCGGATGGTTCATCGGTGACGACGGCGACGCACTGCGCGCCGAGATCAGCGCCGCACTGAGCGCGCGGATCGGCCGGGACGGCACCGGTCGGGCCCGATGGGTCCTGTCGGCTGTCTGCGGCGACCACTGACGCAGCCCGCGCCCCGTGCCGGAGGAGGGCAACACCTCCGGCGCGGCCGTGGCCCCGTCACGGAAAGGGACGCCCCACGGGGCGGCTCAGCGTAGGTCCGGCGCGTTCACCGACGGCGACCAACTCAGCCGCAGGCGGCCGAGCCGGCCTCCGACGGGCGCCGGACCCATGGACACGCCCCGCGGGGGCGCGACTGCCTCTGTCGTCGCGCAGGCGCGACGACCCGCGAGCCACTCGTCCCTCACGGCCCGCGCATGTGGTGCGGACCGCTTGCAACGCGAAGGTCCAGCCCTTGGCCGGACCCAAAAACCTTCACCAGAAAGACAGTTCAGTGACGATCGAAATCACCCACACCCGCCGCGAAGGAACCCTCGTCGAAGGCACCAGCCGGGGCGACGGCTCCGCAGAGGTCCTCAAGCTGCGCGACTACGGCCGAAACGGGCTCCTGCCCTTCAAGTGGTCGCGTCACCTCGGCTCCTGGTACCTCCCGCACAGCCGCGACAAGCAGGCCGAGCAGCGCACCATCAACCTCGCTGCGGACCGCCTGCGGACCGAGGGCTTCGAGGTGACCGTCAGCATCGACAACGCCGACCGGCGCACCTTCGAGGAAGCCGAGGAGGACCGCACCGAACGGGCCGAATTCCGCGCCGAGCGGTACGCCGGATACGCCGACAACGCCGCCAGCCGCTCCGACGCCGCATGGAAGGCAGCCCGCCAGATCGCGGACGGCATCCCCTTCGGCCAGCCGATCCTTGTCGGCCACCATTCGGAGGCCCGCGCGCGCCGTGACCACGAGCGCATTGACAGGGGGTACCGGAAGAGCTTCACCGAAAACGACAAGGCCAAGCACTGGGCAAGCAGGGAGCAGGCCGCCGCAAACTACGAGGCATTCCGCAAGGCACCGGGCCGGACCCTGCGCCGAATCGCCAAGCTCGACGCCGAGATACGTCGGTACGACAAGTGGCTGAAGGGCGAGTCCGCAGGAGGCTTCACCCGCAACATCAGCGACCCCGAACAGGTCGAGGAACTGACGCTCCAGCGGGATGAGTTGATGGAGGAGCGTGCCTACTGGCAGGGCATCGTGAAGCAGGCCGAGGAAGCCGGATACAAGGTGTGGAGCCGGGCCGACTTCCAGCGGGGCGACTTCGTCCGCGCCCGAGGCCACTGGTACGAGGTCCTCCGCGTCAACCCGAAGTCCGTCACGGTGCCCAGCATCCTCAACGTGCATCAGCCCGTCGTGACCAAGGCCAACAGCACCTTCGGCGACATGACACACACCATCCCGTACGACGACGTCCACGGACGCCTCAGCGCCGACGAGATGCGCGAGCGGCTCGAACCCGCCGCCGAGTAGCGAGCGGACCCGCCCGGCCACGACCACGGCCGGGCGGGCACCGAGCCCCCTACCCGCCCTCTCGGAAACGGACTTCCCCATGATCGAAACCGCCACGATCAAGTACGGCGACAGCATCAGCACCCTCCTCCAGGGGCTGGAGCCCACACCCCGCAACCTCTTCTCCGCCATCGCCGCTCTCGCCCGCATCGACGAACTCGGCTGGGAACCGCGCACCGGATACCCGGGCAGCGACGTCCACTGGACCGTGCAGTGCCTCGTGTGCGGCTGGGTCGGCCCCCGGTTCTACAGCCATCTGCGCCGTGCCCGACCCCTCGGCCGTCACCCCGGTTGCGTCCCGCAGACCGAGCGTCTCCGGATGCTGGCCAAGCTCAGCAAGCAGACGACCAGGGCATGTTGGTGCCCGAACCCGCACGCGACCACGCCCGACGAGATCGCGGAAGCCTTCGCCGAGATTGCAGACGCCCGCCACCAGGCCGACGACGCCCGCCTCCTGCTTCCTCTGCGCCGACTCCTCGGGATCTGCTCCGCCACGGCCGTACGAGCCGAAGCCGCCGCCCAGTACAAGGCCGCTGCCTAAGAACTGACCACCTTGCCGGGAGGCGCCCGCAGCGCCGCCCGGCCCCGCAGAAGGGCACCACACCCCATGCCCCACCAGCGCTACAGCCCCGAAAGCATCGTGGTCTCCCACGACCCCCGCCAGATACTCGAATGGGCAGCCGCCCACATCGAGCACGTAGGACTCCACCAGGGGCGCGGGCTTTTCGCCGGTCCCGGGCGCACCGTCACCCTCCGATGCTGGCTCCGGGGAGCCATCGACGTTGCCGCCGGCCACGGCCGCTTCAACATGAGCCGCACCTACGACTTCCCCGCGATCAGCCAGGCCCGCGCCGAGGCGTACGCCGCGATCACCGAGTACCTCGCAGGGCACCCCGTCGAGGGAAACGATGCCCGTACGACCGAGTTCCGGCAGCGCGCCGTGCTCGATGGGTGGAGCGGCCAGCCCGGACGCACCGCAGCCGACGCCGCGCGGGCCCTCCGAACCGCAGCGGCCCGGCTCGCCGCCGCCGAACCCCAGCTGTTCTGAGACCCCGCCCCCACGTTCCGGGCGAGGCGGGCACTACCGCCTCGCCCGGAACTCCCCTGTCCAGGAGAAGACCACCGTGCCCCTGCACGAGAACGAGAACACCCCCGTCCGTATCCCTGCGAAGCGCGGAGCCGCCCGCACCTGCACGGACGGGGTCGCCCGTATCGCCATACCCCTGCAACCCCTCCTCAGCGCGCCCGAATTGGCGCGCGTCCTGCTGTGCGAGCCCGAGAACGTCGACCTGGATGCCCTCGGCCCCGTCGACATCCGGCACCGAATCGCCGAGCACCTCACCGCCCACGGATACACCGCCCTGGGCCGCGTCGCCTTCCAGCCCGCCGACCCCCGGCACGAAGCCGCCCGCCGCGCGATCCGGCGCGCGTACGGCCCGCGGTTCGCCGACGACCCCGTGCAAGGCCAGTTCCTCAGCACACCGCTGATCCAGAACCTCACCCAGCTTGCCAATGCCGGAGACGAACAGTGATCACGACACCCGAACCCCAGGGGGCCCGAGCCCGCCAGACGCGATACTTCCGCGCACGCAACGCCGGACTCAGGTACCTGAAGGTCTGGCACATCGAGCTAGGGCACCCCGGCGGCGAATACTCCGACGTCGGCCACCACCTCACCCCGCCCGACCGGCACGAGCCCACCCTTCTCACCCGCGTACTCAACGAACGAACCGACGAGTTCCGGGGCGCGTGCCTCCGGTGCGAATGGGAGGGCAAGCCGTACGCCGGGACCGGTTGGAAGGAGGGAGCCAACGAGGCGATCGAGGAGGCGCACGACCACGTGTTCCCGGGCTGGAGAGACCTTCCCGCGATGCCCCGCCCCAAGGGGCGGTGGGACATGGCTGATGGTCAGCGGCTCTTGCACCAGATCACCCGCCTGTACCCCGAGGGGTGGGCCGAGGACGGAGGTCCGCTGCTGGTCTGGCCCGCACCCCGCCGGGAGCCACACGAGCCACCGCGCGTGAACCACGCGCGCTACACGATCGGCGTCGCCCGCCCGGCGAAGAATCAAGCGGGACCGGGGACCGAGACGGCAGAGCAGAAGGTCTTGTTCTGACGCCCTGAGCACCTCCACGAGAAGGTGGTTCAATTAAAATCATGGGTCCGGCGCGGGCAACCGCCGGAGACCGCTCGACCCCATACGCCGGTAGGGCCCCGCCCTTCCGGCGGTACCGGCCCAGAAACAGAAATGACGGCCAGCGCACAAGGGCAACAAGGCGCTGGCCGTCGTGTTCCTTCACCAGAAAGAACCCCCTCATGCTAGTCGACCGCCACCCCGACGACCCCCGCCCCGGCGACATAGTCCAGCTCAGAACCGGTAACAGCATCGGCGCCGGCCCCGACCAGGAATTCGTGGTCGTCGAGGGCTTCCCGCCCTGCCGAGTCCACCTCGTACTCAACCTGCCCGACAGCTACCCCGAGCACGAGGACTGGGCCGCAGCCGTCACCGCCCAGGACATCCGCCGAGCGACCCGTCTGGAACTCGGCGGACCCCGCACGTGGGCACCGGCCGACAACCCCAGGCCCGCACCATGACCCCGCCGGCCGAACCCCGGCCCGACCCCGACGAGGAGGAACCCGTGCACCGCGCCGACGGCCGCACCTTCCACTCCCGCGCCGACCTCCAGAAGGTCCACGGCATCAGCGAAGCCACCCTCCAGAACCTCTGGACGGACCGCGTGAACAACGAGCACCCGGAAGCCGTGACCATCGAGGGGGTCATGCACTGGGAGGACACCGAATGGGCCCGCTGGTACCAGGAGCGCCAACGCGCGCTCGCCATCAGCCTCACCAAGAACGCCCCGAACCTCAAGGGCGACCCGGAGGAGCTGGTGGGACCGGCCGAAGCCGCCCGCATCTGCGGATTCTCAAGCTCCGCGACCGTCTCCCACTACGTGGACGAACCACCGGAGGGATGGCCGACGCCGGACGACTACGACCTTCTCCCCAGCGGTCGACAGCGGCCGAAGTGGAAACGGTGGAAGCTCTGGAAGTACGTCGTCGACCGCAAGCCCCGCGGCCACGCCGGCGGACGACCTAAGGGCCGCCCGCGCGGCCAGGCGTACCCGTACCAGGGCGACGCCCGCCTCACCCTCGCCCGCAAGCACCTCGCGACCAACCCCGACACCCCGAACAGCGAGCTGATCCCCCTTCTCCAGGAGGAATCCGAGCAGGCCAGCTCGCGGCCGACGTGGATTCGCATCCTGACCACCGCGCGTGAACACCCGGAGGAGGACGGAGCATGACCGAGCCCCGCTGCCCGCGCTGCTCGGGCCCACTCGGAGACCGGCCCGCCCGCTCCCGACTCACCGCCGCGCGCGACACGTACGTCTGCACGACGTGCGGCACGGACGAGGCCGTACGGGAAGCTACGGGGAAGGCGCCCACCCCCTTCGGGGACTGGCCCGTCTTGAGGTAATAGCTTTTCCTCCGGTGAGGACCTCCGCCGTACAGCGCCCTCCTGCGGCGGAGTGTCCAGCCCAGGGTGATTCTGGCTCAGGTTGAAGAGGATCGTGGCGGACGTATGGAGACCGGGGACGGGCTGACCCTGGCCGCCGTGGTGGTCGTGGTGATCGCGATCGTGGTCAACGGAGTCTGGTCTCGGAAGCGCCACGCGAAGCAAACAGAAAAGTTCCACCTCGCACGGTATGGGGACTTGTTGGAACGTTCTCTTATGCGGCTTCCTCCAGACCAACTGGCAGGCGCATTAATCCCCTTGTGGACACGTATGACGGCCCGGTAATCTTTCCGGGCTGTCGGACGTGAGACGACGGCCCCACACATGAGAGCCCAACTCGGGTTGCAGGAGGAACGCATGAGGGAGCGGGAACAAACCCGCCCCTGACTCGTAGCCAGCGGGCCAGGGGTGCGGTTCAACGACCCGGCTGCTGTCGCCAGACGCGACGGCACCACCTGAAGGAGAGGTACATCTTCAGGCGGTTAGCCAGGCCGTTTCACCGACTCCCAAGGAGACCGCCTTGTTCGACCGCCTCCTCGACGTCCTCACCCAGGGACGCACCCTCCGCACCCTCCTCGACTTCCTGACCGTCGTCGTCCGCCTCATCCCGGCCCTGTTCGCCGTGGTCGCCTTCATCCCCGCGTTCGTCGTATTCCCGTTCGTCGCAGCCGGACCGCGCCGCCACATCCTCGACCTCGTGGACCGCCTCACTCACTGGACGCTGGGCAAGCAGATCTAGCCTGCTGCACCCCGCCCCGCGCCTTGACCGGCGCGGGGGCAATGCCACCTGCCTACGGAGGCGAGCTGTCAGGCGAGAGTGTCAGTCCGCCCCCAGCAAGCCATACGAATCACCCTCAGCCGTGCCACCGCCGCCCTGTGCAGCGCGGGATCGTGATCCTTCGCATCCACGACCGTTCGTACCGCTCGTTCCAGGTCGCGTACGCCCTTCTTGGGCAGGACCACAGTCCCCAGGCGCTGGAAGCCGGTGTCGATCCTGTCGCCGAGAACCAGGTAGAGGGAATCCCAGGCTCGCCGTGCCGCCTGCTGTTTGGCGGGGCGGTCGAGTTCTTGGGCTGCCCGGAGGTCCTCCAGGGAACGAAGGGCAGCCTGGGAGGTCTCGTAGAGTCTCGTGCGCAATTTACGGGCGCGGGAGAGGACTTTCAGCGAAGCGACCGTGCCGGCTGCACCGAGGGTGATCGTCGCTCCGAGAAGCGCGACTTGGTACTTCGGGTCCCCGTACGTGTGCTGGAGGAACCAGAGGAGCCCCACCAGACCGCACCACAGCACAGCCACCCGTACAGGAGCCGCCCGCCCGATACGGCGACGGAGCCGCTCGAAGGGGAAGTTCGTCGGCTCGGCTTCCGCTCCGAAGAAGGAGTGCATCACGACGACGGCGAACAGATTGACTGCCGCGTACCGGCGGTCGTCGGTAGCGGTCAGTGCCGCGAGAACGACGAACAGCACGAGCATGAAGAGGTAGAGCATCAGCGGGGCCGACGTGATTCGGCGCCGCTCCTTCCGCGGAAGCCCGTCGAACGTGGGCTTCACCAGCCACGACGCCAGCAACGCCGCCGCCGTGCTCACAGGGAATTGCAACGCTATCCAGAGGCCCTTCCCTGACATGGAGCTGACGGTCATCAACACTCCAGCCGTGAGCCCGAGGACATACCCCAGGGCGAGCTTGGCATTGAGGGAGAGGGCGTCAAGGCGTTGCTTGATGTTGAGGCGGCTGGAGGACGGGACGGGCACGTGCATGGGGGTTCTTCCTGAAGCTGAGACGTTGTTGCCACTCCCGCGCGGGGAGTGGCAGCAACCTACCGGCCGCCCTCCGCTGTTCGTCATCCCGATTTCGATCATCTGCGGCCCGGTAACAGTCCCCGTTGCGAGAGGCGCTCATGCCACCCTCTCGCGCTCTCCCGGCTCCGTCGTCACAGTGCCGACCGTCGGCTACCGCACCCGATCTTGATTTAAAGGACCAAGGTATCGTCGCTACGCGACGATACAATTAGCCAAGACGACCGAATTTGACCGCAGTTGCACAGGGGGTGAGCGGGCCGTTGGCGTGGGTGACGACGATTGGCCCCTCTGAGGCTCAGGTCGAGTACCGCCTTACCGGCGGGCACGGCTGCGGCAAGGCGGTCGTGGTTGATGCTGCTCCGCTCCTCGCCGCTGTCGAGGCGAAGGCCGAGGAGACCGGCTCGACGATCGCTTCCCTGCTCGGTTCGGCGGAGGCCAAGCGCCCGTTCCACCGGGCCCGCGCGCAGCAGCGGAACGGCAGCACGGCCCGGATATCCGGATTCGATGCCGTCGAGATAGCGGCAGCAGCCGGAATCGATGCGCAAGCGCTGTACGGCGACGCAGCCCTACCGGTCCGCGCCGGTGACGGTCAGGTGGACTACCACCTCGACGCCACCGAACGCCCTCTCGTCTGGACCGGCAACGGCCTCTCCGAGTTCGGCATAACCAACGGCAGCGTGCTCAGCCCCGACCAGTTCCCCGCCGCCCGACGCCTCATGCGCGGCGCGGATCCCCGTACCGGCCGGACTCTGATCGAGCTGAAGTTGGCCATCGACCCCGCCGCCAAGCTCCCTGTCGCCCCGCTCGTGCGCGCCGTTCGCCGGGCCGCCGCCGAGCGCGGAGTGAATCCGGAAGAACTGCTCGACTCGAAGCGCAAGAAGGACGAGTTCCGGCGGATGGCAGGCAAGTTGGGGCGGTTCGGGGAGTCCCACCGCGCTCCCGTGTCGAGCCTCCTGAAGCTCGCCGTCGCGATAGGCACGGACGCGACCGAGCTGTACGACGCCGAGTCGATCGAGAAGGCGCTTGCCGCCGAAGCGGACGGACGGCTCGATGCCCGCCCCCTCCTCAAGGCGATCGAGGTGCAGGCTGGCCTTGCAGGAAAGCGGCCCGCGGAACTGCTCTCCGCCGCGTCGATGAAGCGCCGCCTGCGCCAGCTCGACACCCAGGCCGGCCGCCGTCTGCGAGACCTCCCCATGGAGGTGCGCGAAGCCGTCGCCATCGCCAGGGCCGCAGGTCTCGACCCGTACGAGGTATGGGACGCCGAGGAGGTTAGGGACGCGCTCCTCCAAGGCCACGTCGAGGTCGGCAACCGAGGCTCCGACACCACCCTTGACCTGGGAAAGTCCTACTCCGCCTTCCTCGCGTACGCGCCCAAGGAACTCGCCGAGGCCGTCGAAGCCATCTATACGGCCTCCGGCCGAGAGGCGATCGGCGCACTCGAAGGCTGGACCGCATACGGGATGCGCGGCCACCACGGTGACGGTAAGGAGGCCGAGGTCGTCCGGACCTCAGGGTTCTCCGGATGGATGATGATCCACCGTGCGGCCCGTCCCGTCGGCGAAGCCCCGTACGGCGACCCGCACTTCCACCTGCACTTCACCCTGGCCAACATGGTCCGCGGAGATGACGGTCAGTGGTCCACGGTGGCAGCCGGAGGCCGGGACCTCCACCGCCACGCCCGCGCGACGCAGGCCGTCATGAACGCCCGTATCCGCCACGACCTCCACAGCCAGTACGGCGTCACCTTCCGCCGCGACGAGCGCACGGGGGCATGGGAGATAGCCGCGATACCCGAGCCCACCATCCGGCTGTTCTCCAAGCGCGACGACCAGGTCCGCGAACTGCTCGGCAAGCTCGGCATCGCGTACGACAACGCCTCGCTCAAGGCCCGCACTGCCGCCTCCACCGTGTCCAAGGCTGCGAAGAACGGCGAGGCCGCAGGCGCCTCCGACGACGTACTGCGCGCCTACTGGCAGGCCGAAGGCCGCGCCGTGGGCGACGACCCAGACGAGATCAGCAACGCCGCACTCGGCAGCCCGACCGACGGACACAACCCCCAGATCGCCAACATCTGCGCAACCGTGTTCGACTCGAAGGAGGGGCTGACCAGCCACTCCAAGAGCTTCACCCACGCCGCCGCGCTCGCGGCCGTGCTCGACGCCCTGCCGTACGGAATCGCCGACGTTGCCGAGGCCGAGCGCCTCACCACCGCCGTACTCCAGCACGCCGGATATGCGGTCAAGCTCAACCCCAAGGGCCCCCAGCACTACGCGCACTCCGACCGCTACACCACCGCGGACATCGTGGCGGCCGAAGAGCGCATCGTCACTGAGACCACCCAGCGCCTGAACGAGCAAGCCGCTGTCGTCCCCCGTGACGTGGTCGACATGACCCTCTCCGTCGTGGAGAAGCAGCACGGCCCCGGCTTCGCGTTCTCCGACGAACAGCGCGCGGTCCTCGTCCGCATCCTCACCGCCGGCCACGGCATCGACGCGGTGATCGGACGCGCCGGTTCCGGCAAGACCACGATCATGGACGCCGCCCGGCAGGCGTGGGAGGTACAAGGCCAGGTGATCGCCGGTGCGTCCACCGCAGCCGTCGCCGCCGCCAACCTCAAGGCCGAGGCGGGCATCACTTCTCGGACCGTCGCATCGTGGCTGACCTCCGTACGCACCGGCGGGCCTGGCCTGCGCGGCGTGGACGTCCTGGTCGTGGACGAGGCCGCCATGTGCGACGACCGCGACATCGCGGAACTCCTCACCCACGCCGCGAAGACCGGCACCAAGGTCGTCGGCATCGGCGACCCGAAACAGCTCCATTCCCCCGGCGTCGGAGGCCACTTCGCCGCAGTTCACCACCTCGTCGGAGGACTCGAACTCACCGAGAACTTCCGGCAGAAGGACGCCATCGAGCGCCGAGCACTGGAATTCTGGCGCGACGACGACCGCGTCCGGGCACTCCGTACGTACGTCAGCGCCGGCCGCGTACACGCCCTGGACGACAAGGACACCACCCTCGCCGCGATGCTCACCGCGTGGGCCGACAAGCGGGCCGCGTACAGCGACGACCACACCGCCGTGCAGAAGCTCCTCATGCTCGCCGCCACCAACGAGGTCGTCGACGAACTCAACCTCGGCGCCCGCGCCGTGCGCAAGATCAACGGCGACCTCACCGGCCCGGAGTTCACCTACGCCCTCGCCGGCGGCAAGGAACTCGCGCTCTCCGTCGGCGACCAGGTCCTCCTTCGCCAGAACGACTACCGGTCCAGGAAGAGCGGCGGCGAGCACGAAGACGTCCTGAACGGATACCGAGGAATCGTCCGCGCCGTCGACGACCAACGCAGCGTCCTCGTGGAGTGGCGCGAGAAGCACGGCACCGGGCACCTGGACGTCGCGGAGTGGATCGAGCCCGACTACATCGCCGACGGCGGACTCGTACTCGGCTACGCGATCACCGGCCACAAGAGCCAGGGCCTCACCGTCGATGAGGCACTCGTCTACGGCCCCGGTGCCCAGGCCAACGCGCTCTACACGATGCTTTCCCGCAACAAGAAGAGCACGCACCTGTTCCTCCCGCTCTCCGTGTACGAGACCGACACGGATCGGGCCCGCAACGGCGAGCCCGCCACCGAGCAGGAGCACGTGGACCGCGCCGTCGCCGGCCTCCTGCGCGAGATCGAGACCGGCACCGAGGAACGCATGATCCTCACCGAACTCCCCACGGCCAGCGTCCCTGCACACCTCCGAGACATCGTGGAGGACCTCCCCGTTCCCCGAGCACCGGGCGTCAGAGAGGACCATGAAGAGTTTGCCGAGGGGCGGGATGCGCCGGAAGCGGACCGGGACGACCCCGCGCACGCACGGAAGGCCGGTGATGCTCCCATGACCGCACGTACGACCACCTCGTACGCCCACCTCGACGCCCACGCCCTCCGCGACGCGCTGCGGAAGTCGGCAGCCGCAGCACGGGCCGCCGCACGCGAAGCGGAGGCAGCGGAGGCCGCAGCCGTACGCGCCGAACAGCAAGCGGCGGCGAACAGCGGACCCGCCGTCCTGGCACTTGGTCGCCATGAAGACGACCTCGCCGCGCGGGCAGAGGCCATCGTGCGGTTGCGTGCCACCGAGCACGAGATCAACGACCGAGCCCAGGAGAGCGTGGGCACCGGCGACCAGATCCATCGCCTCACCGAGCAGCTCGACGCCGTCACCCGCTTCGGTCGTCCCGCCCTGCGCGGCGCCGAACGAACGCGAGCGGAGGAGGAACGCGACGGCCTGCGACAGTCGGTTTCGGACAACGACGACGCACTCGCCGACCTGCGCAGCCAGCGCATGGAGTGGGCCCAGACCGCAGGCCCCGAGCACGAGCACCAAGGGGTCCTTGCCGAGGCGGCGGAGCTGGGAGACCACTGGGAAGAGAGCTTTCGAGACGCCCAGGAAGCCGACCTCCTGCGTGCCTGCTCCCTTCGAGCGGCGGTCACGAAGAAGCAGTCCGCGGCCGAGGCCACTGGGCACCGCGTGGAGGGGCTACTCCGCGAACTCGGAGCGCGGGAAGGAACGCCCTCACAGTCGACTGCGGACAGGGGGACGTCCCTGAGCCCCTATGCAACGGTGTACGACCCGGGCTTCAACTCCCCTGATGAGCATCAACCGCAGCAGGAACCCCGCGACATCGTCTAACGGCGGTATCTACCGGCTTCGAGGCGGGAGCCGTCGGGATTGAGACAGTAAGGCGGAGCGTCAGTTCGCGGCCTGTAGAAGCTCGATGCTGCCCTATCCAGCAACGATGATCTGCACGGCAATTCCTAGTAGTGCTTCGTTAGGTTGAGTGATCTCGCCTGGTGGCGGGCAAGGTCCTGGTGTGAGGCTGGGTGAAGTACAGAGTCTCCGGGCTGAGTT
>NZ_JBITDM010000045.1:0-22474 GCF_044454195.1 Streptomyces sp. NPDC051561 | reverse complement strand
AGACAGCCCCACCACCCGCATCACGGGTAGCAGGACCGCCTCGCTATGGCGTTTCCGCTGGTCAGCCTGGTTTGTGCTTTAGGGGATCACACGTGGACCAGGTCACCGACCTGCACCGGCTCCAGGAACACCATCTCGTCCATGGACGCCGTGACCGCCGGTCCGCCCGAGTGCCGGCCCGCCACGGCGCCTGCGGCGTCATCGACCAGCTTCATGATCACGCCGCCGTGCACCGTGCCGAGAAGATTCGTTTCCGCAGCAGTCATGATGTGGCTGAGCGTGGTGCGGGACGCGGAGGTGGGCTTGCCCGGAATGGGATCTTCCGGAGCCTGGGCCTGATCTGTCATGACCTCTACTGTATGCGCGTGCACATTGCATCAGCTCTGCAACAGCCGGGACCCGATTTCCCTCCCGGTCTGTGAGCCACCCACCCTCACCCCGCACACTGAGTCAATGAGCGACTGGCCCAGTGCACGAAACAACGACCGCGACGACCGGTACGGCCGAGGCAGCGCAGGCGCGCAGCCCGAGGGCCCCCGGGTGATGCGGCATGTGCAGCGCGGCCAGACCCCGCGCCCCACCGCCCCGCCGCAGGGCGTGCCTCCGCAGCAGTCGCAGGGTTACGACGACGACTACCCGGTGTGGGACGGCGGCTCCCAGCAGGGCAGCGGCAGCCGTAACGACGGTTACAACACCGGCCAGGTCTACGGCGGCGGCGGAAACCGCCCCGGCGGCCCGAACGGACCCGGTGGTTCCGGCGGCCGCGGCCCGCGCCCCGCCCCGAACTGGGGACGCCGGATCAAGATCGGCGCGATCACCGTCGTCTCGGTCCTCGCCATCACCTCGGTCGCCACCTACTTCTGGGCCGACTCCAAGGTCCGCCGCGAGGTCGACCTCTCCAAGGTCATCGACCGGCCGGAGGAGGGCGACTGCACGACGTACCTCATCGTCGGCTCGGACAGCCGTGAGGGCATGACCGCCGAGGAGAAGAAGAAGCTGCACACAGGCTCCGCCGAGGGCAAGCGCACGGACTCGATGATGATCCTGGCGTCGTGCTCCAGCGGGAACACCATGGTGTCGCTGCCCCGTGACTCCGACGTCGAGATCCCGTCCTTCATCGGCTCGGACTCCGGCAAGCGGTACGCGAACACGCACCGCCGGCTGAAGCTGAACGCCGCGTACGCCGAGGACGGCCCCGAACTCCTCGTCCGCACCGTCGAGCACAACACCGGCCTGCGCATCGACCACTACGCCGAGATCGGCTTCGCCGGGTTCGCGGGCATCGTGGACGCGCTGGGCGGCGTCGAACTCGACATCCCCAAGGCGTTCAAGGACAAGAAGTCCGGCGCCGACTTCCAGGCCGGCAAGCAGACCCTCTCCGGCGAGCAGGCGCTGGCCTTCGTCCGCACCCGGTACGCCTTCGCGGGCTCCGACCTGGACCGCACGAAGAACCAGCAGAAGTTCCTGTCCGCGCTGGCCTCGCAGGCGGCCACCCCGGGCACCATCCTCAACCCCTTCTCCCTCTACCCGATGCTGGGCGCCGGTCTGGACACCCTCATCGTCGACAAGGACATGGGTCTCTTCGACCTGGGCGAGATGTTCTTCGCGATGAAGGGCGTCCAGGGCGGCGAGGGCAAGTCGCTGAACATGCCGATCTCCGGCACCCGGGGCAGCAACCTGGTCTGGGACAAGGAGAAGATGCGGCAGTTGGTGAAGCAGATCAAGAACGACGAGCCGGTGACGGTGACGTCGGAGCGGTGACGGATCTTGTACGGAGGAGGGGGCGGGCCGGTTCGTTACGGTCCGCCCCCTCCGTCGTACGCCCGAACGCTCCACCCACCGCGAACCCCCGGCGCTCCCGTGCCACGGTGGCCGTACTGCCGTCGCAGAACCGGAGCCCCGTCATGGCACTGCTACAGGACGACCCGCATGCTTCCCCGGCCGCAGGCCGGCTCCCCGAGGAGCCGCCCGCCGACCCGGCGACGAAGCCGGATCCTCCGGTTCCCGATACGGCCACCCCGACGAAGTCCCCCGCCGAGGGCACGCCCGAGTCCTTCCTCGCGCGGGCCCGCGCCCTGCTCGCCGCGCACCCGGTGGCCGACGGGTACAACGGGCTGGTCTGGGCCCTGCGTTCGGTCCCCTGGTCGGACATAGAGCTCGGTGAGAGCAGCCTCGACACGGACATCCCCCGGCTGCGGTCGGGCGGTGTGGGCGCCCAGTTCTGGTCGCTGCACACCGAGGGGCCCGACGCGGTCGCCGCCACCCTGGAGCAGATCGACCGGGTCCTCGCGCTGATCCGCGGCCACTCCGAGGGGCTGCGGCTGGCGCTGAGCGCGGGTGAGATCGGCGACGCCCATTCCTGCGGCCGGATCGCCTCGTTGCTCGGCCCGGCGGCGGCCCCCGCGATCGGCGACTCGCTGGGCGCGCTGCGGTCGCTGCATGCCCTGGGCGTACGGTGCCTGACCCTGACCGGCACCGACTGGGCGCCGCCCACCGGTCTGACCCGTTTCGGCCAGGAGGTCGTACGGGAGATGAACCGGACCGGTGTCCTGGCCGACCTCAGCGGCACCACTGCCGAGACCGCACGTGCCGTCCTCGCCGTGTCCAAGGCACCGGTGGCCTTCACCCGCTCCGGCGCGCACGCCGTCGGGGCTCACCCGGCCAACGTCTCCGACGACGTGCTCACCGCTCTTCGCGAGAACGCCGGACTGTGCATGGTGCCGCTCGACGCGGACCGCACCGGGCCCGCGCTGCGTGATGTCGCGGACCACCTCGACCACGTCCGCGCCCTGGCGGGGCCGGACTGCGTCGGCCTTTCCGGTACGTACGACACGGGTGCCGGGCATCCTGTCGGGCTGCCGGACGCGACGGGTTATCCGCTGCTGGTCGCGGAGCTGCTGGGGCGGGGGTGGGCCGAGGGGGACGTGGCGAAGCTGACTTGGGGAAACCTCCAGCGGGTACTGCGTGATGTCGAGTTCACGGCTCGGGCGGCGCAGCAGCGGCGGGGGGCTTCGACGGCGCGGGTGGAGGAGCTGGACGGGTAGGGGCGGAGGGTCAGGCCTTCGGGCGGCCCATGGCCCGGAAGGTCCAGCCGGCTTCGCGCCACTTCGTGGGGTCCAGGGCGTTGCGGCCGTCCAGGATGAGTGGGTGGGCGACCGCCTTGGCGAGTTCGGCCGGGTCCAGTTCGCGGAACTCGGTCCACTCGGTGAGGTGCAGGACCACGTCCGCGCCGCGCACCGCGTCCAGCGCGGTGTCCGCGTAGGCGAGGGTCGGGAAGACGCGGCGGGCGTTGGCCATGCCCTTGGGGTCGTACACGGTCACCTGACCGCCCTGGAGGTGGATCTGGCCTGCGACGTTCAGCGCGGGCGAGTCGCGTACGTCGTCGGAGTCGGGCTTGAAGGTGGCGCCGAGCACGGCGACCCGCTTGCCGAGGAAGCCGCCCTCGCCGAGCGCCTCGCGGGCCAGCTCGACCATGTGGCCGCGGCGGCGCATGTTGATGGAGTCGACCTCGCGGAGGAAGGTCAGCGCCTGGTCGGCGCCCAGCTCACCGGCCCTGGCCATGAACGCCCGGATGTCCTTGGGCAGGCAGCCGCCACCGAAGCCGATCCCGGCCCGCAGGAACTTCTTCCCGATCCGGTCGTCGTGCCCGATCGCCTCCGCCAGCTTCGCCACGTCGCCGTCGGCGGCCTCGCAGACCTCGGCCATGGCGTTGATGAACGAGATCTTCGTCGCCAGGAAGGAGTTCGCGGCGGTCTTCACCAGTTCCGCCGTCGGGAAGTCCGTCACCACGAACGGCGAGCCCTCCGAGAGGGGCGTCGCGTACACCTCGCGCAGGATCTTCTCCGCGCGCTCGCTCTCCACCCCGGCCACGATCCGGTCCGGGTGCAGGGTGTCCTGCACGGCGAAGCCCTCGCGCAGGAACTCCGGGTTCCAGGCCAGCTCGACGCCCTCCGGCGCCTGCTGTGCCAGCAGCTCCTTGAGCCGCGCGGCCGACCCGACCGGGACGGTCGACTTCCCGACCACCAGCGCGTCGCTCTTGAGATGCGGCGCGAGCGAGGTGAACGCGCTGTTCACATAGCTCATGTCGCAGGCGTACTCACCGTGCTTCTGCGGTGTGTTCGTACACACGAAGTGGACGTCGCCGAAGGCGCCCGCCTCCGCGTAGTCCATGGTGAACCGCAGCCGCCCGCTGGACCCCTCCAGCCCCTCCACATGCTTGTGCAGCAGCTCTTCGAGTCCCGGTTCGTACATCGGCACCCGCCCCGCCGACAGCATCTCGATCTTCTCGGGCACGACGTCGAGACCGAGCACCTCGAAGCCCAGCTCCGCCATGGCCGCGGCGTGGGTGGCGCCGAGGTAGCCGGTGCCGATCACGGTGATCCTGAGGGCCATGCGGTGCTCCTAGAGGTACGGGCGGGATGTACTGCATCGGCATACGCCAACGGCGCCCGAGCATATCCGGGTCCCTGTAAGGGGAGATTCAGCCCACCCGGCCGCTGTCGGCAAACTCACGTATCCCTGATCACCCCCCAACCCCTAAAATCGGGGACTATCGATCAGGTTACTTAACGGTAGTTAGCACCTTTGGGAGTGAGAGACCTTGGCAGGTTCGCCCGATTTCGACCTGTACCGCACGTCCGAAGAGCACGACATGCTCCGCGAAACGGTGCGCGCGCTGGCCGAGGCGAAGATCGCCCCGCACGCCGCCGAGGTGGACGAGAACGCCCGCTTCCCCAAGGAGGCCCTGGACGCGCTCATCGCCTCCGACCTCCAGGCCGTGCACGTCCCCGAGGCGTACGGCGGTGCGGGCGCCGACGCGCTCGCCACGGTCATCGTGATCGAAGAGGTCGCCCGCGTCTGCGCCTCCTCCTCCCTCATCCCGGCCGTCAACAAGCTCGGCTCCCTCCCGGTGATCCTCTCCGGCAGCGAGGAGCTGAAGAAGAAGTACCTCGCCCCCCTCGCCAAGGGCGACGCGATGTTCTCCTACTGCCTCTCCGAGCCCGACGCCGGCTCCGACGCCGCGGGCATGAAGACCCGCGCGGTCCGCGACGGCGACTTCTGGATCCTCAACGGCGTGAAGCGCTGGATCACCAACGCCGGTGAGTCCGAGTACTACACGGTGATGGCCGTCACCGACCCGGAGAAGCGCTCCAAGGGCATCTCCGCCTTCGTCGTCGAGAAGTCCGACGAGGGAGTCTCCTTCGGCGCCCCGGAGAAGAAGCTCGGCATCAAGGGCTCCCCCACCCGCGAGGTCTACCTCGACAACGTCCGCATCCCAGCCGACCGCATGATCGGCGAGGAGGGCACCGGCTTCGCCACCGCGATGAAGACCCTGGACCACACCCGCGTGACCATCGCGGCCCAGGCCGTCGGCATCGCCCAGGGCGCCCTCGACTACGCCAAGGGCTACGTCCAGGAGCGCAAGCAGTTCGGCAAGCCGATCGGCGACTTCCAGGGCGTCCAGTTCATGCTCGCCGACATGGCCATGAAGCTGGAGGCCGCCCGTCAGCTCACCTACTCCGCCGCCGCCCGCTCGGAGCGCGTCTCGGCCGGCGCCGACAAGGAGGACCTGACCTTCTTCGGGGCCGCCGCCAAGTGCTACGCCTCGGACGCCGCCATGGAGATCACCCTGGACGCCATCCAGCTCCTGGGCGGCTACGGCTACACGCGGGACTACCCGGTGGAGCGGATGATGCGCGACGCCAAGATCACCCAGCTGTACGAGGGAACGAACCAGATTCAGCGCATCGTCATGGCGCGGAACCTGCCGAAGTAGCCACTCCACCAGCACGGACACCAGCAGAGGGCGCCCCCCGCGGGGGGCGCCCTCTGCTGGTTGGCCGACGACTCGACTACGACTGGCCGTCGAGCTGTTCGAGGGTCGCGTTGGACGGGCCGCGGGTCGTTTGCAGCTCGCGGGCGACCGATTCGGCGTCGCGGAGGGTTCGGACCGCGTTCTGCCAGGTCAGTTTGGCCAGGTCCTGGGTGGACCAGTTGCGGGAGATGAGTTCGGCGATGAGGTTGGGGTAGCCCGCGACGTCTTCCAGGCCGGACGGGGTGAACGCCGTGCCGTCGTAGTCGCCGCCGATGCCGATGTGGTCGATGCCGGCGACCTCGCGCATGTGGTCGAGGTGGTCGGCGACGGTGGACGCCGTGGCCATGGGGCGCGGGTTGGCGGCTTCGAAGGCGTGCTGCACCTTCATGCCCCCGGCCGTGGTGTCGAGGTGGTGAAGGCCGTGGGCGCGCATGTTCTCGTCCGCGCGGAGCGTCCAGGAGACGGCTTCCGGGAGGATGAACTTGGGGACGAAGGTGGCCATCGCCACGCCGCCGTTGGCGGGGAGGGCGGCCAGGACGTCGTCCGGGATGTTGCGGGGGTGGTCGCAGACCGCGCGGGCGGAGGAGTGCGAGAAGACGACCGGTGCCTCGGTCGTCTCCAGGGCCGCGCGCATGGTGGAGGCGGCCACGTGGGAGAGGTCCACCAGCATGCCCACGCGGTTCATCTCGCGTACGACCTCGCGGCCGAAGGCCGTCAGGCCGCCGACGCCGGGCTCGTCCGTGGCCGAGTCCGCCCAGGCGATGTTGTCGTTGTGCGTGAGCGTCATGTAGCGGACGCCCAGGGTGTGCAGCGCGCGCAGCGTGGCCAGGGAGTTGTTGATGGAGTGGCCGCCCTCGGCGCCCATCAGGGAGGCGATGCGGCCGTCGCGACGGGCCGATTCCATGTCGTCGGCCGTGAGCGCGCGGACCAGGTGGCCGGGGTAGCGGGCAATCAGCTGGGCGACCACGTCGACCTGTTCGAGGGTGGCGCTGACCGCCTCGTCGCCGGTCATGTCCGTACGTACGTAGACCGACCAGAACTGGGCGCCGACGCAGCCCGCCTTCATCCGCGCCAGGTCCGTGTGCAGGTGCGCGGACTGGTCCGCGGCGATGTCGAGGCGGTCGAGGTCGTAGCGGACCTGCTCGCGCAGCGCCCAGGGGAGGTCGTTGTGGCCGTCGACGACGGGGAATTCGGCCAGGAGGGCGAGGGCCGCGTCCAGGTGGTTCGTGGTCATCGCGGTCACTTCCCGAAGCCGAAGGAGTCGGGGGCTCCCATGGCCTTGGTGCGCAGCCGCTTGCCCTTCTCGGTGGCCTGCGCGTTGAGGTCCTGCTGGAACTCCTGCATGCGGGTGAGGAGGGCGGGGTCGTGGGAGGCCAGGATCCGGGCGGCGAGGAGGCCCGCGTTGCGGGCGCCTGCGACGGAGACGGTCGCGACCGGGACACCGGCCGGCATCTGGACGATGGAGAGCAGGGAGTCCATGCCGTCGAGGTACTTCAGCGGGACGGGGACGCCGATCACGGGGAGCGGGGTCACCGAGGCGAGCATGCCGGGCAGGTGGGCGGCGCCGCCCGCGCCCGCGATGATCGCCTTGAGGCCCCGGCCGGCCGCTTCCTCGCCGTACGCGATCATCTCGTGCGGCATCCGGTGTGCGGAGACGACGTCGACCTCGTACGGGATCTCGAACTCGGCCAGTGCGGTGGCGGCGGCCTCCATGACGGGCCAGTCCGAGTCGGAGCCCATGACGATGCCGACCAGCGGTGCGTTACTCAACGATCGTTCCTCGGAGATAGCCGGCGGCGTGACGGGCGCGGTCCAGCACGTCGTCGAGGTCGTCGCCGTAGGTGTTGACGTGGCCGATCTTGCGTCCGGGCTTCACGTCCTTGCCGTACATGTGGATCTTCGCCTGCGGGTCGCGGGCCATGATGTGCAGGTACGGCTTGTACATGTCGGGGTAGTCGCCGCCCAGGACGTTGCACATGACCGTCCACGTCGCTCGCGGCCGGGGGTCGCCGAGCGGGAGGTCGAGGACGGCGCGGACGTGGTTGGCGAACTGCGAGGTGATCGCGCCGTCCTGGGTCCAGTGGCCGGAGTTGTGCGGGCGCATCGCGAGCTCGTTGACGAGGATGCGGCCGTCGCGGGTCTCGAAGAGTTCGACGGCGAGGTGGCCGACGACGTTCAGCTCGACGGCGATGCGGATGGCGAGCTGCTGGGCCTCGCCGGAGAGGGTTTCGGAGAGGTCGGGGGCGGGCGCGATGACGGTGTCGCAGACGCCGTCCACCTGCTGCGACTCCACGACGGGGTAAGCGACGGCCTGCCCGTGCGGGGAGCGCACGATGTTGGCGGCCAGCTCCCGGACGAAGTCGACCTTCTCCTCGGCGAGCACCGGCACCCCGGCGCGGAACGGCGCGTGCGCGTCCTGCTCGGAGCGGACGAACCAGACGCCCTTGCCGTCGTAGCCGCCGCGCACCGTTTTGAGGATGACCGGATAGCCGTCCCCCTCCTCGGCGAACGCGGTCACGTCCGCCGGGTCGCTCACGATGCGGTGCCGGGGGCACGGCGCCCCGATCTCGGTGAGCTTCGCGCGCATCACCCCCTTGTCGTGGGCGTGCACCAGCGCGTCGGGCCCGGGGCGGACGGGAACGCCGTCCGCTTCCAGGGCCCGCAGGTGCTCGGTGGGGACGTGCTCGTGATCGAAGGTGATCACGTCGCAGCCGCGCGCGAAGGCGCGCAGGGTCTCCAGGTCGCGATAGTCGCCGATGACGACGTCGCTGACCACCTGGGCCGCCGAGTCCTGAGGGGTGTCACTGAGGAGCTTGAACCTGATGCCGAGGGGGATGCCCGCCTCGTGGGTCATACGGGCGAGCTGACCGCCACCGACCATGCCGACTACCGGAAACGTCACCCGGACAGGGTATCCGTACACACGCACCACCCCGGACGAGCGGTGCTTCGTACGAACGCACAGGGACCACACAGTGACGAGACCCGTTCCACAAGCGGAGGGAGCCGGTCTCCCCGTTCGGCCCGGGGGGTGGCCGTTAGCATGGCTGGGTTGACGGCATCAACCGAACGGGGTCGACGGACATCATGAGCGAGCCTGGCGGAACGGCGCTGCGGACCCGGTTGGAGCAGCTCGCGCGCGAGGTCGCCAAGTTCGGGGCGGTGGGCGGGCTCGGCCTGCTGGTCAATATCGCCGCGTCCAATCTGCTGTGGCAGACCACCGATATCCCGGTGGTACGGGCAGGCCTGATCGCCACCGTGATCGCGATCCTCTTCAACTACGTCGGCTTCCGCTACTTCACCTACCGCGACCGCGACAAGAGCGGCCGGGCCAGGGAGCTGACGCTGTTCCTGCTGTTCAGCGCGGTCGGCGCGGTCATCGAGACCGGGCTGCTGTACGTGGCGACGTACGGCTTCGGCTGGAACACCCCGTTGCAGAACAACTTCTTCAAGGTCTTCGGGATCGGGGTCGCGACCCTGTTCCGCTTCTGGTCCTACCGGACGTGGGTGTTCCGGACGCTCCCCGAAGAGGCGCTGCCGGCCGAGGACGCGGTGGAGCAGACCCAAGCCCTGGACGGTGTGGAAGCCCCGGACTCGGCGGGGGCCGGGACCGTGCAGGCTCCGATGGCTGCTGACGTACAGCCCGAGCCCGTCCCCAGCCGCCTCACCTGATCGTCTTGCCGTTGCTTTCCGCGTCTCCCCTGCTGTCCGGCACCACCGTGCTGAGAAAGAGGGCGAAGACGGCGGGCTTCTGCTGGAGGAGTTCCAGGCGGCCGCCGTCGGCCTCGGCGAGGTCGCGGGCGACGGCGAGGCCGATGCCGGTGGAGTTGCGGCCACTGATGGTGCGCTCGAAGATGCGGGCGCCGAGGTCGACGGGGACGCCGGGGCCCTCGTCGGTGACCTCGATGACTGCCTGGTTGCCGGTGGTGCGGGAGCGCAGGGCGACGGTGCCGCCGCCGTGCATCAGGGAGTTCTCGATGAGCGCGGCGAGGACCTGGGCGACGGCGCCGGGGGTGCCGACGGCCCGCAGGTCCTTCTTTCCGGACTGGACGATGGCCCGCCCGGCACTGCGGTAGGCGGGACGCCACTCCTCGATCTGCTGCTTGAGCACCTCGTCCAGGTCGAAGGCGACGGCCGAGCCGGTGCGCGGGTCACGGGAGTTGGTGAGCAGGCGCTCCACCACATCGGTCAGCCGCTCGACCTGGGTGAGGGCGATGGTCGCCTCCTCCTTCACCGTCGCGAGCTCGTCGGTGAGGGTGATCTCCTCCAGCCGCATGGAGAGTGCGGTGAGGGGGGTGCGGAGCTGGTGGGAGGCGTCGGCGGCGAGGCGTCGTTCGGCGGTGAGCATCCGGCCGATGCGTTCGGCGGAGGAGTCGAGGACGTCGGCGACGCGGTCCAGCTCGGGGACGCCGTAGCGCTTGTGGCGGGGGCGGGGGTCGCCGGAGCCGAGGCGTTCGGCGGTCTCGGCGAGGTCGGTGAGGGGGGAGGCGAGGCGGTTGGCCTGCCGTACGGCGAGGAGCACTGCCGCTACGACGGCGAGCAGGGCCACCGCGCCGATGATCAGCAGGGTGCGGCCGACCTCGCGGGTGACGGTCGAGCGGGACTCCTGGACGGTGACGGTCTCGCCGCGGTCGCCGGTGGCCCTGCCCTCGATGACGCCGTCGGTGGGTCGGGTGCCGATCTCGATGGGGGCCTGGCCGGGGATGTCGATACGGGCGTACCGGTGGCCGCCGATCTGTTTGACCAGGACTTCCCGGTTGACCGTGCTGTCGCCGAGCAGTCGGCCCTCGATGATGCTCACCATGCGCAGGGCCTCGGAGTCGACGGACTCCTGGGCGCTGTTGCTGATGGTGCGGGTCTCGACGATGACGAGGGAGACGCCGAAGACGGCGATGACGACGAGGACCACGGCGAGGGTGGAGTTGATCAGGCGGCGGCGCATGGGTCCAGAATGCCGTGCCCTGGGGCGGGCGGCGGTACGGGGGCGCGGGGCGGGGTGCTGTTACGGGGGTGGGGTTACGGCGTTGGGGTGGGCCGGGGGTGGGAGGGGTGCGACTCCGTCGGGGGCCGCCCCCTTGCCCGCCCGTTCCGCCCCCGGGGGCGGCCCCGCCGCCCAAGCGGGCTACCAGGAGCGAAGGGCGGGCGGGGCACAGGGAGGAGGGGGGTCAGCTTTTTTCGAAGCGGAAGCCCACGCCTCGGACTGTGGCGATGTAGCGGGGGTTGGCGGCGTCGTCGCCGAGCTTCTTGCGGAGCCAGGAGATGTGCATGTCGAGGGTCTTGGTGGAGGACCACCAGGTGGTGTCCCAGACCTCGCGCATCAGCTGGTCGCGGGTGACGACCCGGCCCGCGTCCCGGACGAGAACGCGCAGCAGGTCGAACTCCTTCGCGGTGAGCTGGAGTTCCTCCTCGCCCATCCAGGCACGGTGCGACTCGACGTCGATCCGCACGCCGTGGGTGGAGGGGGCGGGGACCGGCTCGGAGGAGCCGCGCCGCAGCAGGGCCCGGACCCGGGCGAGCAGTTCGGCCAGCCGGAAGGGCTTGGTCACGTAGTCGTCGGCGCCGGCATCGAGCCCGACGACGGTGTCCACCTCGTCGGCGCGCGCGGTGAGCACCAGGATCGGCACGGTGTGGCCGTCGGCGCGCAGCCGCCTGGCGACCTCCAGGCCGTCCATGCCGGGAAGTCCCAGGTCGAGCACGACGAGGTCGATGCCTCCCTGGAGTCCGGCGTCCAGGGCGGTCGGTCCGTCCTCGCGGACCTCGACCTCGTAGCCCTCCCGACGCAGTGCGCGGGCCAGTGGCTCCGAAATGGATGCGTCGTCCTCGGCGAGCAGTACACGGGTCATGGGGGGAATGTTAGTCGGCGTGGCGGGCACCCCGGGCGTGATCAACAAGTCGGGCGGAGCGCCTGTGAGTTAACCGCCCAATCCTGGGGAGGACCTTTGAATGTGGTGCATCAGTTCCATCGACACCTGTGATCCATCTCTCAAGTCCTTCCATATGCCGCACTGTCGTGTCGTAAGGTAGCGAGCACGTAAGTTGCGGTACTCGGGGGCCTTTGGCAGGAATTACTGCTGAAGGTCTCTTTTTCTGTGCGGACCGGTCATCACGCATCACCGGTCCTGACAGCAGTGACTGAACGAAGCAGTGCCTGAACGAAGCAGTGAATGACCTATGGGCCGGGCCCCGCGCGCGACGATGCGTTCCGCGGGGCGTGGATCCTGGTGCGGTTCCCCGCACCGGTGCCGGCCGCCCCCCACCGGGCGCGTACCCCGTGTTCCACGCGGACGCGTCCCGAGCAAGCAAGGATCGACCATGGCGTCCAGCCTGACGAAGGACACCCCCGGGGCCCCCACCGCCGGGGACAAGGCCTTCTTCGGCCACCCCCGCGGCCTGGCCACACTCTTCATGACCGAGATGTGGGAGCGGTTCTCCTACTACGGCATGCGTGCACTTCTGGTGCTCTACCTGGTCTCCGGCGGCGCTGATGCCGCGACCGGCAGCCAGGGCGGCGGCCTCGGGATGACGCTGGCCACGGCCACCGCCATCTACTCCGTCTACGTCGCGATGGTCTACCTCATGGCCATGCCGGGCGGCTGGTTCGGCGACCGGGTCTGGGGTGCTCGCAAGACCGTCACCATCGCCGCCGTGGTGATCATGGCCGGTCACCTCTGCCTGGCACTGCCCGGTCAGATCGCGTTCTTCGCGGGTCTGGTCCTGGTGGCCGTCGGCTCCGGTCTGCTGAAGGCCAACATCTCGACGATGGTCGGCCACCTCTACAACGGTCCCGAGGACCCGCGTCGTGACGGCGGCTTCACGCTCTTCTACATCGGCATCAACCTTGGTGCGTTCGTCGCACCGTTCGTGGTCGGTACGGTCGGCGAGACGGTCAACTGGCACTTCGGCTTCGCCCTCGCCGCAGTCGGCATGGGCCTGGGTCTGCTCCAGTTCCTGCTCGGTGGCAAGAGCATGAGCCCGAAGTCCAACCTCGTCCCGAACCCGCTGAGCGCCGACGAGCGCAAGGGCCTCCTGCTGAAGGCCGGTGGCATCACGGCCGTCGTCGTGATCTTCTACGCGGTCATCGTCTCCATCGGTGTCTTCACGCTGAACTGGGCGCTGGTCCCGATCACCCTGGCCGGCCTGATCATCCCGATCGCCGTGCTGACCAGGATCAAGCGCGACAAGGACCTGTCAGCTCCCGAGCAGTCCAAGATGAGCGCCTACATCTGGTTCTTCGTCGCGGCTGCGGTCTTCTGGATGATCTACGACCAGGGTGGCTCGACGCTCTCCCTGTTCGCCTCCAGCAAGACCGAGTCGACCGTCTTCGGCTTCGGCTTCCCCGCCACCTGGTACCAGTCGCTGAACCCGCTGTACGTGATGGCGCTGGCTCCGGTCTTCGCCTGGCTGTGGCTGTGGCTGGCGCGCAAGAACCAGGAGCCGAACACCATCGTGAAGTTCGCGATGGGCATCGTCCTGGTCGGCGCCTCGTTCTTCGTGTTCATCGTCCCGATGAACATGGCGAGCGGCGGCGACAAGGTCTCCCCGATGTGGCTGGTCTCGATCTACATGATCCAGACCATCGGTGAGCTGTGCCTCTCCCCGGTCGGCCTTTCGGTCACCACGAAGATGGCGCCGCAGAAGTACGCCTCGCAGATGATGGGTGTCTGGTTCCTCGCCGTCACGGCGGGCGACTGCATCACCGGTCTGCTCTCGCTGGGTGGTGCGAACCTGAACGGGCTCGGCATCATCGCCGCCGAAGCCTCGCTGGCGGTCGTCGCGGGGCTCGCGGTCTTCATGTACCGCAAGAAGGTCCAGTCGATGATGGGCGAGATCCACTGATCCCGTTACCGCTTTTCGGCTGAACGGCCAAGGGCCCGCCGCACCGATTCGGTGCGGCGGGCCCTTGGCCGTTCCAGCAGGCGCCTCTGGTGCGCCGGTGAGTACGGCGCCCGCTCTAGCGGGACCCGCCCCTCAGCCGCCGCCACGGGGTGAAGGTGAAGACCGCGCCGCCGAGCAGGATGACCGTGCCCGCGACCAGCCCGAGGGCCCGGAGGGCGTCGTTGTCCTCCGCGCCGGTGTCGGCGAGGTCGCCGCCTGCCGCGCCGCCGGAGCCGGTGTCGCCGCCCGCCGAGCCGCTCGCGGAGCCCGCACCACCGGAACCGTTGCCTCCGCTCGCGCCGCCCGGCTGGGCGGCCGTGTCGAGTTCGAGGGAGACCGGCGCCGCGCCCTTGACGGTGCAGGGGATGGCGATCTTCTGGCCGCCGAGGGTGACGTCGATGGTGAGGGTGCCGGGGGCGAGGGTGGCCTTGCCGCTGGCGCCGGGCTTGTAGGTGCCGGTCATGTCGGGGAGGTCGACGGGCTTGCCCTGCTCCAGGGGTTCCTTGTTGCCGGGGCCCGCGACATTGGCGGAGCCCTTGTCGGCGCCCCCGAGGGTGAGCTGCATGGAGGGCTTGAGGGCGCCCGCCGGAAGGGCTGCCGGGCTGTTCATGACGCCCTTGGCGGTGGTGACGGTGAGGTCGTAGCTGCCGCCGTTCTTCTTGGCACCAACGGTGATCTTGGTCTTGATGCTCGCCGGGCCCGGGGACTTGCAGGCGTACTCGACCGCGACCTCCTTGCCGGGGAAGTCGGTCTTGCCGCCGTCGTCGCCACCGGTGGTCCCGCCGCCGGGGTCGGTGCCGCCCGAGGAGGTGGTTCCGCCGGAGGAAGTGGTTCCGCCCGTGGTCGTCGTACCGCCGGCAGTCGTACCGCCGGCAGTCGTACCTCCGGCAGTCGTGCCACCCGCCGTGGTGCCGCCGGCCGTGGTGCCGCCCGCCGTCGTCCCGCCGGTCGTTCCGCCACCACCCGCCGTGACCTTGATCGTCGCGGCGGCCTTCACCTCCTCCTTGGGGGTGCACTTGGTGTCGGTGGACAGCGGCTTGCTGACGTTGATGTTGTAGGCGCCGGGGGTGAGCGTGATGTCGCCCGCCTTCTCCAGCTTGAGCTTGGCCTTCATGTCGGGCAGCGGCATGGGGCTGTTCTTGGGGACCGGCGGGTTCTGCCGGGGGCCCTCCATCTTCAGCTCGCCACTCGCCGCGCCGCCGATCTTGAGGGTGCCGGTCGGTTTGACGGTGTCCTTGTCGAGGTCGAGGACGTCCGGGTTCTTGGAGGCGGCCTCGACCGTCTTCCAGACCACCTCGATCTCGTCGCCGACCTTCGCGGTGGCGGGCGCGGTCACCGACACTTTGGTGGTGCCCTGGACCGCGGGGAGGCCGGAGATGGGCGGGGGAATGCACTCCGTCTTGTAGGCGACCTCGGCGGCCTGCGCGGGCGTGGCGCCCAGCAGGACTCCCGCACCTGTGAGCATCAGCGCGATCCCTGCCGCGCCCATCCTCCGTTGGGTATTCACGAACTGCCTCTCGACGTAGGGGGGTTGGTCTTCTCGTGCGGTTTCGGTGCGGAAACCTGTGCGTGCGTGGGGGCGTGCGTCGGGGTGTGAGCGGGGCCGTGCGCGGGCCCCGGGGTGCTGTCCGGGGTAAACCACGGCAGCGCGGCGGTGGCGGCCGTGGTTGTGGTTGTGGGGGGATCGTCGGCGGACTTCGGGGGTTCTTCCCGGCGTACGGTGCGGTGGCGGGCCGCCTGCCGGGGCGCACGGGCGGGTCCGGTGGGCGCCGAGCGCCTGCGTATCCCCGCGGCAGCCCCCGGCCGCAGCCGTTCCACCACCGCCATCCCGATCCGGAACAGCCCCGCCGGGACCACGATCCCCACCAGCACCCAGAACAGGACCACGCCCCAGGGCCGGTCCACCCCCCATGGCTGGGCGGCGAGCACCTTGTTCCCGTACTTCACCGAGACCAGGTAATCCCCGTGCGCCCCCGCAGGAAGCTGCACGTCCAGTGCGACCTCGGCCTGTTTCCCGGGGGCGAGGGTGCCGCGCCACTGGCGTTCCTCCCAGGTGGGGGCGAACACCCCGTGCGAGGTGCCCACTTGGAAGACGGGGTCCTTGACGGGCGCCGAGCCGGGGTTGCCGAATTCGAGGACGATACGGCGTGACTGGGGCGACCCGAACCAGGTCAGCAGCGAGCCCGAGCCTTCGAGCCGCACCGTGCGGTCGGTGACCGCGAGCAGCCCCGCGTTCGGGGCGGGCTTCGGGAGCGGCGCGACCGGATGCCCAGCCACCTTGAACTCGGCGTCGGTGGAAGCCTGTCGGCCGGTCACGGTCGCGACATGGATGACGCACGGGCACGGCTTGGGCGGCTCCGCGACCGCGAGTCTGCGGCTGAAGGCCCCCTTGGAGTCGGTGGTGACGGCGCGGCCGTCGGCGTTGGCGCAGGAGTTGGTGCCGCCGAGTACGCCGGTGGCGGGCGAGGACTCGCCGCAGATCAGCAGCATCAGCAGGGCGCCCGGCCGCCATCCGCTGCCTTTGACGGTGATGTCACCACCCTTGCCGGCCTCCGCCTTGGAGAGGGTGACGACAGGCTTCTCCGCCTGCACGGCCCCCGCGGGTGACACCCCGCCGACTCCCAGCACCAGCAGCCCGGTCGCCGCCACGAACCCCAGCAAGCGCCTAACCCACATCCGGTTCACCCTCCTCGCCACCCCTCCTGCGTCGTACGGCCCACAGCACCCCGCCCGCGCCCGCCACCAGCACCACCGCTCCCCCGCCGAGTACCGGCCCCCACGGCACGAAGGCCGCCGCGGCGGCGGCCTCCTCGTGGATGCCGCCACCGGCGGTGACCGTGAGCCGGGCATCGGCCCGGTCCAGCACCGGCGGGTCGGTCCAGGGTTCGGTGAGTTCGGCCCGGCGTCCGGGGGCCAGTGGCCGTACCGAATGTGCCGTGCGGCGCAGCAGTTCGCCGAAGACTCCGTCGGCGCGGACGGTGACGCGCGGGGTGAGCGTCGTATTGCCGCGGTTGACCAGCGCGTACCGGATGCCGTCGCCGTCGATCCGGACGTCCTCGACCGACAGGGCGGACAACGTCGGTCCGCTGACCCGGAGTTGGACCGGGGTGCGCTGTTCCCTGCCGTCCGCCGTCGAGGCGACGATCATCCCGGGGTGGTCGCCCGGCTGGGCGCCCGCCGGGACGGTCACCGTGAACGGCACGTCCGCCCTGGTGCGCGCCGGCACCTTCACCTCGGCCGCCGCCAGCGCGATCCAGGCCCCTTCCGTGTCCTCGGTACGCAGTTGCACGGTGCGCACCTCACGGCCGGGGTTGGTGACGGACAGCTTGTCGGTGAAGACGGTGCCGGGGGCGCCCTGGAGGTAGAAGTACGGGCGCAGGTCCCCGGCGGGCGGGGCCTCCCCCGCCCGGACGGACTGGGGAGGCCGGCGCGGGGTGCCGCTGCCGGAGGCCGGGCCCGCCGTCCAGGCGTCCTCGGCCGAGGCGGCGGGGGCGGGTCCGGCGGCGTACAGCAGCAGGCATCCCAGCAGGGCCGCCGCGGAGCGGAGTCGCACGCGCATCGACTGCGGACCGGGTCAGAGCCCGGACCGCTGGCCCTGTGCGGCGCGCTGATTGCGCCGGGTCAGCCAGAGCACTCCGGCGGCGCCGGAGAGCAGAACGGTGCCGCCGAGGGTGCCGAGGGCGGTGGCGGAGTCCAGCGGCCCGGTCTTCGGGAGCTCGCCGCTGCCGGCGGGTCCGCTCTGCGACGTACCGCCGGAAGCATCCGGGGAACCGCCGCTGCCGCCGCCGGAACCGCCCGTGCCCTTCGCGTCCAGCTCCAGGGAGGGCTTGGGGCTGTTGGAGGGGGTGCAGGTGGTGGTCGTGCCCATGGCCTTGATGGTGAGGATGGAGGCGGTGAAGGTGACCTTGCCGCTCTTCTTCGGGGTGTAGGTGCCCGACAGGTCACTGATCTTGATGGGGGTGTTGGCGGGTACCGCCTCGGAGTTGGTGGGCCCCGCGACCGCGACCGTGCCGCTGTCCGCGCCGCCGAGCTTGATGACCGCACTCGGCTTCATCGCGCCCTTGCCGAGTTCGATGGGGCTGGAGGAGACACCCTTCTGGAACGTCATGGTGAGGGTGTAGCCGCTGCCGCTCCTGACCGCCTTGATGTCGATCGGGGAGACCGCGCCCTTGTTCCCGATCGGGGTCTTGCACTGGTAGTTGACGTCCACCACGTCGGCGTGGGCGGCGGGGGCGGCGATCAGCACCACCGAGCCCGCAACCGCCGCCGCCAGTGCGAGAGTTGTCCGCTTCTGGTACGACACCTTTTTGATCCCCTCGTACGCCGGAGCGCCGCCGGGGCAACCGGGCCGGGGAGCGGCCAAGTTACTGACGGCGCATCAGATTTGGCGTCAAGGTACGCCGGGGACCTTGGGAGGGGAAGACAAAGAGCACGCCGTATCGACGTGCTCTCCAACAACAGTGTTAACGCTCAACCGCCTGACGGGTGCGGGACGTTGCTCCGCGGCGAACCGTCACGGCCCCGGGCGGGCCCACACCGGGTCCGGGTGGGCGGGCCCTCTTGACACTCGGGCGGGAGCCTCGAACTCCTAGGCGGGTGCGGCGAGTTCCGCCCACACCGCCTTGCCACTGCCTTCCCGGCCGTCTTCCTCGGTCCGGGCGACACCCCAGTCCAGGCAGAGCCGCTGCACGATGAACATGCCGTGTCCGCCGGGGCGGCCCGCCCGGTGCGGGGTGCGCGGCGCGGGCTCCCCGCCGCTGCGGTCGGTGACCTCCAGGCGCAGCACTTTGCCGTCGCAGGCCACCCGCAGGCTCTCGGGCCCCTCGGCGTGCAGACAGGCGTTGGTGACCAGTTCGGAGACGACCAGCAGTACGTCCTCGGCGGCCGCGCGCCGGTCGGCGGTGGAAGCCGGGAGCCAGCCCCAGTCGTACAGCGCCTGCCGGGTGAAGTCACGGGCGAGCGGGACGATGCCGCTCGCGTCGTTCAGCGCGAGGGTACGCACCTGTCCCGCGGCCTCGGCGGCGGCGAGGGCGACGTTCCCGGCGGCGGCGCCTTCGCCGGCGGCCTCTCCCACCGAAAGACCGGAGCCCGCGGGCAGATCGGCACCCACCGAAAGACCGGAGCCCGCAGGCAGGTCAGCACCCACCGAAAGACCGGAGCCCGCAGAGGGCCCGGAGCCGGCGGAGCGGCCCGAGCCCGAGGAGGGACCGGAGCCCGTCGAGGCCCCGGCGGTCACGACACTCCCCGAGACCCCGAGGGCCCGGGGTACTTCGGCGTCGGAGGCTTCACCCACCGGAACTCCACGGCTTTCACTGCTCTCACGGCCTTCAGGAACGGCAGTCTCCCCCACGGAGGGCGCACCGTCGGCCATGGCCGGAGCGGCACCTGTCAGGGGGACGGCGGCGGGCACGGACACGGGCGCTCCGGGGGCGGGGCCGGCGGCGCTGCCGTCCGGCTCAGGGCCGAGGTCGCCCGGCGGGTGCTGCCGGGTGGTACTCATCAGCGCTTCACCTCACCGATTCACCAGGTCGTCGTTTGCAGGGTCTTTGGTTCCTCCTGCCCGACCGAACCGTGAGAACACCCACTAATCGATACGGACCCGCGCGCATACGTGCGCGCTGAAGCCCACCAGGAGGGAGGGGGTTCAGTCGCGCAGCGCCTCACCGAGCGAGTCGTGGACGGTGAAGACCGCCTCCGCCCCGGTGATCTCGAATACGCGCGCCACTACGGGCTGCATGCCCACCAGATGCACCTCGCCACCGGCTGCTTCCGCCTTCAGGCGGGCGCCGAGCAGCACGTTCAGTCCGGTGGAGTCACAGAATTCCAGCAGCGAGCAGTCGATCACGAGGCGTGACCGTCCGTCGTCGAGCGCCTGCTCCAGGGGCTCCCTGAGCAGCTCGGCCGTGTGGTGATCCAGCTCACCCGCCGGCGTCACGATCTCGTTGCGGCCCTCGGTCCGCACTTCGACCTGAAGCCGGCCCCGGTTCGCGCTGCCGACCGTCCCGCGGTCCATGCCCGTCCCTTTTCGCCGTCGTGGTTCTGCATACATATGCACTGTGCTGCGCCGTCGCCGGTCACCCGGCCACCGCCCCACCCGCACCTTAAGGCCGCGTCAAGGCTGTGAGGAATGCCCCCGACAGCAGGAGAACACTACGCCTTCTTCACACGCACGGGTAGTCGAACAACGTCCTGAACTGGCCTTATTCGGACATAACGCACTTGCACCTGCCTGCCGCGAGCGGGTAGGGCTAGTAGAGACAGATCCGACCACCGCCCGCCACGACCGGCTTTGGAGGCGCCGCTTCACCGCAGGAACACGTATCGGCATCGGCAGCCATATGCCGAGAACGATGGAGGAGACCATGTCACCCCGGCTCGACGAGACGCGTACCCATTCCAAACAGGTCGCAACGTCGACTACCCCGCCCGAGCAGATCGAGACCGGAAACCCGGGGCTCGTACCTCAGCAGAGGTCCGCGCCGCGCCAGGAGTCGACGGAGAGGCCCGCGAGCCTCACCGACCTCCCGGTGATTCCGCCCTACGACGAGGTGGGAGCGCTGGATGCCAGGGCCCTGTCGAAGACGCTCTTCGGGCGTCTCGAATCCCTCGAAGAGGGCACCCACGAGCACGCGTACGTCCGCAACACCCTGGTCGAGCTGAACCTGGCCCTGGTCAAGTTCGCCGCCTCCCGGTTCCGCACCCGCAGCGAACCGATGGAGGACATCATCCAGGTCGGCACCATCGGCCTGATCAAGGCCATCGACCGCTTCGAGCTCAGCCGGGGCGTCGAATTCCCCACCTTCGCGATGCCGACCATCATCGGCGAGATCAAGCGCTTCTTCCGCGACACGTCGTGGTCGGTGCGCGTCCCGCGCCGCCTCCAGGAACTCCGCCTGGACCTGGCGAAGGCCGGAGACGAGCTGGCCCAGCAGCTGGACCGCTCCCCGACCGTCGCGGAGCTCGCGGAGCGCCTGGACATCAGCAAGGAAGAAGTCGTCGAGGGCATGGCGGCGAGCAACGCGTACACCGCGAGCTCGCTGGACGCCCAGCCGGAGGAGGACGACTCCGAGGGCGCGCTGGCCGACCGCATCGGCTACGAGGACCACGGCATCGAGGGCATCGAGTACGTCGAGTCCCTGAAGCCCCTGATCGCCTCTCTCCCGACCCGCGACCGGCAGATCCTGTCCCTCCGCTTCGTCGCGAACATGACGCAGTCGGAGATCGGTGAGGAGCTCGGCATCTCCCAGATGCACGTCTCGCGCCTCCTCTCCCGCACGCTGGTCAAGCTCCGCAAGGGACTGACCGTCGAGGAGTGAGATCCTCTCCCGCGTGACGTGACGTGACGCGGCACGAGGTGACGTGAGCTGTACGTGAAGGGCTGCCCCAGGCCGTATCCGGGGCAGCCCTTCACTGTGTTGTACGTCGTCCGCCTACCCAGGACTTCACGCCGCACGCACGCCACTTCGCCAGACTTCCCGCACCAGCGGAACACCCGGCCGGTAGGCGAGGTGCACATGGCTGGGCGCGTCGAGCAGCGCGAGGTCCGCCCTCGCCCCGACCGCGATACGTCCGATGTCCGTACGCCGCAGGGCCTGCGCGCCGCCCGCGGTGGCCGCCCAGATCGCCTCGTCCGGGGTCATCCCCATGTCCCTGACGGCGAGCGCGATACAGAACGGCATCGAAGAGGTGAACGAGGACCCCGGGTTGCAGTCCGTCGACAGCGCGACGGTCGCACCGGCGTCCAACAGCCGCCGTGCGTCCGGCCATTGGGCCCGCGTCGAGAACTCCGCCCCGGGCAGCAGGGTGGCGACGGTGCCGCTGTTCGCCAGCGCGTCCACGTCCGCGTCGGTCAGGTGCGTGCAGTGGTCGGCGCTCGCCGCGTCCACCTCCACCGCGAGCTGGACGCCGGGTCCGTAGGACAGCTGGTTCGCGTGGATCCGCGGGTGCAGCCCCTTCGCCCTGCCCGCGTTGAGGATCGCCCGGGCCTGGTCCCCGTCGAACGCGCCCCTCTCGCAGAACACGTCGATCCAGCGGGCGTACGGGGCGCACGCCTCCAGCATCTCGCCGGTGACGAGGTCCACGTATCCGGCGGGGTCGTCCGCGTAGTCCGGCGAGACGATGTGCGCTCCGAGGTAGGTCACCTCGTCGGTCTGCGCTGCGGCGATGCGCAGCGCCCTCGCCTCGTCGTGGACGGTAAGCCCGTACCCGGACTTGGTCTCCAGCGTGGTGGTCCCCTGGGCGAGTGCCTCGGCGAGGTACCGCGCCACGTTCGCAGCGAGCTGCTCGTCGCTCGCGGCCCGGGTCGCGGCGACGGTGGTCCTGATCCCTCCGGCCTTGTACGGCTGCCCGGACATCCGGGCGTTGAACTCGGCGGTGCGGTCGCCGCCGAACACGAGGTGCGAGTGGGAGTCGACGAAGCCGGGGACGGCGGACCGGCCCCGGGCGTCGTGGACGGTGTCGGCCTCGGGTGCCCGGTCCGCCCGCCCGACCCAGGCGACCCTGTCCCCGTCGATGACGACCGCCGCGTCCTCGATCAGGCCGAGGGGGCTGCCGTCCCCGAGGGAGGGGTCATTGGTGACGAGGGAGGCGAGGTGGGTGAGGAGGGTGGTGGGCATGGAGGCTCCTGGGAAGGGGTGGGTGGGACGTGGGGGGGGGGGGGGGGGGGGGGGGGGGGGGGGGGGGGGGGGGGGCCCCCCCCCCCCCCCCCCCCCCCCCCCCCCCCCCCCCCCCCCCCCCCCCCCCCCCCCCCCCCCCCCCCCCCCCCCCCCCCCCCCCCCCCCCCCC
>NZ_JBITDM010000044.1:0-25881 GCF_044454195.1 Streptomyces sp. NPDC051561 | reverse complement strand
GATCTTCCGCAGATCCCGCATCAGTCCCAACCGCATGAGCGTCATCACGAAAGCCGTCCTCACCCTGGAGAGGCAACGCTGAAAACGCTCACTGATAGCAGTGGCTGGCTGTGGTTGGTAGAAGGTTCCGTCGCGGAGCATCGCGAAGAGGACGTCGGCCCTGCGTCGGGCGAGGCAGAGCAGGGCCTGGGTGTGGTGCTTGCCCTGACTGATCTTCTTGTCGTAGTAGGCCCGGGAAGCGGGGTCGGACAGGGCAGCGAACGCGGAGAGGAAGAAGGCCCGTTTGAGCTGCTTGTTTCCCCTCCGGGAGGGCTGTTCGCCGCAGATCGATGAGCCCGAGTTACGGGTCGCTGGGGCGAGACCCGCATAGGCGGCGAGGTGGGCCGCGGAGGGGAAGTTGCTGCCGTCGCCGACGTCGATGAGGATCCGGGCTCCGGTCCTGATGCCGACTCCCGGCATCGAGATCAGGACCTTCGAAAGTGGGTGGGCCTCCAGTAGTTCCTCGATCCGCCCGGCCAGCACTTTGCGCTGGTCGAGGACGGCAGTGAGGGAGCCGGCCAGGCTTGGGACGATCAGCGCGGCCGCCTCGGTCCCGGGCACCACCACGGTCTGTTCGTCCAGCGCGGTGAAGATGCCCTCGACCAATCGCTCGGCCATCCGCGGGGCTTTCGGCCGCAGCAGCGTGACCAGCCGTCGCCGACCGGCTTTGCGGATCTGGGCCGGTGACCCGAACCGATCCAGCAGGGCCAGAACTGCCGGGTGTTGCAACCGAGGCCCGAGCACCCGCTCCAGCGAAGGATGGATCTGCGTGAGCAGGCCGTGGAGCCGGTTCGCGACCCGGGTCGCTTCGCCGGCCAGGTCGTCGTCGAACCCGACGATCATCTCCAGCTCGGCGATCGTCTCGTCTTCGAGGTCTATGGACCGCAGCGTGTGGGGCATCGCGCGGGCGGCATCCGCGATGATGAACGCGTCTTTCGCGTCGGTCTTGGCCTCGCCGGGATAGAGGTCGGCGATCCGCCGCATCGTTAATCCGGGCAGGTAGGCGACCGGGCAGCCCATGTCCCTCGCCACCGCCAGCGGCAGGGCTCCGATCGAGGCCGGCTGGTCGACGACCACCAGCACCGTCCCGTGCTTAACCTGCAACTTCGCGAAGAGCTCGCGGAGTTTGGGCTCGGTGTTGGGCAGCCGTTTGTCGAACGCCTTCTTCCCGTCCGGGGTCACAGCGGTGGCGTGGTGTTCGCCTTTGCCGACGTCCAGGCCGAGGTAGACGTCGATGTCGCCGGTGTCGATCACGTGCGTCCTCCGGTCGTACTTCCTCCCGGCCTCACCCACGGCACCGATCGCCACATCCACATTACGAAGAGCCTCCCGACCTGCGAAAAGTCGGTGGTCAAGCCCCTAATCAGCGGTCAGTCAGTGCCTCCGGGCCCGGTGACACCACCCCCCGGATCATGGTCAACAAGGGGGGAAGTCATGCCGAGCCCGGAGGCCGGGAGCCCCATTGCGGAGCCAACGAAGACGGTAATGGGGGGGGCTTCGTCATCTTCCCTGGCCTGCGCCGATGCCGGAAGCACCCCCTTCCAGGTGAGCTACCTTCGCCGCCCATCACAGCAGGAGCGGTAGCATGTTCCACGACCCGATCCCTGGTGATGCCGTTGCCGTGGATGCGCCGTTCAGTGCCGAACTTGCTGTGCAGGAACCGTTCGATGGTGAAGTTTCCGGAGCGCCCGACGTAGATGTCCTTGCCGGGCCAGGTCCCAGCGTGCTCGTACATGATCGAGCGAAGGGGCGCCGTCAAGCCCGGGTCTGCCGCACGATCGGGTGACATCTTGACCCGCCCCACCGTTTGGGTTCCAGGCTCGGTGACTATCCGGTAGCCGGGATGGAGCGGTTCTCGGAGCGTAGTTCGTACTCGATGGGGGTGCGATAGCCCAGTGCTGAGTGCCGTCGCTCCGGCGGTTGTAGAAGATCTCGATGAATTCGAAGATTGCGTTGGCCAGTTCGATCCGGGTCTTCCACCGTTTGCGGTTGAGCATCTCGATGCTGCGCGCAGAGTGAGGGGTGTGCTGAGCGGCTATTCCGCGTAAGGCCCGGCGGGGCTGTTGTATTCGGGCTGGCCATTTTCGAGGACGCGGAGTAGCGATGCGGTCACCACCCGCGTCCCGCGTCCGATGCGCAGAACTCGGCAGGGAAATTCACCGCGGCGGATCAAGTTGTAACCCTTGGCGCGGGAGAAGCCCAGAGCCCTGCAAGAGTCCGCCACGCTTCCTGTTCCAGACCAATGGACGCGGATGTGGGCGGGACTGTACTCAGGGGCGTGCGGAACGCTTTGGAGGTGCATTTCGAGTGTGCCAGTAACTTTCATGTGGCCGATCCGAGGTGATCGGTACGGGGTAATGGGGGGGCTACCTGCCTCGGTGACGGCTCTTTCCTGCGCCGCAGCAGGTAGCGATGAAGTATCCACGGTCTATGGCATCCCCGGTTTGGCGAACCGGGGATCTCGCGTTATCTTTCCGCCCGCTTCCGTGAGCGTTCAGCCTCAGGTGTCGGCGCTCCTGGCCGCGGTCGTCCACGCGAGTCCCTGAACCCGGACGGAGAGCGTCCGGGGTCGCCACCCCCAGCCGGGCTGATCCATAAGGTGCCTCTGACCAGGGGTTTTGTCGTCCGGGGGGTGGTTCACGTTTACCGCCCGGTTCGACCCGCACCTGGGTGTTTCTGCCTGTTCCTGACCGCTGTTGGTCACGCGTTGGTCATGCATTCCCTCACAGGGCTTCGGCGTAGTCGGCGGGCGCCCGTTTCGTGATCACTTGAGCTGAGGAGAGGGAGAGCGGGCGGTTCCTGCTCATGTCCGTTGCGCCCCGGAGCCCTTGCGTCTCCCCTGCACCGTCGGGTGGAGCGAGCCGACTGCGCTAGGAGATGATCCGGTGCGTGGCTGACGAGGCAGGTACAGATGCGGACGACGCTTGTGCATGGGCTGAGCGACTGGGTTGGGCGACTGGGTTGGGCGTTCGGGCTTATAGCGGAGGATCCGGCTGCGAGAGGTGCAGCGCTCGTCCATCTGGCGGAGGCCCAGAGGCAGGTCACAGACGCGCTCGCCCGGTCCAACGAGATGTGGCTGCTGACGCGGCCCCTGGGAGCGGAGGAGCAGTACCGGGAGCCGGCCTTTCTGCAGGCGCGCCGGAGGCATCAGCAAGCCCAGAGGCGTTCGTTGCCTGATGGGGTGTGGGGTGGTCCTGTGGACGGGGATCTGGCGGGGTGGCCGGGGCTGCCCTATGTGTTGCTTTTCCTGGAGTGGGAGGCGAGGTTCCCGCTGGAGTGGACGCAGCATGCGAAGGCGTGGGGTACGAAGCAGAGCCTGATCCGGAAGGTGGCTCGTGCTGGTCAGGAGGAGGCGATCAAGGCGAAGCTTACCGACCTGGTCGAGATCGTCGTTAATCGGGCGTATCGCTGCAAGGATCGCGAATACGTGCGGGTTGCCCGGGCTGTCCACAGCGCTGAGCTACGGGGCAGGCTCGATCGGGCAGCTGATTCGGACAGTCCGTGGGCCCGGCGCCACGCCGGATATGTGCTCTGGCTCCTTGACCGCCCTGACCTGCCGAATACCCGTCGTGTCTGGCAGACCTGGGTGGCAGGCGAGGCTGCGGCGGTGCTGTGACCCGGGGGACGATGCAGGGAAGGATCGCGCGATCATGGAGTGCTCTGCACCCGTGACCTGCCTGGAAGACCGTGCCTGCCGACGTATCATCCCTTATTCCGCCTGCCCTTGACCGGCTCCGCAAGCAGTCCGACGTCGGGCCCGGGGAGGTGCCCGGGCTGCTGGAGCGGCTGGCTCAGGTGCCGGATCCGCGCGATCCGCGCGGCGTGCGCCATGCCCTGGCCGTCGTGCTCACGCTGACCGCGTGCGCGGTGCTGACCGGCGCGACCTCGCTGCTGGCGGTCGGCGAGTGGATCGCAGACGCGCCGCCGCACGTGCTGGAGCGACTCGGCATGCGTCCCGATCCAGTACTGCCCCGGAGGCTGGTGCCCTCGGAGGCGACGGTTCGTTGACTCCTCGCCCGCATCGACGGTGATGCCCTGGACCGGGCGGTGGGCGGATGGCTTGCCGACCGCCGGCCCGAGAGCACCGGGCTGCGCGGACTGTCCGTGGACGGCAAGTCCCTGCGCGGTGCGGCGAAGGCCAAGGGGCGGAGAATCCGCCTACTCGCCGCGGTGGAGCACACCACCGGGCTGGCCCTGGCCCAGCTCGACGTCGGCGAGAAGACCGGTGAGGTCACCCGCTTCCAGCCGCTGCTCGATACCGTCGCAGACCTGGCCGAAACCGTGGTCACCAGCGACGCGCTCCATACGCAACGCGAGCACGCCGCCTACCTCCTGAGCCGCGGGGCCCATTACATCGCGATCGTCAAGGGCAACCAGAAGAGGCTACGCAAGCAGCTGAAGTCCCTTCCCTGGAAGGACATCCCGATGATCCAGGGCCGCACCCGGGGCACCGGCCACGGCCGCGCGGAGATCCGCCGGATCAAGGTCGCCACCGTGGACAACTTGCTCTTCCCCGGCGCACGCCAGGCCGTCCAGATCAAGCGCCACCGCACCGACCGCAAGACCGGCAAGACCACCATCACGACCGTCTACGCGGTCACCAGCCTCACCGCCGAGCAGGCCACCCCCGTCCAACTCGCGAGACTGATCCGCGACCACTGGAAGATCGAGGCCCTGCACCACGTCCGCGACACCACCTTCGCCGAGGACGCCTCCCAGTTGCGGACCGGCAACGCACCCCGTGCGATGGCGACCTGGCGCAACCTCGCCGTCGGCGCCCTCCGGCTGAGCGGTGTCAAGAACATCGCCGCCGGCCTCCGTCGCAACGCACGCGATGCCCACCGACCCCTCACACTCCTCGGCCTCGCGTGATCACAAAACGGGTGCCCGCCGACTACGCCGAAGCCCTGGGGTAAGGATGGCCTTGGCGATTGACGTCATGCGGTTGGGGCTGCAGCGAGACCTGCGGAAGATACGCCAGGACTTCAGGCGGGCGACGCCGCGTTCGACGGGTGCGCGTGCTGCGGCCAGGGCTCGGTTGCGGGTCTTCTCGGTGGTGGTAAGTTCCCGCAGGGGTCTGCGTTTGATGCCGGTGGTCAGCCACGGGCCGGCGCCCTGGTAAGCGAGATCGGCCACTATCGGCACTCCCTGGCGCTCGCAGATCCGGATGATCCGATGGGTGCGGGCGGCGGTCAGGTCGTGGGTGCGGCCCGGCAGGGCGGGCGAGAGCCACAGCAGCCGGCCGTCGGGATCGGTGAGGACCTGTACGTTCACGCCGTGGCGTCGGTGCTTGTGGGAGTAGTCCGCCCGGCCGTCGCCGACCCGGTCGCATTCGGCGAGCGTCCCGTCGAGCAGGACGAAGTCGGGGTCGTGCTCACGCAGCGTCTTCAGCAGGCCCGGTGCACGGGCGGCGAGCAGGTCCACGACCGCGGTGGTGTAGGCATGCGCGGTGGACTCGCTGATCCCGAACCCGGCAGCGATCTTCGCCAGAGTGGTGTGTTCGCGCAGGTACACCAGTGCCACCATCGCGCGCTGTGACGGGCGGAGCTTGCAGCGCCGGTCGCCCTCACGGGTGACGATCAGCATGGTCACCCAGTCCGCGAGTGCGTGCGGCAGGTCGAGTGCGGCAGGATGGATGACCAACGAGGCCCCCGAGCAACGTGATTGAGACGTCAGACATCTCCATCAACAGCTCGGGGGCCTCGCTCGTTGCGCTGCACGGCCCATCACCCGATCGGTGGCCAACTCGAAGAGGCTCACTGACCCGGCCCGGCAAGCCGCTGCACGGTCTGCCGCAAGACTTCACCATGCAGGTCTCCGACATCCCCGACGAGCCCGATGACTCGGAGGCAGGCAGGGACCTGCCATCTGAGATCATGCGCCAACTCTGTTGCCACTTGGTTGAGTTGGAGAACCGGTGGAACGCAGAGGTCCGTGTCGCCGTCGAGATCATGATGGATACCGGCAGGCGTCCACAAGAAGCCTGCACCCTGCGCTGGGACTGCCTCACCCGCGATACAGACGGCAAGGCCGTGTTGCTTTACGACAACCACAAGGCCTACCGGAAAGGCCGCCGGCTGCCCATTGCGGACGCCACCGCCGCCCTCATCACCACCCAGCAGCAACGGGTCCGTGCGCAGTTCCCCCGGACACCGATCGCGGACCTCGTCCTGCTGCCAACTGGCTACGCCAATCCGGACGGCACCAAGTCGATCGCCGATGTCACACAGCAACACCGTGAATGGGTGCTCTCACTGCCGACGTTCGTGCTCAGCATGAGCACCCCCGACGGCGCCCAGACAGTCCGTAGGGAAATCGAGTTCGACAAGAAGAACATCTTCCCTTACGCCTACCGCCACACCTACGCCCAGCGGCACGCCGACGCGGGTGTCGAACCAGATGTCCTGCGCGATCTCATGGACCACCGGCAGCTCACCACCACGCAGCGGTACTACCGAGTCAGCGAGAAGCGCCGCCGGGAGGCTGTCGACCGGGTCACCACCATGCAGTTCGACCGCAGCGGCAGCCGAATCTGGCGCCGAGCTCAGCGGTTGCTCGATTCCGAACATGCACGTCGTGCCGTGGGCGAGGTCCAGGTGCCCTACGGGCTCTGTACCGAACCGACCAACGTGGCCGCTGGCGGCCACGACTGCCCAGTCCGGTTCCGTTGCGTCGGATGCTCCCACTTCCGCACCGATGTCTCCTACCTCCCCGACCTGGAGGCCTACCTGGCCGACTTGCTGCGCGGGCGGGAACGGCTCGCCGCGTTCGCCGCGGACTCCTGGGCGAAGGCCGAGGCCATGCCCTCCGACGAGGAAATCACCCGGGTTCGCCGCCTGGTCAAACGCGTTCGCGAGGACCTCGAAGACCTCACAGACGAGGACACACTCCAGATCCAGGAAGCGATTGCCGTCGTCCGGCGCTCACGCCGGGTCGTTTCCCTCGGACTGCCCCGCACTGGACCACCCGAAGATCTCCGTCCCGAAAGGCCGACAGGATGACCAACCCCATGACCGACGGGAAACGGGCCGACTCCGCCCGCCGCCGCGAGCGTGTCCTGAAGGCCATCGACACCGCGGTGAAGTCCGGCGGAGACATCACCGTCTCCGGGCTCGCCCGCCTCGCGCGAGTCGACCGGACGTTCCTCTATCGGCATCCCGACCTGCTCGAACGAGTCCACGTCGCCGCCAGCACAGCCGTTGAGAGGGACCGGAAGACGGCGGTCAGCCGGTCCTCTCTCCAGGCCGACCTCGCAAACGCACTGGAAGCCAACAAGCGCCTCAACACACGGCTGCGGCAGCTGGAGAAGCGGCTCTCCGTACAGCTCGGTGAAGGTGTCTGGGCCGAGTCCGGACTTGGTGCCCCCGTCGACATCGATCAGCTTCAACGCCACATCACCCTCCTTGAGCAGGAGATCGCGGACATGCGAGGCGCACTCGACGAACGGACGGAGGAGTTGGAAGCGGCTCGCGCTGCGAACCGGGAGCTGACCCGGTCCTTGAACCACCACCTATGAAACACGGGCGCGTCCCGCATCGGCACGTGCGGGAAGGCCGTTGCGCTCCTTGGCACCCGGTCGGCTGGCCCACCCGGCCAGCGCGGGTGCTGAGCCTGGCCGGGGGCAGCTGGTTCACCACTGGGCGATGAGCGGCGCGTCCGGTTCGTGCTGCCGCCAGGCTTCGGTGAGACGGGCGAGGCGGTTGGGGGCAGCGATGCCGTGCATGGTTGCGATCTTGCCGTTGACGATGTCGAACATCGTGGAGCCGACGACCTGGTCGCCGAGCACGAAGAGGATGGCGGGGGCTCCGTTGACGAGCGCGTAGTGCACGGCGGGCGTGCCGCCGGCCATCCGCCGCTTCGCGTCTGTGGGTTTGAAGCCGGCCCGTACGACGGCGGCGATGCGCTGCGGAGTGTCGTACCGCAGCAGCGTCTTGGCCAGGCCGCCGGCGCCGTCGGAGACCGCGGTCGCGTCGTCGGTGAGCAGCGCCACCAGCCGTTCGGTGCGGCCTGAGGTGGCCGCGGCGAGGAATTCCTCGACGATCCTGCGGGCGGACGCGGGGTCGACTTCGGCGCCACCGCTGCGGGCGGCCGTGATGCGGCGCCGGGCCCGGTGGAGGTGCTGCTGGCTCGCAGACTCGGTGATGTCGAGGATCTCGGCGGCCTCGGCGTGGCCGTAGGCGAACGCCTCGCGCAGGACGTAGACGGCCCGTTCGACGGGGGATAGGCGCTCCATGAGCGTCAGCAGGGCAAGGGAGACCGATTCGCGTTGCTCGAAGGTGTCGGCCGGGCCGAGCATCGGGTCGCCGTCGAGGAGCGGTTCGGGCAGCCAGGCACCGGCGGTGCGTTCGCGGCGGGCTTGTGCCGAGCGGAGCCGGTCCAGGCACAGGTTGGTGACGACCTTGGTCAGCCACGCCTCCGGTACCTTGATCCGCTGTCGGTCCGCGGCCTGCCAGTGCAAGAACGCATCCTGCACCGCGTCTTCGGCGTCGGTGGCGGAGCCCAGCAGCCGGTACGCCAGCGAGGCCAGCCGGCTGCGGCTGGCCTCGAACCGGCTTGTGTCGAAGAGGTCCACCGCGGTGCTGTCCATGCGGGCCACTCTAAGACGCTCCGTTTCCCGTGGTGCGGGCACCTCCCGCAGTCGGCAAGTGCTGTGGGGGGTCAGACGGTCACGGGCAGGGCCGGCCGTGCTGCGGGGTCTGCCGTCGTGGCGGTGGAACGGCGGCGGAGGTTGCCGGCCAGGCACAGTGCCAGACCGAGCGTGAACCACGTCGCCAGGACGGTGGCGGCGGCGGTGGCCCCGTGGCCGTCGAAGAAGGCGGTGGAGCGCAGCAGCCGGCCGCCGGCCCCGGGCGGTAGCAGTTGGCCGAGGCTGCCGGACCAGCCGGGCAGCATCTCGGGTGCGGTCGCAGTGCCCGAGAGGGGGTTGCCGATGAGCATCATGGTGGCGGCGCCGAGGCCGAAGCCGGCGTACCCGAGCAGGGATTCGAGACCGAGGATGGTCAGGGATATGGCCGCGATGGTCAGGGCGACGGCGCCGGAGTTGGCCCAGTAGGAGCCGTCGAGTGAGCCGAGCCAGAACTGCAGGATTGCTGTTGCGGCGAGTCCGCCGGTGAGGGCGAAGGAGAGTGCTCCGGTGACGCGGTGGACGCTGCCGTGGACGAGCCTGCTCAGCAGCAGGGCGGCGAGCAGGCCGCCCATGACCAGCGGTAGGGCTCCGGCGGCCAGTCCGGCGCCGCGCGGGTCGTCGGCCGGCAGCGGCACGAGGTCGCGGGCGGCGACAGCGGTGCTGGGTCCCTGGGCCTGGCTGAGGCCGGTCGCGATGGTGTTCAGGGTCTGGGCGACGGCGATGCTCCCGGCTGACGCGGTGATGACCTGTGGGCTGCCGGAGCTCAGGTCGATCGCCCCGTACACCTTGCGGTCGCGGATCAGCTGTTCGGCGGCGGTGGTGTCGGCGACCTCGGTGACCTTGAAACCGTCGGGAAGCCGTTGGTCGAGTACGGGAGTGATCCGCTTGACGGCGGCAGGGGGCCCGGCGACGGCGATCGGCACGTCATGCACCGATGAGCGTACCGACGGCCAGGCGAAGGCGGTGAGCAGCAGGCTGATGGTCACCGTGAGCAAGGCGACCGCCCTGACCACTGTCGGCCAGGGGGAGGGCGACGCGTCGGCTGCGGTCGCGGCCTGAGCGGACATGACTTCTCCTTCGGAGGAGGGAGTTCATCACCGGGGAGAGGGGTTTCGGATCCGACGCGTCCACGCCGGAACACGGCCCGAGCCCGGGTGGATTGCCGTATTGACCAGTGAGGTGGGGGCGCGGCTACGCGATCGCCTTCTCGGCGGGGGACGCGTCCGGCGCGGCGGCCAGGTGGTGCTTGCGCTTGGGCAGGCCGAAGGTCGGGTGCTCGGTGGCCCACAGGGACATCCTGACGATGCCCGCCTTGATTCGTGCGGCCTTCCGGCCACCCATGTACTTGGGCTTCGCCCGCCCCTGGTCGTCGACCATCTGCAGGATCCCGTCCCGCCGCCCGAGGCTGATGTGGTTCCCGACGTACTCCAGCTTGGTGTTGGCGATCTCGCGCCCGGTCAGGCGTCCCACGATCGCGTCCACGGCCTGTCGGCCCGTGTAGCCGGCCGAGGCGCAGGACATCGGCAGCGGCTGGCCGTTGTCGCCGATGGCGTAGGTGCTGTCGCCGGCGGCGTAGACGTTCGGGTGCGAGACCGACCGCATGGTGCGGTCGACGACGATCCGGCCGTCCTCGGTGACCTCCAGCCCGCTCGCGGCGGCGATGGGGCTGACCGCGAACCCGGCCGTCCACACAGTTGCGTCGGACGCCAGGGCGGTACCGTCGGCGCACAGCACCCGCGCCGTTTCGACGGCTTCGACGCTGGTGTGTTCCAAGACGGTGATGCCAAGCCGGTCGCAGGTCTGGCGCAGGTGGCTGCGGGCTCCGGCGGAGAGCGGGGCGCCCAGCTCCCCGCGTGCGACCAGCGTCACCGACAGGCCGGGCCGGGATTCGGCGATCTCGGTGGCGGTCTCGATGCCGGTCAGCCCGTCGCCGACGACCAGGACGCTCCCGCCTGCGTCCCGCTTGCTCAGGCTGTCCAGGCGCTCGCGCAGGCGCAGCGCGGAGGGCCGATTGGCGACGTCGAAGGCGTGCTCGGCCACGCCGGGGACACCGTGGTCCGCGCCGTGGCTGCCGAGCGCGTAGAGGAGCGTGTCGTAGCAGAGCTCGCCGCCGCCGTCGGCATCGGCCACGGCGACGACCTGGCGTTCGGGGTCGATGGTGGTGACACGGGCCCGGCGCAGCCGTACCGCCGTGCCCGCGAAGACGACGGCGAGCTGCGGGGCCTCGATCTCCTGGCCGGCCGCGAGCTGGTGCAGCCGCAGCCGCTGGACGAAGTCCGGCTCGGCGTTGACCACGGTGATCTCGGTGTCTGCCGGCGACAGCCGACGGGCCAGGGTCCCAGCCACGTAGCTCCCGGCGTAGCCGGCGCCGAGGACGACGATGCGGTGCTTCATGTCTCGCTCCTGTCGTTTCGCTTGCCTTCGGTGACTTGAGCGGGACAGCGACCCGATTCCTGACAGGAACCGGATGTGACGTGGGTCACGGGGCGATAGTGGGCACTGTGAGGCCGGTTCGCGGGGCCGGTCGCATGGTCGACGGGTGTGAGTAGTTGGCGTACAGGAAATCCCGGTGAGAACGATCTCGCTTGACTACTCAGAGTGCGGTACGTGATCTTCTGCCCGGCTTGTGATCGCTCGATGGTGTGACGTTGGGGCATTGTCGCCGGTCAGACGTTCGCGATTCGCTTGGCTTCTGGCATGAGCATGCGCAAGCCGTACTCCACCGACGTCTCCGATGAACAGTGGGTCTTGGTCGAACCCGTGATCGCCGCATGGAAGGCCGCGCACCCGTCGGTCAGCGGCCACCAGGGCAGATACGCGATGCGGGACATCGTTAACGCGATCTTGTACCAGAACCGAGCGGGGTGTCAGTGGGACCTGCTGCCCCACGACCTGCCGCCCGCCGGGGCGGTGAAGTACTACTTCTACAAGTGGCGCGACGACGGCACCGACCAGACCATCCATGACCTGCTGCGGTGGCAACTACGGGAGAGGAACCGGCGATTAGCCGACCCGAGCCTCATCGTGATGGACACCCAGAGCATCCGCGCCGCCGTCGGCGTCCCGGCCGACACGACCGGCAAGGACGCGTCGAAACGAGTGCCGGGCAGGAAGAGATGCCTGGCCGTGGACGTATCGGGCCTGGTCGTCCTGTCGGCGTCCGCGCATGACAACGCCGCGGGCATCGCCCTGCTGAACGGCGTGGCCGCCCAGATGGACACCGTCAAGAAGGCCTGGTCGACCAGGGGTTCAAGAAGAGCGTCGTCGACCACGGCAAGAACCTGGGCATCGATGTCGAGATCGTGGAACGCAATCCGGCGGACAAGGGCTTCGTCCCGCAGGCCAAGCGGTGGATCGTGGAGCAGACGAACGGGATCTTGCTGTTCTACCGGCGCCTGGTCCGCGACTACGACCACCGGCTGTCCACCTCCCGCTCCCGCGTCCTGTGGGCGATGACCTCAGTGAGCCTTTTCAGAGTGGCCACCGATCGGGTGACGGCAGCGAGGGCGCAACGCACGAGGCTCCCGTGCCGTTGAGGGAGGTGTTCGAAGTCTCAACTCGTCAGCACAGGAGCCACGTTGGTTCCCTATTCTGCCGCACTCGACCTGCCTCACGCGCTGGTCGAGTGGGTCACGATGCTCATCGTCACCCGCGTGACCGCGGCCGTGGACGACGGCGGCACCCACCTGAGCGTGCACCTCACCGACCACCAAGCACACGCCCTGGTCCTTGTCCTCAGCAGCGGCCCGCACACCGAACGTCCGGACGACGGCTCCCTCCTGCAAGCCGTGGCCGCCCAGGGCGCAGCGGACTGCGGGACGGAAACGGGGCAGGACGGCCGCCGCCGGTGGGCACTCCTCGACCTCACCCTCCCACCGCCCGCACAGCTCCCCGCCTCCGCCCGAAGGGGGCCGAGCTGAGATACCACCGCCGTGTCCGCCGACCCGCCGGGGCCGACTGCCACTTCGCCGCCAACCTCCACGCGTCAAGGGGCCGCGTTCCGCTCGTGGAAGGAAGACGGGTCGCCCCTCTCGGGGGGATGAAGGGGCGACCCGCCGCCCGGACGAAATCCGCTCCCGATGGGGAGTAAGGAAACGGGCCGCCGCCCAGCCGCCGGGGTACAGGAAGCCGGACAGCGCTCAGCGTAAGAAGGTTCTCAGCCCCACCGCCACCCGTTCCGAGAATCGAGGTATGGGGGCTCGTGGAGCCGCCGACCATGAAGATCGGCCCCGTAGTTCACCACGGTCAGGAGCGTGGTGAACTACTCCCGGATGAAGCCCGGGCGAGCTCCGGACGGCGTGCGCGGGCGGGGACGGGCCCTGATCACAACAGCTCGCTTCGTGCTGACGCGGGCGCGGCACCGGGGTGCCTTCCCCGTGCCGGGCGCCTGGGCGCCCTGTCCAGCGTCGAGACCGGCGAGGTGCTGACCGAGGTCGAGTGGCCCACCCTCGCCTTCTTCGCCGGGCTGTTCGTCATGATCGGCGGCCTCATAGACACCGGCGTAGTGAAGGAGATCTCCCACGCGCTCGCGAACGCCGTCGGTGACCGCGAACTCGGCGGCTCGATGCTGCTCCTCGACGCCTCCGGCGTGCTGTCCGGCGTGGTCGACAACATCCCCTACGTCGCCACCACGCCCCCCCATCACCGGCGACCTCGTGCACACCCTGGGGGATTCCGGCAACCACGTCATGTGATGAGCGCTGGCGCTCGGCGCGGACCTCGGCGGCAACGCCAACGCGATCGGCGCCAGCGCCAACGTCGTCGTCCTCGGCATCGCGGAGAGCAACCGGCAGCCCATCTCCTTCTGGCAGTTCACAAAGTACGGGCTCGCCGTCACGGCGGTCACCCTCGTACTGTCGGCAGGCTGTCTGTGGCTGCGGTACTTCGCCCTGGCAGGAGCGGCGGGGCCGTGGCGCCCGGGTGGGAACGTGAGGACCTGCGGCGCCAGGCCCAGCCCGCCGTGACGGCAACGGCCGCACACGCGTAGGCGGTCGTGCTCACCGTCGCCGACGAGCCGAAGACCCGCCCGGTGACGTACGCGGCAGCTCCCGCCGCGGCGACCGTCAGCCACTCCCCGCGTCCGTCCAGGGCGACGAGTGCGACGAGCAGCAGTGCGTACCAGGAGTAGCCCGGGGTGAGCAGGAGGAAAGCGGTGCCGGTCACCGTCAGTGCGCCGCTCCAGGGCCGGGCCGGATCGCCGCGCCACAGCACGTAACCGCTCACCAGCAGCATGCCCAGCACCAGGGCGGGGACGGCCCATGCGTCGGGCAGGAGCAGGCGCAGGAGTGCGTAGCGGCTGCGGGCCGCCGCGTCGCCGTATCCCTCCTCCTCGACGTAGCCGCCCAGGTAGCCGAGGACGGAGGAGTGGGAGGCAAGGACGTAAGGGAGGTACGCGAGGAACGTGACAGCGGCAGCGGGTACGAGGACCGCCGCCGCGTCGCGGACCCGTCGCACCCCGGACAGCGCGCCCGGCAGGACGATCGCCGGCATCAGCTTGGAGGCGACGGCTGCGCCGAGCAGCGCACCCCCGGCGCGCCGGTGCCGGAACGCCACCAGCCCAAGTCCCAGCACAGTGAACAGCACGCCCAGGACGTCGACATGGGCGTTGTTGACCGCCTCGACGGAGATGGCCGGGCACCAGGCCCAGTAGACGGCTGTACGCGGGTCGCCGCGGCCGGAACGGGTGCGGGCGAGGAGCCGCAGCAGGGCGGCGGTGACGGCGACGGAGAGTGCGGCGCCCGCGATCTGGAAGCCCTTGAGGCGGGAGCCGGGCGGGGAGAGCTGTTCGACGCCGTAGAAGTACGCCTCGGAGAACGGGGGATAGATGGTCGGTACGGAGGGGCGGTTGAGACGCGTGCAGTGGGTCTGCCCGTCGGATGCGGGGACGCGGGCGCGGTCAGGGCCTTCACAGCCCGCGCCGGCGGGAAAGAGCCAGTCGTCGCGCAGCGGTACGAGCGCGGGGTCGGCCGGAGTGTGGTCGTACGGGGAGATGCCCGCCGCCTGCACCCGGCCGTCCCAGGCGTAGCGGTAGGCGTCCGTGCTGGTGCGGGGCGGGGCGAGGAGGCCGGTGGCAGCAACCGCCGCCGAGCCCACGAGGATCAGGACGACGGCCCGGCGTACCGGGACCTTGCGCAGGGTCCAGGCTGCGGCAGCGAAGAGCAGCCAGGACGCCGCGTACCACCAGGACAGTCCTGCGGGGTCGGTGTGGTAGCCGTCGTACCGGACCGTGAACGCGAGCACGGTGGTGAGCGCCGCGAGGAGTGTGGCGGCGAGGGCGGTACGCGTACGGGGCCCCGCCGCGCTCCGGCGGGCTGAGGACCGGGCGGCCAGAGGTTCCTTCGAAGTGCGGGAAGTGATCACGCTGTTCAGCCTGGCAGCGGAGGTTGTTCCCCGGGCGCGCGGCGCCCTGGACGTCCGCGTTTCGTAAGGAGTCGCACGCCCCGGACAGGGCGTGTGGGCGGTGTCATGGAAGGCATGAAAGTTCCCTCGCCCGCCGTACGGGTACGCCGACGTACCGCAGGCCGTCCGACGCTCGCCACCCGTGTGTGGAACCGTGTCGCGGTCCGTCTGCCCGCCTCCCTCACGGACCGGTTGCCGCCGGTGTTCTCGGGGCGGCTGCACGACGCACGCACGGCCACGTCCGTGGGCCGCCTGCTGGGCGCCGCGATCGCCGTCTGTTTCGTCACCGGTCTGGTCAGCCACTACCTCCAGCATCCGCCGGCCTGGGCGCTCGACGTGCTGCCGAGCCGCCCGTCGTGGGGATACCGGGTCAGCCAGGGACTGCACGTGGCGAGCGGCATCGCGGCGATTCCGCTGCTGCTGGTGAAGCTGTGGACGGTCTACCCGCGGCTGTTCGTGTGGCCGCCGGTCCGCTCCGTGCGGCACGCGTTGGAGCGGCTCTCGGTGGCGGTGCTGGTCGGTGCCGCGATGTTCGAGCTGTTCAGCGGGTTGCTGAACACCGTGCAGTGGTATCCGTGGCCGTTCTCCTTCGTGCCGGTGCACTTCGCGGTGGCCTGGCTGCTGGTGGGTGCGCTGCTGCTGCACCTGGCGGTGAAGTGGCCCGAGATCACGGCGCACTGGCGGCGCGGCGCTGAGGCGACCGTCGTGCTGTCGGCAGACGGCGCCGGGCCGGACCGGCGGTCGCTGCTGCTGGGGCTCGCGGCGGCGGTCGGCGCGGTCACCGTCACGACGGTCGGGCAGTCCTTCACTCCGCTGAAGAGCCTCGACCTGCTCGCGCCGCGTCATCCCGACCACGGCCCGCAGGGCCTGCCGGTCAACCGGACGGCCTCCGCCGCGCGCGTGCTCCCTGCCGCAACCTCCGCCGCTTGGCGGCTGGAAGTCGCCGGACCGCGACCCTTCCGGCTGAGCCTGGACGAACTCCGTGCCCTGCCGCAGACCGAGGTCGAGCTGCCGATCGCGTGCGTCGAGGGCTGGAGCAAGAACGCCCGCTGGACGGGCGTACGCGTCCGGGACCTGCTGGAGCGTGCCGGCGCGCCTCCCGGGGCTCGGCTGCGGGTCGAGTCGTTGGAGAGGAGCGGGGCGTACCGGGTCATGGACATGGGCAGCGAGTACGCCCACGATCCGCTCACCCTGCTCGCGCTGGGCCTCAACGGACAGGTGCTGTCCGCCGATCACGGCTATCCGGCGCGCATCATCGCGCCGAACCGGCCGGGTGTGCTCCAGACCAAGTGGGTCGCACGGATGGAGGTGCGGTGATGGCCGGACGCGGGCGCACGGCGGTGGGGACGCTGGGAGTCGTACTGATGGGTGTGGGGGCGGTTCTGGTGCTGGGGACCGGGGACGTGGTGGGTGTCGCACTGTGGCTGGGCGGGGCGATCGTGGCGCACGACGCACTGATCGCCCCGGTCGTCCTGGGGGTGGGGCTCCTGCTGGGGGGACTACGGGCGTACGGGGTGGTGCGCGGCGCGCTGCTCGTGGCGGGCTGCCTGACTCTGGTCGCGCTGCCGGTGCTGATGCGGCGCGGCACTCCGGCCAACTCCTCAGTGCTGCCGCTGGATTACGTGCAGGGCTGGCTGATCGCCGTGGCTGCGGCGGCCCTCGGGGCGGGCGCGTTCCAGGCCGTACGGAAATTGATGGCGCGGTGGGGGAAAGGTGAGCGGTCGGAGCCCGCTGGGTAGAGGCGCTTACCGCCGGGGACGGCGCCACTGAATCCCGCGCGCACGGTCGGCCGACGAGGGGCCGTGCGCGCGGGAGTCGCAGCAGGTGGGGTACCCATCCCCCGGCACGGGCCCCGCCCCTCAGCGGCGGCGCAGTCGCAGGAAGCTGCGGCCCGCCGACCGCCACCGGTCGTCGGCCACCCATCCGGTGTCCTCGGCGTACCGCAGCAGCGCCTGTTCGCCGACCCTGGCCCAGGGGAAGGACTCTCCCGGAGCGCCTCTGCCGTCGTCGACCCGCACCACGACCTGTTCGTCAAGGTCGTGATCGGCCACCTCGACGAGCAGCAGGCCGTCGGGGCCGGTCAGTTCCGCGATCCGCAGCAGCAGGGCGGCGGGATCGCCGCCGATACCGATGTTGCCGTCGATCAAAAGCACGGTCTCCCAGCGGCCCCCGCCCGGCAGCGGGTCGAAGACGGAGCGGCACAGGGCCGCGCCTCCGTTGCGTTCCGTGCGTTCGACCGCTTCCCGGCTGACGTCCAGGCCCAGGGCCACCCGGCCGAGGGCGGCGAGGGCCACCACGAGTCGGCCGGGACCGCAGCCGACGTCTAGCACCGTTCCCCGGCAGCGTGCCAGGACGGTGGTGTCGGCGCCGTCGGGCGGCGCGCACCAGCGCTCCACCTCCAGGGGCAGCAGCCACCCGTCGTCGCGCCGCAGGAAGAGGGGGCCCTGCCCGGCCAACAGTGCGTCGCGGTAGGGGTCGGCCCGCCAGGCCGGCACACTCACCGGGCACTCGCCCGGGAGGAGACAAGGTCCGCGTGGAGGCGGCCGAAGAGGCTCGTCGGGACCTCGGCCGCCACCGCGCACGCGTCGGCCGCGGTGTCGACGTCCCGAAGCACGGGGAGGTCGCGTACCCGCAGACCGGCTTCGAGCAGGCGTCGGCGCTGAACCGCGCCGGTGTGCGCCACGGACATGGGCACTCCGCGCAACAGTTCCGGGTCGGGGGCGGCGAGGCCCAGAGCCCAGAATCCTCCGTCGTCCGCGGGGCCGAACCATGCGTCGGCGGCTTCGAAGTCGGTTGCCCGGCTGAGGAGTTCGGGGTTCACCTGCGGGGTGTCCATGCCGATCAGCAGTGCGGGCCCGCCGCACCGTGCGAAGGCGTCGGCCAGCCGGTCGTCGAGGCCGCCGGCGTACTGCTGCCAGACCTCGAAGCCCGAGGGCAGCCAGGGGCCCGGCGTCCCGTCGAGGACCAGCACCCGGCGGTGGGCGGGGGTGGCCCGTACTGCTTCGAGGGTGTCGACGAGGGCCGCCTCGGCCAGCCGGGCCGCCTCGGAGGGCGAGTAGGGCGGGGTGAGGCGGGTCTTCACACGGCCGGGCAGCGGTTCCTTGGCGATGACCAGGAGCGTGGTCGGGCAGGTCATCGCGACTCCTCGCCCGGCATCGCGGCGGGTACGAGTTGCGCGCTCGGCGCGGGGGCTTCGGTGAGCACCGCGCGCATGTCCCGCACGGTCTGCCAGGTTCCCCGCCAGGTGCCGGTGACCTTCGACTTCCCGGTGCGCGGCAGGTACGGCACGTCGTACTCCCGCACCCGCCAGCCCGCGTCTGCCGCCCGGACCACCATCTGAAGCGGGTAGCCGCTGCGCCGGTCCGTGAGCCCGAGCGCCAGCAGGTCGGTGCGCCGGGCGGTCCGCATCGGGCCCAGGTCGTGCAGCCGCAGTCCGGTCCTGTGGCGCAGCATCCGGGCGAGCGCCAGGTTCCCGGCACGCGCGTGCGGCGGCCAGGTCCCACGCCCCTGCGGACGGCGGCGGCCGAGGACCAGGTCGCTCTCCCCCGCCACGACCCGGTCGACGAAGGGCACCAACAGGCCGGGGTCGAGGGAGGCGTCGCAGTCGCAGAAGCAGACGATGTCGGCACGTGCCGCGAGCAGCCCGGCGTGACAGGCCGCGCCGAACCCCCGCCGGGCCTCGGTCACCACCGTCGCGCCGAGCGAGCGGGCGAGGTCCGCCGAGCCGTCGGTGGAGCCGTTGTCGACGACGATCGCGCGCCAGCCGGGCGGAATGCGTTCCAGCACCCAGGGCAGGGCCGCCGCCTCGTCCAGGCAGGGCAGCACGACGTCCACGGAGCCGGCCGAGGGCTTCCGCGTCGGCGTTGAGGAGTTCAATTCGGTCACGCCCTCACCGTATGAATCCCGGGTGGGCAAAAGCGGCTCGGAGACCTTACGAAACAAGGACGTCCGTCCTCCCCGGACGTTCACCGGGGCGTCCGCGGCCGATCCTGGTGCGAGGCTGGGGCATGCGGAACGTACAGAGGGTGCTGGCCGTGGACGACGACCCAACCGTGTCCGAGGTCGTCGCCGGCTACCTGGAGCGGACCGGGTTCACGGTGGACACCGCCGCCGACGGCCCCGGCGCGCTCGAAGCGGCCCAGCGGAATTGGCCCGACCTGGTGGTCCTCGATCGATCTGATACTGACCGGCAGGGACGGCCTCCAGGTCTGCCGGAAGCTGCGGGCCCGGGGCCCCGTGCCGGTGATCATGCTGACCGCTCGCAGCGGCGAGGAGGAGCGCATCCTCGGGCTGGAGGTGGGGGCCGACGACTGCGTCACGAAGCCGTTCAGCCCGCGCGAGCTGGTGCTGCGGGTCGCGTCGGCGCTGCGCCGGGCCTCCCACACGCCGCCGCTGCGGGTCCCGGGCCTGGAGGTGGACCCCGCCTCGCGGCGCGCCGTCCGAGACGGGCGCGAACTCGCTCTGACCCTGCGGGAGTTCGACCTGCTCGCCCACTTCCTGCGGCATCCGGGGCAGGTGTGCAGCCGGGAGCTGCTGATGCAGCAGGTGTGGGGGTGGGAGTTCGGTGACCTCTCCACCGTCACGGTCCACGTTTGACGGCTGCGCAGCAAGATCGAGGAGGACCCCGCCAGGCCCCGGCTCATCCAGACGGTCTGGGGCGCCGGATACCGCTTCGATCCGCCGGCCGCGGACTGAACCCCGCCCCGGACCGCCCGCCGTACGCCCCGACAGAGGACTGAAACCCGTGCAAGACATCCTGCTCATCGCCCTGTACGCCTTCCTGGACGCGGCCGGGGGCCGGGCTGCTGGGCGCCGCCGTCCTGCACCTGCTGCGACGTCGCTCGATCGCGGTGTCGCTCACCGTGGCGGCCGCGGTCGCGGTGACCGCGATGCTCGCCGGAACCGTCGCCGTGGCCCAGGCGATGTTCCTGTCCGCCCACGACCTCTCCGTGGTCACCCTGGTCGTCGCGATGGCGGCAGTGGTCCCTCTCGCCACCACACTCCTGCTCGGCCGCCGGCTCGTGGTGAGCACGCGTCAGCTGGCCGTGGCAGCGAGGGAGTTAGGGGACAGAGGTACTTTCACCCCGCCCGCCCCCGGGGCGGCGCCCGCCGAACTTGCCGCGCTCAGCTCTGAACTGGCGGCCACCGCCGTACGGATGGCCGCTTCCCGGGAGCGCAAACGCGCGCTGGAGGTGTCCCGGCGTGAACTGGTGGCCTGGATCTCGCACGACCTGCGCACACCGCTGGCCGGGCTGCGCGCCATGTCCGAGGCGCTGGAGGACGGAATCGTGCAGGACACCTCCCGCTACCACCGGCAGATCCGCACCGAGGCCGACCGGCTCAACTCCATGGTCGGGGACCTGTTCGAACTCTCCCGCATCCACGCCGGGGCGCTCAGCCTGAATCCGTCCCGGATGTCGGTGTACGACCTCGTCGGCGACGTTCTCGACGGGGCCGACCCGCTCGCCCGGGAACACGGAGTACGCCTTGTCGGCGGGCGCGTCGACCCGGTCCCGGTGGAAGTGGACGGCAAGGAGATGACCAGGGTGCTGGCGAACCTGCTGGTCAACGCGATCCGGCACACCCCGGCCGACGGCACGGTAGCGGTCGCCGCCGAGTACCGGGCGGGCTCCGTTGTCCTGTCCGTCACGGACGGCTGCGGTGGGATCCCCTCCGAGGACCTGCCCCGGGTGTTCGACACCGGATGGCGCGGCACCAAGGCACGTACGCCTCCCGCCGGGGCAGGGCTGGGACTCGCCATCGTGGAAGCGCACGCGGGCCGGGCGGACGTCCGCAACGTACCCGGGGTTGCCGCTTCGAGGTCACTCGCCCGGCCGCGACCGCGTAACCGAGCAGGCTTCCGCGCCCGGCCGCATCAGCGCGAGGAAGCTCGGGCCCGGGGCCGTTTCCGAAACGGCAGGCGCCGACGGCCGAGGAAGGCAGGTGGAGTCGTACACGGCACCGCAACCGAGGGGACGCCGGGCGGACAGCACCCGGGGCTGTGCCCGTGCACGCACCTCACAGCCTCCTTCCGCGGCCGGCCGCTCCGCGCCCTGCCCGATACCCCGACCGCTCTCACTCCCCGCGCAGCCCACAGAGGGCGAACTCGGCCATACCCGCCGCGAAGTCAGTCGTCGGCCGCCAGCCGAGATCGGCCCGCAGTCGCCCCGAGTCCGCAGTGATGTGCCGTACGTCCCCCAGCCTGAACTCCCCCGTGACGACGGGCTGCTTCCCGCCGTGAGCCGCCGCGAGCGCGGCGGCCATCTCGCCGACCGTGTGCGGGTCTCCGCTGCCCGCGTTGTACGCGGCGAGTGCGGCTGGCTCCCGCTCATCGAGGGACCCCAGGGCCAGGACATTGGCACCGGCCACGTCCCGGACGTGGACGAAGTCCCGCCGCTGGCCGCCGTCTTCGAAGACCCGGGGCGCCTCGCCCCGTGCCAGTGCCGAACGGAAGAGCGAGGCGACGCCCGCGTACGGGGTGTCGCGCGGCATACCGGGACCGTAGACGTTGTGGTAGCGCAGGGAGACGGCCTGGCCGCCGGTCGTCCGCGCCCAGGACGCCGCCAGGTGCTCCTGGGCCAGCTTCGTCGTGGCGTACACATTGCGGGGATCGACCGGGGCATCCTCCGCCACCAGACCCGACACCAACTCCGCGCCGCAGAGCGGGCAGTGCGGCTCGAACCGGCCCGCCTCCAGGTCTGCTCCGGCACGCGGACCCGGGCGTACAGTGCCGTGCACCGGGCAGTCGTAGCGCCCCTCCCCGTACACGACCATCGAACCCGCCAGCACCAGCCGCCCCACCCGGGCAGCGGCCATCTCCGCCAGGAGCACCGCCGTCCCCAGATCGTTGCACCCCACGTAGGCGGGGGCGTCCGCGAAGTCCTTGCCCAGACCCACCATCGCGGCCTGGTGGCACACGGCGTCCACCCCGCGCAGCACGCGGCGCATCGCTTCGGCGTCCCGGACGTCCGCGTGCACCCACTCCACGCCCGCGGGTGGTCGCGGCGCGGTGGGATGGGCGGCCGGGAGCAGGGCGTCCAGCACCACCGGCTCGTGGTTCGCGGAGATCAGCCGTTCGACGATGTGCGAGCCGATGAAGCCCGCCCCGCCGGTCACAAGTACACGCATACCGCCGACGCTAGGGCCCGTGCGCCCGCCCGACCAGCGGCCACACGGCCATGTCACCGCACCGTAAGAAATGACGCGGACAGCACCCCAGGGCCCGGGGCCGCCGTCCGCGGCAGTCCCGGCCCCCCGGCCCGATGCAGGCAGCGCGAGGCCATCCGCCATGGCACCAACCACAGTCCCGATGAGGGGGTTGGCAAGGACTCGGCCGCGCAACCAATCCGAACCCGTGAAGGGTGTGGATCCTCTGGAGTGACGGTCGGGATCATGCAGTGAGGCGGTAGTTCTGCTGGTCAGGGCTGGGGTAGGGGCGTTGATGTTCGCGGGCCGCGTGGAAGTTCCAGTAGTTCTCGAAGCCGCAGTTCGTGATCAGCGAACGAAGCTGGAGGACGGCGCCGGCCCCGTCAAGTCCCCAGCGTGCGCCGGTGATGTCGAGGCGGTCGGCGGTCAGATGGCGGCAGGTTCCTTCGACTGCACCGGTGGCGATCGGCCAGCCGTTCCTCAAGGCGATGTCGTAGCGCGGCATCGCGAGCGTTGCCGCATCTCTCGACCGGGTCGACGCCTTGGTGTTCACCGGTGAGATCGGCGAGGACCAGCCGGAAGTGCGCGAGGCGGTCTGCGCCGGGCTGGGCGTTCTCGGCCTCGGCGGCGGTCTTGCGGAAGGTAACCCCACGGACGCAGCAGTTGTGAGCCCGGACGGCGCGGCAGTGACCGTCCTCGTCGTTCCGACCGGCGAAACCCAGCAGGTGGCCGCGGAGACGCGCGCCGTGCTCACCCGGCCGAAGGGCTGACCGCCGACCGAAGGCCCCCAGTGGGCACAATGAAGGACCTGCGACGGGGGATGGCGGCCTGCCACCACGCCGGGGAGCCGCCGGTTTGCCCGCGGACCGGCAGGGCACCTACCTGCGTCGCGTCACTGACCGGCAGCGGCCCTGGCTCGTTGCCGTGCCCAGGCTCGTTCGCACAGGCCCGGTTCGCTCATCACGTCGGCGGCGGTGCATGCCATGGCCCACGCTGCGGCCAGCATCACCTTCCGCCCTTGGGCGCCGGCCGCCGCGGCGGCGAACTCCGGTGTGTGGTCCGACTGGTCGGAGCCCAGGATGGCAACGAAGGGGTGGATGGAGGGAACGACCGTACTGACGTCGCCGATGTCGGACGATCCCAGATAGACCCCCGGTGTCGGCTCCTCCAGCCTGATGCCCGTGTCCCGCAGGTGCTGGGCGAAACGGCTGGAGAGCACGTCGTTGTCGCGGAAGTGCCGGTATCCCGCGTTGGCGCGGGACGCCTCCACCCGGGTGCCGGTGGCCGCCGCAATGCCCTCGGCGCATTGCGTTACCTGCACGACCAACTCGTCCAGGGCGCTCGTCGTGGCCGCGCGGAGGCCGAACAGGCCTTCCGCGCGATCCGGGACGATATTGGTGGCCCGGCCGCCGTCGGTGATGATGCCCTGGATATGGCCTCCCGGCGCAAGACGCCGCTGCAGCATGTTGAGAGCGCCGAACATCTGGAGCAGAGCGGCCAGGGCGTCCACCCCTTCGGTGGGGTTTCCGGTGGGGTGCGCGGCGCGCCCGTGGAACACCACCTGCACCTGCACTTGGGCAGTGAGGGGGGACCACGACCAGTTGTTAACCCCGGGGTGAAACATCAAGGCTGCGTCGACCTCGTCGAAGGTGCCGGCTGCCACCTCCCTGACCTTCCCGCCGCCCCTTTCTTCAGCAGGAGCCCCTACTGCCATGACCGTGCCGCCGAGCACGGGGGAGGAGACTGAGAGCAGTGCGCTCTGCAGGCCGAGTGCTGCTCCGAGGCCGGCGGCAGCGATCAGGTTGTGGCCGCAGGCGTGCCCCAGGCCGGGCAGCGCGTCGTACTCCAGCAACAATGCGATGCGTGGCCGCCCGCCGGTGCCCGCCTCAGCCGTGAAGGCGGTGGGCATGCCCGCGACTCCGCGCCGGACGGTGAAGCCCGCATCCTCCAACTCGCCAGAGAGCAGCTTCGCGGCGGCGTGCTCTTCGAAGGCGAGTTCCGGCTCACGGTGAAGGGCGTGCGCCACATCCCACAGCCGCGGCGCACGGGCTGTCACCTCCTGCCCGATGCGCTCGTGAATGGCTGAAAGGCCCGGAGGGTGCTCCGGGCCGCCGGGGAGGGCCGCGGGCCCGGTCGGATCCTGCGGAGCAGCCACCACCCCTACTCCTTCGTGCCGCCGGCCGCGACGACACGCACGGTCCGTACTGAACTGTCCGCCGCATCGGGGATGACCATGCCCGCGTCGACCCCGTCGCGCAGGTACTCGAGGACTTCCAGGTTCAGCCGCTCGCCGGGCAGCGCGGCGGGGATACCGGGCGGGTAGGGGGTGAGCATCTCGGCGCTGACACGTCCCACGGCCTGTCGCCACGGGACCTGTTCGACGGGGCCGAAATAGGCGTCGCGCGGCAGCATGGCCTGTTCCAGCCGCAATTCGGCGGGGTTGGGGACGTGGATCTCGGGGGCGGGTCGGAGGTCCTCGGCGTGGCGCAGGAGGCCTTCGAGGGCGATGAGCAGCCGTTGGGCCGACTTCTCGTCGTCGGCGTGAGTGAGCTGCGCGCTGATCCGGCGGTGGTCGCTCAGATGCAGGTTGACCTGGTGGTGCTCCCGAAGCCAGTCGGCGGCGCTGTAACCCGAGATGTGCAGGCCGGTGACGTCCACGATGACCTGCAGCGGGTCCATGTCCGCGGCACGGCCTGGGCCGCAGAAATCCGCGCGGCCGTGCACGCGCATGCCGTCCAGCATGCCGATGCGCCTGCGTACGTCGTCGGCCAGCGACAGGGCGTCGTCGTAGAGTGCACGCCCTTGTTCGACCATCTGACGCCGCCACCCGTCCAGGGCCGCATAGATGAGGCTGGAGGGACTCGTCGAGCCCAACAGGTCCTCACGCGAGCTGAGTACGTGTGGATCTACCAGGTCGCCCTGGAGGTGGAAGACGGAGCTCTGTTCCAGCCCGGAGCCCATCTTGTGCACCGACGTGACGCAGATGTCGACTCCCGCGTCCATGCCCCACGTCGGGAGGTCCGGGTGAAAGGGAAGATGGGCGCCCCAGGCTTCGTCAGCGATCATCGGTTTGCCGTGCTCGTGGCAGACAGCCGCGATGGCGCCCAGGTCGGAGCAGGTGCCGTACGGGGTCGGACTGGTGACCAGCGCCCCCTTGGCCTCGGGGTGCGCGCGGAAGACGGCACGGAAGGACTCGCTGGAAGGCGGGTGCGCGAGATGCAGCTCGGCGTCCCACTGCGGGTCGACCCAGATGGGTCGCACGCCGGAAAGGATGAGGCCCGACACCACGGACTTGTGCGCGTCCCGGCCGACCAGCAGGGCCTCGTGCGGGCCCGCGACCGACAGCATCGCAGCCTTGACCGAGAGCGAACTTCCACACGTGGAGAAGAAGGTGTGCTCGGCATCCACCGCGTCCGCCATCAACGCCTGAGCTTCCGCGAGGATGCCGTGCGAGGACGTGCGGTCGTCGAGCCCGCTGATCGCGAGCACGTCCGAGCGGAAAACCGCGTCCCCGAGCACGGCACGCACCCGCGGATCCGCGCCGCGCCCCTGCTTGTGGCCGGGCGGGGTGAACGGTGAGCTCTTTCCAACCTCACGCTGACGCGTGGTGAAGGACGACGACGGCCTTCACCACGTTGGTGATGCGGTTGGTGCTGCAGCGGAGCTTCTGC
>NZ_JBITDM010000043.1:0-29212 GCF_044454195.1 Streptomyces sp. NPDC051561 | reverse complement strand
TGTTTCTGGTTTATCTTATTTGTGGACTTACCCCTTTTTTTCCCAGACCAAACCCTCGGCCCATTGGGTTGTTTTTTTTTTTTTTTCGCTGGGGGCCCCCGGGGGGGCGCGGGGGGCCCCTCTGCGTTTGTGCAGCCGGAAGGACGACCGCTCGTGCCCTACCTCGTACTGATTCCGCTCATCATCGTTGCCGCCGGAGCCGTTGTGGGTCTGACAGCCCTGCTCATCCACGGACTGACTGCACGTCACGCTATGCGTCGGGCGCGAGCCGAGGACCTGCCCGGAATGCTGGAGTCGAGCAACCGGACACTGGTCTCACTGACCAAGGCCCTCAAGGTGCCCGCACGACGCCTTCCACTCCCTCCGGCGCCGGCGGAGAGCCCGGTCCCCGCCGCAGAGCCCGGAGCAGAAGGGAACGCTCTGTGAGACGTTCGGTTTACGGCCCCGACCACGACCCAGTTGGTGCGCGCTTCAGTAACGACCTTCTCGGCAGGGCAATGCGCGCAGTGCTGCGTCCCAGCGAGCGAAGCCTGTTGCTGGACTACCTACACGGTGCGCCTGACTATCAGCTCGCCAATCAACTCGGCTGCAGCAGAGAGCTGTTGCGCGCAATTGTTGCCCAACTGCTAGTGAGGCTCCGTGATTCGGCCTTCGGTCCAAGCCTCCGCGAGGAACTGCGCAGCCGTTCGGGACCCGGCTTCTCGCGAACTGTGTGGGAGGCCGACAAGGAGATCCCCGTCTACCGGTGCGGGCGTCCCGGCTGCTCCAGCCCACCGCTCACGCAGAAGCGCGTTGGGCGCCCCCGTGCGTATTGCAGTGACGCCTGCCGACAAGCCATGTATAGGCGGAGAGCGAAGGACGGCGCTGGCCAGCGGATGGAAGAGGCCTCAGCGCTCGGTAGCGAAGCAATCCCTTACACAGGGCGCCGGATGCACCGCCAGCCCTACCGTGTCTTGGACTACTCTGCGGCCCCGGCAGCTTTGCCTTCGTTGGACGACGCTGGCCCTGATTCAGGGGAACATATCTGGAGCTCCTGGTACCTCGACCGCTGGTTGGGCACTACGGACGACCAGTCAGGCCGCTCGTCGGCGGGCCCCTCTGCGTATACGTTCCTGTCTGCTGCGGCACATCGCCGACTGCGCCGACTGCCCCAACACGTTCGGCTCCACTCCTACCGGGCCGATGCACCGGGTGCCGCTCTCCAGCCGGTTACTTTTCAACACCGAGCCTTGAAACGACGGCCCCCTACCCGCGGGCGTCATCTGGTGGGTAGCGTGGGCCTGGGAAAGACCCTCGTCTTCTCTTGGCTCAACAAGACGATCAATCCAGACTCCAAGCTAGAACAAGTCCTTCCCACTTACGGACAACCAGCTGCCTTCGAAAGGGGCTGGGGCCGAGCTAAGTCAGAACTTCGCGTGCCCCTTCGGGACTGGCTCAGTTCGGGCTGGGGTGCCAAGCAGGGGACACCGCTCGAAGCCGTCATGGTTCCCCTCAATGCCCGTCAGTTCGCGGCGGCACGGTGTACTCGCCAACGCTGGCTGTGGTCCACGGCTGGGCCACGTCCCAGGCCGCCGGTCAGCCCCGACACCCCCATGAAGGACTTGCAGTATGGGAGCGTTGGCAGCAGGCGGCTACTCACCATGCTCGGTCCGCTCCACATAGACGCCCCTTGCCCACAACTCGGCACTGCCTTCCCCCCTCAAGAGGTGGCTTCCCGCTTCCCACCACCTCGCCGAACAGTGCCGTCATGGCCGGGCCAGCAACTCGATGTGCACCATCGGAGACGACCTGTCACTGCTTATCCCACGACGCCGCAGAAACGCCGCTGGACGCCGTCGGGGGCCACTCGCCGTGTGCGCCGCCGTCGGCGATCCGAGCAAGGGCATCCTCAGTAGCACGCCTGACCGCAGATTTGTTGATCCCCCGGGCGTACGCCTCGGTCTGCCCGTCCGAACGTCGCTCCGTCCGGTACTCGGCTGCCTTGCTGGTGTACTCGTCGTGCTCGAACTCCCATGTCCACCGACCGCTGATCGCCGCAGGCTCGCTCACGAGCATGCCCCCGGCGTCAAGCGTCGCCCACGAGGAGTACACAAGCTCGCGCCCAGGCATTCGGGTCCAGACAGGTCCGCCGCCGACCCACTTGTTACGTCGCTCGGGACCGATCGCCCCCTGCTGGGCGATCTGTTCCACAGCGATCGCGAGTCCTTCCGCACGCAGAGCAGCGAGTTCGTCAGCATGATCATCGTTCCACTGGTCGGTGAAATCCTGCGCGTGCTGCTCGTCTACGAAGGGCACCTTTCGACCCGCTGCTGTGACGACGAACACAGGCCGCTCACCAGCGCCTGCGGTTTGTGGCTCCTCCGCGACTTCGCTGGCGTCCGTCCATCCCGGCTGCCCGACGCCGGAACCCTGTCGTGGCATGACAGGAAGGCCTTCCGTGGCTGCGTGGAGGCCCGTGGAGGCCAGGAAGCCGGGTAGTGGGGCGTCGGGGTTCATAGCCCACTCGACGGCCGCCATGACCTCGTCGTCCAGCGCGTCCAAGAGGTGCCCGTACGTGTCCACGGTCGTGGTGATGGACTCGTGCCCGAGGCGGCCCTGGATCGCAGGGAGCGGAACCTTCGCGGCGATGAGCCACGCGGCGTGGGAATGCCGAAGGTCATGGATGCGCGGGCGCTTGATCAGCCCGTACTTCTCCATGGCGTACTCGATCGCGGGCAGCCAACGCAGTCGCCTGAAAGTCCCGGGGTCCCACCTGCCGCCCTCAGGGCCTGTGAAAAGCAAGGCGTCAGGGACCAGTCCCTTGGCCCGGCGCCGCAGTATTCGGTCCAGACGGTGCGTGATCACGATGGTGCGCCGAGACTTCTTGGTCTTCGGCGGGCCGAGTACCGGCTTCCCGTCCTCGTCCCTCTTCCACGCTCGCTGTACGCGGATCGCGGGCCGGCCGTTGCGGCGGCGGAGGTCGCGCGGCTGGAACGCCGTGGCCTCGCCCCACCTGCACCCGGTCTCTGCGATGGCGTCAGCCAACTCCTTGGCGTCATCCACCAGGCCCTCGTAGATCCAGCCGTACTCCTCGCGTTCGAGGAAGACGATGTCTTCTTCCTCCTCGGCGCTGTCGGCCCTGGGGAGGCTCGTCCTGGTGCAGGGGTTGGAGGCCCTCAAGGGCGGCTCCGCGTCGACTGCGGCCTGCATGATCGAAAAGAGAAGCCCGTGCTTGTCCCGGACTGTCTTCGGCTTGTACTTGGTACGGGGCTTCCGGTCAGGCAGGTCAAGAGGTGCGAGACGGCCGTTCACCAGGTCGTCCACCCAGTCCTGGACCATGTCCCGGCTGATGCCGCCTTCGCCATCCTCAACCGAGTAGGGCCCGAACCACGGGGCCATGTTCTCTCGGACTTCCTTCTTGTACTTTCCGCGGGTGTCGCCTTGCACGCCCGTAAGCCGGTCGATGTAGGCGAGCGCGAACGGTTCGAACATGGTCGCGGGACGGCGCTGCTCCGCCACGAATCCCTGCCCACGAATCCACCCCAGCGGCCACCGCTGGCCGAACCCGTTTACCAGGTCCTTGAACCTCTCCGCCGACGTCTCGTCGTCGAAGTTCTCCGACTCCTGCTTCGCGTTCCGCCCGCCACCTGCACGCCACAGAACGGTGTAGGTGAAGGTTCCGTCCCTTTTTTCACGCTTCTTGATCGATGCCACGAAGTGGACCGTACGACAGACCCGTGTTGACACGGTGTTGACGTTATGAATACGGAGAGGCCCCCTGACCAGCTTTTCCGCAGGTCAGGGGGCCTCTCGGGATGTGGAGCCTAGGAGATTCGAACTCCTGACATCTGCCTTGCAAAGGCAGCGCTCTACCAACTGAGCTAAGGCCCCGAAAAAGGGTGCCCGAAACCGAGCGGAACAGCACGCGGTCACCGACGCACACCAGAGTACCGGGTGACCCCCACAATTCCGCAAACAGATTGGGGCTCCCCCTGTGTGACCACGCTCCGTAAGATGCTCCGCGAGGTTCGCAGCAGCGAAGGGGAGACGCAGATGGACGCAGCACAGCAGGAAGCCGCGGCAAGAGCCAGGGAACTTCAGCGCAGTTGGTACGGGGAGCCGCTGGGGGCGCTCTTCCGCCGGCTCATCGACGACCTGGGCCTCAATCAGGCCAGGCTCGCCGCCGTACTCGGCCTGTCCGCGCCCATGCTGTCCCAGCTGATGAGCGGCCAGCGGGCCAAGATCGGTAATCCGGCTGTCGTCCAGCGCGTCCAGGCCCTCCAGGAACTGGCAGGTCAGGTAGCCGACGGCAGCGTCAGCGCAGGGGAGGCCACGGACCGGATGGAAGAGATCAAGAAGTCGCAGGGCGGCTCGGTACTGAGCGCCACCAGCCAGACCACGGCCAGCTCGGGGGCGCCCACGGTGCGCCGGGTGGTGCGCGAGATCCAGTCGCTGCTGCGCTCGGTGGCGGGGGCCGGGGACATCATTCACGCCGCGGACTCCCTCGCCGCCGACCACCCGGAACTGGCAGAGTTCCTGCGGGTGTACGGCGCGGGGCGCACCGCCGAGGCGGTCGCCCACTACGAGGCACATCAGAGCTGACACCAGAGCTGACGGAGCCGCCGGCGGCAGAACCACACGTCGGCAGCGAGACGAAAGCAGAGCGGGGAGCGGGCGCAGCGCATGGGTGAGATTTTCGCGGGTCGGTACGAGCTGATCGACCCGATCGGCCGGGGTGGCGTCGGTGCGGTCTGGCGGGCCTGGGACCACAGGCGACGCCGTTACGTGGCTGCCAAGGTGCTCCAGCAGAGCGATGCGCACACCCTGCTGCGCTTCGTACGGGAGCAGGCCCTGCGCATCGAGCATCCGCACGTGCTGGCACCTGCCAGCTGGGCCGCGGACGACGACAAGGTGCTGTTCACGATGGACCTGGTGAGTGGTGGTTCGCTCGCCCATGTCATCGGGGACTACGGCCCGCTCCCGCCCCGCTTCGTCTGCACCCTGCTCGACCAGCTCCTCGCCGGGCTCGCCACCGTGCACGCGGAAGGTGTCGTACACCGCGACATCAAGCCCGCGAACATCCTCATGGAGGCCACCGGCACCGGCCGCCCGCATCTGCGGCTGTCCGACTTCGGTATCTCCATGCGCAAGGGCGAACCCCGGCTGACCGAGACCGACTACGTCGTCGGTACGCCGGGCTACTTCGCCCCCGAGCAGATGATGGGTGCCGAACCGGACTTCCCCGCCGACCTGTTCGCGGTCGGCCTGGTCGCGCTCTACCTCCTCCAGGGCCAGAAGCCGGACTCCAGGGCACTGGTCGAACACTTCGCCGCGCACGGCACCCCCGGCGCCCCGCAGGGCATCCCGGAACCGTTGTGGCAGGTCGTGGCGGGGATGCTGCAGCCGGACCCGCAGGCCCGTTTCCGTACCGCCACCGGTGCCCGCAAGGCGCTCACCGCGGCGGTCGAGATGCTGCCGGACGCCGACCCGTCCGAGGATCCGGTCGAGGTCTTCGACCAGATCGGCCCGCTGCCCGCGGGCTTCGGCCCGACAGGCCCCGAGGCGGCCACCGATCCCCGCCACCGCCCGGCACCCGGCGCCGCCCCCGGCGCAGGCGGACCGCAGACCGGCGGCACACCGCCCACCGCGTCCTCCGCAGCCGTGCCGGCCATGTCCCAGACCGGCAGTTTCCACCTCGCCCCGCCGCCGCAGGGCACCCCGCACTCCTTCCCGGCGCAGCCGCCGACTCCCCCTCCGCCGCCGGCCGGCACCCCCTCGCCGGTTCCCGCGCACGCGGCCGCCCCCTACGCGGGCACCCCGCTCGACTCCTCGCAGCAGCCCACGGGCGCGATCGACCACCAGCAGCCGCCCACTCGCGCGTACACCGCCCAGTCCCCGCTGGGGCAGGCCCCGGCCCACCCGGCCCCGTACACAGCGCCGCTCCCCGAGCCCACCACTCGGCCCGCAGCACGCCGACCGGGACCGCCCCCGAAGGTCACGGTCCCGGTACTGGTGCTTGCACTGATCTGCTTCGCCGTGGGCATCTGGGCGCTGACCCAGACCTGAGTCCGGGCCAGCAAGATGTGGCCTCATCCTTCTCAGGGATGAGGCCACGTCCGACGCGGAAGGTCCGGCTACCAGCCCGTCGGCGGCCCGAACCCCTGCTGCGACTGCTGCGGCGGTACGGGAGGCTCGGCGGACGCCTTCCGGCGGGCCACCAGCATCCACACCGCCAGCCCGAGGACCAGCACGGTTCCCGCACCGATCCCGGCCGCAGCGACGGTCTTCATGGTGCTGCTCTGCTCCGCCGCAGACCCGCTCTGCCCGCTGCTCGCCGCTTCCCGGTCGTCCTCGGTGACACCGAAGTCGGTGGAGGGCGCCGCATAGTCGGGCCCCGCCTGCTTCTGCCCCGTCACATTGACCCGCAGCGTCAACCCGTAGGGCTTCTCGCCGAAGGCCTGGCCAACCTTGGGATTCATCGAGACCCGCAGGTAGTACCAGCCCGCCAGCTGCATGTCCTTGTCGCCACTGCCGGAATCGAAGCGGTTCTCGTAGGCCACCGGCCGCAGCGGATCCATCGACGTCGACTTCTGCTTGCCGTCGTACGTTCCGCTCTCGTCCTGCACGAGCCCGCGCGCCGGGTTGTAGAGGGCGAAGTCCAGCGCACCCCCGACGTACGCGTTCTTCCCTCCGTCGGTGCTGTGCAGGTCGACGTCGGAGAAGATCTGCTGTCCCCAGTCGACCGGCACCCGGTAGAACAGCGACTGACCGGGCTTGATCTCGTCACGCCATTCACCGGACGTGAGCCCGGTGGCGTCATTGAAGCCGGTCCCGCCCTTGCGCGGCTGCGGACCGCCGGTGGGCGGTGCGGGCGATGCGCTCGGCCAGCTCTCGGGGGCCTCCGTCGGCCCGGCGGCCTTCAGACCCGGCTCGGACTGGTAGCGGATCTCCAGTTCCCAGTCCTCGGGGGTGGAGGTCGCGGAGGAGCCCCGCTCGACCAGCACGTAATAGGCGCCCGCCTTCTGACAGCTGCTGGAGCCCTCCTTCAACAGCCGTGCCGCATAGGTGCTGAGCGGCCGCGGGAACTCCGCCGAGGAACCGAAGGAGACGCTGTCCCCGGAGTCGCAGGAGCTGTTGTTCCGGTCCAGCACCGACACCTTGAGGTCGTCGCCGTACTTGACCTTGGTTCCCGCCTTCGGCACCGCGACCGCCGACACATAGGCATTGGTCTTCGCGTCGAGGTCCAGCCGGTAGTACTGCTTGCCCTTCGGCTCGATGCTGTCCTTGTACGTCGCCCCGGCCTTCAGCGCCGGGGCGTCCGCCGTGGTCGCCGCGCCCCGGGTCGCCTCGGCCTCCGTGTCGAAGACGTACGATCCGGGCCCGCCCGCTGCCAGTGCCTGCCCCGGCAGCCCGACAACGACGCACAACGCCGCCGTCCCCGCGAGTGCCCCCCGCAGTCGTCGACCCCTGTTGCGCTGGCTCATCACGCGCCACTCCTTGTCGTGTGCCCGGCCGTCCGCCGCCGTACCGCGAAAAGCACGACCCCGGCGATCACCACGATCGCCCCGCCCGCAACGGCAGCCGTCGCGGTGCCGGTCCATCCTGCCCCGCCCGCCGCAGCGCCGTCCGCCCGGGTGACCGAATCCGCCTTCACCGGAGCGGATCCACCCGCACCCTTCACAAGGGGCGCGCCGTGCTGCGGCCCTGACCGCTCGTCACCGAGTACGGCAACCCGCAGTACCACTCCGATGCGCGGGTTCTCGGCGATCTCCGCCGTCTTCGCACCGAGCGAGACCGCGATGTAGAAGTCGCCCTTGGCGTGCACGGGCACGGTGTTGGGGTGCGACTCGTACCGGTTGGTCCACGCCACCGGCACGGTTCCCAGCCGGGCGACCGCGGGCTTGCCCCGGTAGAGCACCTTCGGATCGAAGCCCCCGGTGCCGGCGCCCACGGGTGCCCTTGAGGGCGTGAAGACCTGCGTCATCCCGTAGGAGAAGACGCTCGAACCACCCTCGACGGTGGGCTCGTTGGCGAACTCCACGTCGTACCGCACCTGCTGCCCCCACCCCGCGGGGACCTTGTACCAAAGGGTCTGCGAGGGCAGGATCCGGTCGCGCCACACCCCGGTACCAAGCCTGCGGGCATCGTTGAATCCGGTGCCGCCCCGGACGTCCTCCGGGTCGCCGGACGGCATCACGGCCTTCCCGTCACCCGCCCCGTACTCGGGCTGCGACTCGGCCGGCGTGACGCCCCCGGGCAGTGGCTCCTCCACGTCGTACGTCAGCTCCAGCGGCCAGCGCCCCGCGTCCGAGCCCTTCTTGTTCTCCCGCTCGACGGCCAGCCAGTACCGGCCGGCCTTGTCGCAGCTTTCGTTTCCGCTCTGGCTGGGCACCCGGGCGACCGCCGAAGTCAGCGGGGTGGCGCCCTCGTTCTGGAGGAAGTGCTCGGTGCTGTTCTCGCAGGTCCTCCGCTCGCGGTACTCGATCCGGGTCTTCAGCCCGTCGAAGGTGTCCACCGCCGCCCCGGTCTGCGGAACCGCCGTCGCCGAGAAGTTCACGGTGGACACGGCGTCCAGATCGGCCGCGTAATAGCGGATCTCGCCGGGCCCGATGGTGTCCAGGTACTGACCGGGTTCCAGTGCCGGCGCGACCGCCTTCGTCGCCGCTCCCCGCACCTGCCGCCCCTTGAACCGGTAGCCGTCCGCCGAAATCTGGGCCGCACGTTGCAGCTGCCGGGTGAGCGCCTCGGCGTCCGGGGCGTCGTAGTAACGCCCGTTCCCCGCGCCCGCGATGCACTCCAGCTGCTCGCGGGCCGCCCCCTTCACCTGGAATCCGATGGCGTCGATCCGCAGATCCACCCCACTGCGGCCGAGCTGCTTGGCCACCTCACAGGGCTGCGGCGTACCGCAGTTGTCCTCGCCGTCGGAGATCAACAGCACGGTGCGCTGCCCACCCGACCCGCCGGAAGCCTTCGGAAGGTCCTGTGCGGCCTTCTGGAGCGACACCCCGATGGGAGTGTCCCCCTTGGGCTGCACGCCGCCCACAGCCCGCTTCAGCCCCTCCCGGTCGAGCGCCTGTACGGGCCGTACGAGCCGGGTATCGGTACACCCCTTGGGCTGATCCGCGCCGTACACCCGCAGCCCTGTCGGATAGCCGTCCGGCAGCCCGTCCACCACGGTGGACACCGCCGCCCTCGCCGACTCCATGCGCGTACGCCCGGAACCGTCGCTCTCACCCATGGAACCCGAGGAGTCCAGCACCATGACCAGGCCACCCCGGCCGCCCGTTTCACGTGAAACATCACCCGCCGCCCGCACCGTTTCACGTGAAACATCGGCGACCGCGACAGCCGGAGCCCCGCCCAGCACCCCCAGTAAAGCCCCACCGGCCACCACGGCCGACATCCGCACCCTCATCCGCGCCCCCTGGTTGGCTCCACAGAACCTGCTTCAGCTTTGCTCATGCAAGCTAGTGATTTGCGTAGGCAAATACAAGAGGGTTACGTCACGGTCCCGCAACAGCGGACCACCGGAGCCATCGGGCAGTCGGAGCAGTCGGGCCACCGGAGCAGTCGGACCCCCGTCCCGCAGACAGCACAGGGCCCCGGCCGCAAAAAGCGACCGGGGCCCTGTGGGACTACTGGAGCTCAGACACCCGAACCTGCGGGCACGGAGTCAGTCGCCTCCGTCCACAGATCCTGCTCGGCGCGATCCGCCTGGATCTGGCGGTACACGAGGAGCCCGCCAATGGCGGCCAGTGCGACCAGGAGAAGCTTCTTCACCGCGCGACCTCGTCTTTCCTTGACGTAGGAGACCTCTTGGCGGCCGACTATACACACCGACCGATACCGATCGGTGACCTAGTCGGGCTTCAACTTCCGGACATACAAATGCGGTTGGCCCGGACGAGAACTTCCTCGTCCGGGCCAACCGGTAAATGTGGGGCTAACAGGATTTGAACCTGTGGCCTCATCCTTATCAGGGATGCGCTCTAACCAACTGAGCTATAGCCCCGCCGCGCTCGCGCGCTGACTCCTGAAGATTAGCGCACCTGGGGCGCAGTCCCAAAATCGGTTCTCCGCACCCAGTGCTTGGACCAGCCCGAAGGCCGGTCCAAGCGCCCGACCGGCCTATTCGTCCTCGGCCAGCGTGAGCTCCACACCACCCACGAAACCGGCCGACAGGTTGTAGATGAAAGCGCCCAGCGTCGCCAGGGCCGTCATCAGCACCACATCGATCACCGCGATCACCGAGGTGAAGATCAGCACCCGCGGCAGCGACAGGAACGACTGGAGGTCGAACCCGCTGCTCTCACCGGAACCTGCCGTCGAGCTGGTCGCCTCGCTGATGGTGCCGCCGACGGTCGCGAAGACACCCATGGCGTCCATGACCATCCACAGCACCACGGCCGCGATCACCGTGCAGATGCCCAGTGCGATCGACAGCAGGAAGCTGACCTTCATCACCGACCACGGATCGGCCTTGGCCACCCGCAGTCTGGCCTTTCGCGTACGAGGCGTGGTGCGCGCCCCGGTGCGGGGCCGGCGCACCGCACCGGTCTGCCCGCCCTGCGTACCGCCGCCGTGCTGGCCCGCCTGCGTGGTCCCGCCGCCCTGCGGCGGTCCCGCAGGACCGCCCTGAGTCGACTGTCCCTGGTACGCCTGCGGCGGGTGGTACGGCTGGGACCCAGGTCCCTGGGCCGGCTGGTCCCGCTCTCCGGGCAGCGGCCCGGCCGCGTACCCGTCGTAACTCTGCTGGGGCTGCGCCCCCCGGGTGTCCGTCACAGTTCCCCCCTGGGAGTCCGCGGCAGAGCCACGGGCACCGGGTGCTCCAGCTCCGGAAGCGTTTCGTCCGGTGCCCGTGGCTCCATTCACGACCTACTCCTCGTGCTCCCCTGCCGAGGACTGAACGTCCTCGGCTGCTTCGGTCGCGGCCGTGGCAGTGGCCGTACCGTTCTCGTCGGTCTCCGGGCCGTCCTCGACGCCGTCGACCTCTTCGGCCTCGCGGCCGGCCTCGGCGTTGCGCGCGATGCCTACGACGGCATCCCGCTTGCCCAGGTTGATCAGTTGGACGCCCATGGTGTCACGGCCCGTCTCCCTGACTTCGTTGACTCGCGTACGAATCACACCGCCGCCCAGCGTGATGGCGAGGATCTCATCCGTCGCCTCCACCACCAACGCGCCCACGAGCGACCCGCGGTCCTCCACGATCTTGGCGGCCTTGATGCCCAGACCACCACGACCCTGGACGCGGTACTCGTCGACCGGAGTGCGCTTCGCATACCCGCCGTCCGTCGCGGTGAACACGAACGTACCGGTCCTGACCACATTCATCGAGAGCAGCTCGTCCCCCTCGCGGAAGCTCATGCCCTTCACACCCGAGGTCGCACGGCCCATCGGACGCAGCGCGTCATCGGTCGCCGTGAAGCGGATCGACTGGGCCTTCCTGCTGACCAGCAGCAGATCGTCCTCGGCCGACACCAGCTCCGCGCCGATCAGTTCGTCGTCGCTGCCGTCCGCGGTCTCGCGCAGGTTGATCGCGATGACACCACCCGAACGGGGCGAGTCGTAGTCCTTCAGCGAGGTCTTCTTCACCAGGCCGCCCTTGGTGGCCAGGATCAGGTAAGGCGCCGCGTCGTAGTCCCGGATCGCCAGGATCTGGGCGATCTTCTCGTCCGGCTGGAAGGCCAGCAGGTTCGCGACGTGCTGACCACGCGCGTCCCGGCCGGCATCGGGAAGCTCGTACGCCTTGGCCCGGTAGACCCGGCCCTTGTTGGTGAAGAAGAGCAGCCAGTGGTGCGTGGTGGAGACGAAGAAGTGGTCGACGATGTCGTCCTGCTTCAGCTTGGTCCCGCGCACGCCCTTGCCGCCGCGCTTCTGCGACCGGTAGTCCTCGGTCTTGGTGCGCTTGACGTAGCCACCGTTGGTGATGGTGACGACGATGTCCTCCTCGGCGATCAGGTCCTCCATGGACATGTCGCCGTCGAAGGGCACCAGGGCGGAACGCCGGTCGTCGCCGAACTTGTCGACGATGACGGCCAGCTCCTCGCTGACGATCGCGCGCTGCCGCTCCGGGGAGGCCAGGATCGCGTTGTACTCGTTGATCTTGGCCTGGAGCTCGTCGTGCTCCGCCACGATCTTCTGGCGCTCCAGGGCGGCCAGCCGTCGCAGCTGCATCTCCAGGATCGCGTTGGCCTGGATCTCGTCGATCGACAGCAGGCCCATCAGGCCCTCACGCGCGATCTCCACCGTGTTGGAACGGCGGATCAGCGCGATGACCTCGTCGATCGCGTCCAGCGCCTTGAGCAGACCGCGCAGGATGTGCGCCCGCTCCTCGGCCTTGCGCAGCCGGAACTGCGTACGCCGGACGATGACCTCGATCTGGTGCGTCACCCAGTGGCGGATGAACGCGTCCAGCGACAGCGTGCGCGGCACGCCGTCGACCAGCGCCAGCATGTTCGCGCCGAAGTTCGACTGCAGGTCGGTGTGCTTGTACAGGTTGTTCAGTACGACCTTGGCGACCGCGTCACGCTTCAGTACGACGACCAGACGCTGGCCCGTGCGCGACGAGGTCTCGTCACGGACGTCGGCGATGCCGCCGACCTTGCCGTCCTTCACCAGGTCGGCGATCTTCTGCGCCAGGTTGTCGGGGTTGGTCTGGTACGGGAGTTCCGTGACCACCAGGCACTGGCGGTTCTGGATCTCCTCGACCGCGACCACGGCGCGCATCGTGATCGAGCCACGGCCCGTCCGGTACGCCTCTTCGATGCCCTTGCGGCCCACCACCAGCGCACCGGTCGGGAAGTCGGGACCCTTGATGCGCTCCATCAGCGCGTCCAGGACCTCTTCCTGCGAGGCCTCCGGGTTCTCCAGCACCCACTGCGCACCCGCGGCGACCTCGCGCAGGTTGTGCGGCGGAATGTTGGTCGCCATACCGACCGCGATACCCGCCGAGCCGTTGACCAGCAGGTTCGGGAAGCGGGCCGGCAGAACCGTCGGCTCCTGGTTACGGCCGTCGTAGTTGGCCGTGAAGTCGACGGTCTCCTCGTCGATGTCACGGACCATCTCCATGGAGAGGTTCGCCATCTTGCACTCGGTGTACCGCATGGCGGCCGCCGGGTCGTTGCCCGGGGAGCCGAAGTTGCCGTTGGAGGCCACCAGCGGCATCCGCATCGACCACGGCTGTGCCAGACGCACCAGGGCGTCGTAGATCGAGGAGTCGCCGTGCGGGTGGTACGTACCCATGACGTCACCGACGACACGGGCGCACTTGTAGAAGCCCTTCTCGGGCCGGTAGCCACCGTCGTACATCGCGTACAGCACGCGACGGTGCACCGGCTTCAGGCCGTCCCGGACATCCGGGAGCGCACGCGCCACGATGACGGACATCGCGTAGTCGAGGTACGAGCGCTGCATCTCCGTTTCGAGCCCGACGGGCTCGATCCGGACGACCGGCTCTTCAACTGCGGGGGTAACAGGGGTGTTCTCGTCGGCCATTGCTGGTCAAAATCCTTTCGAAGCGGTCAGCGACGGACCGACTCAGATGTCGAGGAAGCGAACGTCCTTGGCGTTGCGCTGGATGAACGAGCGCCGCGCCTCGACGTCCTCACCCATCAGCACCGAGAACAGGTCGTCGGCCTGGGCCGCGTCGTCCAGGGTGACCTGGCCGAGCACGCGGTGATCGACGTCCATCGTGGTGATACGCAGCTCCTCGGCATCCATCTCGCCGAGACCCTTGAAGCGCTGGAGGTCGCCCTCCTTGATGCGCTTGCCCTGCTGCTCGCCGGCCTCGCGCAGCGCGTCGCGCTCCCGGTCGGAGTAGGCGTACTCGACCTGGTCGCGGCCCCACTTGAGCTTGTACAGCGGCGGACGCGACAGGTAGACGTGCCCCGCCTCGACCAGCGGCCGCATGAAGCGGAACAGGAACGTCAGGAGCAGGGTGTTGATGTGCTGACCGTCGACGTCGGCGTCCGCCATCAGAATGATCTTGTGATAGCGGAGCTTCTCGATGTCGAAGTCCTCGTGCACACCGGTACCGAAGGCGCTGATCAGCGCCTGGACCTCGGTGTTCTGCAGGATCTTGTCGATCCGCGCCTTCTCGACGTTCAGGATCTTGCCTCGGATCGGCAGGATGGCCTGGTACATCGGGTTACGGCCGGACTTCGCCGAACCACCGGCGGAGTCACCCTCGACGATGAAGATCTCGCACTTCGTCGGGTCGTTGGACTGGCAGTCGCTGAGCTTGCCCGGCAGCGACGCCGACTCCAGCAGGCCCTTGCGGCGGGTCAGATCGCGCGCCTTACGGGCGGCGACACGGGCCGTGGCGGCCTGGATCGCCTTGCGAATGATGTCCGCGGCCTCGTTGGGATTGCGGTCGAACCAGTCGTTGAGGTGCTCGTGCACGACCTTCTGCACGAAGGTCTTCGCCTCCGTGTTGCCCAGCTTGGTCTTGGTCTGGCCCTCGAACTGCGGCTCGCCCAGCTTCACCGAGATGATCGCGGTCAGACCCTCGCGGATGTCCTCACCGGCGAGGTTGTCGTCCTTCTCGCGCAGGAACTTCTTCTCGCGTGCGTACCGGTTCACCAGACCGGTCATCGCCGCGCGGAAGCCCTCCTCGTGCGTACCGCCCTCATGCGTGTGGATCGTGTTGGCGAAGGAGTACACCCCCTCGCTGTACTGCGAGTTCCACTGCATCGCGATCTCGACCGAGAGCATCCGCTCCTTGTCCTCGGCCTCGACGTCGATGACGGTCGGGTGGATGAGCTCGCCCTTGCGCGAGTTCAGGTACTTCACGAAGTCGACGATGCCGCCCTCGTAGTGGTACGTGACCGTGCGGACCTGCTCGTCGTCGGCCGTCTCCGCGGTGTCCGCACCCACGACGGCCTTCGCGGACTCCCGCTCGTCCGTCAGCTTGATGGTCAGTCCCTTGTTGAGGAACGCCATCTCCTGGAAACGCCGCGAGAGCGTCTCGAAGGAGTACTCGGTGGTCTCGAAGATGTCGGGGTCGGCCCAGAAGGTGACCGACGTGCCGGTCTCCTCGGTGGCCTCGTGCCGCTCCAGCGGCGCGGTCGGGGCGCCCGCCTTGTAGTCCTGCGTCCAGCGGTAGCCGTCCGTCCTGATCTCGACGGCGAGCTTGTGCGAGAGCGCGTTGACGACGGAGACACCGACGCCGTGCAGACCACCGGAGACCGCGTAGCCGCCGCCGCCGAACTTGCCGCCCGCGTGCAGCACCGTGAGCACGACCTCGACGGCCGGCTTCTTCTCCACCGGGTGGATGCCGACCGGGATGCCTCGGCCGTTGTCGATGACGCGCACGGCGCCGTCGGCCAGGATCGTGACGTCGATGGAGTCCGCATGCCCTGCCAGGGCCTCATCGACGGAGTTGTCGACGACTTCCTGCACCATGTGATGCAGACCACGCTCACCGGTCGAGCCGATGTACATGCCGGGTCGCTTGCGGACCGCGTCCAGGCCCTCAAGGACGGTGATCGCGCTGGCGTCGTACGCCGAAGTGACCTCCGCGGACGTGCCCTTCGACGACGAAGAAGCCACCTCCGCGGGGGTGCCCTCGCCGTCCTCGCCGGCAGCGGACGGACTGATCTCGTTGGGGTTGCCGGAATCGGCCACGAAGCGCCCTTTCTGGCACAGCACAGGCCCATCCCCTGCCTTCGGCTGGGGGGTTCCCCATCCCCAGGCAGGCAGGAGCGGCTGCGTCGTTCTGTGTAAGTCGACGTGCCCCGCGCGAAATGAGCGAGGACTCCCGTCAGTCTACCGGTAGCGCGGACATGAATGGGGGTTTGCCGGTACCTGAGTCCGCATGTGCCGCCCCGAACCGGGGCCGAACGACTCCCCATATCCAGGGAGGGGCTCCAGGCGACTCACACGGGCGTCCAGCGCTTCGGGCTGTCAACCTCCGGCTACCGTGAGGGACGCCTCACTCGTGCCGTCCGGTTTCACGTGAAACATCACGGTCGACGTTTCACGTGAAACATCGCAGACCCGCCCTACCCGTACGTGTCTCCGGGCCCCTTGCTCCCAGGCGCCCGCAACGGCCCGTACCGCCGCGGCGGCCCGTTCGGACCCTCCAGCTTGAGCTGGCGCACCGTGTCCCGCCCGAGCTCCCCGTTGAGCCGCTTCAGCAGCGTGGGCTGCAAGTACTTCATCTGGGTCACCCACGCCGTGGACGTACAGCGCACCCAGAGAATCCGCTCGTCCTCGTCGTACTTCAACGGCTCGGAATGCTGGGCCACGTCGTCACCGACGATCTCCTTCCAGCGCCCCATCACCCCGGAGACTGCGATCGGCATCTCCCAGCCACGCTCGGTCTTCAACCGGTCCAGCGCGGCACCCAGCTTCAGCGGATCACGACCGTCCGCCCCGGAACCCGAACGCAGACTGCCGCCACGGCGCACGGTCTTCTTCTGCTGGGCCGCGGCCCCACGCGCCCGCGCCTGCTCCTTCGCGGCAGCCAGCGCCTGACGCGCCAGATCGACACCCGACGACGCCGGCACCCCGGCCCCCTCGGGCTTGGCCTTCCCCTCGCCGCTCACAGCCGGGTCACCTCGCCACCGGCTACCGCATACCGAGTGCCCGCCAGCGCCTCCGGCACGTCATCATCCACCGCAGCGGTCACCAGCACCTGCTCACCCGGCGCCACCAGTTCCGCCAGCCGCTGCCGACGCCGCGCGTCCAGCTCGGCGAAGACGTCGTCGAGCACCAGCACCGGCTCATTGCCCTCCGCACGCAGCAGGTCGTACGAGGCAAGCCTCAACGCCAGCGCATACGACCAGGACTCCCCGTGACTCGCATAACCCTTGGCAGGCAACTCACCGAGCTTCAGGATGAGTTCGTCGCGGTGCGGGCCGACCAGGGTCACCCCCCGCTCGATCTCCTGCTTGCGCGCGTCGGCGAGCGCCGCCATCAACTGCGCGTACAGCTCCTCGCGGGACTGCGCCTCGCCGGGCGCCGAATTCCGGTACTCCAGCGCCACCGGCCCGCCACCGGGCGCGAGTTGCTCGTACGCCTTGTCGGCCAGCGGCTGAAGCGCGGCGATCAGGTCCAGCCGCTGTGCCAGGAGTTCGGCACCGGCCTTCGCCAGATGCTGGTCCCACACATCGATGGTCGACATGTCCATGGACCGGCCACCGTGCCGCCGCGCCATCGCCGCCGACTTGAGGAGGGTGTTGCGCTGCTTCAGTACGCGCTCGTAGTCGGAACGCACTCCGGCCATCCGCGGCGAGCGCGCCGTGATCAGCTCGTCCAGGAACTTCCGGCGCTCCCCGGGGTCGCCCTTCACCAGGGCCAGATCCTCCGGCGCGAACAGCACAGTCCGTACGATCCCCAGCACATCACGGGGCCTGACCTGCGAAGACCTATTGATACGGGCCCGGTTCGCACGGCCCGGATTCAGCTCCAGCTCGACCAGCTGGGACCGCTCGCCCTGGGTGACGGCCGCGCGGATCACCGCCCGCTCGGCCCCCATCCGTACCAGCGGAGCATCCGACGCCACCCGATGGCTGCCGAGGGTGGCGAGATAGCCGACCGCCTCGACGAGGTTGGTCTTGCCCTGCCCGTTCGCCCCCACAAAAGCGGTGACGCCCGGGTCGAGTGGAACTTCGACCCGGGCGTACGAGCGGAAGTCGGCCAGCGACAGATGCGTGACGTGCATGGTGGTGCGCCGACCTTCCCCCGTACCGCGCCTACTTCTTGGTGGACTCGACCGCGTGGCCGCCGAACTGGTTGCGCAGCGCGGCGATCATCTTCATCTGCGGGGAGTCGTCCTGACGCGACGCGAAGCGGGCGAACAGGGAGGCCGTGATCGCGGGCAGCGGCACAGCGTTGTCGATGGCTGCCTCGACGGTCCAGCGACCCTCGCCGGAGTCCGACGCGTAACCGCGCAGGCCTTCCAGGTGCTCGTCGTCGTCGAGGGCGTTGACCGCCAGGTCCAGCAGCCAGGAACGGATGACCGTGCCCTCCTGCCAGGAGCGGAAGACCTCGCGGACGTCGGTGACCGAGTCGACCTTCTCCAGGAGCTCCCAGCCCTCGGCGTACGCCTGCATCATGGCGTACTCGATGCCGTTGTGGACCATCTTGGCGAAGTGACCGGCGCCGACCTTGCCCGCGTGCACCGAGCCGAACTCGCCCTCCGGCTTCAGCGCGTCGAAGACCGGCTGGACCTTCGCCACGTCGTCGGCGGCGCCGCCGTACATCAGCGCATAGCCGTTCTCCAGGCCCCAGACGCCGCCGGAGACGCCGCAGTCGACAAAGCCGATGCCCTTGGCCTTCAGTTCCTCGGCGTGCTTCTCGTCGTCAGTCCAGCGCGAGTTGCCGCCGTCGACGACGATGTCGCCGGGGGAGAGCAGCTCACCGAGCGCGTCGATCGTGGACTGGGTGGCGTCACCGGCCGGGACCATGACCCAGACGACGCGCGGGCCCTTGAGCTTGCCCACAAGCTCTTCCAGGCTGTGGACATCGGCGACGTCCTGGTTGCGGTCGTAACCGATGACGGTGTGGCCTGCGCGGCGAATGCGCTCGCGCATGTTGCCGCCCATTTTGCCGAGTCCGACGAGACCGAGCTCCATCAGAGATTCCTTAAGCTTCGAGGCGATTCGTACCCGGGTCCGAGCCTACGCCCGGCTTGTGCGTACGGCCCGAGGGGCACGTCAGGCCCGGCGCCACCTGGGCCCCGGGCCTGCGCCGCACGCGATTGCCGCGTCAGCCGGACAGCCGAACCGGCATGATCAGGTACTTGTACGCGTCGTCAGCCTCGGCGTCCACGGCCGGGCGGCCGCTCAGCAGCGCCGGCTTGGTGGACGTCGTGAAGGAGAGCTGGGCGACCGGGGAGTCGATCGCGCTCAGACCGTCCAGCAGGAACGTCGGGTTGAAGGCGATCGAGATGTCGTCGCCGTCCAGGTTGGCGTCGACACGCTCCACAGCCTGTGCGTCGTCGCTGGAACCCGCCTCCAGGATCAGCACACCCTGCTCGAAGGTCAGCCGCACCGGAGTGTTCCGCTCGGCCACCAGCGCCACACGCTTCACGGCCTCGACGAACGGGGCCGTCTCGATCACCGCGACCGAATTGAACTCGGTCGGGAACAGCGTGCGGTACTTCGGCAGGTCGCCTTCCAGGAGTCGCGTCGTCGTGCGACGGCCGGCCCCCTCGAAACCGATCAGGCCCTCACCCGAACCCGAGCCCGACAGCGCGATGGTCACCGTGTCGCCGCTGGTCAGCGCCTTGGCGGTGTCCAGGAGCGTCTTGGCGGGCACCAGCGCGACCGCGGACGCGTCCGGGTCCTCCGGCTTCCACAGGAACTCGCGGACCGCGAAGCGGTAGCGGTCGGTGGAGGCCAGGGTGACCGTCTCGCCCTCGATCTCGATGCGCACACCGGTCAGCACCGGCAGCGTGTCGTCACGACCGGCGGCGATGGCCACCTGGGCGGCGGCGGAGGCGAAGACCTCACCGGGAACGGTGCCCGTGGCGGTCGGCATCTGCGGCAGCGCCGGGTACTCCTCCACAGGAAGCGTGTGGAGTGTGAACCGCGAGGAGCCGCAGGCCACGGTCGCCCGTACACCGTCTGTGGAAATCTCCACCGGGCGGTTGGGGAGGGCGCGGCAGATGTCGGCAAGCAGCCGGCCGGACACCAGGACCGTGCCGTCCTCCTCGATCTCGGCATCGACCGACACCCGGGCCGAGACCTCGTAGTCGAAGCCGGAGAGGCTCAGCGCGCCCTCCTCGGCCTTCAGCAGCAGGCCGGCAAGGACCGGCACCGGCGGACGGGCAGGGAGGCTGCGTGCCGTCCAGGCCACCGCCTCCGCGAGTACATCGCGCTCCACCCGGATCTTCACCGGAACCGCCTCCTGCTGTTGCTGGCTCGCCCTGCTGGCTTTCTACGTCTGACTGGTGTCTTCCGGCCGTCGGCTGGGGAAGTTCACCGGGGACCAGTCTGACGCACGTCACCGACAGTCGGTGCGGCTGTCGGTCAAGTCGTGGCGAGAGGCCCGAGGTGCTGCCGGGCCGAGTTGTACACAGGACCTTCTTCGATGCGGATTCTGGGCTAACTCTTAGTGGGAGTAGTAGTAGGGCCTGTGGAAACCGTGGATAACCCCGTTTTCGCAGCTCAGAGCCCATTTTTTGTCCACCGAGCCTGTGGGTGGAGGTGGTGGACAACCTGCCTCCTCTGTGGACGGGCGGAAGTTCTGCACACCCGATGCACAGGCAGGGGTCACTTCCCCACAGCTGCGTCCCCAGCTTTACCCACCTTCCCCACAGCCCAATCGACCTCCTTGGTGTGACGGCTTTCACTCGACACGGTGAGAGGGGGTGTTGGGTTGCCGAACAGTGGACAGCGTTGGGGAAAAGCTGTGGGAAAGAGGGACGAGCCTGTGGGCCGCCGGTGGACAACTCCTTCCGGCCCCTGTGGATGAAAATTCTGTCCACAGCCTGTGGATTAAAGTTTGCCACAATTCCACAAGCACCTGACCTGGGGTGATGAAGCCTCAGCAACCGCACCTGTGGACACAATCTGGACAACTTCGCAGTCCCCAGGGTGTGGACGGGACATCGTCCCAGGATCTGTGGAGAACCGCAGCTCAAGCCGCGATATTCGAACAGCGGGTGGCCTCAAAGGCCTTGGTTGTGCACCGAAAAGTCGCTGATCGAGTCCCGGGCAGGGCGTGGGCGGGCCCCGGAAGATGCCCCCGAACGCCCTGTGGACTTCTCGCACGATGCCTCTGGGAGCACGCAAAGGCGCCCGGAGCGTGCTGCTCCGGGCGCCTGGAACGGCGTAACCCCGTGGGCCCCGCGACGTAACTCCGCCGCTGTCAGCCGTTCTTGATGCGGTTGGTGAGCTCCGTGACCTGGTTGTAGATGGAGCGTCGCTCGGCCATCAGCGCGCGGATCTTGCGGTCCGCGTGCATCACCGTGGTGTGGTCGCGGCCGCCGAACTGGGCGCCGATCTTCGGGAGGGAGAGGTCCGTGAGTTCGCGGCAGAGGTACATGGCGATCTGGCGGGCCGTCACCAGCACCCGGCTGCGCGAGGATCCGCACAGGTCGTCCACCGTCAGACCGAAGTAGTCCGCGGTCGCCGACATGATGGCCGGCGCGGTGATCTCCGGAGAGGCGTCCTCACCGCCGGGGATCAGGTCCTTCAGCACCTGCTCGGTGAGAGTGAGGTCCACCGGCTGCCGGTTCAGGCTCGCGAAGGCCGTGACCCGGATCAGCGCCCCCTCCAGCTCGCGGATGTTGCGCGAGATGCGGGAGGCGATGAACTCCAGCACCTCCGGCGGGGCATTGAGCTGCTCCTGCACGGCCTTCTTGCGGAGGATCGCGATCCGCGTTTCGAGCTCCGGCGGCTGTACGTCGGTGGTGAGGCCCCACTCGAAACGGTTGCGCAGCCGGTCCTCCAGCGTCACCAGCTGCTTGGGCGGCCGGTCGGAGGACAGCACGATCTGCTTGTTCGCGTTGTGCAGCGTATTGAAGGTGTGGAAGAACTCCTCCTGCGTCGACTCCTTGCTCGCCAGGAACTGGATGTCGTCGACCAGCAGGATGTCCACATCGCGGTAGCGCTTGCGGAACGCGTCGCCCTTGCCGTCGCGGATGGAGTTGATGAACTCGTTGGTGAACTCCTCCGAGCTCACGTACCGCACCCGGGTGCCCGGGTAGAGGCTGCGCGCGTAGTGCCCGATGGCGTGCAGCAGGTGCGTTTTGCCGAGCCCGGACTCCCCGTAGATGAAGAGGGGGTTGTACGCCTTCGCCGGTGCCTCGGCCACGGCGACGGCCGCCGCGTGCGCGAACCGGTTCGAGGATCCGATGACGAAGGTGTCGAAGAGGTACTTGGGGTTCAGCCGCGCCTGCGGCTCGCCGGGGCCGGGGGCCGGTGCGGGCTGTGCGGCCAGCGGGCCGGGGGCGCCGCCGCTGCCGCCCTGGAGGGAGGGGCCGCCGCCGTGCCGCGGGCCCTGGTCCTGGCGCTCGTTGCGGTCCTGGCGCTGCTGGTCGTACGACTGCTGCTGGTCGTAGGAGGGGCGGTCGGGCAGTTGCGACCGGTAGTCGTGCTGCGGCGGCCGCGAGTACGGGTCGCGCTCCTGGAAGCCGCCGAGCCGTTGCTGCTGCCAGCCGTGGTCGTCCTGCTGTCCGCTGCCCGGCCAGGTGCCCGGCGCGGGGCGTGACTGCTGGCGGTACTCGGGGTAGGCGGGGCGGGCGGTCGGCAGCCCGTCGTCCTGGGGGCGGTGACCGTAGGCGTCGTAGGTGTCACGGGGGTCACGGGGGTCACGGTTGTCCCGTACGTCCCGCTGCTGCTCGTCGTGCTGCGCCGGCTGGTGCTGGCCCCGCTGCTGCTGCCCCTGGTAGGGGGACTGCTGGCGTGCGGGCGGGGCGGGCGACTCGCCCACCGAGTCGTCGACCGTGATCGCGATACGGATCGGCCGGCCGCACTCATGGCTCAGAGCCTCGCTGATCAGGGGCGCGAGCCGGCCCTCCAGGACCTGCTTGCTGTACTCGTTGGGCACGGCGAGCAGTGCTGTGTCGGCGACCAGTGCGAGAGGCTGGCAGCGCTCGATCCACTGCTTGTCCTTGGCCTCCACGCCCTGCTGGCCCTCACCGAGCAGATGCTCCAGCACATGCGGCCACACTGCGGCAAGATCGGCAGGTACGTCAGCCACAGGGCACGCTTTCTCACAGGTCCCACGAAGGTGTGGTTCTCGGGACGGGACGGCGGGACGGGACGGAAGGACAGGCTGGACAGGCACGGACACATCGGCTGCATGACTGACGAAAGCCTGAATCCAGGTTGGGCCACGGTAGTCGTGGCAGCTCACGCGGTTCAAGTTGTTGTCCACAGGCTGTGCACAGAGGGCCCCCGACAAGCCCCGGTTTGACCGGATGGCGTAGCCGCGCGTACCGTAACCAGGTCGAGTTGTCGATGGCTGCTGCCGCCTGCCTCCGATGGGCAAGATCATGGTCAATGATCGTGAAGCGGTGCACTGAGAGCGTTGCGAGCTTCCTCGTGGGCGCACGGTGACAGCCAGGCGATGTTTCGCCATCCCCGATTCATTTCTGGAGCCCCCGAGTGAGCAAGCGCACCTTCCAGCCGAACAACCGTCGTCGGGCCAAGACCCACGGCTTCCGTCTGCGCATGCGTACCCGCGCCGGCCGCGCCATCCTGGCGAACCGCCGTGCCAAGGGCCGCACTGAGCTGTCCGCCTGATCCCGTAGGGATCATGACGTGCTGCCTACCGACAATCGGCTGAGGCGGCGCGAGGACTTCGCGACCGCGGTACGACGAGGGCGCCGTGCAGGCCGCCCGCTTCTCGTCGTCCATCTACGTAGTAGCGGTGCAACGGACCCGCACGCGGCAGGGGAGAGCTCTCCCCCGACGCGTGCGGGTTTCGTCGTGAGCAAAGCCGTCGGCGTCGCCGTCGTACGCAATGCGGTGAAGCGGAGACTTCGCCACCTCATGCGCGATCGGATCGCCGAGCTGCCCCCCGGTAGCCTGGTGGTCGTACGGGCGTTGCCCGGAGCGGGTGACGCCACCCACGCACAGCTGGCCCGAGACCTGGACGCCGCACTGCAGCGGCTGCTGGGCGGGGCTCCCCAAACCGAAGGTCGGGGGAGAGGCACGCGATGAAGTACCCGCTGCTGGCTCTGATCAAGCTGTACCAGTGGACCATCAGCCCCATGCTGGGGCCGGTCTGCCGGTACTACCCGTCGTGTTCCCACTACGGATTCACGGCCATCGACCGGCACGGTGCGGTGAAGGGCACTGCCCTCACCGCCTGGCGCATTCTGCGGTGCAACCCGTGGTCGCCGGGCGGTGTGGACCACGTCCCGCCCCGCACCCGACGCAGGTGGCACGAAGCGCTGCGCGACGCGTGGCGCGGTAGCAAGGGCGAGAAGTCCGCCGTTGGCGTGTCTTCTCGGGGATCGGCCCCCGACACCCCGAGCCCGGCCGCAGAGACCTCGCCCAATGCTCAAGGAGCTTGATTAGTGGACACGATTGCCAGTCTGTTCAGCTTCATCACCTGGCCCGTTTCCTGGGTCATCGTCCAGTTCCACAAGGTGTACGGCGCCGTCTTCGGCCCTGACACAGGGTGGGCCTGGGGCCTGTCCATCGTGTCCCTCGTGGTGCTCATCCGTATCTGCCTGATCCCGCTCTTCGTGAAGCAGATCAAGTCGACGCGGAACATGCAGGTGCTCCAGCCGAAGATGAAGGCGATTCAGGAGCGCTACAAGAGCGACAAGCAGCGTCAGTCCGAAGAGATGATGAAGCTGTACAAGGAGACGGGCACCAACCCGCTCTCCTCGTGCCTTCCCATCCTGGCGCAGTCGCCGTTCTTCTTCGCCCTGTACCACGTGCTTTCGAGCATCGCCGACGGCAAGAAGATCGGTGTCATCAACGACACCCTCCTGGAGAGCGCCCGCCAGGCGCACATCTTCGGTGCTCCGCTGGCCGCTAAGTTCACCGACGGCGCTGCGAAGATCGAGAGCCTCGGCGCCTCGGCGACCTCGGTCAAGATCGTCACCGCGGTCATGATCGTGATGATGTCTGCGTCGCAGTTCTACACGCAGCGCCAGCTCATGACGAAGAACGTCGACCTCACGGTCAAGACGCCGTTCATGCAGCAGCAGAAGATGATGATGTACATCTTCCCGGTGATGTTCATGGTGATGGGCATCAACTTCCCCGTCGGTGTGCTCGTCTACTGGCTGACCACCAACGTGTGGACCATGGGCCAGCAGATGTACGTCATCAACCAGAACCCGACGCCCGGCAGCAAGGCCCAGGACTCCTACCTGCAGCGTCTGCTGAAGAGCACGGTGGCCAGTGGTGAGGTCAAGGCCCGCCGCAAGCGAAACGTCGTCAAGGTGATCGTCGCCAAGGGCCCCGACCGCAATGACGTCGAGCGCAAGTTCATCAACGGTCTCGCGAAGGCCGGCCTGGTGGCCGAGGCGGACGGTACGGTCGCCAAGAGCGCGACCGCCGTTGCCGAGGCCGAGGGTGGTGTCCCGGTGGCCAAGCGCCAGCAGCCCAAGCGCCAGACGAAGGCGAAGCGTCAGACCGCCACCGCACAGCCGGGCACGGCCAAGACGCCCGAGGACTCCGACTCCAAGACCTCCTTGGAGAAGAAGGACGCGCCGGACGACGCCAAGCCCACGTCGGCAGCCAAGCCCGCCGGTTCCGCACGCCAAGCCAAGTCCGGGCAGCGCAAGGGTCCGCAGCGGCCCAAGCACCCGTCCAAGAAGTAAGAAGGAGTCCTCCCGTGACGGACGGCACCACCACTTCCTCCGCGCCCGCCGAGAGCACGGACACCCTGTCGCGTCTTGAGCAGGAAGGCGAGATCGCGGCCGACTACCTCGAAGGTCTGCTCGACATCGCGGATCTCGACGGCGACATCGACATGGACGTCGAGGCCGACCGGGCCGCTGTTTCGATCATCAGCGACTCCGGTGGCCGTGACCTGCAGAAGCTCGTGGGCCGGGACGGCGAGGTGCTCGAAGCCCTTCAGGAGCTGACCCGCCTCGCGGTGCACCGGGAGACCGGTGACCGCAGCCGGCTGATGCTGGACATCGCCGGTTTCCGGGCGAAGAAGCGCGAGGAGCTCGCGGAGATCGGTGCCAAGGCCGCGAACGAGGCCAAGAGCTCGGGTGCTCCGGTGAAGCTCGACCCGATGACGCCGTTCGAGCGGAAGGTCGTGCACGATGCGGTCGCCGCGGCGGGTCTGCGCAGCGAGTCCGAGGGCGAGGAGCCCGAGCGCTTCGTCGTCGTGCTCCCGGCCTGACCGGATACGTGCTTTTTCGGCCCCGTCTGTTCTGATCGCAGGCGGGGCCGATCTTTGTCAGCCTGATAGTCAGCCACCACAGTGCGGTAGGAAGGACGGTCCCCGTGACGGAGGCAGCAGCGGAGCTTCCCCAGGCGCCCGAAGAAGCCAAGGCGGTATTCGGTGAGTTCTTCCCGCAAGCCGTTCGGTACGCCGAGCTGCTCGCGGACGCGGGTGTCGAACGAGGACTGATCGGTCCGCGCGAGGTCCCGCGGCTGTGGGAACGGCACCTGCTGAACTGTGCCGTGCTCTCCGAGGTCGTGCCCGAGAACATCACGGTGTGCGACGTGGGCTCCGGGGCCGGCCTGCCCGGGATCCCGCTCGCCCTGGTACGCCCCGACCTCAAGATCACCTTGCTGGAGCCGCTGCTGCGGCGGACGAACTTCCTCCAGGAGGTCGTCGAGCTGCTGGGCCTGGACCACGTCACCGTTGTACGGGGCAGGGCCGAAGAGGTCATGGGGAAGGTCGATCCCGTGCACGTGGTGACCGCGCGCGCGGTGGCCCCGCTGGACCGGCTGGCGGGCTGGGGTGTTCCGCTACTGCGTCCGTACGGCCAGATGCTCGCGCTCAAGGGCGACACCGCGGAGGAGGAGCTCATCGGTGCGCGGGCCGCGCTCAGCAAGCTCGGTGTGGTGAGGACCGAGGTGCTGCAGGTCGGTGAGGGAGTGGTGGATCCGCTGTCCACGGTGGTGCGGGTCGAGGTCGGGGAGAGCCCCGGCGGAGTTCGCTTTGCGGCGAAGCGGGCCAAGGCCGCGCGGACGGGCCGGACGCGGCGTCGTCGATGAAGAAGGCCCGCTGAACACAGTTGTACTCAGGCCCTGATGCTCCATACAAGCTGCCGCGCAGCCGCGGCGCGGAGTGTCGGGGTCGCCCAATGAGCCCACCCGTGCATCGTGTTTCACGTGAAACGTCGCTCGCTGCTGCAAGGAATCATCAATCGAAGCCGTGCGGCCGCCGCGCCGCACGAGTCGAAACCCGAACGGGTCATGGGGTTGTCCACAAGGGCGGGTTCGTCCACAGGAGAACGGGCCTCACTGGTTCGTGACCCCCAAAGCGTGACAGGCTCTGAGCACTACGAGCCTGAAGTCGAGGAGAGTGAATCCTTGCGGTCCGACGCCAACATCGCGGGACCGATGACCGATCCGGTCCCCGGCCCCCGTTCCGAAGCGGCGGGAGACGATGTTTCACGTGAAACATCGTCCCTGCCCGACGACACTCCTATTGGTCGTGCTGCCCAACTGGCGGTAGACGCCCTCGGCCGTGCCGGCGAGGGGCTGCCGAGGCCTGAGCAGACACGTGTGATGGTGGTCGCCAACCAGAAGGGCGGAGTGGGAAAGACCACGACAACGGTCAACCTCGCTGCCTCCCTCGCGCTGCACGGCGCACGGGTTCTGGTGATCGACCTCGATCCGCAGGGAAACGCCTCCACGGCGCTGGGAATCGACCATCACTCCGAAGTTCCCTCGATCTACGACGTTCTGATCGACAGCAAGCCGCTGTCGGACGTGGTCCAACCCGTCCGGGACGTCGAAGGCCTCTTCTGTGCACCAGCCACCATCGATCTCGCGGGAGCAGAGATCGAGCTGGTGTCCCTGGTGGCGCGGGAGAGCAGACTTCAGCGCGCCATCCAGGCGTACGAGCAGCCGTTGGACTACGTCCTCATCGACTGCCCGCCGTCGCTGGGACTGCTGACCGTCAATGCGATGGTCGCCGGCGAGGAAGTGCTGATCCCCATCCAGTGCGAGTACTACGCACTGGAGGGCCTCGGTCAGCTCCTGCGGAATGTGGAGCTGGTTCGTGGGCACCTCAACCCCGAACTGCATGTGTCGACGATCCTGCTGACGATGTACGACGGCCGGACCCGACTCGCCTCGCAGGTCGCGGAGGAAGTGCGCAGCCACTTCGCCAAGGAAGTCCTCAAAACCAGCATCCCGAGGTCCGTCCGGATCTCGGAGGCTCCCAGCTATGGGCAGACTGTGCTCACCTACGACCCGAGCTCCAGTGGCTCGCTGTCGTACCTCGAAGCGGCGCGGGAGATCGCGTTGCGGGGGGCCGGTGTCTTCTACGAGGCACAGCACGCCCATGCTGTCGACCAGAACAATCAGCACAGCATGGCGGAGGGTGTCCAATGAGCAATCGACCTAGAGGACTGGGACGCGGGCTCGGCGCGCTGTTCCCGCAGGGGCCCCAGGAGAAGCAGGCTCCGGCCCAGGAGGCTGTTCCGGTAGCGGCCCCGGTACTGACGGCCGAGCGGGGGGTGGCCGCGGCGAAGGTGGCCGCACTGCCGCCGCGCGATGTTTCACGTGAAACAGAGGTTCCGGCGCAGGAGCAGCGGGAACCAGGGCAGGCCACGACGCAGGCGCTGGAAGCACCTGCCGGGGCGTACTTCGCCGAGGTGCCGATCGGGGCGATCAACCCCAATCCCCGGCAGCCGCGTGATGTGTTCGATCCGGACGCCCTTGCCGAACTCGTCACCTCCATCAAGGAGGTGGGCCTGCTTCAGCCGGTCGTCGTACGCCAGACCAGCAAGGACCGCTTCGAGCTCATCATGGGTGAGCGTCGCTGGCGGGCCTGCCGGGAAGCCGGGCTGGAGCGGATTCCCGCGATCGTTCGGGCCACCGACGACGAAAAGCTTCTCCTCGACGCCCTGTTGGAGAACCTTCACCGCTCGCAACTCAACCCGCTGGAAGAGGCTGCCGCCTACGACCAGCTGCTCCAGGACTTCAACTGCACGCACGATCAGCTGGCCGACCGGATCGGCCGTTCGCGTCCGCAGGTCTCCAACACGCTGCGTCTGCTGAGGCTCTCGCCGCCCGTGCAGAAGCGGGTCGCGGCCGGTGTGCTGTCGGCCGGTCATGCGCGAGCGCTGCTGACACTGGAGGACACGGAGGAGCAGGATCACCTCGCGAAGCGCATCGTGGCCGAAGGTCTCTCGGTGCGTACGACCGAGGAGATCGTCAAGGTGATGAACTCCGAGCCGAAGAGCGAGGCGAAGCCCAAGGGCCCGCGCGCCGGTTCACTGATGGCTCCCGCGCTGTCGGATCTCGCGACGCGTCTGTCGGACCGGTTCGAGACGCGGGTGAAGGTCGACCTGGGCAAGAAGCGGGGGAAGATCACCGTCGAGTTCGCCTCGGTGGAGGATCTGGAGCGGATCCTCGGCACCCTCGCCCCCGGCGAGGGACGGGTTCTGGAGAAGAGCCTGGCAGAGCAAGACGGCCAGGACGAGGAGAGCTGAGCTCTCCACGAACTTCCCTGAAGGGCGGGGGGGGGGGGGGGGGGGGGGGGGGGGGGGGGGCCCCCCCCGGCGGGGGGGGGGGGGGCGGGGGGGGCGGGGGGGGGGGGGGGGGGGGGGTGGGGGGGGGGGTGGGGGGGGGGGGGCGGGGGGGGGCGGCGCGGGGGGGGGGGGGGGCGCCCCCGCGGGCGG
>NZ_JBITDM010000042.1:0-31811 GCF_044454195.1 Streptomyces sp. NPDC051561 | reverse complement strand
GGCAGATCTTCCGCAGATCCCGCATCAGTCCCAACCGCATGAGCGTCATCACGAAAGCCGTCCTCACCCTGGAGAGGCAACGCTGAAAACGCTCACTGAATCCAGGCTCCGCACCGTTCTGCCATTCCAGGCGGAGCCGGCGGAGCTGAGCGGACTCCGTCAGGCGGTGAGAAGGCAACTGATTCTCTGGGGAGCCCTTGCGGCGACTGATGAGGCGCTGCTGGTGGTCACGGAACTCGCGACGAACATCATCAAGCACGTGGGGGAGGGGGCGGCAGCCACTCTGGTGCTGGAGTCGACCCCTGGGTGCCTGCGTGTGGAGGCCCACGACAAGAGTTGGGTGATGCCCGCTATCACTACGGCCCTATGTGACGACGAGTGTGGGCGCGGTCTGCATCTCCTCGCCGCCATAGCGGCGGATTGGGGGACGGTCCTAACGGCCACTGGCAAAGCGGTCTGGTGCGAACTCACGCTGGAGCCGTTGCCTCAGTGCCGACGGTTGCAGCGGGCTGCGGCGGCGCTGGAGGGGTATCAAGAGGTGGGGGCAGGGGTGGGTTCGCCCAGCCCGCATAGGCGCACTGCCTTGGAAGACGCCGCGACTAGCCTGATCGCCGATCTGCTGCACTTGCTCGCTGCCCAGGGCCGCGACCCGGACGCCGTTCTGGATCAGGCGCAGGTGCACTTCGAAGCGCAGGCGGCCTGAGGGGCCGGGTGTGCGCGGAGGTGCCGAGCCCGGCGGAAATGCCTGATGGTGGCCGAGCGTCTCCATTGCCTCCAGGCGCCTAGCGGGCTGGCATCAAGTGCTTTCCTCAGGCGCCTTGTTGGGTCGCTGAGCGCAGTACCGCTTCGGCGTCTCCGCTCATGCCCTGGTCGTGGAGCGCCAGCGCCACCTCGATGATCTCGGAGTCAGTGCGTTCATCGCCGTAGATGTGGATCAAGGTGTCGGCGAGCTGAGTGTCCCGCTCTGCGCGCAGGACGGCTATCGAAGCTGCGCTCTCCAGCGGGGTCAGGGCTCCCGCTGTGTCCATGAGCATCGCGAGCGCCGCATCCCTTTTGCCCCGGTAGTGGAGGATTGCTGCTGATTTCGCGATGTGTTTGGCGCCCTCGATATCGCTTCTGAAACGCCGCCGGTCCCCACCGCGTAGGGGGACCGGCGGCGGCGTTGAACGCTGATGAGCGCTCGCCAGCGATTGGAGCAGGCCGGCCTGCTCCTTGAGGAGAGTGCCATTCTCCTTGCGGAGGGTGTCGTTCTGGCGCCGGAGATCCGGGCATTCCTTGCAGATGCTTGAGGTGGGCTCCGCTTGGTCGTGGGCTTCCCAGACCTCCTCCAACGTGAAGCCGACGCTGGCGGGCTTACCTGCCGCTTTTGACGCTGCCGCGTAGAGAACCTCCCCGAAACGACGGTCTGGCACCACGCGTCCATTGAAATACCGGGACAATCCGCCGCGATTGACCGCGTACCCGTGCTCGGTCAGCAGGAGTCGTTGCAATGCCCTCAGCGAGGGGGCGACCGGCCGGATGTGCTGGTACAGGCTCTTCAGGGTTTCCGCCAGTCGCCTTCTGCCGTCGGGCAGATCAGGGCTGATCTGTGTGCCTACTTCACCAGCGCGCATCGAGTGGTGACTCCTCCGTGTTCACATGCATCGCCGGTGAACCGGCGGGCCTCGGGAAGCGGGGTCCTTGGGGTGTCGTCCAATAGCCGTGCAACACCCATTGTCCCTGGACTTCGAGTCGGTCTTCGTCGTGAACTGGTGAACAGCCCGGGAGGTGCCTGGGAGTACGTCGCTAGTCAGGTTTGCGCAGGGGGGCAGTCGTCGTTGGCTGACGGCTGGCGGTGCGTGAGTCCACGGACTGGCCGAGAGATCGGAGACAAGGGTGTCGCTGCCTTCTTGGGATGACGGGAAGCTCGGTGGAAAGATCCGTGCGGCGCTGTGGCTGTTGACGGTGGTCGGGACGGGCAACGTCTTCACTAAGTCCGAGCTGCGAGAGGCATTTCCGGGGGAATCGCAGATCGACCGAAGGGTGCGCGAACTCAGGGATCTCGGTTGGGTGATCGAGACCAGCCGCACCGACTCCTCGCTGAAGCAGGAGGAACAGCGCTTCGTTGCGATGGGCGCGGAAGTCTGGATTCCGGGCAAGGCCAAGGCCGCTAAGCACAAGAACAGCCTGACTGCCGTGCAGCGGTCGAAGGTGATGCTGGCCGACAACTTTCTCTGCCGTACCTGCGGCATCGGCGCGGGCGAGCCCTACACCGACGGTGCCCTGAGCGGCGCACAGCTGAATGTGGCCCGGCGGAAGGTCATGTTCGAGCACGGGGCTGTTGGTTACGAGCTCGTCACTGAATGTAAGCGCTGTGGCTCCGGAGTGGAGCGAGAGGCCGACCTCGGAAAGCTGCTCGGTCAGGTGGCCGGCTTCACTGATCTGCAGAAGCAGGTGCTGCTGGGCTGGATCGCTTCGGATCAGCGGAAGCAGGGAGAGCTGGAGAAGTTCTGGGGGGTCTTCCGGACGCTCCCAGCGCCCACTCGGGAGGTGCTCCGGGACGCGCTCTCCGGTGACGACGAGCAGTCCTAGTCGGTGCGACACGAGGGATAGAGGGAACAGTGTTCTGGGAATTTCAGGCGCCGCCGCGCGCCGACGAGTTCAGTGAGCTGATCAAGAAGAGGCTGGCGGAGGTGAAGGACTCTGGCGGGACCAGGGAGACGGTCACCGTCGACTGGAACAACCAGGCTCTCCATGTAGAGGTCATTGACCTCACGCTCGACAGCCTCTACTTCAATCCGGGAACACATCGGATTCGCGCTCAGCGCAGTCATGACCCCGTTAAGGACGCCGGGCTCAAGAGCGATCCGTGGAGTGCAGAGAGTCAGGAGTACCTGCAGACGCTGCTTCAGGCGAACCCGGAGAAGCCGAGTGAACGGGACCCGGAATTCGACAAACTCAAGGAGAGTCTGCGGCAGTTTGGTCAGAACGACCCGGGCTTGGTCACCCACCATGGGGTGCTCGTCAATGGAAATACTCGTGCTGCGGCTCTGATTGAGGCTGGCGAGCGCATGATGCGCGTGGGAGTGTTGCCGGCCTCGTTTACGTGGGCGGACATCAACGCGGTCGAGCTGTCCCTCCAGCTGCGCAAGGATCACAGAAGGGACTACTCATATATCAACCGGCTCCTGGCGATGGAAGAGCAGGCCGGGCTTGGGCGCACGCCCGAGCAGATTGCCAAGGAGTTCCGCATCCAGGTGAAGACCTACCGCCAGGAACGATGGATTCTCAGCACCATTCATGAGTTGATCGAGAGGAGCCGGGTCGGCGGGACCGCACTGCGCTTGATTGATTTCGAGGGTGACCAGGAGAAGCTCAAGGAACTGGAGCGCCTCCACGGAAAGATCGTCCTTGTTGAACCTGACCAGGCTGAAGTCATCAAGGAACTGCGATTCGCTGCCATCCTGCTCGACTTCGCCAAGACGGATGTCCGGCACATCGACGAGCATTTCATCGAGGCTGACTACCTGGCCAAGGCTCTTCCGCCGAGTCTCGTCGAGGCAGGAACTGCTGGCACTGCTGACGCGACGGAGGGCGGTGTGACGGTTCCAGGCCTGGGGGCTGTCGTCGCCGGCCCGCCCTCGCCCGTCGCGGCGGCACGCGCCCTCACAGATCAGATCCTTAGGGCGAAGGCCGTGGCTGGTGCGAAGGCTGGCACGGACCTTGCCGGGGCCGACAAGCAGAAGGCAGGTGCGATGTTCGATGACGTACGGAAAGCCTTTGACGAAGCCATTGATGCCGCCGGCCGTGACGCTCGTGTGCGCAAGCGCAAGCAGCTCGCTCCGGCCCGGTTGGCGGATGCTTGCGCCGCTATTGACCAGTGTGTGACCGATCTCGTTCAGGCCCGTACCTCACGCAGCCTTGATGAGGAAGCGTTCGACGACGCGGTAGTCCTGCTCCGGCGGAGCCTCAGCAAGCTGGCCCAACAGGCCGGCCGTATCCAGGGAGAGCCCGGCGACGGTGTCTCTTGGCTGGTCGAGGCTGTGAGTGGGACTCGCCCGTGAGTAGTTCCTCTAGTGCGCAAATCTCTTTGCGCCTGAGCTTTGATGAATCGCGCACCAAGGTGATCCTGCGGGCTTCGGATGGGCATCGCGGGGATCTCGTGCAGCTGGCCGCCCGTTTCCGAACGGGCGGCCAGGTTGGACCGCTGGCTGCGTCTGTGGAGCTGGGCGACCTGCTGGCGGGCGTGGACAAGCTTGCAAGCTGGCCTGATCCCGGAGGGGTTGACTGGGCGGAGGATCTCAAGGGGCTGGTCCTCAGCAACCTGCAGGACGTCCGAACTGTCGAACAGCGCTTGCAGTCGCCTGACCGTGCTGATTCGGTTCTTCCTGAGGATGTCAGCCACTTGCTTGGTGAGGAGTGGAAGGCAGAGCTCGGCGAGTTCCAGCTCCGGGACATAGCGAAGATTCTCTCCCTCCAGCATGGAGCGAATTTCAGTGTCCCGGGTGCGGGGAAGACGCGTTCGGCGCTCGGTGTCTACGCTGCTCAGAAGCGTATGGGACTGGTCAAGAGACTGCTGGTTGTATGCCCGAAGTCGGCATATGAATCATGGCAGTTTGAAACAGCGGCCTGCTTTCGCCACGCATTGCGTCCGCACATTCTCAATGGGTCGATGGACGAATGGGCGGAGGTCCTGATTGTCAATTACGAGCGGTTGGACCGCTCGTTGTCGACGCTCGCTACATGGCTCAAAGCTGAGCCGTCCATGCTGATCCTCGATGAGGCACATCGGATGAAGCTGGGCGCACGGGGTACTTACGGCGCCGCGTGTATGACCCTCGGCCCGCTGGCGCGCAGGCGTCTGATTCTCACAGGAACCCCAGCCCCGAACGGTTCGAAGGACCTGGAGAATTTGCTCGGCTTCGTGTGGCCTGGACATGGTCAGCGATCGGTCGCCCGGGCCGTGGCCGGCGGGAACCTGGCACAGGCGAGTATCGCGCTCAAGCCGCTATTTACTCGGACTACCAAGCTCGAATTGGGACTCCCGCCGGTCGAGCTGCGGATGCGATATGTCGATATGCCGCCCGTACACGCAGAAATTTATGGCGCTTTGGCTGGAGACCCGGAACTGCGGGCTTCCGGTGAGGATCTCAGTGTCCTGGGGAAGACCGCGTTGCGAATGCTGATGGCTGCGACCAGCCCCGCGTTGCTGCTGGAGGGAGGCAGCCGCTACGAACCTCTCGCGTATCAGCTGCCAGCCCTGCCCGTTCCTCAGGGGCGATCTCTTCTCGCCCTCATGCAGGATCTGCCGGACTACGAGCTATCACCGAAATACAAAGAGGCTGCGGCGATCATCGCGGAGAATGCCGCCCAGGGTCGAAAGACCCTACTCTGGACCACCTTCGTACGTAGCCTCACCACGCTCGAACGTCTCCTGGAGAAATACTCCCCCGCCGTTGTCTATGGGGGTACCCCGGACAGAGAGGAGCAACTTCGTCGTTTTAGGGAAGACCCTTCCTGCATGGTGCTGATTTCCAACCCGGCGACTCTGGGAGAAGGGATCAGCCTGCATCAGGTCTGCCATGACGCTGTGTATGTCGATCGTGACTTCATGGCGGGCCGGTTCCTTCAGAGTCTTGACCGTATCCACAGGCTCGGCCTCGCCCCTGAGACCGAGACTCGGGTCACCGTGCTGGCGGTCCGGGATACGGTCGACGAGGTAGTGGAGGCCCGCCTCGACCAAAAACTGGACTTCATGGCGAAGATTCTCGATGACCCCTCGGTTCAGCAGCTGGCTGACCTGCAAGAGGAGCCTGCGATCGCGGCAGGGCTGTCTGAGGATGACGTCGAAGCGCTCCTGATGCACCTGCGGAGGGCGCAGTAGCTCAGCCTGGTGGCGGTTCGGTGAGCTCCTCACAGGGGCCGTCACCAGGCTGAACTCCGAGTGTCCTTGTGAGTGGTGAGATTCGCTGCTAGGTCTGCGAGACTTGAGCAGCTATTTCGCGCCACACACGAGGAGCCACCCATGACCGCCCGGCGAAGGCGACCGAAGTTCGATGAGCCGCTCATCTCGGTTGAGATCTGCGCGGGCGCGGGCGGCCAGGCGCTCGGGTTGCACAACGCCGGCTTCGATCATGCGGCGCTTGTGGAGTGGGACGGAAATGCCGTCGCGACTCTCAAGAAGAATATTGGAACCTGGAACGGGTGGGATAAGCGAAAGATTGACGCCCTGGAGCCTGGTGATGTGAGGGATTTCCTTAAGTCTCCAGGGTACGAAGTGCTCAAAAACGGGAAAAGGGTTGATCTCCTCGCCGGCGGTGTTCCTTGCCCGCCATTTTCGCTGGCGGGAAAGCAGCTGGGGCCAGAGGATGAGCGGGATCTTTTTCCTGAAATGCTGGAAATCGTAGAAGACCTTCGCCCGCGTGCGATCATGATTGAAAACGTCCGAGGGATTCTGGAACCTCCCGAGGTATTCATTGATTATCGCAGAATGATCGTGAACAAGCTCCATGGGTTCGGATATGATGTTCCGCTAATCGATGAGCGCTGGTCAGTCTCTCGTCAGAATGAAGAGATGAAGCGGGTGTGGAGGCGCGTCGACGCGAAGTACTTTGACGTACCGCAGTTGCGGCCTCGGGCGATTTTGGTAGCGGTTCACAAAGATGTTGAAAAATCGGAAAATTTCTCCTGGCCACTGAAGGACCTCAGGGGGACTTCTACGGTTCTGGATAAGCTCCATACTTCGATGTTGAAGCGGTGCAAAGAATACTGGAATTTGAACTCTCGCGGAGAACCTGCGAGTGCAGGTGAAAAATCTGGCCAGGATGTTTATCAGGGGTGGCATGGCAAGGCGCTAGATGCCTTGAAGGGTACTGCGGGCGGGGTGGCGCCTACGCTGGTCGGGGGCTCGCGGAAGCATGGGGGAGCCGACCTCGGGCCAACTCGGGCGAAGAAGGCTTGGGCTGTTCTGGGGGTGGACGGGAACGGCGTGGCGAATGATTCCACTGAGTGTGACCCTGGGCGGGATCTTTTTCGGCCCGATGGCCCCATGCTAACCGTCGAGCAGGCTGCGATCATCCAAGGGTTCCCGCCGAAATGGAAATTCCAAGGACGGAAGACCGCCCAGTATCGCCAGGTGGGCAACGCGTTCCCCCCTCCCGTCGCTGAGGCAATCGGGCGAGCCATCGTTGCCACTTTGCGACCCGAGGTACGCAGTGAGGTGTTGAAGGACTACTCGATGGAAGAAGGATTTGTCGTCGAGGTTAGATCTGAACAGTCAGAACTGCCATTCTCTCTCTCCGAATCAGAGGTTTCTCCTACTGATCACTGTCGCGGCGATCTCGTCGGCGCATGATTGAGATGGCTCGTGCTCCCAATAGCGGAGCACGAGCCATCCTGCATTAGTCAACCTGCGGTTCGTGTCGCGATCCCGCTCCATGTTCCGCAGGACCTTCTCCGACCAATAGCCGGAGTTCGTCTTGGGGGGAACGTAGTGCTCTGGGCATCCATGCCAATAGCACCCGTCAATGAACACGGCAACTTTCACGGGGCGGAACACGAGGTCCGCAGTCCTGCGTAGTTCAGGAACTGGGCGTGCGCAGACGCGATAGCGGAGCCCCTTTGCGTGAATCAATCGCCGGATGAGCTGCTCGGGCTTGGTGTCACGCGCTCGAATCGCCTGCATATTTCGGCGCCGTGCAGCGGAAGAAGCCCAGGAACCCTCGGGGGCGATCCACTCCTCCTTCTGTGGCATACCCCCGAGGTTAGCCCGGGCCGGGCTGCAACTGCGTGTCTACGCCCCTCCGTGACACTCCCGATAGGCCGTCCCCGACCCGCACCAGCACCCCGCCGACGCCAGCGGCGGCCAAGCCGTAGCCCGGCCCCTGGCTGCCAGGGTCGTCGCGTACTCCACCAGGAGCGACGGGGAGTCCGGTGAAGTCCGCTCCGAGGCTGCGAAGGCTTCGTAGGAGGGGATGGAGCCGGTGACGACGCCGAGGTTGGGGGTGCCCGTTGCCGCCAGTTCGCGGAGGGAGGACTCGACGGTGGTGAGGTGCTCCGGGTGGGTGGCCGGGTATTCGGCGGCCAAGGTGGGGTGGGCGGAGAGGAGTTCGGTGTACTCGGCGGCCGGCCAGTGGAGGAGGGCTACCGGGAAGGGGCGGGAGAGGGCGGCGCGGTAGGAGCCCAACTCGGCCTGGAGGCGGGTGATTTCGGCGCGGAGTTCGGTGGGGTCGGAGGAGCCGAGGGCCCAGAGGCGTTTGGGGTCGTGGAGTTCGTCGAGGGGGACGGGGCCCGGGTTGACGGTGTCCGCGAGGGCGTCCCAGCTGTCGTGGGCCTTGCCCAGCATGCGGCGTACGCGGTGGCGGCCGGTGAGGAGGGGGCGGGTGGCGTACGGGACTTCGGGATCGGAGGGGGAGATGAGGAGGGTGAGGGCGGTGGTGTAGGTGTCGTGGGAGAGGGGGAGCTCGTCGTGGTTTTCGAGGGCCTCGGCGATGACGGTCCAGGGCTGGGCGGTGCGCGGGGCGGAGGTGCGGATTCCGTCGATGATGGCGCGGGCCTCGGCCTCGTGGCCGTACTCCCAGAGGTTGGCGGCCTTGAGGGCCTTGATGAGGTGGGGGTCCTCCGGGGCGGGGGGGGCGGAGGTGAGGAGCTGGTCGTAGAGGGTGGCGGCTCGGGCTCGGTCGCCGGCGAGTTCGAGGTGGGCCGCTGCTTGGAGGAGGAGGGGTTCTTGGTCCTCCGGGTACTGCGCCGCGGTGCGCAGCAGACGCTCGGCTTCGGTCGTGTGGTCGGCGGGCGAAGGCGTGTCGGGGCGCATGGGGGACACCGTACTGCCGTACGGGGCATGGGTGAGAGGGTGCGGGACCTCGGGGTGGAGGTGGGTGGAGGCGGTCGTGCGCGCGGGGGGTGTGGTGGGGCGGTGCATGGGGGGAGCGTTCCCCGGCGACGGGGTGGTGGAACGTCCCGAACGCCCGAGTTGGGGTGGGAAGGGGGGTGGGTGCGGGGAAGGGGGTGGGGTCGTGGCGGGTGGGGTCGTGGCGGGGAACGGGTGTCGTGGGGATGGTGAGTTGGTGGGCTTGGGCTTAGGGTGCGCGCCGTGTTGAGGCCGCGGAGTGGGTGGAGCAGGTGGGGCGGGCAGGCCGCGGTGCGCGCGCGGCTGCGGGTTCGCCGGTGGTACGGGGGTGGGGTCGTCCGGGGCTGGGGGCGGTCCCGGGGGTGGTGGGGGCAGGGGTACGGGGGTGGGGGTGGGCGTCCGCCTGCGTGGTGGGGGCGGGGCCGGAGGCAACGGTCCGGGCGGGTGTCGACCGGGGTCCGGAGGACCGGGGCGGCCGCCGGGTTGTGGGTGGGGGCCGAGGTGGTGGTGACGTGTGGGGTGGTGTTGCTGATGTTGGTGGTGCATCAGCTGTGGTGGACGAATCGGGAGGCGAAGGGTGGGGCGGAGGAGACGGTTCAGGCGTTGGTGAGGGAGTGGGGGGAGGGGGAGGAGGGAGGAGAGGTGGCGGGGAGGCAGGGAGGGGCTGAGGTGGGGGTGGGGGAGACGGAGGGCGGGGCGGGGGTGGAGCCGGAGGTGGGGGAGACGGCCGGTTCGGAGCCGGTGGGGGAAGGGGCGCGGCCGCCGAGGGGGAGTGGTGGGGTGGGGAAGGTGCGGAAGGTGGGGCCGCCGCGGTGGGACCAGGCGTATGCGGTGATGCGGATTCCGAAGGTGGGGGTGGTGGCGCCGGTGGCCCAGGGGGTGGGGAAGCGAGGGGTGCTGGACAAGGGGTATATCGGGCATTACCCGGGAACCGCGCAGCCGGGGCAGCCGGGGAACTTCGCCGTGGCCGGGCATCGGAATACGCATGGGGAGCCGTTCCGGTACATCAATCGGCTGGGGAAGGGCGACGAGGTGGAGGTGGAAACGCGGGACGCCGTCTATACGTATGTGGTGAGCGGGGGTGTGGCGCAGACGTCGGAGCGGGATGTGGCGGTCATCGGGGACGTACCGCGCAGTGAGGTGAAGCCGGGGCTCGGGTACCGGGAGCCGGGGTACTACCTGACGCTCACTACCTGTACGCCCGAGTTCACCTCGAAATATCGGCTGGTGGTGTGGGGGAAGTTGGCGCGGATGCGGCCGAGGTAGCGGGTTGCGGAGGGTCGTAGGGGGCTAGGGTCGCGGGCGTGCCAAGTGATTCCAGTGGGTCTCCTGATGTGCCCGACTCTCATGTGCCCGGTGGGTCCCGCAGGGCTCATGTGCTCAGGCGGCGGCCGCAGTTGTTGTGGCTGCTTGTGCCGTATGTCCTGTATCTGGGTGTCCTGCCGCTGGTGAACCGGGTGCAGCCCGTCGTGTTCGGGATGCCGTTCCTGTTCGTGTGGCTGCTCGGGGCGACGCTGCTGACGCCGGTGTGCGTGTGGATGACCTGGCGGGGGGATCACCGGCGATGAGTTCCGCGGTGGTGGCCACGTCCATCTTCGGTGTGTTCATGGTGGGGACGGTGGCGCTCGGGCTGCTCGCGATGCGCGGGCGCGGGGGCGGCGGCGGGGGGCTCGCCGAGTGGTCGGTGGGTGGGCGGAGCCTGGGGGCCGTCTTCATCTGGGTGCTGATGGCGGGCGAGGGATATACGAGTTTCAGCTATCTCGGGGCCGCGGGGTGGGGGTACAACTACGGGGCGCCGGTGCTGTACGTCGTCGCGTACATGTCCTGCGGTTACGCGGTGGGATATGTGGTCGGGCCGATGCTGTGGGCGTACGCGCGCAAGCATTCCTTGGTCGGGATTACCGACATGGTGGCGCACCGGTACGGGAAGAAGTGGCTCGGGGCGGTGGTCGCGGTGCTGGCTTCGGTGTTTCTGCTGCCGTACATCCAGTTGCAGATCACCGGTATGGGTGTGGTCGTTTCGACGATTTCGTACGGGGCGATCAGTCTCAACTGGGCTTATTTCATCGGCTTTGCGGTGACGGTGGGATTTGTGGTGGTGAGCGGGCTCAGGGGGAGTGCCTGGGTTTCCGTGCTGAAGGACGGGATGGTGATTCTGACTCTGGGGTTCCTGGCCGTCTACGTACCACTGCATTACTTCGGGGGGTACGAGCCGTTCCTCGACAAGGTGGTGGCGGAGAAGCAGGACTGGCTGACGTTTCCGGGGCACGGGGACAGTGGGTTCGGGCAGTTGTGGTTCATTACGACGTCGTTCCTGAATTCACTGACCGTGGTGATTTTCCCGACGACGGTGGCCGGATATCTCGGGGCCAGGTCGGCGGACGGGCTGCGGCGGAACGCGATGTGGCTGCCGGCGTACAACGTGCTGCTCTTCGTTCCGATGCTGCTGGGGATCGCGGCGCTGTTCGTGGTGCCCGGACTGGTCGGCGCGGATTCGAACCTGGCGCTGTTCAAGCTGGTGGTGGACTCGCTGCCGGCGTGGGTGGTGGGGGTGATCGGGGTGGCGGCGGCGCTGTCGTCGATCGTGCCGATGGCGGTGTTCATGCTGGTCATCGGGACCATGTGGGGGCGCAGTGTGCTCGGTCTTGTGCCGAGGTGGCGGGGGCGGGAGAAGCTGGCGTCGCAGGTGGTGGTCGTGGTCGCGGGGGCGCTCGCGCTGGTGCTCACGTACACGGCGCCCAACACCCTCGTACGGCTGTCGCTGATCTCGTACGAAGGGATGGCGCAGCTCCTCCCGATGGTGCTGCTGGGGCTGCTGTGGCGGAAGCTGACGCTCGCGGGGGCGGTGAGCGGGCTCGTGGTGGGGGTGGCGGCGGTGTGCGCGCTGGTGTTCAGCGGTCACGACCCGGTCGGGGGGATGAATGCGGGAATCGTGGCGCTCGCACTCAACCTTCTGGTCGCGCTGGCCGTCTCCTTCAGTGGGCCGCGTGCGCGCGACCCGCGGCCCGATGAGGAAGTGCTGGCCCGTGATCCCCTGGGGGACCCACTGGCCAAGGACGAGGCGGCCGTGGCAGGCTGAGGTGACTCACGGCGTGTGCCGTGAGCGCGCGGACGTACGGTTGAGTGCCGTGGGCGAGTGAGGACGAGGGTGGAGGTGGGACGGGCGTGATCAAGAACGTCAGGCGGGCGCGCTATGCGCTGCTGATGCTCTTCCTGCTGGCCCAGGTCCTCTTCGACCTCGGCGGATTCGGCTTCGCCGGTGCCGTCGCGCTGGCCGCCACCGCCACGGTCGGGGCCGCGCTCATCGCCTGTGCGGTGATGGCCGGGCGCAGTGCGCCCCTCGTGCCGCGGACCAAGGTGCGGACCGCGATCCGCGACCGGGAGCGGCGGACCGCCTTCCTGGCACAGCGTGATCCCGATGCGGCGGGCAGGCCCCGTCCGCGAGCCCCGGGGCGTCTTGCTCCGACGGCCGCGTAGGGGAGAAACACCTCGTAGCTTTTCCTCGCAGGAGCCCCTCGTGGGTCGTCATACCGATGCGTTTTCAGTTGCGGAAACTGACCTCATTCCTCGGTACGACGAGACCCCCGGAGGGCTCTTTCGTTATGTATTCCCTTTTCGCTTCCCTTGTCGAGACGCTGGCCGGAGTGCTTTCCCCGGTGTTCGCCGCCTCCGCGACCGCTGCCGCCATCATCGCGTTCACGATGCTCGTACGTATTGCCCTCCATCCCCTCGCCAGGGCTGCCGTACGCGGGGAAAAGGCGCGGCGGAAGCTGGCGCCGCAACTTGCCGTCGTGCGGAAGAAGTACGCGAAGAATCCGGAGCGGATGCAGAAGGAGATTCTGGCGCTGCACGCGAAGGAGGGGACTTCGATGTTCGCCGGAATGCTGCCGATGCTGGCTCAGTTGCCGATCTTCTTCGTGATGTATCACGTGTTTTCGTCGGCGAAGGTGGGAGGCGAGAGCAATGAGCTGCTCGGGCACACGCTGTTTGCCGCGCCGCTCGGTTCGCGGTGGACGGACGCGCTTGCGGACGGGGGGCTCTTCGGGCCTCGCGGGCTGGTTTACGCAGGGCTTTTCCTGGTGATCGCGGCGGTTGCCTCGTGGTCCTTCGTACGGGCGCGGAAGCAGGCGGCCGGGGCGGAATTGCCGGAACTGCCGGGGGTCGGGGCGGGGGCCGGGGCCTCGATGGTGAAGTGGATGCCGTTGCTGTCGTTCGGGACGCTGATCACGGCGGCGGTGGTGCCGTTGGCGGCCGGACTCTACGTCGCCACGACGACCGCGTGGACCGTCGCCGAACGGGCCTGGCTGCACCGCGAGAAGCCCGCCGAGGGGCCGGAATGGGCGGTACGGGCGCGGCGCCGGGCAGTCCAGTCGGTGAACGCGGTCTTGCGCAGCGCGCGCTGACCTTGGAGGATCGAACAATTCTCCGGTGGCCGGGCCGCATCGCACGGATCGCGCAGCTTGCACAGAGTGCGCGGATCTCAGCGAGGGCCGGGTTGGGCGCGACCTTCGACCACGAGGAGACGACTATGAAGCTGCTGCGTGTAGGTACCGCAGGGGCCGAGCGGCCTGCCCTGCTCGACGAGGACGGCACAACGCTGCGGGATCTGTCCGGGCTGGTCGGCGACGTCGACGGCGAGCTGCTGGCGGACACGGCTGCCCTGGAGCGGGTGCGGGAGGCGGCGCGGGCCGGGACCCTGCCGGTGCTGGACGCGGCCGGGCTGCGGGTCGGGGCGCCGCTCGGGCGGATCGGGAAGATCGTCTGTGTCGGGCTGAACTATCACGACCACGCGGCGGAGACCGGCCAGGCGATCCCGGCGGAGCCGATCCTGTTCTTCAAGGCGCCGGACACGGTCGTCGGGGCGTACGACACGGTCTTGGTGCCGCGGGGGAGCGTGAAGACGGACTGGGAGGTCGAGCTGGCCGTCGTGATCGGGCGGACGGCGCGATACCTGGACAGCGCGGAGGAGGGGCTGGCGTGCGTCGCCGGGTACGCGACCTCGCACGACGTCTCCGAGCGGGAGTGGCAGATCGAGCGCGGCGGCACCTGGGACAAGGGCAAGAACTGCGAGACGTTCAACCCGCTGGGGCCGTGGCTGGTGACGGCGGACGAGGTGCCGGATCCGCAGGCGCTGGGGGTGCGGCTCTGGGTCAACGGGGAGTTGAAGCAGGACGGGACCACGGCTGAGCAGATCTTCGGGGTGGGGGAGGTGGTGCGGTATGTGTCGCAGTTCATGGTGCTTCGTCCCGGGGATGTGATCAATACCGGGACGCCGGCGGGGGTGGCGATGGGGCAGCCGGAGCCGAAGCCGTATCTGCGGGCGGGGGATGTGGTGGAGCTGGAGGTCGAGGGGCTGGGGAGGCAGCGGCAGGAGCTGAAGGGGGCGTAGGGGGAGGGGTGGGGGGGGGGGGGGGGGGGGGGGGGGGGGGGGCGCCCGCGCCGGCGGGGGGGGGGGGGGGGGGGGGGGGGGGGGGCCCCCGGGGGGGGCCCCACCCATGCCCGCCCGTTCCGGCTCCGTCGGCTGTGGTCGGCTACCGCCCCAGGTGGACGGTTACGCCCTCGGCCGCAGACCGTCGGGCCGCTTCCAGGACGTCGAGGGCGGCGGCTGCCTGCAAGGCGGTGACGGGGGGTTCGGAGTGGGTGCGGAGGGAGTCGGCGATGGCCGCGTAGTAGGCGGGGTAGTCGCCGGGGAGGGTCGGGACGGGGGTGCCGCCGCCCGTGAGGGGGGACTCGCCGGAGCCGAGGCGGCCCCACATTTCCTTGGGCTCCTCGCCCCAGGCGGTGCCCGGTGAAGGGCGGTGGCCGTCGCGGAGGGCGGCCTCCTGGGGGTCGAGGCCGTACTTGACGTACCCCGCGCGGGAGCCCAGGACGCGGAATCGGGGGCCGAGCTGGGCGGTGGTGGCGCTGACGTAGAGGTGGGAGCGGACGCCGCTCGCGTGGGTGAGTGCGAGGAAGGTGTCGTCGTCGGCCGCGGCGCCCGGGCGGCGTACGTCCGACTCCGCGTACACCTGGGTCACCGGCCCGAAGAGGGTCAGCGCCTGGTCGACGACGTGGCTGCCCAGGTCGTAGAGCAGACCACCGATCTCGGCCGGGTCGCCGGACTCCCGCCAGCCACCCTTGGGCTGCGGGCGCCACCGCTCGAAACGGGACTCGAAACGCTGTACGTCGCCGAGCTCGCCGTCCGCGAGGAGCGCGCGCAGGGTGAGGAAGTCGTTGTCCCAGCGGCGGTTCTGGAAGACGGAGAGCAGGAGGCCGCGGGAAGTGGCGAGGGCGGCCAGCTCGCGGGCCTCGGCCGCCGTACCGGCCACCGGCTTGTCGACGACGACCGGCAGGCCCGCTTCCAGGGCGGCCCTGGCGAGCGCGACATGGGTCTTGTTGGGGGAGGCGATGACCACCAGGTCCAGCTCGCCGGCCCGGCCCCACAGTTCCTCGGCGTCGGCGGCGAAACGTACCTCCGGGAACTCGGCCAGCGCCTGCTCCCTGCGCTCCGGGTTCGAGGTGACCACCGTGTCCAGGACCAGTCCCTCGGTCGCCGCGATCATCGGCGCGTGGAAGACGGATCCGGCCAGGCCGTAGCCGATCAGGGCGACCCGGAGGGGAGTGGAGGCGGACGGGGGCGGAGTAGCTGTGGGCGTCATGGTTTCCACTTAAACAATGCAGGTGGGGAAGTGCAAAAGAGGCGCCGGGCGGAGGCGGGGGAGCGGGCGGAGTGGTCCTGGCGGCCGGGGCGCAGGGCGGATCGGACGGTACGTGGGGAGGGGGCGGGGCGGCGGGTGGACTGGCCGGTGGGGAGGCCGAGTTGGGTCGGGGAGGCGTCCGGGGTGGGTGTGTGCGGCGCTGCACGCCTGCTGGGAACGCCTGAAGCTGGGCTGATGGAGGGGACTTCGGGTGCCGTTCGGCCGTACGTGGCCGTGGCGCGGTTCCGGCCGTCGGTCCGCATGGCAGGGTCACGGACCATGGCTCGCGGTGAGAGCCCCGGGTCCGTCGTTCCCGCCCCCGCCCCCTGCGCTCTGGAAGGCCAACTCATGCGACTGCGCAGTGCACTTGTGCTGGGACTGACCGCCGTGACCCTCGTGCCGGCGCCGGGTGCGGTGGCGGCGGGTGCGGCCGCCGAGGGACTGCTGGGGTCGCGGATCTGCGCGGTGGCGCCGCTGCTGGGGAGCGGCCACGGGCAGGACCTGTCGGGGTGCGGTGGCGAGGCGGGCTCCACGGGCGGAGTGACGGAAGCCGTTACGGGGGCGAGTGGGGCCGGTACGGATGCGGGCGCGAGACGTATGGGCGCGGGACGTACGGGCGCGAACCCGTCCGGTACGAAAGCGAGCCCGGCCGGATCACCCGCCACCCCCCACCACCTCCCCCAGGAGGCCACCACCCCCCGCCGCGTCCAGGCCGCAACCAACGCCACCCCCGCTGCTCTCGGCGCCCCCGCCGACCCCTCCGCCGACCAGCAGCAGCCCTCCTGCGGGGACCCCGGCAGTGCCGACTTCCCCCTGGACACCGGGATCCACGGCGGCCCGTACACCTACCAGCCCGGCGGCGACAGCGGCGAGTGGTACGTCGACCTCACCAACACCACCGGCGCCGCCTGTCGCGACATCCACCCGGTGCTCGTCCTCGTCGACAAGAAACGCAGCCTCCAGGCCGGCCAGCTCCGGGCCGAGTTCCAGGACGCCGGCACCGGCACCTGGCACCCGGTCCCCTTCGTACGCACCGACAGGGACGAACTCATCGGTGTCTTCGCCGAAGAGCTCCCCGGCTTCACAGTCGGGGCCGGCAGCACCCTGCCCGTGAAGGTCCGCCTCGGGTTCACCGAGGCGGCCGGGGCCAATACCGTGACCGCCAACACCGCCGTCGTGCAGCGCAAGGCCGACGACGGCGAATGGGTCGGCGAGTCCGGGGACTACCGGTTCGCCATCGACCCCGACCTCCCCACCGAGGGCCCCGTGGACGCCGCGGACGAGGGGAATCCCAGGGGCGCCGGGGACACCGGGGACGCCGGGAACTCCGCGGACCGCGACTACGCGGAGGGCGCCGGAAGCCCTGCCGAGCTGGCGCGGTCGGGTCCGGGCCCCCTGCTCGGGCTCGGGAGCACCGCCGTCGCCTGCCTCCTCGGCGGCGGCGCCCTCGTGGTGAGCTCCCGACGGATGTGTACCCCGCCGAAGCGGTGAGCAGCACCACACCATCGCAGCGCACGTCGGAGCAGCAGCTCGCCCGCCTTCCCGAAGCGGTGCCCGCGCCGACCCGGACGGTCACCGGCGGCGCGGGCACCGCCGCGTTCCGGACAGGATCAGTGGTACGGGCGGGTCAGCCCCCGCCGCCATCTGCGACGATCCCTGTCGTGGACTACCCGAACACGCACCACCAGGACCCCGGCGCGCCCGTCCGGTCCGGCATCCCGGAGCACGGACGTATCCCCAAGTACTACGCCGTGAAGGCCCATCTCGCCGAGTTGGTGGGCGAGTTGGCGGAGGGGCAGCCGCTGCCCACCGAACGTGACCTCGCGCTGCGGTACGAGGTCGCCCGTGACACCGTCCGCCAGGCGCTGCGCGAACTGCTCCTGGAGGGGAGGGTGCGGCGGCAGGGGCGGGGGACCGTGGCCGCGGGGCCGAAGCTCGAACAGCCCCTGGCGTTGGCCAGTTATACAGAGGGAGTACGCCGGCAGGGCAGGCGGCCGGGGCGCAATCTGATCGGCCTGGAGCGCTTCGCGTGCCCGGAGCGGCTCGCGCCCGAGGTCGGGGTCGAGCCCGGTGAGCCGGTCTGGCACCTGGAGCGGGTGCTGCTCGCGGACAACGAGCGGGTGGGGCTGGAGAGTTGCTACGTCGCCGTGGAGCGGGTGCCCCGGCTGGATGTCGATTTCAAGCCCGACTCGTCGTTCTACGCGTATCTGCGCGAGGAGTGCGGGACGGCGCTCGGGCGGGCGGGGGAGCGGATCGAGACGGTGCTGGCGACCCCGCGCGAGGCACTGCTGATCGGGACGCCGCCCGCGCTGCCGATGCTGCTGATGCACCGGTGGTCGCTGGATGTGGCGGGGCGGCCGCTGGAGCGGGTGCGGATGCTGTTCCGGGGGGACAGGTTCAGCTTCACGACGCAGCTCAATACGTAGCGGGCGTACGGGGAGGCGGCACGGCCCGGTGTGATAACGGGAACGTAACGGGTCTGGTCCATCTTTGGGAGGCTGTTCACCGCGCCGTTGCCGTACGGATCCGGCACGGTCATGCGCCGCGACCAACGTGGCCGCCGTGAGAGTCATAGTGGTGGGAGCCGGCGTGGTGGGAACCATGCACGCCTGGCACGCAGTGGAACGCGGCCACGAGGTCGTACAGATCGAGCGCGAGAGCGAGGCGCGCGGCGCGAGCCTGCGCAACTTCGGTCAGATATGGGTCAGCGGCCGGGCGGGCGGCGAGGAACTCGACACCGCCCTGCGAGCCCGCGAGTTGTGGGAGGGCATCGGCGCCCGGATTCCCGGGCTGGGCTTCCGGGCGAACGGGTCACTGACTCCCGTCTGCACCGATCTCGAACTCGCCGTGGCGGAAGGTGTGTTGGGGCGTGACGACGCTGCGGCCCGTGGCTACAAGCTGCTGACGGCCGAGGAGGCGCGGACGGTCAACCCGGCCCTGCGCGGGGACTTCCTCGGTGCGCTGCACTGCGAGCGGGATGCGGCCGTCGAGCCTCGTACGGCCCAACTGGCCCTCAAGAAAGCCCTGTTGGAGTCCGGCCGGTATACCTTCCTCGGCGGGCGAGAGGTCCGCGAGGTCGTGGGCGAGGGCGCGGTGCGGGACGACCACGGCGACGTACACCGTGGTGATCACGTCGTGCTGTGTACGGGGGCGTGGCTGGGCGGCCTGGTGCGTGAGCTGGCGCCGGAGCTACCGGTGCGGCGGGTGCGGTTGCAGATGATGCAGACCGAGCCGCTGGGCGAGACCCTCACCACCTCGGTCGCCGACGGCGACAGCTTCCGCTACTACCCGGCCTACGCGGGTCAGGCGCTGGACGCCCTCAACGCCGGGCAGGACCAGACCCCCACCGCCGCCGCCCACAAGATGCAACTGCTGATGGTGCAGCGGCGCGACGGGGGACTCACCATCGGCGACACCCACGAGTACGAGCACCCGTTCCGCTTCGATGTGGACGAGGAGCCGTACGAGCACGTCCAGGCCGTGGCGGAGAGCTTCCTGGGGCGTCCGCTTCCGAAGGTCCGGCGGCGCTGGGCCGGGGTGTACGCGCAGTGCACCGACAAGAGCCGGGTGGTGCACCGGGAGCAGGTGCAGGGCGGCGTATGGCTGGTGACCGGGCCCGGCGGACGCGGGATGACCTGCTCGCCTGCCATCGCCGAGAAGACCGCGAACGAATTGGGCTGGTGACCGCAATCATGAGCAACTCCCGCAGCAACACCCACAGCAACAACAACCGCATCGACCTCGTCGTCCTCGACATGGCGGGCACCACCGTCGCCGACGGCGGCCTCGTCGAGCAGGCCTTCGCGGCCGCCGCCGAGCGTCTCGGTGTCGAGCCCGGGTCCGCCGACTTCGACACCAAGCTGGACTACGTCCGCAGGACCATGGGCGAGTCCAAGATCTCCGTCTTCCGGCACCTCTTCGGCGACGAGGAACTCGCCCGGCGGGCCAACGCGGCCTTCGAGGAGGCGTACGGGGAGCTGGTCGACGGGGGCAGGATCGCCGAGATCCCCGGCGCCCGCGCGGCCATCGAGAAGCTGCACGGCCAGGGCCGTACCGTCGTCCTGACCACAGGTTTCGCCCGGGTGACCCAGGACGCCATCCTGGCCGCGCTCGGCTGGCAGGACCTGGTCGGGCTCACCCTCTGCCCGGCCGACGCGGGTGGCCGGGGCCGCCCCTACCCGGACATGGTGCTCGCCGCCTTCCTGCGCACCGGCGCGGTCGCGGGCGTCCAGGACGTGGCGGTGCTCGGCGACACCTCGTACGACATGCTCAGCGGTGTCCGTGCCGGGGCGGGCGTGGTCGGCGGCGTACTGACCGGTGCCCACGGCCGCGACGACCTGCTCGCCCACGGCGCCACCCACGTACTCGACTCGGTGACCGAACTGCCCGCGCTGCTCGCGGAGCTGGGGCGATGAGCAGCGGCATACGCTTCGACAAGGTCACCGTCGCGTACGGCAAGAACGTCGTCCTGGACTCCCTCGACCTGACCGTCGAACCCGGCGAGGTGATGGCCCTCCTCGGCCCCTCGGGATCCGGCAAGACCACCGCCCTGCGGGCCGTCGCGGGCTTCGTCCAGCCCGTCTCCGGGCGCGTCCTCATCGGCGAACGCGACATCACCGCCCTGCCCCCGTACCGGCGCGGCATCGGCATGGTCGTCCAGCAGTACGCCCTCTTCCCGCACCTCAGGGTCGAGGACAACGTCGCCTTCGGCCTCAAGGCGCAGAAGGTGAGCAAGGCCGAGATACCCGGCCGGGTCGCCGAAGCCCTGGAAATGACCGGGATGGCGTCCTACGCGGCCCGCTACCCCCGCGAACTCTCCGGCGGCCAGCAGCAGCGCGTCGCCATCGCACGCGCACTGGCCATCCGCCCGAACGTCCTGCTCCTCGACGAGCCCCTCTCCGCCCTCGACGCCCAGCTCCGCTCCGGCATGCTCGCCGAACTGGCCCGCCTGCACCGCGAGTTGCCCGAGGTCTCCATCCTCTACGTCACCCACGACCAGGTCGAAGCCCTCACCCTCGCCGACCGGATCGCCGTGATGGACAAGGCCCGCCTCCAGGACTGCGGCACGCCGCAGGACCTCTACCGCAGGCCGCGCACCGAGTTCACCGCGTCCTTCGTCGGCAACGCCAACCTCCTCCCGGTGCAGGTGGGTTCGGGCTCGGTGACCCTTCGCTCCACCGTCCTGAAGGTGAACACCGAGGGCGTCGCACCCGGCGCGTCCGCCACCCTCTGCGTCCGCCCCCACCTGGTCGGCCTCGGCGAGGACGGGCCCAACGCGCTGCGCGGCACGCTCGTGGAGGTGCAGTGGCGCGGTTCGACCCACCGGCTGTACGTCGACATCGCCGGCCACCGGGTCAAGGCCGACGTACGCGAACTGCGCGAGACGCCCGCACTCGGCGAGGACGTCACCCTGCACTTCGCACCCGAGGACGCGGTGCTGCTCGGCGCCCGCGTCGGCGAGACCGAGGTTCTGGCGGGGGCCCTTGATGGCTAGCGCCACGCTGAGTCCGGCCCTCGCGAAGGGTGCCAAGTCCCCGCGCGGTGTGCCCCGTTGGGTGTGGGCGCTGCCGCCCGTGGCCGTTCTCGCGCTGGTCTTCCTCTACCCCCTGGCCCTCGTCGTCCAGCAGTCGTTCACCACCGACGCCGGGGTCGTCTCCACCGAGCCGTACGCCGATGTCTTCGCCTCCGAAGCGTTCCGCGAGGCACTCACCACGACCGTGCTGCTGGCGGTCGGCGCGACCGTCGGGTGCCTGGTGCTGGGCTTCGTACTCGCCCTGATCATCGCCTTCGTGCCGTTCCCCGGTGGGAAGGCGGTCGCCAAGTTCATCGACGTCTTCCTCTCCTTCCCCTCCTTCCTCATCACCCTCGCCCTGCTCTTCGTCTACGGCACGGTCGGCATGGCCAACGGGGTCTGGACCGACCTCACCGGGGCGGCGGAAGGTCCCTTCCACTTCCTCACCACCCCCTGGGGCGTGCTCCTCGCGGAGATCACCTACTTCACGCCCTTCGTGATGCGGCCGCTGCTCGCCGCGTTCTCCCAACTGGACACCGCACAGCTGGAAGTGGCGTCCTCGCTCGGCGCGCGCACCGGCCGGATCGTACGGCAGGTGATCCTCCCCGAGTCGCTGCCCGCGCTCGCCGCCGGCGGTTCCCTCGTCCTCGTGATGTGCCTCAACGAGTTCGGCATCGTCCTGTTCACCGGCGCCAAGGGCGTCACCACGCTGCCGATGCTCGTCTACAGCAAGGCGATCCTGGAGTCGGACTACACCGCCGCCTGCGTGGTCGCCGTCATCAACGTCCTGATCTCCGTGGGCCTCTACAGCCTCTACCGGGTGGTGAGCCGTCGTGTTGGTGCATAGCCGCACCGGGAGATGGGCCGCCCGGGCCCTCTTCCTGATCCTCTTCCTGCCGCTCTTCGCGCTGCCGATGCTGGTGATCCTCGCGGCCTCGTTCTCCACCCACTGGTCGGGGGCCTTCCCCTCGGGTGCCACCGCGCAGAACTACGGCGCGGCCGTACGCGGCGAATCGCTCCAGGCACTCACCACCAGCCTGGTCACCGCCGTCACCGCCAGCGTCCTGGCACTCGTCCTCGGCAGCTGGGCCGCCCTCGCCGCCGCCGCCCTGCGCAAGCGCGGCAAACAGGTCCTCGACGCCCTCTTCATGCTGCCCGTCGCCGTGCCCTCGGTCGTCGTCGGCCTGGCCGTCCTGGTCGCCTTCTCCCAGCCGCCGTTCCTCCTCAACGGCACCCGCTGGATCGTCATCCTGGCGCACACCATTCTTGTCACCGCGTTCGCCCACCAGTCGGTTTCGGCCGCGATCGTACGACTCGACCCGATGTACGAGCAGGCTGCGGCCTCCCTCGGCGCCAGGCCCGCGTACGTACTCCTGCGCGTCAAGCTCCCCCTCCTCCTGCCGTCCCTCAACGCGGCGGCCGGCCTCTGCTTCGCCCTGTCCATGGGCGAGCTGAGCGCCACGATGATGCTCTACCCACCGGACTGGATGCCGCTGCCGGTGCAGATCTTCACCGCCACCGACCGGGGCTCCCTCTTCACCGGCTCGGCTGTCGCGGTGGTCCTGATGGGCACCACCCTGCTCGTCCTCCTCGCGGTCTCCCGCATCCGCACCAAAGCGTCCTACCGCTGACCCCGCACTCCTCCCCGGCACACCTCTCAGGAGATACGAATCGCCATGCGCAACCGCCACCTGCTCAAGCCGATCGCCGCCGTCACCGGAAGCCTCGCCCTCGCCGCCTCCCTCAGCGCCTGCGGCGGAGCCTCCGCCGACACCGCCGCCGAGAAGATCGTCACCGTCTACAGCGCCGACGGCCTCAAGGGCGAGAAGGGCGACGGCTGGTACGACAAGGTCTTCAAGGACTTCGAGGCCAAGACGGGCATCAAGGTGAAGTACGTGGAGGGCGGCTCCGGCGAGATGGTGCAGCGGGCCGTCCGCGAGAAGTCCAACACCCAGGCCGACGTCATCGTCACCCTGCCCCCCTTCATCCAGCAGGCCGACTCCAAGGGCCTGCTCCAGAAGTACGAACCGGCCGGCTCCGACAAGGTCAACGGCGCCGACAAGTCCGCCGACGGCACGTGGACCTCCGTCGTCAACAACTACTTCGGCTTCATCAAGAACAAGAAGGAACTCCCCGGCGACACCCCCAAGACCTGGGAAGACCTCCTGGACGCCAAGTTCAAGGGCAAGCTCCAGTACTCCACCCCGGGCGTCGCGGGCGACGGCACCGCCGTCGTCATCAAGGCCATGCACGACTTCGGCGGCAAGGACCCCGCCATGGCCTACCTGAAGAAGCTCCAGGCCAACAACGTCGGCCCGTCCTCCTCCACCTCCAAGCTGGCCCCCAAGGTGGACAAGGGCGAGATCCTCGTCGCCAACGGCGACGTCCAGATGAACTTCGCCCAGTCCAAGTCCGCCCCCAACCTGGGCATCTGGTTCCCCGCCAAAACCGGCGCCAGGCCCACCACCTTCGCCCTCCCCTACGCCGCCGGCCTCGTCACCAAGGCCCCCCACACCGAGAACGGCAAGAAGCTCCTCGACTTCATGCTCACCGAGGGCGCCCAGAAGGACGTCAGCCCCATCGGCGGCGGCTTCCCCTCCCGCACCGACGTCAAGCCCACCGACGCCAACGCCATCGAACTCACCAAGGTCATCGACGGCGTCGAGATCTTCGAACCCGACTGGTCCGACATCGACAAGAACCTGAAGGACTACGTGGAGGCGTGGAAGGCGGCGACGGGTAGCTGAGACCCGGCGGTGCGGTGACGGGGGAGGCGGCGGTACCGCCCGGACATGAGCCGAACCGCCCCTCCTGGGGGAGGAAAGTGCCCAATTTCCGGAACCGGTTGAAGGGCGCTGGTGAGCCGGGTCAGAATCCCTCATGACCCACGCCACCCCCGCCGCTTCCTCCTCCCTGATACCCGATGTCCCGGAGTACGCCCACGACTGGGCGCTCGTCGACGTGGAGACCTCCGGGCTGGTGGCGCGGCGGGACCGGGTGCTGTCCGTCGCGGTGATCACGGTCGGGCCCGACGGGCGGCAGACCGGCGAGTTCTCCACGCTGATCGACCCGGGACCGGACTGCGACCCCGGCCCCGTCGAGGTGCACGGGCTGACCCGGGAGCGGCTGCGCGGGGCGCCGTCCTTCGCCGAGGTGGCCGGGCGGATCGGCGCGATGCTCCAGGACCGGGTGCTGGTCGCGCACAACGCCCAGTTCGACTACGACTTCCTGGCCCACGAGTTCGCCAGGTCACGCCTGTGGCTGCCGGTCGCCCAACGGCTGTGCACCCTCGCCCTCAACCGCCGGGTCGACCCGCCCACCGCCGACCTCAAGCTCGGCACCCTCGCCGCCCACTACGGAGTGGTGCAGCGCGCGGCACACGACGCACTCGACGACACCCGGGTGCTGGCCGGGATCCTGCGCGCCACTCTGCACGAGGCCGGACGGCTCGACCTTCCGCTGCCCCTGGTGGCGTGCCCGCCCCGGCAGGACGTACGGTTCGCACCGAAACCGCCGAAGACCCCCTGTGCGTACCGCAATCCGGGGAGGTTCGTGCCGGCGGTGGAATCGCCCTTCGTCGAACCGCTGGTGGCGCCGACCGTCCTCACCGACGGTCAGGACGAAGGGGTACGGGAGGCCCCCGGCGCCCCTGGCCGGCCGGACGCGTCCGTGACCCCGGTGGTGCCCGAAACCCCCGCCACGCCGCCTGTCCTGGCAGGAGTGCCCGTCCCCCGTACCCCCGTCGAAGACGCTCCGGCACCGACGGCCGCACCCGGTCCCACCGCAACCCCCGCCGCCCCTGCCCGCCGCTCCCGGCCCCGCGCCACCGGGCCCCTCGCCGGCCGGCGCGTGCTGGTGCTCGGCGGTACGCACCCCGAGGCGTCCGCCGCCAGGGCCCGGGCGGTGGAACTCGGCGCCGCCGCCGCGGTGAACCTCTCCGCGAGCGTCACCGATGTGGTCCTGCTCCCCGGCAGCGACAAGGACCGGCGAATGCGCCGGATCACCGAACTCGTCCTGCCCACCCATCCCGCGCACTGGCTCGACGCCCCCGTGCTCGACACGGCCGCGACACCCGCCGACGTGAGGGAAGGCCCGCAGGTGCTGCCCAGAGGCGGCGTCGTCGACCTCAACGACCGCGCGGTGAACGGGGGTTGGCAGGTCACCGCCGCGTGGGGGCAGCTGTCCACCTGTGAGATCGACCTGGTCGCCCTCCTCGTCGACGAGGAGGACCAGGTCTCCTCGGACGAGAACTTCGTCTTCTTCAGCGCCCCGGAATCCCCGGACGGAACGGTGCGGCTGCTCACCGACGGCCCCACCGAACAGTCCGTCGTCGTGGACACCGCCGCCCTGCCCACCGCCGTGCGAAAGGTGGTGATCGCCGCCGCGATCGACGGCGCCGCCACCTTCGGCGAGGTCGGCGCGATCCAGTTCACCGTCGGCCCCGGCGACGGCACCGCCCCGCTGGCCCAGGCCGCCCTCGACGCCGCCACCACCGAACGCACCATGCTGGTCGCGGAGATCTACCGGCGGGGACCAGTCTGGCGGTGCCGTGCGGTCGGGCAGGGGTACGACCACGGGCTGGCCGAACTGGCACGGAACCACGGGGTCGACGTCGCGGACGACTGATGAGGTCCGGGGCCGGGGGAAGCGCACCGTAGGGAAGCCGCTCTGCAGGCTCCGGGGCGCCGCTGGTCGGCCTGCTGTTCGCCGGGACGCAGGTGCCGACGCGGCGCCTCTCGTGTCCGGCGGCCGACTCCAGGTGGGGTCCAGCCAAGGTGAGCCCAAAAGGGGCAGTGGGATGATCTTGAAGGCGTGAGCCGCGTTCCGGGCTTACCACCGGGTCCTTGGCCCTGTCCCGGGTTCTGCTGTTCCGGTCCTCCCTCGGTGCTGACGCCGCGATGATCCCGCGCGGGTGCGTACGGCGCTCCCGGCAGGGCTGGGCATCAAGTGGGGTGGGGATGACTTCGATCGAGCGGACCGCGTACCCGCGGTTCAAGCGGCTGATCACCGCGCGTGAGCTGCATGTGTTCTTCACGCCCTCCGAGGAGGAGCGGGCCTGGGTGGAGGAGGCCGCGGACTCCAACGAGCACCAGTTGGCGCTGCTGCTGTCGTTGAAGTCGTACCAGCGGATGGGCTGCTTCCCGAAGGCGCACGACGTGCCAAACCAGGTGATGGAGTTCGTGCGCAGGGCGGCGGAGCTGCCGGAGGACACCCTGCCGGTGTACGGCTCGGAGCGGACGGCCAAGAGCCAGCGGAGCATGGTCCGTCAGCGGTGCGGGATGCGCTACGACGGGCCGGGGGCCCGGGCGCTGGCCGAGGAGACGATGCGGATCGAGGCGGCGTCGAAGAACAACCCGGCGGACCTGATCAACATCGCGCTGGAGAAGCTGGTGGAGGCCGGGCTGGAGATCCCCCGGTTCTCGACGCTGGACGCGATGGCCTCCACGGTGCGGGCCCGGGTGAACGAGGAGATCCTGGCTGGCATCCGGGAGCGGATGACCGAGGAGGAGCGGGCCGGGCTGCTGAGGCTGGTCAACGTCGTCGGCCTGGACGGCAAGTCGCCGTTCAAGGGGTGTGACCGAGATACGCACCAAAGGGGCAACGGGATGATCTTGTAGCCCTGATCCGCTCGGATCTACGTGCGGCGACGTGCAGCGGGGTCGCGTTCGGCGACGTGCCGAGCGACCGAGTCGACGCCAGGCCGTGCGTATCTCTCCAGGGAACGGACGGAGGCGTGGCGGGAGCGAGCCAGCAGCATCGGGGTGGAGGTGCCGTCTTCCGCGTCGTGCGTGAGGGCACTGTGCCGTAGCCGGTGAAGCGTCCAGCCGTCCAGATCCTCGATGTCGTCGGGCGAGGCGAGGGGGTTGGCCAGTAGCCGGGTGTTCTCCTCGAAGATCTCCTCAGCGCGACGGTAGGAGAGCCGGGCCCGGCCGGTCTCCGGGCACACGTCGAGCGTCGGTGTTCCGGCCGGCGCCTTGCGGTCGGTGAGGAACAGCGGGCCGCGGGTGCGGCGGGCGATGAGGCGGGGCAGGAGCTGGGCGGTGCCGGGGTAGCGCCGAGGTAAGCCAAAAAGCCGCCAGTACTTGATCTTGGTGGGTGTGGCGCTCGGACGTTCAGCGCAGGCTGGCAACCGGGAGCGCGTTGACGCGGTTCTCGTACTCGCGGCGGGCCTTGCGTTGGGCTGGGATCGCCGTGGTGCCGTCGAGGGGCTGGCAGCGGTCGAGGAGTTGGCGGTGCACCGCGATCACGGCAGTGACGCGAAGGGTGTAGCCCTGGCCGCGCCGTACGGTCACGCCCTGGTCGAGCACGGCGCGCTCGGCGGGCGCAAGATCGGCGGCACGGAGGAAGTCGGCGACCTTGCCCGGCATGTCGAGGACCACCGACAGCTCCGGGGCCGGGGTGCCCGCGTCGACGACCGTGTACTCGGGCAGCAGGTCCGCGATGGTGGTGCGGATGGCGCCGCGGCTGACGTTGTGCTCGCGGGCGAGGGCCGCGATGGACCGGCCTTCCAGGTACGCGGTGCGCACGGCCTCGGTCGTCCCGGCCGGGACGGCAGGGCGTCGCCCGCCCTTGTTGCCCTTGGCCTCGGCGGCCCGCAGCCCGTCGTACGTCAGCTCGCGCTGGAGGTCGCGCTGGAGTTCGCCGGCGGCGACCAGGGTCTGCACCATGAACTTCACGGTGGACAGGAGCTCTCCGGTGCGCGGGTGGCGGGCGGTGAGGTCCATCGAGGAGAACGCGCCGTCGTGGATGCGCAGGGCGAGGCGGTCGCGGTGCAGACGTTCGAGCACGTCAAGGATGTGCTGGGTGCCGCGTACGAGACGGAACATTTCGGAGATGTGCACCGTGTCGCTCGGCCGCGCGTAGGTCAGCAGCTCGGCGAACTTCGGTCGCTCCAGGGGGTGGAGGCGGCTGGAGGTCCCGGCCTCCTCTTCGAAGTCGACCGGGTCCTCGATCCCGGCCTCGGCCAAGACGAGGTTCTGGCGGTCGGTCGACTGCTGGTCGGTCGACACCCGCTTGTAGACCGGCCTTTGGGACCAACGGAACAGCCATTAGCGCTAAGCACTTGATCTTGGTCGTCTAGCACACATGATCGGCGCGTCGGGAGCGTTCGGCGGAAGGTGCACGCTCGCTCGCCGCGGCTGATTACGTCCGCGATATGCCCGTGGAATTTTTGACTGATGAGCAGGCCACCGCGTTCGGATCGTTCGCGGATGAGCCGACGAGACCTGAGCTGGAACGGTTCTTCTTCCTTGATGACGAGGACCGGAAGCTGATCGCGAAGCGGCGTGGTGATCACAGTCGCCTCGGCTTCGCCCTCCAGATGTGCACGGTGAGGTACATCGGGTTGTTCCTGGAGGACCCCTTGGCCGTGCCGTGGCCGGTGGTGGAGCACCTGGCCGCGCAGCTGGAGATCGAGGATGCCTCTCAGATCAAGCGGTACACCGAGCGGCAGATGACGGCGTACGAGCACGCGTGGGAGATACGTGAGGCGTACGGCTACCACCCGTACGAGGACCACGCTCAGGGCCGGAAGTTCCGGTCGTTCCTGCACGGGCGGGCCTGGACGGCGCACGCGGAGGGGCCGAAGGCCCTATTCGATCATTCGGTGGGCTGGCTTCGCCGCAACCGGGTGCTGCTGCCGGGGGTGAGCGTGCTGGCCCGGGAGGTCGCCGAGGTCCGCAGGATCACGGAGGAGCGGCTGCACACCACGGTCGCCAAGGAGGTCCGGCGGGCGGACGCGGCGCTGCCTGGAGACTTGGTGGCCACGCTGAAGGCGCCGGAGGGCAAGCGGTATTCGGAGCTGGAGCGGATGCGCCGGCCGCCGACGCGGACCACCGGCACCGCGATGAAGAGCGCGTTACAGCGGGTCGAGGACATCGCCGCCTTCCAGCTGGGGCGGGTGAAGCTGGACAAAATCCCGCCGAACCGGCTGTCCGCGCTGGCCCGGTACGGACTGGGCACCAAGGCGGCGAAGCTGGAACGGACCCCGGAGCCCAAGCGCACGGCGATGCTCACCGCGGTGATGCGCCACCTGGAGGCGAAGGCGATCGACGACGCCCTGGACCTGTTCGAGATCCTGATGGCCACCCGGTTGATCAGCGCCGCGAAGCGGTCCACGGACAAGGAGCGCCTGTCGACGCTGCCGCAGTTGGAGAAGGCGTCGCGGCTGGTGGCGAGGGCGGCGGCCGTGTTCATCGAGGAGCTGGAGCTCATCGAGCAGACCGGCTGCGATGTGGACGTGGCCGCGCTGTGGGCAGCGCTGGAGGAGGTCGCGCCCCGGGCCGCGCTGTCCAGCGCGGCGAGCGTGGTGGTGAGCCTGGTGCCGGAGGACGACAACACGGCCCAGACCGCGCTGCGGAGCGCGCTGGCGCTGCGCTACAACACCGTCAAGCCGTTCCTGTCCTTGCTGGGTGAGTCGAAGGCGTTGGACGCCGCGCCCGCCGGCAGGCGAATTCTGACCGGGGTGCAGCGGCTCCCGGCGCTGTCGCGGAGGAAGGTGAGTGAGAAGCCTTTGCTGCCGCGTGAGGTCGACGAGAAGCTGGTGCCGGCGCACTGGCGCAAGGCGGTGTACGCGAACGCGGACCTGCCTCAGGGGGCGGTGGACCGCGACGCGTACGTGGTGTGCGTGCTGGAACAGCTCTTCGGAGCCCTGCGGCGCCGCGACGTCTTCGCCTCGCCCTCGCATCGCTGGTCCGACCCGCGGGCCCGCCTGCTGGCGGGCAAGGGGTGGGACGCGGTGCGCGAGGACGTCCTGGCGGGTCTGAGCCTGGACGAGGACGCGGAGCGGCACCTGCGGGAACTGGTCGACGTGCTGGACGCGACGTGGAAGCAGATGGCTGAGCGGCTGGAGGAGGCCGGCCCGGACGCGAAGATCAGCATCGAGGTGCAGGCAGGCGGGCGGGCGAAGCTGAACGTGGAGAAGCTCCACGCGCTCGGTGAGCCGAAGTCGCTGAAGTGGCTGCGTGAGCGCGTCGAGAAGATGCTGCCGAAGATCGACCTGCCGGACCTGTTGTTCGAGGTGAACGGCTGGACGGGGTTCCTGGACGCCTTCGTGCACCTGGGCGACGGCAGGACCCGCATGAAGGACCTGGCGAGGTCGATGGTCGCGTTGCTGGTCTCGGAAGCGTGCAACATCGGTATGACGCCGGTCATCAACCCGGGCTACGAGGCACTGACCCGCTCCCGGCTGGTCCACGTCGACCAGTACTACCTGCGGGCCGACACCATCGCCGCGGCGAACGCGGCCCTGATCGAGGCTCAGGCCCGGGTGCCGATCGTGCAGTTCTGGGGTAAGGGCCTGCTGGCCTCCGTCGACGGCCTGCGCTTCGTCGTGCCCACGCGGACCATCAACGCCGCGCCCTCGCCGAAGTACTTCGCGAAGAAGAAGGGCATCACCTGGCTGAACGCGATCAATGACCAGGTGATCGGCATCGGGCAGATGGTGGTTCCCGGCACCCCGCGTGATTCCCTGTTCATCCTGGACGCGCTGCTGAACCTGGACGGCGGGGTGAAGCCGGAGATGGTCGCCACCGACAACGCCTCCTACTCCGACATGGTGTTCGGCATCTTCAAGATGCTCGGCTACCGGTTCTCCCCGCGCTTCAAGGACCTGGAGGACCAGCGGTTCTGGAAGGCCCAGATGCCCGGTGCCGAGGCGGCGGGTGGGTACGGGCCGCTGGAGGCCATCGCCCGCAACAAGGTGAACGTGAAGAAGGTGATCACGCACTGGCCGGACATGCTGCGGGTGGCCGGCTCCCTGGTCACCAACCAGGTCAGGGCGTACGACCTGCTGCGGATGTTCGGCCGCGAAGGCCACCCCACGCCCTTGGGGCAGGCGTTCGCCGAGTACGGGCGGATCGCCAAGACCCTGCACCTGCTCGCCGTCGTCGACCCCATGGACGACACCTACCGGCGCCAGATGCACAAGCAGCTCACCGTCCAGGAGTCCCGCCACAAGCTGGCCCGCGAGATCTGCCACGGCAAGAAGGGCACCATCCACCAGGCGTACCGGGAGGGGATGGAAGATCAGCTGGGGTCGCTGGGTCTCGTTCTGAACGCCGTGGTGCTCTGGACGACCCGCTACATCGACGCCGCAGTTGACCAGCTCCGCGCCGAGGGGCACGAGATCCGTGACGAGGACGTGGCCCGGCTCTCCCCGCTCAAGCACAAGAATCTGAACGTCCTGGGCCGCTACAGCTTCACCGCCTCCCAGCCGGTCGACGGTCTGCGCCCGCTGCGTGACCCGGACGCCGTCCTTCTTGACGACGATGACGACGGCAACGACGAGTGAGAACCGGCGCGGGTGCGGTAATGGCTGGTATTGCGCGCAGCCGACCTGTCAGCGGTCGTCGACCTCTACGTTGTAGAGATTTCCCCGCGTCCCCGTCTCGTTCTCGGCCAGCTTCGTCAGCGCGACCGATCCCACGCGGTCGTTCATGTCGACGGTCTTGGGCGTGAGCTTGAAGAAGGTCTTGCCCTCGTGTTCGTGGTGCTGTGCGAGGCCACACGGCGCCCGCCGTCATCCCCGGTCACCTTGCTGAGGCTGGCGAACTTGCCGCCAGGGGCCATGACGAGGAGGTCGGCGGACTGCCGGAGCGTCCACTGGTCGCGCAGCCTGACCAGATACTGCTTCGTGTTGTTGTAGGCGGAGCGGCCCTTACGCGCGGGCTGCTCTCCCCTGGCCTTGTAGGTGAGAACTGGGCTCTGGCAGCGATCACGGGGAGCCGTCACGGTCGGTCACTGAAGCAGAATCAGCTTCCGGAGTAGTTCGAATTCGGCACGTCCATAGAGCTGC
>NZ_JBITDM010000041.1:0-35856 GCF_044454195.1 Streptomyces sp. NPDC051561 | reverse complement strand
TTGTTCTGTTCTTGCGTTTCCGACTCTATCAGACCGTTTCCGTTCCGATTTCCTCGGCGCCTTTCAGGTTCTTCGCTTTCGCGTTTTCCCTTTCCGGCGATTCCGACTCTATCAGAAGCATTTTGGCCGAGCGAATCGGCTGCGTGATTCTGAAAGGGAATCTGAAGAGGCTCTCAATGGAATTGATATTCCGGGAGAGCGAGCTAGAGACTAGCTTGTCGCCATCGAGCTTGTCCAGCTCAAGGCAACCGTTCGAATCTACCTCCCCCTTCGAACCATGTCAATGGTTTTTGGGGCGAGGAGGAGACTAGCAGGTCAGAGGGCTCTTCTGCACATCACGCTGCGGTGGGGAGCTCAGTGTTGCGGTCGATGCGTTCCACATCTCCGCGTTCGCCGGCCCGGGCTGCTCGTCCGCCGCACAGATAGACGTACAGCAGGAATGCGGCCTCAGCCCCGATTCCGATGGTGATGCGGGCCCAGGTGGGGAGGCCGGACGGCGTGACGAAGCCTTCGATCAGACCCGACACGAAGAGGACCAGGGCCAGCCCGATCGCCATTCCCAGCGCGGCTCTGCCTTCCTGGGCCATGGCTGAACGGCGAGTGCGCGGGCCCGGGTCGATGAGGGTCCAGCCGAGGCGAAGGCCCGTACCGGCAGCGACGAAGACGGCGGTGAGCTCCAGCAGGCCGTGCGGAAGGATCAGGCCCACGAAGGTGTCCAGGCGGCCGGCGGAGGACATCAGGCCGATGCCGACACCGAGGTTGAGCATGTTGAGGAAGAGGATCCAGAGGACCGGCACGCACAGGAACGCGCCCAGGACGAGGCACATGGCGGCTGCTTGGGCGTTGTTCGTCCAGACCTGGGCGGCGAAGGACGCCGCGGGGTGGCTGGAGTAATAGGTCTCGTACTGGCCGCCGGGCCTGGTCATCTCACGGAGGTCGGCGGGAGCTCCGATGGAGGACTGGACCTCGGGGTGGGCTGCGATCCACCAGCCGATCGCCACGGCGAGCAGTGTGGAGAGAAGTGCGGTGGGAATCCACCAGCGGCGTGATTGGTAGACGGCGGCGGGAAAGCCCGTGGTGAGGAAGTGGGCCGCGTCGCGCCAGGTGGCTCGGCGGGTGCCGGTGACGAAGGAGCGAGCCCTGGCCACGAGTTGGGTCAGGCGGGCGATGAGGGTGGGGTCCGGGGTGGTGGAGCGGATGAGCGAGAGATGGGTGGAGGTGCGCTGGTAGAGGGTGACCAACTCATCGATCTCGGTGCCGGTGAGCCGACGGCCCCGGCCGAGGAGCTGGTCGAGGCGGTCCCACTCGGCGTGGTGGGCGGTCACGAAGACGTCGAGGTCCATGGTCGGCTGCTGCTCCAGGCACTGGGTCCGGGTCCGGCGGGAAGGCACAGCACTGCACGCGCTGGGGATCAGCTTGGCAGACTGAGGATTTCAGGGGTGGGGAAGGGCAGCGGAGAGGTGGGTACCGGTGAGTGAGTTCGTGACGGGCGACGCGGTCGTGCTGGGGGTGCGGCCCGCGCGGTTGCCGAGCCGGGCGCTGGCGATTCTGATCGATCTGGCGGTGGTGGGGGCGGCGTACATCGGCGTCACGTTGGGACTGGCGCTGGCGACTGCTTCGTTGGACCCGGCGGCGACCGCGGCGGTGATGGTGGCTTCGTTCCTGCTGGTGCTCGTGGGAGCGCCGATCGCGGTGGAGACGCTCACGCGGGGGCGGTCGCTCGGGAAGCTCGCCTGTGGGTTGCGGGTGGTGCGGGATGACGGGGGGCCGATTCGCTTTCGGCACGCGCTGGTGCGCGGCGCTGTGGGGGTTGTCGAGATTCTGATGACCTTTGGGGTCGTTGCCTGTATTGCGTCGCTGGTGTCCGAGCGGGGGCGGCGGATCGGGGATGTGTTCGCCGGGACGCTCGTGGTGCGGGAGCGGGTCTCGGCCGGGCGGGCCGGGGCCGTGCCGCCCCCTCCCCCGTGGTTGGTGGGGCGGTTTGCCGGATTGGATCTCTCGCGGGTGCCGGACGGGCTGTGGCTTGCCGTACGTCAATACCTGACTCGGATGGGGCAGTTGGACCCGCAGGTCGGTGGGGCCATGGCGGGAAGGCTGGCCGGAGATCTGGCCGGCTTTACCGGGGTTCCGGTGCCGCCCGGGGTGCCGTCGGCGGCCTACTTGGCGGCTGTGGTGCAGGAGCGGCAGGTTCGGGACGGCAGGCGGGCTCACCGGGCGGCGGCTTCGGCTTCGGCTTCGGCTTCGGCTTCGGCTTCGGCTTCGTCTCAGGCTTCTGTTCCGGCTCCGGTGGTTGCTTCGGCCGCGGGTGAAGGGGCAGGGGGTGTCTCACCGTTTGCGTCGCCCGGGTATCGGGGCGGGAGTGGAGAGGCGGCGGCAACTGCCCTGCGGGAAGCAGGCTTTCCCGTGCCGGCGCCTGTTCCGGAGACGGCACCCGTGTCGGAGCCGGGTGCGTCCGAGAAGCGGAGGGCGGACCGGCCGTCGGCCACTGGGTTTGCGCCGCCTGGCTAGACCGCCTGGTTAGAAGGTGGTGCTGCTGGGGTCTGTGGGGCTTGAGGGGAATGCCGACGGTGGGGTTTCCAGGTGTTCGAGTTCGATGCCCGGGGCGGAGAGGACGACGTCGCCGGCGATGTGGATCTGGTGTTGTTCACCGGTGTCCAGGGCGTTGACCTGGTACTCGTCCACCATCAGGGGGCCGTTGTCAGTGGCGTGTGCTTCGCTTTTCACCAAGGCCCAGGACTGGTCGAGCGTACGTGGTGCCAGGACCGGGTCGGTGAAGGCGACCAGGCGGACGCGGGTGGCGGGGGAAGTGGGGGTGAGGCGCAGGAGGCGGGCGGTGGCGACGAGGAACGCCGGGGAGGTGCCGGTGAAGGCGTGGGCGCGGACATTGCCTTCGGTGGCGTGAACTCCGGCGGGGTCGGTACGGACCCAGGTGACGCCGTCGATGGCGGCGCCCCGTACCTGCCAGCTGGAGGCGTGGAGTTCGAGTCGGATGGGGCGGCCGAGGTCGTCGAGGGCGAGGTCGACGGAGCCGGCGTGGTCGCCGGAGGAGGTGGTGGTCTGAGAGACGTAGCGCCAGCCGGAGGGGCCTGGTGCGCAGTGGAAGTGTTCTTCGCCGAGAGGGGTGTGGTCGTGGGGGTCGTGGAGCGAATATCGGCCGCGGGGCATGGGGTCCTCGGGTTCGGGTCTTGCGGGGCCGGGCACGGGGCAGGCCCCCGGGGTGGAGTCCGGGGGCCTGCCTGAGGGCCGGGCCCGGGCCGGGAGACAGTGCGCTGCGGCTTGGGGCGGCTGCTGCTGTCACCCGGCGGGGCTGGGGCCTTCCACTGCTGCTGGGCGGCGTGGTGCCGGTTGCTCAGTAGCGGTAGTGGTCCGGCTTGTACGGGCCCTCGACCTGGACGCCGATGTAGTCGGCCTGCTCCTTGCGGAGGGTCGTGAGCCTGACGCCGAGAGCGTCGAGGTGGAGACGGGCGACCTTCTCGTCGAGGTGCTTGGGCAGCACGTAGACGTCGGTCGGGTACTCCTCCGGCTTGGTGAACAGCTCGATCTGGGCCAGCGTCTGGTCCGCGAAGGAGTTGGACATCACGAAGGAGGGGTGTCCGGTGGCGTTGCCCAGGTTGAGCAGGCGGCCCTCGGAGAGGACGATCAGGACCTTGCCGTCGGGGAACTTCCAGGTGTGGACCTGGGGCTTGACCTCGTCCTTGACGATGCCGTCGATCTTGGCCAGGCCGGCCATGTCGATCTCGTTGTCGAAGTGGCCGATGTTTCCGACGATGGCCTGGTGCTTCATCTTGGCCATGTCGGCGGCCATGATGATGTCCTTGTTGCCGGTGGTGGTGATGAAGATGTCGGCGGTCGCGACGACGTCGTCGAGAGTGGCGACCTGGTAGCCGTCCATCGCTGCCTGGAGGGCGCAGATCGGGTCGATCTCGGTGACGATGACACGGGCGCCCTGGCCGCGCAGGGACTCCGCGCAGCCCTTGCCGACGTCGCCGTAGCCGAAGACGACCGCGACCTTGCCGCCGATGAGGACATCGGTGGCGCGGTTGATGCCGTCGATCAGGGAGTGGCGGCAGCCGTACTTGTTGTCGAACTTCGACTTGGTGACGGCGTCGTTCACGTTGATCGCCGGGAAAAGGAGGGTCTGGTCCCGGTGCATTTCGTACAGGCGGTGGACGCCGGTGGTGGTCTCCTCGGTCACGCCGCGGATCTCGGAGGCGAGCTGGGTCCACTTCTGGGGGCTCTCACCGAGAGTGCGGTTGAGGAGCGTCAGGATGTAGGCGTACTCCTCGGAGTCCGCGGTGGACGGGTCCGGGGCGGCGCCCGCCTTCTCGAACTCGACGCCCTTGTGGACGAGGAGGGTGGCGTCGCCACCGTCGTCCAGGATCATGTTCGGGCCGCCGGTGGGGGTGTTCGGCCAGGTCAGTGCCTGCTCCGTGCACCACCAGTACTCCTCAAGGGTCTCGCCCTTCCAGGCGAAGACCGGGACGCCCTGCGGGTCCTCGGGGGTGCCGTTCGGGCCGACCGCGATGGCGGCGGCGGCGTGGTCCTGGGTGGAGAAGATGTTGCAGGAGGCCCAGCGGACGTCGGCGCCGAGCGCGACGAGGGTCTCGATGAGCACGGCGGTCTGCACGGTCATGTGCAGGGAGCCGGTGACGCGGGCGCCGGCGAGCGGCTTCGTCTCGGCGTACTCCTTGCGGATCGACATCAGGCCGGGCATCTCGTGCTCGGCGAGAGTGATCTCCTTGCGGCCGTAAGCGGCGAGGGAGAGGTCGGCGACCTTGAAGTCCTGGCCGGTGGCGACAGTCGTCATGAAGAGCTGCTCCTCGTGAGGTGGTTCGAGGTGGTTACGGCTGATCTGCGGCGGCGGGCACACGAATGCCCGGGCACTCGCAGCGCAGTCCGTCGGAGGCCCTCTCTCCCTCGGCCGGTCCGCAGGACCGCCCGACCGCCATCAGCAGCGACGTCTGGCTAGGTTACGAACCTACACCGATCGGCCCAGCGCCCCCCAGCCCGCCTGCGGTGTGAGAGTCGAGCCTGGCTTGAATTCATGCTCCAAGTGCGGCAATTCGCATCTTCCGGACATTCCGCGGGTCGGAGGGGAACGGTGAAGGCCCCTGCCCGGGCGGGGCAGGGGCCTTCGGAGGAGGGGGTCCGGGATCAGTGGCCGGACTCTGCGGCGGGGCCGCCGGGGGTGCGGCCCGGGTTCTCGCCCGCGGCGGCCGCCTTCTCGTTGTAGATGTCCGGTTCCAGGTAGATGACCCGGGCGATGGGGACGGCCACGCGGATGCGCTCCTCGGCGGCGTTGATCGCGGCGGCGACCTCGGCTGCCGTGTCGTCGTGCTGGACGGCGATCTTGGCGGCGACCAGGAGTTCCTCGGGGCCGAGGTGGAGCGTGCGCATGTGGATGATGCCGGTGACGGTGTCGCCGTCGACGACGGCGGCCTTGATCTTGTCGACGGAGTCGGTGCCGGCGGCTTCGCCGAGCAGGAGGGACTTGGTCTCCACGGCGAGGACGATCGCGATGAGGATCAGCAGGACGCCGATGCAGAGGGTGCCGATGCCGTCCCAGACGCCGTTGCCGGTCGCGAGGGCCGTGCAGACGCCGGCGAGGGCGAGGACCAGGCCGACCAGGGCGCCGAGGTCTTCGAGGAGTACGACCGGGAGCTCGGGGGCCTTGGCGCGGCGGATGAAGTCCTTCCACGACTGGTTGCCGCGGGTGTGGTTGGACTCCTTGATCGCCGTACGGAAGGAGAAGCTCTCGGCGATGATCGCGAAGACGAGGACGCCGACCGGCCAGTACCAGGCGTCGATCTCGTGCGGGTCGTGGATCTTCTCGTAGCCCTCGTAGATGGCGAACATGCCACCGACGGTGAAGAGGACGATGGAGACCAGGAAGGCGTAGATGTAGCGCTCGCGGCCGTAGCCGAAGGGGTGCTCCGGAGTGGCTTCGCGTTTGGCCTTCTTGCCGCCGAGGAGGAGCAGGCCCTGGTTGCCGGAGTCGGCGAGCGAGTGGACGCTCTCGGCGAGCATCGAGGACGAGCCACTGAAGAGGTAGGCGACGAACTTGGCCACGGCAATCGCGAGGTTGGCGGCGAGTGCCGCCACGATCGCCTTTGTTCCGCCTGACGCGCTCATGGGTGCAGGGTCCTTCCTGGGTGTCCTGGGTGCTGCGGCCCGAGCGCCGCGGGGGTACGGCCGCACATTGTTGCAGCTTGGTGCGGCGGAGGGAGAGCGTCGGTGCGTCAGACGACCACTGTGGCGCGGAAAACGGTTCCCGGGCCGGACAGTTCGGGCTTTTCACCCGCCGGTACGAAGACGGACTGGCCGGGGGCGAGGGAGAGTTCGCCCGCGCGGGGGGTGCCGGCCGTGCAGAGCAGGACCTGCGGGGCGCCGGAGGGGAGATGTACCGGAGCGCCGCCTTCCGGCAGGACGTAGCGGGAGAGCCGGAACTCGTCGATGGGGGTTTCGTAGAGCTCTTCGCTGTCGGGGGACGCCTCGGGGCGCAGGACGCCGGGGTCGGTGGCCTCGAAGCGGACGATGCGCAGGAGTTCGGGGACGTCGACGTGCTTGGGGGTGAGGCCGCAGCGCAGGACGTTGTCAGAGTTGGCCATGATCTCCACGCCGAGACCGTCGAGGTAGGCGTGCGGCACGCCGGCGCCGAGGAACAGGGCTTCGCCGGGCTGGAGTTGGACGTGGTTGAGGAGGGCGGCGGCGAGGACGCCGGGGTCGCCCGGGTAATGGTGGGCGAGGGAGGCCAGCATCTTGTACGTGGCGGCCCGGTCGGCCGGGGTTCCGGGGGCGGCGGCCAGACGCGTGGCCGCCGCGGCGGTCTCGGTGACCGTGGCGGCCATTTCGGTGCGGTCCACGGTCAGCACGGCGGTGAGGACCTCACGGAGTGCGGCTTCCTCGGGGCGGGCGCGGAGCAGGTCGGCGTACGGCTTGAGGGAATCGACGCCGAGGGATTCGAGGATTTCGGCCGATGCGGTGGGAACTCCGAAGCCGCACAGTCCGTTGAACTCGGTGAGTGCACAGATCAGTTCGGGTTTGTGGTTGGCGTCCTTGTAGTTGCGGTGCGGGGCGTCGATCGGGACCTGGCGGCGTTCCTCGTCGGCGTACCCCTCCTGCGCCTGGGCGAGGTTCGGGTGGACCTGCAGCGAGAGCGGTGCTCCGGCGGCGAGCAGCTTGAGGAGGAACGGCAGTCGCGGGCCGAACTTCTTCACCGCTGCCGGACCGAGCTCCGTCTCCGGGGCGGCCGTGATGACGTCGGAGAGTGCCTGGGGCTCCGGGGTGCGGCCGGGTTGTGCGCGGGTGATGCGGGAGGGTGCGCCGGGGTGGGCGCCCATCCACAGTTCCGCCTGCGGCTCGCTCGTGGGCTCGGTGCCCAGGAGTTCCGGGATGGCGGTAGTGGAACCCCAGGCGTAGGGGCGCACGGTGTTGGCGAGGCGGTCCATGGTGGCTCTTTTCGGTCCCGGGCCGTGGGGCGGGGACGACTGGAGGTCCGAGGCGACGTGGGTGGTGCGGAAGGGGTGGCGCGCAAGGGGGGTGTGCGGGGGATCGGTTCGGCGGGTGGGGCCGGTTCGGTCGGGGTGTACGGAGGTGTCAGGCGGAGGGGGGTGTGGATGCGGCGAGCGAGAGGTAGGCGGTCGCGAAGTCGGTGACGGCGAGGAGTTCGGCGAGGCTTTCCAGTTCACCGCCTTCCTCGGGTTCGAGTTCGCTGAGGGGCGTGTCGTGGCCGAGGGCGAGTTCGCGGGCCGCGGGGGCTGCGGAGAGGCCGCCGGTGGGGCGGTCGCGGAGCAGGACCACGCGGGCGCGCAGGGCCTGGGCGTCGTCCACCCGGTCCCGGAAGAAGTCTTCCGGGTCGGCTCCGGCGGCGTACGAGCCGGTGAGCAGCATGCCGTGGGCGGGCAGGGCCTCGGGGAGTTCGGCGGCGAGGGCGGGCCGGCCGGCGAGTTCGGCGAGGACGGCGGCGAAGCGGCGGCCGATCGGGCCTGCGACGGTGCCTTCGGTCCAGACGAGCGGGAGTGAGTCGGACAGTTCGGCGGCGAGGGTCTTGGCCGGGTTGCTGTACGTCACGACGGCGGGGCCGCAGCGTTCGGCGGTGTGGTCGAGGCGGTCGGCGACGAGCTGGAGGGTGTCCGTGGGGGCGGAAAGGAGGCCGACTCGGTCGAGCAGGACCAGGAGCGGGGTGAGCAGTGCCCAGAGGGCTCCGGGGCCGGCGGTGACGCCTGCGTCGTACTCCTCGTACGGGGCGGTGGCCATGGGCACGACCAGGCCGTGCACTCCGTTGACGGACTCACTCAGCGGGGAGCGCTGGGGGGCGACGGCGACGACGGTGCAGCCTCGGCGGTAGGCCTGTTCGGCGAGGAGGGCGAGGCCGGGTTCGGCGCCGTCCGCCGTCACCAGCAGGAGGAGGTCCACGGAGCCGGCCCAGCCGGGGAGGGTCCAGCGCAGGGCGCCTGCGGCGGGGGCGACGCCGGTCGGGTGCAGGTGGGTCACCGGGCAGGCTGTGCCGGCGAGGGCGCCGAGCAGGTCGGCGACGCCGGTGGCGGCGGCGCCCGGGCCCGCGATCAGGACGGCGCGGGGACGGCCTTCCGGTTTGAGGTCGGCGAGGCCGGCCTCGGTGGCGTGGCGGGCGGCGGTCCGTACCCGGGCTCCGGCTTCGGCGGCGCCGCGGAGGAGGCCGCGGTGGTCGGCGCGGGCCAGGGAATCCGGAGCGTCCAGGAGCGACTCGTCGAGCATGGGTGAAGCCTCCGATCGCCTTGCGCGAGTGGCTTGCGCGGGTGGGGACTTGAGGGGTGGGGCGGGGGCCTGGGGCTGGGTCAGGCGGGGCGGCGGGCCTCGTCGACGAGGAGGACCGGGATGCCGTCGCGTACCGGGTAGGCCAGGCCGCAGGCCTTGCTGGTGCAGGTGAGTTCAGGGGTGGCCGCGGACGTCTCGTCGGTGAGGGGGGCGTGGCAGGCGGGGCAGGCGAGGATCTCAAGGAGGCCGGATTCGAGGGGCATGAGGGGTCCTTTCGGGGGTGGGGCTCGGGGGTGCGGGTTGGCCTGGTCAGCGTACCGCTGGGGTGGGGGTGCGGTGGTGGGGTGGGGCGCGGGTGGGGTGCGGGCGCGATGGGTTTTGCCCCGCCCCGCCCCTTCCCTGAACCGCTGGCCGCGGGGCGGGTGGGGAGGTGCGGGTGGCTTGGTTGCTCGCGCAGTTCCCCGCGCCCCTGGCGGGGCGGGGAGGGTGGACCCGGACTGGGGCGACGAAGGGCGGGGGCGCGAGGCCCTCACCGGTACGGGCGGGCCCCCTCAACTGGGAGGTGGCGACCCCGCGCCCGCAGTCCCCGCCACGCTTCGCTCACGGTTGCGTGCTGGGGAGGGGGCGCTCCTGTAGGCGGCCCGCACCTTGGCCGGGGCCTGCCTTCATCCGATACGGGCGCGGAGCGAGGGGTGTGCTGGGAGGGAAGCGTCCCGCGGGCAACCCAGACGCCTCGGCCGGGGGGCACCCTCACCCGATACGGGCGACGAGCGGGGGCGAGGTCGGCCTCCGGAGGGGAACCTCCCGCAAGCAACCCAGGAGCCACGGCCGGGGGCGGCCTCACCCGATACGGGCTTTGGGCGGAGGCGCACGCGGGCACGGAGGGGGGAGCTTCCGAGGCCGACCAGGTACCTCGGCCGGGGGCAGACCTCGTTCGTTGCGGGCGGTGGGGGGGGGAGGTGGGTGCGGCCTGGGGAGGGGAGCCTCCCGGAAGCAGACCAGGAGGCTCGGCCGGGGGCGGCTTCGCCGGTGTGGGTGGCGGGGGGGTCAGGGGTGGAGGAGGGAGAGGACTTCTTGGCGGAGGGATTGCATGGTGGGTTGGTCGCGCGCTTCGACGTTGAGGCGGAGGAGAGGTTCGGTGTTGGAGGCGCGGAGGTTGAACCACCAGTCGGGGGAGGTGACGGTGAGGCCGTCGAGGTGGTCGAGGGTGACGTCGGGGCGGGAGGCGAAGGCGGCTTCGACGGCGGCGGTGCCGGCGGACTGGTCGGCGACGGTGGAGTTGATCTCGCCGGAGCCGACGTAGCGGTCGTAGGAGGAGAGAAGGGCGGAGAGGGGGGCGGACTGTCCGCCGAGGGCGGCGAGGACGTGGAGGGCGGCAAGCATGCCGGTGTCCGCGTTCCAGAAGTCCTTGAAGTAGTAGTGGGCGGAGTGTTCGCCGCCGAAGATGGCGCCGGAGTCGGCCATTTCCTGCTTGATGAAGGAGTGGCCCACGCGGGTCCGGACGGGGGTGCCGCCGTGTTCCCGTACCACCTCTGGGACCGACCAGGAGGTGATCAGGTTGTGGATGATCGTGCCCTTGCCGCCGTTGCGGGCCAGTTCTCGGGCGGCGACCAGGGCCGTGATCGCGGAGGGCGAGACGCCCTGGCCGAGTTCGTCGACGACGAAGCAGCGGTCGGCGTCGCCGTCGAAGGCGAGGCCGAGGTCGGCGCCCTCGGCGAGGACCCGGGCCTGGAGGTCGACGATGTTCTTCGGGTCGAGGGGGTTGGCCTCGTGGTTCGGGAAGGTGCCGTCGAGCTCGAAGTAGAGGGGGACGAGGGTGACGGGGAGGGAGGCGAAGACGGTGGGGACCGTGTGGCCGCCCATGCCGTTGCCCGCGTCGACGACGACCTTCAGGGGGCGGAGGGAGGTGAGGTCGACGAGGGAGAGGAGATGGGCCGCGTAGTCGGCGAGGGTGTCGCGCCGGGTGAGGGTGCCCGGGGTGCCGGCGGGGGTGGGGGCTCCGGTTTCGGACCACTCCTCGACCAGGGCGCGGATCTCCGAGAGGCCGGTGTCCTGACCGATCGGGGCGGCGCCCGCACGGCACATCTTGATGCCGTTGTACTGGGCCGGGTTGTGCGAGGCGGTGAACATCGCGCCGGGGAGGCCGAAGGCTCCGGACGCGTAGTAGAGCTGGTCCGTGGAGCAGAGACCGATCTCGGTGACGTCCGCACCGAGGGCGGCGGCCCCGCGGGCGAAGGCCCGGGACAGCCCCGGGGACGAGGGACGCATGTCGTGGCCGACGGCGATCGCGTCCGCGCCTGTGACCCGTACGAAAGCCGCCCCGAAGAGCTCGGCGAGGGCCTCGTCCCACTGGTCGGGGACCACACCTCGTACGTCGTACGCCTTCACGATCTGCGACAGATCAGCAGCCACGGCCGTCCCTCCTGAAAGTCTGATGAGGACAACCAAAGTACCCGTGCGGGGGTTCTTCGAGACCTGTCGGACCAGGTGGAGTGCGGTGCGCGCGTGGTTCCACGCGTGGTGCTACTCGGGCGAGCGGAGTACCCGGAGGTGGCCGCGTCGAGCGGCGGAGGGGGAGGCCGGATTCGCCGTGCGTGCGCTGCCCCGGTCGGGGTCGGCGGGAGCGTCGTGGGGCCGGGCGGCCTCGCGGACTGCGTTGGCGAGGGCTTCGAGGTCGTCGCCGCTGGGGCGGGCGGGTGCGGAGCCGTCGGTGAGGCGGACCACGTCCCAGCCACGGGGGGCGGTCAACCGGTCCGAGTGCTCGGCGCACAGGTCGTAGCAATGGGGCTCGGCGTAGGTGGCGAGCGGACCGAGAACTGCGGTCGAGTCCGCGTAGACGTACGTCAGTGTCGCGACAGCAGGGCGGCCGCACGCGGTGCGCGAACAGCGACGTACAGGGCTCACGACGTTGGACGGTACCGCACTCTTGAACGGGCCGCGACGACTCGCCCCCGACGTCACTCCACCGTGTCGCCGTGCGAGGGGTACTGCGGCCGGTCCTGGAATGGTCGCGCTGACCTGCGGTGGGGCGGGGGTGGGCGGGGTCACGGGCGGGTTGTTTCGGGCAGGAAGGGTGACGAAGGGGGCGGGTGGGGTGGGGGCGGTGGTCGTTTGAGGTACGGGATTGAGCCTCGACTTGGCTGAAATGATCATCTGGGGACGGGGGGAGGGGTGGCGGTACGGGTCGGGGTGGTCCGGGGTGGGGTGGGTGCGACTCCGTGGGGAGGGCCGCCCGAGCGGGCGAGGGATGGCAGGGAGGCGGGGCGGGCGCGGGGCTGGCGCTGCGCGGGGCTGTACTTGCGCGGGGCTGGCGCTGGGCGGGGCTGGCGCTGGGCGAGGCTGGCGCTGGGCGAGGGGGTGGTACGGGCGCGGGGCGGGAGGGCGGTCGGTGGGGCTTGGGGAGGGCTACGCTGCGTCAGTGATGGACAGTTCCGGACCGCACCGATCCCCCGGGCCGCACGCCGGCCCGCAGCCCGCCGAGTCGCAGACCGGGCCGCCTTCCGCGTCGCCCGTGGGGCCGCACGCCGAGCCGCACGCGGCTTCGCGGGCCGCGGCCGCGTCGCCCGACGGGACGCGTCCGCGCAGGCGCGACCGTCACGGCCGCGGCATGCGGGGACCGGTGGCGCCGCCGCAGGTGCCGCTTTCGGCCAGCAGGGCGGAGGTGTTCGGGGATCTCGTACGGGACTCCGTAGAGCGTTTGGAGCGACGGTGGCCGCAGCTGGCCGAGGTCGACTTCGTGGTGCTTGATGTGCCGCGGGCGCAGGGGGCGGACGGGGCCGAGGAGTGGTCGGACGAGGCGGTGCCGCTGGGCGGGGTGACCGAGTCGGCCGAGGACCGTCCTGCGCGGGTGGTGGTTTACCGGCGGCCGGTGGAGATTCGGACCAAGAGCCGGGACGAGAGGGCGTTGCTGGTGCACGAGGTGGTGGTGGAGCAGGTGGCGGAGTTGTTGGGGTTGGCGCCGGAGTCGGTGGATCCGAGGTATGGGCAGGAGTAGGGGGTAGCGGGGGCGGACGCGCGGGGCCGGGGCGGGCCGGGGCGGTGAGGGTGCGACTCCGTCGGGGGCCGCCCCCTTGCCCACCCGTTCCGCCCCCGGGGGCGGCCCCGCCGCCCAAGCGGGCTGGGGTATGGCGGGAAAGGCGACCCGCGCGGCCAAGCGGGCTGGGGTATGGCGGGGAAGGCGACCCGCGCCGGCCAAGCGGGCGAGGCATGGCGGGGAAGGCGACCCGCGCCGCCCGAGCGGGCTCGGGTGATCAGGGCGGGCGGGCCCGGAGGGGGACTTGTCAGTGGTCGAGGACTGAGAGGTCGTTCTTGGCGTGGGGGACTACGACGGTGCCCTTGTCGTCCGGGAGGGGTTGGATGGTGAACATCTGGACGGTGCCCTGGGGAACGGTGAGCATGCGGGAGGCGTGGACGGGGCCGCCGGGGAGGGTTTCGACGGTGAGGGCGTAGGTGCCCTTGAGGCCGGTGGGCACGGGGGCCGCGACCGCCTGGGTGGTGCCGCCCTTGACCTTGTAGGTCTTGGTGACGGGTTCGCCGCCGCCGCTGCCCGCCGACGCGGTCACCCGCACCTCCCCCGCCGCGCCGGGCGCGGTCAGCGAGAGGACCGAGCCTTGGGCGCGGTTGTCGGCGGCGGTGGAGCGGGCGCCGACCGGGGCGGTGGCCGGGACGAAGGCGACCTCCTGGCGGTCCTTGGCGCCGCGCACGACGCGCACCGCGGCCACCACGGGGGCCGCGCGGCCGCCCTGGGAGGGGCTGAGGATCAGCGCGCCGGCCTGGCCCCTGGTGACGTCCTTCAGGTCGACGGAGGTCGTCATTCCGGACTTGACGTGCAGGTCGGCCGCACCGGCCGGGGTGATGGAGCTGTTGGGTCCGGCCAGTTGGACCTTGAGGTCGGCGTCGTTGTCGCCGGTGGCGAACAGCACCAGGCGTACCGAGGTCGCGTCGGCCGGGATGCCCGGCAGCACCAGGCTGCCCGACGGGTCCGCGGACGCGGTCAGCCAGTCGCTGCCCACCTTGTCCTCGACCGCCTGCACGGCGGCGGCGACCCGGCCCGAACGAGTGGTGACGTGCACCGTCGCGTCCGCCACCCGGGTCGGCGCCAGCGTGGACAGCAGCACCGGGACGCTGGAGTGCGGCGGGACGGTGATGCCCTCCCCCGCCTCGGACTTCAGCTGCCCCTGGGGGCCGAACAGGGTGACGTCGGCGACGGCCGCCGAGTCGTCGGGGTTGGTCAGGTGGACGTAGTCCTGCCGGGAGGTCGCGGTGCTCACCCCGGGGAACCAGAAGTCGGTGTCCGGCGGTGAGCAGCTCACCCCGAGCAGCCCCCGCGAGCTGCCCGCGGTGACCGTGGTGGTCTGCTGGGCGGCCCAGCCGGGGGCCAGCGTGCCGTCCGCGGTGCCGACCAGGGCCGGCGCCTCGGCGCCCTTCGCGGGTGCCGTGACGGGCTTTCCGGGTTCGGTGAGGGAGAGGACGGGCTTCTGTCCCGGTTTGTCGCCCGGGGGCATCAGCTGCGCCCGGCCGCTCTTGGCGGTGCCGCCGCTGCCCTTCGGGGTGAAGGAGGTGTACGTCGTCTCCGCCAGGTCCGAGATGCTGGGCGCCGGGCAGAGCAGGCTGGAGCGTTCCACCGGCAGCCTGGCGGCCTCGGCCCGGGTGCCCTTGTCCGCACCCGGGGCCGCGCCCGATTCGGGGGCGACGAGGGCGGCGAGGCCGGTGACGGCGGCCAGGGCGGTGGCGGCGGCGAGCAGGGACAGGGTGCTGCGGTTCATCGGTTGTTGCTCCCGTCGGGGCGCTGCCGGCCGTCGTGCTGGGTGCCGTCGTGCTGGGTGGCGTTGTCCTGGTCGTACGGCGAGGGCTGCTCGGGGTCGTACGGCTGCGACGGGCCGGGGTCGTACACCGGCGGCTGCTGCCCGGTGTCGTACTGCGGCTGCTGCCCGGACTGACCGTCGTAGCCGCCCGCGTAGGGGTCGTAGCCCTGCTGGCCCTGGGCGGGCTGGGCGGGCTGGGCGGCATAGCCGTACGGGTCGTATCCGCCGTCGCCGTAACCCTGCTGCTGCCCGCCGAAGGAGCCCTGCTGGTACGGGTCCTGGCCGTACTGGCCCTGCCCGGCGTATTCCTGGCCCGGAGCGGACTGCCCCTGGGCGCCCTGCCCCTGCCCGTACTCCGCGTTCGCGTAGGTCCGGCTGTCCCATTCGTCGTACGACGTCTGCTGGGGCACCGCCGCGTAGTCGTCGCTCTCCGGGGCCGGGTACGGCGAGGCGTACGGGTCGGCGACCGGAGGAGTGGGTTCCGCCGCTGCGGCCTCCGACTCGGCGGCCGCGCGCAGCCTGCGGGCCCGGCGGCCCTCGCCCTCGACCGGCTCGGACGGGAAGTCCGGTGCGTCCTCCTCGGGGAGGTCGTCGTCGATCTCGCGGCGGCGGCCCGGCAGCGCCAGGATCACCAGGACGAGGACCAGCGCGCCCTGGGTCCACAGCCAGGCGGTGCGGGTGACGGGAGCGGAGTAGGTCAGGTCGAGTTTGCCGCCTCCGGCGGGGAGTTCGAAGCCCTGGGCCCAGCCGTCGACGGTCCTGGGAGTGAGTTCGCGGCCGTCGAGCACGGCCTTCCAGCCGGGTGCGGCGGTGTCCGCGAGGCGCAGTACGCGGCCGGCGGGGCCCTGCGGAATCCTGGTGTGCGCCTCGATGGCCTGGGAGGCGACCGGCGTCGGGTCGGCGCTCTCCCCCGGCGGCACGATCATGAGCCGGGCGACCTGCTGGTCGACCCGCCACAGGGCGCTGCCGTCGAGCTGGCTGAGGCGGCTGAGGCCGGGGGTGGAGTCGAGGACCCGGCTCATCTCGCGGGGTGCCCCGTCGCGTACCAGGACGTACCGCACGGCGAAGCCGCCGAGCTGGTCGGCCTGGTCGGCGCCGGAGCCCGCGACCAGATTGGAGACGATCTTGTCGAGCTGGGGGGTGGCCCCGGCCGCGGCGGTGAGTTCGGCGTCACCGAGGCGGCCGCCGGATCCCCGTACCAGCGAATAGGACACCTGGTCCGGCGAGCTGCCGCCGAGCACCAGGGTGCGGGGCTGGTCGCGGGTGGCGGACTCCTCCGCGACGAAGGCGGGCACCTGGACCGGGTCCTGTCGGCCGAGCGGGCCGTCGGCACCGGTGAACATCCAGCCGACGGCGGCGATGACCGGTCCGAGGGCCGCCGCGGCGGCGATGAGCACGGCGACCGGCTGGCGCCAGCCGAAGCTCTGCGAGGCGACGCGTTCACGGGCGCCGTCCGCGCCGAGCACGGTGGCGGTGATCAGCGCGAGGCCGTAGAGGAGGGTGGCGGGTCCGGCCCAGCCGTCCTGGTTGGACAGTACGGCGAAGACCAGGGCGAGCAGTGCGACCACCCAGGCGGCGCGGATCGCGAACTGCCGCTCGCCGCGCAGCAGGGCCGCCAGCGCGGCCAGCACGATGCCGATCAGCAGCAGCCCACCGGCCGTCCGGGGCCCGCCGGGGCTGATCCCGAGCAGGTCGAGCGCGGTGGCCGAGCCCGCCCCGAAGGGCAGTCCCGCCTCGCGCAGCAGCGACGCCGGGTCGGTGAGCAGCGTCAGCGACCAGGGGGCGAGCACCAGGATCGGCGTACCGACGGCCGCCAGGAAGCGCAGTGCGTACGCCACCAGGTCGTCGCGCCGCAGCACCAGGACGCCCACCCCGAGCAGCACGGCCGGCGGCCACACGACGGGGGTGAACGCCGTCGCGATGCTGAGCAGCAGGGCGTACGCCCACACCGACCGCCAGCTGGAACGCCCGGCCGCCCGCGCCCCGCTCGCCGAGACCGCGCACCGCGCGATCAGCGGCAGCAGCACGGCCAGCACCGCGGTACCGATCCGGCCGCCCGCGAGCGCCCCGGTGACGGCGGGCAGGAAGGCGTACGCCACGGCCGCCCAGGCGCGCAGCAGCCTTGATTCGACCAGCGGCCTGGACGCGAAGTACGCGGTCAGCCCGGCCAGTGGCACGGAGCAGACCAGCAGGACGGTCAGCGCGGCGTGGGTGGAGCCGAGGAGCAGGGTGGCCAGTCCGGCGAGCAGGGCCAGGTAGGGCGGGGCGCTCTGGGTGCCGCCGGTGCCGGTGGGGTGCCAGGCGTGGGCGAAGCGCGCCCACAGTTCGGATGCCAGGTCGGGGGACGGCAGCAGGGCGCCACCGGCCAGTGAGCCGCTGCCGAGCAGGCCGCGGCAGGCGATCAGGGAGGCGAGCAGCAGCAGCACGAAGAGGGCCGGGCCCGGCTTGCGGGCGACCTTCTTGACGCGGGCGAACTGGTCGATCTCCAGGAAGTCCGCGTCGTCGCCGCCGGGGCCGCTCTCGACGGCGCCGTGCCGGGAGCCGCCGGTCTCGGCCTCGTTGCTGCCGCCGAAGGATCCGGCGACCTGTTCGACGGTGGCCCGCACGGTGGCGCCGGGCGGCGGGAACAGCGGCCGCAGCTCGCTCGCCTCGACCGCTCCCTTCCCGCGCACCTTGCGGGCGGCCAGGACGCGTCCCGGCCGCAGCAGCACCCCGAGCAGCCCGGTCACTTCGTCGACGGCCTGTCCGGGCACCTTGCCGACCAGGTAGGCGAGCGTCCTGAGGACCGTGCCGAGGACCAGCCGCAGCAGGACGTACGGCAGTACCGCGCCCCGTGCGTTGACGAGCATCGTGTAGACGGCGCCCGACTTGTCGACCCGGTGCGGGTTGGCGACGTTGCGCCCCGCGCAGTCGACGGTACGCCGCTCCCGGGCGGCCGCCTCGGCGTGCCGCATCACGGCGTCGGGGGCGACCAGGACGTGGTGTCCGGCCGCGTGCGCGCGCCAGCACAGGTCGACGTCGTCGCGCATCAGCGGCAGCCGGCGGTCGAACCCGCCCAGCTGTTCCCACACATCACGGCGGATCAGCATGCCCGCGCTGGACACCGAGAGCACCGAGCGCACCTGGTCGTGCTGGCCCTGGTCCTGTTCGCGGCGGTCCAGGCCGGTCCAGCGGCGACCGCTGTTGGCGATCGAGACGCCGACTTCGAGCAGTTGCTTCTTGTCGTACCAGCCGCGCAGCTTGGGTCCGACGACGGCGGCGTACTGGTCGGAGTCGGCGACCCGCAGCAGTTCGGCGAGCGCGTCCGGGGCGGGCGCGCTGTCGTCGTGCAGCAGCCAGAGCCACTGCACGGGTTCGCCGTGCGGCAGGTCCGGCATGTCGTAGGCGTCGTCGCGCCACTGGCGGCTGACGGGGTCCCAGCCGCTGGGCTTCTTCAGATACGGGAGTTCTTCGGGGGTGAGTACCCCGGCGGTGCGGACGGCCTCTTCCACCGCCGTACCGAAGCCGGTGCGGCGGGCGAGGTGCAGGACCCGTTCGTCGCCCAGGGCCTCGGCGACCAGGCGGGCCGAGTCGTCGGCGCTGCCGGTGTCGGCGGCGACGGCGTTCTGCACGGGGCGTTCCTGGCCCAGGAGTCCTGCCAGTACGTCGGGCAGCCAGCGCGCACCGTCATGGGAGACGAGTACGGCGGTGACGACGTGCCGGGGGAACTCGGGCGGGGTGGCGGCGGCCTCGTACAGGGCCGTTGACTGGCTGACGGACATCGACGTACGGGCCCTCCGGCCGGGGTCCGGGGGTCGCCCCCCGGAAGGCTGGTGTAGCTGACTGCGGTGCACGCACGCGCCCTTGAACAGGCGGGGTGCATCGCGGGACAGCGGCCCACACTAACGGCTGCACATCACGACGGTCCGCCGCCTGCGGGGAAGAGGCAGGGGGCGGACCGTCGGGTGTGTACCGGCTTGCGCTGTTTTGCTGGGGTGGTGTCCGGCGCTGCTCGGGGAGGGTGCTCCCTGGGCGGCCCCCGTCGTTCTGCGCCCGGCCGGGGCGTTACGTCGGCCTGGTAGCCGTAATGCGTCAGACGGCGGCCTTCTTCAGTCTCCGGCGTTCACGTTCCGACAGTCCGCCCCAGATTCCGAAGCGTTCGTCATTCGACAGCGCGTATTCGAGGCATTCGGAGCGGACTTCACACGCGAGGCAGACCTTTTTCGCCTCGCGGGTGGATCCGCCTTTCTCGGGGAAGAAGGACTCGGGGTCGGTCTGGGCGCACAATGCGCGCTCCTGCCAGCCGAGTTCCTCGTCCGCGTCCTCGACCAGCAGTTGCTGGAACAGCTCGGTCATGTGCGCCCCTCGTCTGTCTTTCGCGTTCCCCGTGATGTTGCCGCTACCGAATCCGGCCGAACGACACGAGTGAAATTACAAGTGTGTAGCTCCGTGGCAGTCAAGCCGAGATCTGCTATTGGGCCCGTTATTCACTCTGCGGAACCAAGGCTATGCGGAAAGTGTTCAAATCGCCAAAAACCGTGACACAACGTCGCCGCACCCTGTTCGGGTACCCCGGACACCGGGGAAGACGCGATTCGGAGTGATCTTGTTGCGGTTCGTCCGGAGAAGCGACTCGGATCACAGTCGGGTCACGGGACGGCGGTGACGCGTCCGTTGGTGCATCCGTACTCGGACACCGGCGGATGGAGCGCGTTCTCTCCGCGACAGCAGGTGCACAAACCTTTCTCCGCCTCGCGTAACCGGAAGAGGTGAAACATTGGAGCCAAATCGGTCATCGAGTTGACAGCGGGTGACGATGCCGGTCACCTTTGTTTCCATGCCAGCGTCCGCAGTGCTCCCGGTGACCCACACGCGTGTGGTCCGCAGCGCTGCCCCTCTGCGCCGTCTCTCCGTCGGCTGTTGTTACAGCTGTCGCTGTCACAGCTGTTGAAGCCACCCGCGCTCCAGCTCTGACAACTCTTCGCACGCCCCACCCCGCGTGCCGTTCTCGCGGCCCATCCCCCGCGACCTTCGTGGCCCCACCCGCCGCGAACCGTTCTGCGACACCCCAGCACTCTCCATGCCGAGGAACCCCCGCACCATGAACAGCGACAGCGACCTCCAGATCGCCGGCGACCTCCTTGAGGTCCTGCACCTCCTGGCCCCCGCCCCCGAGCACCCGTCCACCGTGGCCGGGTTCGCCGGTCTCGCCCGCTCCCTCGCGGCCGACCGCGCGCAGTGGGCGCACCTCGTCGAGTACGACGCCACCACCCGCTGGTACCACCGGCTGCGCACCGGGCCCGGTTACGAGGTCTGGCTGCTGAGCTGGGTGCCCGGCCAGGGCAGCGGGGCGCACGACCACGGGGCGTCCTCCGGAGTCATGACCGTCCTCCAGGGCGAGCTCACCGAGCGTAACGACCGGGGCTCGCGCACTCTGAGCATGGGCACGCAGTACGTATCGGTGCCCGGCCAGGTCCACGAGATGGTCAACGACTCCCTGGAACCGGCCGTCAGCCTGCACGTCTATTTCCCCGGGCTCACCGAAATGCCCCTGTACGAGACCTCGACGACGGCTGCCCGCCAGGACGCCACCACCTCCTGACAAACTGCTGTCATGCGCATTGTGGTCTTGGCAGGCGGTATCGGTGGTGCTCGTTTTCTTCGTGGGCTGAAGGAGGCGGCACCCGAAGCGGACATCACCGTCATCGGCAATACCGGTGACGACATTCATCTGTTCGGGCTCAAGGTCTGCCCCGACCTCGACACGGTGATGTACACCCTCGGCGGTGGCATCAACGAGGAGCAGGGCTGGGGCAGGGAGGGCGAGACCTTCCAGGTCAAGTCGGAGCTGGCGGCGTACGGCGTCGGTCCCGAGTGGTTCGGGCTCGGCGACCGGGACTTCGCGACGCACATCGTGCGCACCCAGATGCTCGGCGCGGGCTATCCGCTGAGCGCGGTCACCGAGGCGCTGTGCAAGCGCTGGGAGCCGGGGGTGCGGCTGATCCCGATGTCCGACGACCGCATCGAGACGCATGTGGCGGTCGATGTGGACGGCGAGCGCAAGGCGGTGCACTTCCAGGAGTACTGGGTGAAGCTGCGAGCCTCGGTGGCGGCGCAGGCGATCGTGCCGGTCGGGGCCGAGCAGTCCAAGCCGGCGCCGGGTGTGCTGGAGGCGATCGCGGAGGCGGACGTCATTGTCTTCCCGCCGTCGAACCCGGTGGTGAGCGTCGGCACGATCCTGGCCGTGCCCGGGATCCGCGAGGCGATCGCGGAGGCCGGGGTTCCGGTGGTCGGGCTCTCGCCGATCGTCGGGAACGCGCCGGTTCGGGGCATGGCGGACAAGGTGCTGGCCGCGGTGGGTGTGGAGTCGACGGCTGCCGCCGTGGCGCAGCACTACGGGTCCGGGCTGCTCGACGGCTGGCTGGTCGACACCGTCGACGCGGACACCGTCGGGGCGGTCGAGGAGGCGGGGATCCGCTGCCGCGCCGTACCGCTGATGATGACGGATCTGGCGGCGACCGCCGAGATGGCGCGGGCCGCGCTGGAACTGGCTTCGGAGGTACGGGCGTGAGTGCGGAGCGGACGTCGTACCGGGTGTGGGCGGTCCCCGGGCTGCCCGAGGTCCGGGAGGGCGACGACCTCGCCAAGCTGATCGTGGGCGCGGAGCCGGCGCTGGCCGACGGCGATGTGCTGCTGGTCACCTCGAAGATCGTGAGCAAGGCGGAGGGGCGGATCATCGCCGCCGATTCGCGCGAGGCGGCCATCGACGCGGAGACGGTACGGGTGGTGGCGCGGCGGGGTCCGCTGCGCATCGTGGAGAACCGGCAGGGGCTGATCATGGCCGCCGCCGGGGTGGACGCCTCCAACACCCCCGCGGGGACGGTGCTGTTGCTGCCTCGGGACCCGGACGCTTCGGCGCGGGTGATCCGGGACGGGGTGCGGGACGCGCTGGGGGTCGAGGTGGGTGTCGTGGTCACGGACACCTTCGGGCGGCCGTGGCGCAGTGGGCTGACCGATGTGGCGATCGGGGCCGCCGGGGTGCGGGTGCTGGATGACCTGCGGGGCGGCACGGACGCGTACGGCAATCCGCTGAGCGCGACGATAGTGGCGACGGCGGACGAGCTGGCCGCTGCCGGTGACCTGGTGAAGGGCAAGGCCGAGGGACTGCCGGTGGCGGTGGTGCGGGGGCTGCCTCATGTGGTGCACGGGGATGCCGAGGACGCGGGTGCGCGGGCGCTGGTGCGCGGGGCGGCCGACGACATGTTCCGGCTGGGGACCTCGGAGGCGGTACGGGAGGCGGTGACGCAGCGGCGTACGGTGCGGGACTTCACCGACGAGCCGGTCGACGGCGGGGCGGTGCGGCGGGCGGTCGCTGCGGCGGTGACGGCGCCCGCGCCGCATCACACGACGCCGTGGCGCTTCGTGCTGCTGGAGAGCGAGTCGGCGCGGCTACGGCTGCTGGACGCGATGCGGGACGCGTGGATCGCGGACCTGCGGGCGGACGGGAAGTCGGAGGAGTCAATCGCGAAGCGGGTGCGGAGGGGGGACGTCCTGCGGAGGGCGCCCTATCTGGTGGTGCCGTGTCTGGTGATGGACGGGGCGCACGACTACGGGCACGCACGGCGGGATGCGGCCGAGCGGGAGATGTTCGTGGTGGCGATGGGGGCCGGGGTGCAGAACTTCTTGGTGGCGCTGGCCGGGGAGCGGTTGGGGTCGGCGTGGGTGTCTTCGACGATGTTCTGCCGGGAGGTGGTGCGGGAGGTGCTGGAGCTTCCGGAGGGGTGGGATCCGATGGGGGCGGTGGCGGTGGGGCGGGCGGCGGCTGCTCCTGCGGAGCGGGCGGGCAGGGATGCGGAGGGGTTTCTTTTGGTGCGGTGAGGGACGGGGTGGGGTGGGGGTGCCACGGGGGGTGTGCCCGGGGCGGCCCCGCCGCCCAAGGGGGCCGGCGGGGGTGGGCCGGTGGGGTCGTATGGTCGGGGGATGGCTGGGCGATTTGGGTTGCGGGGGGTTCTGGGGCCGCTTCGGCGTGGGGGCGGGGATCCGGCGTACCGGGTTGCGGGGGACGGGGCTGTGTGGCGGGTGAGCCGGACGCCCGAGGGGGCGGGGACGTTGCGGGTGGCGGCGGACCTGACGGCGGAGGCGTGGGGACCGGGCGGGCCGTGGCTGTTGAAGCAACTGCCGGTGCTGCTCGGCGAGTTGGACGACCCGGGGCCGTTCGTGGCGCATCACGCGGTGGTGGCGCGATCCCATCACATGCATCCCGGGCTGCGGCTGTGCCGGACCGGGCTGGTGATGGAGTCGTTGATTCCGTCGGTCCTTGAGCAGAAGGTGACGACGACCGAGGCGTACCGGTCGTGGCGGCATCTGGTGCGGACGTTCGGCGAGCCGGCGCCGGTTCCGGAGGGGGTCGGCTACGAGGTTCCGGAGGGGCTTTACGTCACACCCGGCGCCCGGACCTGGGCGCTGATCCCGTCCTGGGAGTGGCACCGGGCGAATGTGGACGCCAAGCGGGCCGACACCATCGTGCGGGCGGTGCGGGTGGCGGCGCGGCTGGAGGAGGCCGCGGGGATGCCGTACGAGCAGGCGAAGGCGCGGCTGGAGCTGGTGGCGGGGATCGGGCCGTGGACCTCGGCGGAGACCTTGCAGCGGAGCAACGGGGCGCCGGACGCGGTGACGGTGGGCGATCTGCATCTGCCGGGGATCGTCGGGTACGCCCTGACCGGGAAGCGCGGGGCGAGTGACGCAGACATGCTGGAACTGCTGGAGCCGTACGCGGGTCAGCGCCACCGGGCCGTACGGCTGATTCTGCTCACCGGACTGACTCCGCCCCGGCACGGACCGCGTCGGGCGCCGGGGCGGATCTCACATCTGTAGGACGCCGGTCACTGGTCCGAGGAGAAGCGGACCGAGGCCGCCGGGAGCACCGCGTCGCACCAGATGCGGATGCCGTCGCACAGTTCGTTGTCCGCGCCGACCGTCGCCCCGTCGCCGATCACCGCGCCGGACAGGACGCTGCGGGCACCGATCCGGGCACCCGCCCCGACCAGGGAGTCCGTGACGACCGCGCCCGCCTCGACGACCGCGCCCGCCAGAACCGTGCTGCCCTCGATACGGGCGCCCTCGCCGATCACCGCGTCGGTGCCGATCGCCGTGCCGCCGGTGAGTTTGGCGTCGGCGGCGACGACCGCGCCCGGCATGACCAGACGGTCACCGCAACGGCCGGGGACCGCCGGGGACGGGGCGCGGCCCTGGACCAGGTCGGCGGAGCCGCGGACGAAGGCCTGCGGGGTGCCGAGGTCGAGCCAGTAGGTGGAGTCGACCATGCCCTGGAGGTGGGCGCCGTTCGCCAGCAGGTCAGGGAAGGTCTCGCGTTCGACGGAGACCGGGCGGCCGGTGGGGATGGTGTCGATGACCGAGCGGCGGAAGACGTAGGCGCCCGCGTTGATCTGGTCGGTGACGATTTCCTCGGGGGTCTGCGGCTTTTCGAGGAAGGCGGTGACCCGGCCGGTGGAGTCGGTCGGTACCAGGCCGAAGGCGCGCGGGTCCTCGACGCGGGTGAGGTGCAGCGAGACGTCGGCGCCGGAGGTCTGGTGGGTGTCGACCAGGGCTTCGATGTCGAGGCCGGTGAGGATGTCGCCGTTGAAGATGAGGACCGGCTCGTCGGGGCCCGAGTGCAGCCGGGACGCGACGTTGCGGATGGCGCCGCCGGTGCCCAGCGGCTCGTCCTCGGTCACGTACTCCAGGTGCAGACCCAGCGCGGAGCCGTCCCCGAAGTACGGCTCGAAGACCTCGGCGAGATAGGAGGTGGCGAGCACGATGTGTTCGACTCCGGCGGCTCTCGCACGGGCCAGCTGGTGGGTCAGGAACGGTACGCCGGCGGCGGGAACCATGGGCTTGGGGGTGTTCACCGTGAGCGGCCGCAGCCGGGTGCCCTTGCCCCCGACCAGGAGGATCGCTTCAGTCACCTTGTCGTCTCTGCTTCCTGCTGGGGCCGGCCGGATAGTGGGCGGCCAGTGTATGCAGACTGTTCGAAACGTCCTGGTCGGTGCCCCGCCCGGTGAGTGGCGGGGCGCAGCGTGTACGTTGCGGTCCCCGTCAGCGCCCCTGGTAGTGGGCCGCGACCCCTCTGGCGGTGCCGAGCTTCCGGTACAGGCGCCCGCCGGGGCACTCGGTGGCGAAGCCGTCCCGGTGGCCCGAGATGACGTTGAGCCGGACGTTCCTGCCCTTCTTGTACCGGTTACTGCCCCCTGAGGTGAGGTAAGTGGTGCCCTTCGGGTTGGCGCCGTGCAGTCCGAGCTTCCAGGCGGAGAGTTTCGCGACGGCGCGCAGGGCCGCGGCGGGCGGGTTCGCGTGGGTGTACGTCCCGAGAACGGCGATGCCCATGCTGTTGGTGTTGAAACCGAGAGTGTGCGCTCCCAGGACCGGCTTGGCCACACCTCCGGCGCGTCCTTCGTAGACGTTCCCGCACTTGTCGACGGCGAAGTTGTAGCCGAAGTCACGCCACCCACTGCTCTTGACGTGGTAGCGGTAGATACTGCGCAGGACGGAGCCCGCCTGCGAACAGCTGTACCCATTTCCGGACGCGCTGTGATGGACGAAGGCCGCCTTGATCGTCTTGGTGTAGACGTTCCCCTTCTCCTTCAGCCTCTCGTCGGCACCCCAGCCCCTGCGCGTGATGATCCGCGGCCGGGGCCCTACGTGCGGTCGGGCGAGTCCCGTCTGCGCTTCCGCTTCCTGCTTGGTCTCGGCCGGGGTCAGCGCCGGGATCTGCAGTGCGGCGGCGGGGGCGCGGTCGCTGCCTCGCCGGGGGTCGGCGCCGGGGTCGACCAGGTCGAGGTGGAGCCCCCGGGGCAAGGGGGTGGCGGCGGACCCCTCGGAGCCGGTTGCTCCGGTACGGGGCTGCACACGTGCCTCGACCCCGTCCGACGCCCCGACCCACAGCGGAGCCGTCGCACCATGGGTGCGGCCGGTGCGCGCCTCGGCCGTCGAGGGGTCGGCGCCGTGGTCCCCGTGACCGGTCACCAGGTCCTGCCAGGGCGACCAGGCCCCGCTGCCGACCGCTCGCGCACGTACCTGAACCCGGCCGTCCAGTTCCGCGCGCGGATCGTCCCAGACCACTCCGACCAGCGAGAACGGGGCGACGTCCCGGGAGTTGACCCCTATCGGCCGCGCCGCGTCCGCCGGGCGCAGCGACCGGTCCGACCCGCTCCCGCCCAGTGCGGTGAGCGGCAGCGAGCGGGTGGAGCCCGGCAGATCCGCGGGCCGGGCGTCGTCGAAGCCCGCCCGCTCGCTCCGCGTCCCGGCCGGTACATCGCCGAGCGGGATCAGCGGGAGCGCGAGAACTGCCGCACAGGCAATACCAATCGAGGAAGCAACGTAGGGGCGCATGCACCCGATTTTGAACATATGCGTACATATCTGTCCATCGGTGAACTGACGCTCTGTCTGCCGGACGGGCCCCTGACGGGCCTTGGACGGGGCCGGAACGCCCGCCCCCGGCACGCCCCCCGGCGTACCCTCCTCGGATGAACACCACCGACCGCACCCCTGCCGACCTGCTGCGTTCCGCACTCGCCACGGACCCTGGCCGCCCGCTTGTCACCTTCTACGACGACGCGACGGGCGAGCGCGTCGAACTGTCCGTCGCCACCCTCGCCAACTGGGTGGCCAAGACCGCCAATCTCCTCCAGGGCGACCTCTCCGCAGGCCCCGGCGACCGCCTCGCGCTGCACCTTCCCGCGCACTGGCAGACCGCGGTGTGGCTGCTGGCCTGTGCGTCGGTGGGCGTGGAGGCCGACGTACGGGGCAAGCCGGAGGCGGCGGACGTGGTGGTGAGCGGGCCGGACGCGCTGGAGGCGGCGCGGGCGGGGCGGGGCGAGCGGGTCGCGCTGGCGCTGCGGCCGCTGGGCGGGCGGTTCGTACCGCAGCCACCGGAGGGGTTCGCCGACTACGCGGTCGAAGTCCCTTCGCAGGGGGACCAGTTCGCACCGTTCGCCCCGGTTGACCCGGACGAGGTGGCGCTGGTGGTCGACGGTACGCAGCTGACGGCGGCCGAGCTGGTGGAGCGGGCCCGGGCGGATGCGGCGGCGCTGGGGCTCGGTCCCGGGTCGCGGGTGCTGTCGGGACTCTCGTACGACACCTGGGAGGGGCTGTCCTCCGGTCTGTACGCGCCGCTCGCCTCCGGTGGCTCGATCGTGCTGTGCCGCAACCTCGGCCGGCTCTCCGCGGCGGGCCTCGCCGCGCGCGTCGAGAGCGAGCGCGTCACGCACACGGTGGGGCGTCCCGCCGGGGCGTAGCGGAGGTACGCCGCCGGGGGCCGCCCAAACGGTGGAGCGGGGCGCGGCCTCTGGGGCACCGGAGCGGGCGCGGTACATGATCGGTTGCACGCACAACCAAGCGCTGGTTTCAGCCGTCTACTCCTGCGATCGACGGCCCAGCGTGCCGCCGACTCCGCATAAGGATGGACGCAGACGTGACCGACACTGCTGGCACGCCCCCCGAACCGGACGAGCCGGCAGCCGGACCTGACGGGCCGACGGAAGGGCCGGGCAGGCCGGCGGGGGGCCGGGACGGGTCGGCGGCGGGACAGGACGGGCCGGCGGCAGGACCGGCCAGGTCGGCGATGGGCTCCGGCAGCGGCGACGCGGCGGCCACGGGCGACCCCACCCCCACCCCCACCGAAGTCGCGGGTGGGCGGTCGGGCGGCGGGGAGGGTGGGGCGGGTGCCGGGGTCGATGCGCGGGCTGGGCGGCGTACCGAAAAGGAAAGAGACGCCGGCTCCGCGGGTGAGGGCGGAGGCGAGAAGGCGGCTGAGGGGGGAGAGGCTACCGAGGGAGCCGAGGGTGGAGAGGGTGGAGAGGGGGCCGAGGGGGCCTCTGAGGGTGCGGGGGCCTCTGAGAGCGGGGAGGCCGGTGGGGCGGCTGTTACGTCTCCTGGGGGGCGGCGTCGGCGGCATTGGGTTCGCTGGGCCGCGGCGGGGGCGGCGCTGGTGGTGCTCGGAGCGGCCGGGGCGGGGTGGTGGTTCTACCAGAAGCTGGACGGGAACATCACGACGGACACCGGTGCCGCCGCCGAGCTCCGGGCCTGGGAGAAGGAACGTCCCACCCAGGCCCCCAAGACCCTGAACGCGCAGAACATCCTGCTGATCGGCTCCGACACCCGCGCGGGCGGCAATTCCAAGTACGGTCGCGACGAGGGCACCCAGCGCTCGGACACCACGATCCTGCTGCACATGGCGGCCAACCGGACCAGCGCGACCGCCGTCTCGCTCCCCCGCGACCTGATGGCGGACATCCCGAGCTGCACGAAGTCGGACGGGACGCGCACCCGGGCGATGTTCGCGCAGTTCAACTGGGCGTTCGAGATGGGCGGCACCGCCTGCACCATCCGAACCGTCGAGAAGATGACCGGGATCCGGATCGACCATCACATGGTGGTCGACTTCCAGGGCTTCAAGGACATGGTGGACGCGGTCGACGGCGTCGACATCTGCCTGAAGGAGCCGATCAACGACCGGGACGCGCACCTTCAGCTCCCGGCGGGCCCGCAGACCCTCAACGGGGAGCAGGCGCTCGGATATGTACGCGCCCGCAAGAGCATCGGCGGCGGCAGTGACACCGAAAGGATGGACCGCCAGCAGCAGTTCCTCGCCTCACTCGTCAACAAGATGCAGTCCAGCGGCGTCCTGCTGAACCCGACAAAGCTCTATCCGGTGCTGGACGCGGCGACCAAGTCGCTGACCACCGACCCCGGTCTGGCCTCGCTGCGCGATCTGTACGACCTGGCGACCAGTGCGCGGGACGTGCCCTCGGAGCGGATCCAGTTCATGACGGTGCCCCGGCGGTCGTACCGGTACGACAGCAACCGGGACGAACTGATCGAGCCGCAGGCGCAGGCACTGTTCAAGCAGCTGCGTGAGGACACCCCCGTCACGGTGACACCGGTCAAGTCCACGCAGCCGGGGGACGAACCGGGAACCGGGAATCCGGACCAGGGGGTCTCCGACGACGGTGCGGAAGGGGACAACAGGCCCGACGATCCGGCCACGCCCGGCCCCTCGCCGACCCCGACCTTCTCGGGCACCAACGCCGCCACGGGCATGTGCGAGTAAAAGGCTTACCAAACCGATGACGTTCCCGGTTGCCTTTTAGTCGAATTGCCCGGTTGTAAGGCACGTGGAGTTTGTCACTGTCGTCGCTCGGCGCCGATCAGGGCAGATAGTGTGACGCGATCCAGTGCAAAGAGCCGATACATGGGTCACGCACGCACGACTGGACCGATTGATGAGGACGCCTGGGGGGAGGCGCCTCGCGTGGGACCGACGGAGGACTCAGGCAACCGTGGACGCGCACAGCCGTGGCGGGGCGGACGAGATCGACCCCGCCGACCAGTGGGTTCTCAACCCGCACACCGGCAACTACGAACTGCGACTGGATCATTCCGCAGGGTCCCCGAACTCAGGGTCATCCAGATTTTCCGGGCGGCCCCAGGGCAGCCCGCGCGGACGCAGCCGTGACCCCCGCGAGCAGCGGGCCAACCAGAGTGGTGGTGGCACCAGTACCGGCAGTCGGCGCGAAGTGCCGCCGCAACGCAGCCGGCGTCAGGGGCCTCCCGAGGGCGGCCCCAGGGGCGAAGGCAGCGGCGGCGCGCAGCAGGCGGGCCGCCGCAAGCGCAAGCAGGCCAAGCCGAAGCGGGCCCTGAAGCGGACCGGCATCGTGCTCGGTGCGCTGGTGCTGGTCTGTTCGCTCGGCGCGTGGGCGCTGTACGAGCACTTCAACGGAAACCTCAAGTCCGTGGAGGTGTCCGGCGGTTCGGGCGGCTTCAAGAAGGACCAGGCGGTCAACATCCTGGTCATCGGCACCGACAAGCGGGTCGGCGACGGCAACGAGGGCTACGGCGACAAGAACAGTCCCGGCCACGCCGACACCACGATCCTCTTCCACGTCTCCAAGGACCGGACCAACGCGACCGCGCTGTCCATCCCGCGTGACCTGAAGACCCGTATCCCGGACTGCCCGACCAAGATCGGCGAGACGGAGAAGGTCGTTCCCGGCAGCGCCTTCGAGCGCTTCAACACCAGCCTCGGCCAGTCGGAACGCGACCCGGGCTGCACCATGCGCACGGTGAAGGCGCTCACCGGGCTGACCGTCGACCACTTCATGATGGTCGACTTCAACGCGGTGAAGACGTTGAGCACCGCGGTCGGCGGGGTGGACGTCTGTGTCTCCAAGGACGTCAACGACAAGGACTCCAAGCTCAGGCTGACCAAGGGCAATCACACCCTGGCCGGCGAGCAGGCGCTGGCCTTCGTCCGCACCCGGCACAGCTTCGGCAGCGGCTCGGACCTCAGCCGGATCGAGACCCAGCAGCAGTTCCTGAGCTCGATGATCCGCAAGATGAAGTCCAGCGAGACGCTGACCAACCCGGCCAAGCTCTACAGCCTGGCGGACGCGGCGACCCAGGCGATGACCGTCGACTCCGGCATCGGCTCCATCGCCAAGCTGAAGTCGCTGGCCGAGGAGGTCGCCAAGGTCGACCCCAAGAACATCACCTTCACCACCCTGCCGGTGCTGGACAACCCGGCCGAGCCGGTGGGGCGCAAGGCCACCGTCGTGGTCAACGAGGAACAGGCGAACCCGCTGTTCTCGATGCTCCGTTCCGACACTTCACTCACCGAGGTGAAGCAGAAGGAGAAGGCGGACAAGGCACAGGCCAACGCCAAGCAGGAGGCCCTCCTGAAGGGCCCGAAGGCCGCCGCCGACGACGTACGGGTCAATGTCTACAACGGGGGTGGCCCCAGTGGAGCCGCCCAGGAGACCTTGTCCTGGCTGCAGTTGAACAAGGGCGCCAGGCTGGCGACGAACGGCGGCAATTCGCCGGAGCCCGACATCGCGAAGACCTCGCTGAAGTACGGCGAGAACCAGGCCGACCAGGCCAGGGCGCTCGCCGCGATGATGGGTCTGCCCGCCTCGGCGCTGAAGCCGACCGGGCAGGACGCGGGCGAGCGCGTCCCGATGACGCTCACCCTGGGCAAGGACTTCACCGCCGCGGGCCAGCCCGTCGGTGGTCCTGCCAAGCTGCCGGACGGGGTCAAGCGGGCCAGCGCCGACAAGTCGGTGTGCGCCAAGTGACCGCCGGTCACCCGGGCCAAGTGACCGCCGGTCACCGGGCCTTGAACAGAATCTGAGTGGGAGTGGGTGGGGGCCCGGTGGGCAGCAGCAGGGTGCATGGGGAGGGGACCCGGGCGGACAACCTCGGCTGGGACGAGAGTCTCTACGAGGGGGCCGGGCACGGCGACGGCGGATCCGGGGACGACGCGTCCCCGGCCGCCGATGCCGACGGCGGGGGCAGCGGCCACCGCAGAGGCGGCTCGCGGCGCCGAAGACGAGCCGGTGGCGGCCCGGACGGCCCCCGCAGCAAGCGTCGGCGCATTCTGCGCTGGGTGGCGATATCCCTGGCCGTGCTGATCCTCGGCACGGCCGGCGCCGGATACCTCTACATACGCCACCTCGACTCCAACATCGAGAGCGGCAGCCGCAGCAGCAACGAGGGCCCGCCGAAGCCCGAGGCGAACGCGGCCGGGCAGACCCCGCTCAACATCCTGCTGATCGGCTCCGACACCCGTGACGGGAAGGCGAACCTGGCGCTGGGCGGCAGCAAGAAGTCGGTGGGCGCCCCGCCGCTCGCCGATGTGCAGAAGCTGCTGCACGTCTCGGCCGACCGCAAGCACGCCTCGGTGGTGAGCATCCCCCGCGACACCCGGGTGGACATCCCCGAGTGCAGGGACGCCAAGACCGGCACCAAGTACGGCAAGGCCAACAAGATCATCAACGAGACGCTCGGCCGCGGCGGTCCGAGCTGCGTCCTGGACACCTGGCAGCAGCTCACCGGCGTCTACATCGACCACTGGATCATGCTCGACTTCACCGGTGTGGTGCAGATGTCGGACGCGGTCGGCGGCGTCGACATCTGCCTCAAGCAGGGCGTCTGGGACCGCCCCAAGCCCCTCGTCCCCGGCGGCTCGCACCTGAAGCTCCCGGCCGGTACGCGCAAGATCCAGGGCGAGGACGCGCTGAAGTGGCTGCGCACCCGGCACGCCTTCGAGAGTGACAAGGGCCGTGCCAAGGCCCAGCACATGTACATGAACTCGATGCTCCGTGAGCTCAAGTCGCAGAACGTGTTCACCGACGCGGGCCGGCTGACCGGCCTGGCGGAGGCGGCCACCAAGGCGCTCAAGGTGTCCGAGGAGATCGGCTCGGTCACCAAGCTGTTCAATCTGGCGATGCAGCTCAAGGACGTCCCCTCCGACAGCATCACCATGACCTCGCTGCCGACCATCCCCGACCCGCAGAACCCCAACAACCACTACGTGGTCAACCAGAAGGACGCCTCGAAGGTCCTCACGATGCTCCGCGACGACATCCCCTTCGACAAGAACGGCCGGGCCACCGACGGCAAGCAGCCCGCCACGAAGAAGCCCGCGGGCCCGGCCGCCAAGAAGGCGCTGACCGCTCCCGGCGAGCTCGGGATCACCGTGCAGAACGGCACCGGCGTCGGCGGCGAGGCTCCCACCCGCAGCCGCGCCTCGGCCGTCGCCACCCTGCTGGCCGGCAAGGGCTACACCGGGGCGGCCGCCAGCCGCGAACTCCCGCCCACCGAGCACACCCAGGTCACCTTCCCCAGCGCCGAGCTGGAGGGCGACGCCCAGGCGGTGGCCAAGGCGCTCGGCATCCCGCTGACCGCGGTGAAGAAGTCCTCGGCCACCTCCACGGTCACCGTGGCCGTCGGCTCGGACTGGCGCACCGGCAACTCCTTCCCGAAGGCGGCCGCCCCCTCCGCGGGCGACGTCCCGGAGAGCGCCGAGGCGGTCACCGGCGACGACACCAAGGCGTGCATGGACGTCTATGCGCCCTACCGGTGGAACGGCCGGGGCTGAGGGCCTGCCGGGGGCGGTGTTACGCCGAAGGGCCCGGCCCTACGTCGAAGGGCCCGGCCCGCGTTCCTCATGTGAACGCGGGCCGGGCCCTTTTCCGTGCCGTACGACTTTCCGTACCGCACGACTTTCCGACCGTACGACTTTCCGACCGTACGACGCCGCTCTAGACGCCCGCGTTCTGCCCGTGCCCCTGGACGGCCGGCCTGCGGCTCGCGATGACCCGCTTGGCGAGGGACTTCGGCGAGGTCAGGAAGCCGTATCCCCACGACATGTGCATGGTGGCCAGCGCGACGGGGATCTGCGCACGCGCCCTCAGCGACAGCCCCCTGCCCGCCGGGAGGGAGCCCGCGGTGATCGCCGCGAGATATCCGGCCGGGACGACGAAGCCCCACGGGGTGACGAACACACCGGCCAGCACGCCCGCCGCGATCGCGCAGACGGCGGTCGGCGGGGCGAGGTAGCGCAGGTTGATGGAGCCGGAGTGGTAGCGGGCGACGACATGGCGCCAGCGGCCGTAGTCCTTGTACTGCTTGGCGAGCGCCTTGACGCTGGGCCTCGGGCGGTACTGGACCTTCAGCTCGGGCGAGAACCAGATCAGCCCGCCGGCCTCGCGGATGCGGAAGTTCAGCTCCCAGTCCTGGGCGCGGATGAACTCCTCGTTGTACCCGCCCTGCTGCTCCAGGGCCTCCCGGCGGAAGACCCCGAGGAAGACGGTCTCGGCCTGCTGGGCCTCGCCACCGGTGTGGAAGGCGGCGTTGCCGACGCCGATCTTCGAGGTCATCGCGGCGGCGACGGCCTCTTCCCAGGGGGTCTCGCCCTCGGCGTTCATGATGCCGCCGACGTTCATCGCGCCGGTCTCCTGAAGGAGGCGGACGGCGGTGGAGATGTAGTTGGCGGAGAGCATGCCGTGGCCGTCGACGCGGACGACGATCGGGTGCCGGGAGGCCTTGATCGCGGCGTTCAGGGCGGCGGGGGTGCGTCCGGTGGGGTTCGGGACGGTGTGGACGCGCGCTCGGTCACTGGACGCGGTTTCGGCGACCAGCTCGGCGGCGATCTCGTCGGTACGGTCCGTGGACGGACCCAGCGCGATCACCACCTCCATCTCGCCGTCGTACTCCTGCTCCAGGATGTGACGGACCGAGCTGCGCAGGTGCCGCTCCTCGTTGAGGACCGGCATGATCACGGAGACCGCGGGGGCGGCGGCGGGGATGGCGTTCACATCGGCTCACGTTACCGCGAACGGGGGACACCCTCGCGCGGCGGCCGTGGTGGTGCACCGGGCTGGAGATCGTATCGGCATACGGTGCACGCGATCCCCGTCCTGTCCCCCGCGGAGGTGCCCCGTGCCCGTGCCGTCCCGTCCGCCTGCCCCGCGACCGCGCGACCGACGAGCGAAAAACTCCCGGGACCGTCGCAGGCCGCGCGACGAGCGCCCGCACTGGGGAATGCGGGCGGCGACCACCCTGTCGGTGCTGGTCCTGGCGGCGGGCGGCATCGGGCACGCCGTGGTGACCGGCATGAACACCCAGATCGCCCGGGTGGATCCGTTCAAGGACATGAAGAACCGGCCCGAGGCCGAGTCCGGCCGCGGCATGAACCTGCTGCTGGTCGGCACCGACGGCCGGGACCGGATCACCGAGGAGGAGCGGAAGAAGTACCGCCTCGGTGGTGCCCCCTGCCACTGCACCGACACCGTGATGGTCGTCCATGTCTCCGAGGACCGGAACCGCGCCAGCGTCGTCAGCCTCCCCCGCGACAGCTACGCCGAGATGCCCGAGCACACCGACGAGACCTCCGGCGACCACCACAAGCCGCACCCGGTCAAGCTGAACGCCGCGTACGCGGAGGGCGGCCCGGCCCTCACCACCCGCACCGTCGAGCACATGACCGGCGTCAAGATCGACCACTACCTCGAAGTCGACTTCACCAGCTTCATGAAGACGGTCGACGTCCTCGGCGGGGTCGACATCTGCACCACCACCGCCCTCAAGGACAGCTACACCGGTCTCGACATGACCCCTGGCACCCACCGCCTCGGCGGCGGCGAGGCCCTCCAGTACGTCCGCTCCCGGCACATCGACGGCGCCTCCGACCTGGGCCGCATGCAGCGCCAGCAGCGCTTCCTGGCCGCCTTCATCGCCAAGGCCACCGAGGGCGGGGCCCTCCTCAACCCGGTCAGGTTCCGTGAGGTCGCCGGAACCCTGCTGGGCTCGGTGCGCGCCGACAGAGGATTCGGTACGGAGGAGATGTTCGCCCTCGCCCAGGCGATGCGGGGCTTCACCCCGGCCTCCTCGGAGTTCACCTCCGTGCCCATCGGGAAGATGAGCTTCCAGGTCAAGGGGATCGGCTCCACCCTGAAGTGGGACGAGGCCAAGTCCAAGAAGCTCTTCCAGACCCTGCGCGAGGACCGCCCGCTGTCCGCCCCGCGCCCCGCGCACCGCCCGAAGGCCACCCCCGTGGACGTCTCCCCCGAGCAGATCCGCGTCCAGGTCGACAACGGCACCCGCATCCCGGGCCTCGGCAAGCGCGTCGACACCGCTCTGCGCGCCACCGGATTCCGCACCACCGGCACCCCCGGCAACGGCACCCGCCGCGACCTCCCCCACACCCTCCTCAGTTACGACCCCCGCTGGGACCGCTCCGCCCAGTCCCTCGCCGCGGCCATCCCCGGCTGCGAACTGAAGCCGTCCCCCGGCCGGGGCAGCCTCATGCACCTCACCGCCGGCGCCGACTACAAGGGCGTCACCCCGGTCCGGGCGCAGGACGCCTACCAGGGCGAATCCGGCGTAGTCACAGGCGACCAGGTGATCTGCCCGTAACCGCCCTGCGGCCACCCTCTCCCCCGTGCCCCGCCCCCTCGCCCGCCCCTGCCCCCACTGCCTCAGCCCGCTCGGGCGGCGGGGCCGCCCCCGGGGGGCGGGCCGGGCAGGCAAAGGGGCGGCCCCCGACGCAGTCGCCTCCCACCCCGCGCCGGCCCACCCCGACCGCGGACCCCCGTACTGCCCAGGCCCGACCTCAGTCCTCCAGCCCCTCCGCCGCCCTCCGGTCCCGCAATTCCTTGATCGCCCGCCGCCGCGCCAACCGATGCGTACGCCGGATCTGCGCCTCCTGATACCTCCGCTTGTCCCGCTCCGTCTCCGGCAGCACCTGCGGTACCGGCCGGGTACGCCCGTCCGCATCCACCGCCGCGAAGACGAGATACGCCGAGCCGACCTGCTGAGCGGGGGTCGACTCGTTCCACCGCTCGGCCAGGACCCGTACCCCGATCTCCATCGAGGACCGCCCGGTCCAGTTGCACTGGGCCTTGACGTGTATCGAATCCTCTAAAACACAAACTCAGGTTAAGCAGCAACGGCGAGTTGGGGCGCCTTCAACAGGGACACCTTGGCCGGCGCCCATGGG
>NZ_JBITDM010000040.1:31389-36922 GCF_044454195.1 Streptomyces sp. NPDC051561 | reverse complement strand
CTACGAACGCAAGGCCGACCACTTCCTCGCCTTCACCAGCATCGCCTGCACTCTCATCTGCTACCGCAGACTCGCCAAATGAGATGACTTCTAAGCAGTAGTTCGCTCGGCTCTCCCTCGCCGGTGGCGATGCAGGCGTCCAGACCGAGCCGGCCGGGGTCGTCGCCCTCCAGGGCGAGAGTCCGGAACCCCTCCTCCTCCACCAGGAGGCGCACGATGCGATGTGCCACCTCCGACAGTTCGTGTGTCTGGCGGGCAGCGGCTCCGAGTGCCACGATCTTTGCATCACGTACGAGCGGGGCGAGCGGTCGCAGATCATCCAGGGGGTCGTGGGGCTTTCTGCCGTTCAGTGCTTGCGAGTTGTTGTGGATCCATTCGGTTGCTGTCTCCATTGGCCTGCCTCCGCCCCAAGTTCCGCCTCGCGCGGACCACTTCGGTAAATGGTCTGACCTTGAGCGTGGTTGAGGTCAAGAGCCCTCTTGGAGGATCCCGGCTCCATTGACGAAGGGCTGGTCGTAGACCAGGCGCAGCCCGTGGGCGGCCTGTTCGCAGTGCTCCTGAGCGGTGGTCAGTTCGTGCACCACGGCTCGTGCACCATGGGGAAATCCATGAACGTGGCCGGCCGCAGGCCGACGATGAGCCGGGCGTCCCGGGGTGCCGGCACGTCCCGCGCAGCAGGACCACGAGTTCTGGGATTCGGGTGATGTCGAGTTCTCCGCTTCCCACGACGGTGTACCCGGCGTGGGCCGTCCCACTGGTCCGCCCGCGTTTACGTATGGTCACGGGGGCAGCCGTCACGGTACTGGCGCCTTGCGACCGAGGGCGGCTAGATGTCATCACGACGGTCCGGCCAGCCGGGCAGAAGGGAGCCACCTGTGGGCGTTTCCGGGCAGGCATCGGGAATGAGAACGCGGAACGCTTCGTCCGCTGAGGCGGAGCTGCTCGCCGGGCTCCAGGTGGACGAGCAGCGGCCGGAGCAGCCTGTGCTGCTGGACCAGGACGGTCGGCCGCTGCGGACCTGGCGGGAGAACTACCCGTACGACAAGAAGTTGGGGCGCACCGCTTACGAGCGGCAGAAGCGCGTCCTGCAGATCGAGATGCTCAAGCTTCAGAAGTGGGTGCGCGAGAGCGGACAGCGGGTCGTGGTGGTGTGTGAGGGCCGGGACGCGGCCGGCAAGGGCGGCACCATCAAGCGTTTCACCGAACGCCTTAACCCGCGTGGTGCCCGCGTCGTGGCACTGGACAAGCCCACGGAGCGCGAGAGCGGTCAGTGGTACTTCCAGCGGTACATCACCCACCTGCCCACCGCCGGGGAGATCGTCTTCTTCGACCGGTCCTGGTAGAACCGGGCCGGGGTCGAGCGCGTCATGGGCTTCTGCTCACCGGACGAGGTCCGGCACTTCTACGCCCAGGCACCGGTCTTCGAGCAGATGCTTGTGGACGACGGGGTGCTGCTGGTCAAATTCTGGTTCTCCGTCTCGCAGAACGAGCAACGCACCCGGTTCGCGATACGCCAGGTCGATCCCGTACGACAGTGGAAGCTCTCGCCGACGGACCTCGCATCGCTGGATCTGTGGGACGCGTACACGGCGGCGAAGGTGGACATGTTCCGTGCGACAGACACCGCGCACGCCCCCTGGACGGTGGTGAAGAACAACGACAAGCGGCGGGGGCGGATCGAGGCAATGCGCCATCTGCTGCTGCGGTGCGAGTACACCGCCAAGGACAAGGAAGCGATCGGCGAGGCCGACTCCCTGATCATCGGCGCGGCCGACACCCTTTTGGAGAGCGGCGAGGAACCCACCACGCTCTCGCCCACCCCGCTGCGTACCCCCGGAGAAGGTCCGGGGCGTCACCCGGAGACCGAGGCATAGGGTGCCAGGCGGTGCCAGGCGGCCGGGGGAGCCCGTGGCTTGTAGCCGGCCTGGGGAAATCCCGGCCGAGGGTTTCACGCGTACCCGCTGCGCAGCGGGTACGCGGCAGCCCCCTACGCCGATGCAAAGCGAAGGGGGCGGTGCGGAGGGCCTGGCCAACCGCTGAAAACCGCAGCCGCAGGCGGGCGCTCTGTGCTTTGCGGCGCGCTTGGCCAGGACGCCGCGCCTCTAGAAGTAGTGCTTGCGTCCGCCGACCGCGCGGCCCGTCGCGCCCAGAATCCACAGGATGGCGCCGACCACGAGGAGGATTCCGCCGATGGTCGTCAGCAGCGGGATCCCCACCAGCACACCGACGAGGAGCAGAATGAGGCCGAGAATAAGCATGAGGTGTCCGATCTCTCCGAAGGCGGGTTTCGCGACGCCGGCGTTGCCGCGACCAGGGCCGTTCTTTTGCGTTCGGTCGTTCAAGTGCCCTGCCTCCGGTCATGAATGCGCATGTTTCTTAGATTTTCTTTACCCCGTGTGCCGGTCAGCTGTCGGCGGTGGTCCGCAGGGCGTCGCAGGGTGTACTGGAACTCCTCCCTCAGCCGCGTGGCCTCCACGACAAGAACTCCGTGAGGGGGCTCCGGTCGGCCAGTAGCGGCTGGGTTCGTCGGCGGTCAGGAGTAGCGGTGGGGGAGGGTGTCCTGCGACGGGCCGGGAAAGGTCCCACGGCCCCCGCTGGACCGGCCCGGAGTGCCGTGGCGTTGCCTCGGCCCGGCCACCGCCCAGCCCCCTCGGAGCCGGGCCACACTTCCCAGGGATCTGCTGGTTCCTCGACCGCGGAACTGGACAGGGCCGACGTGCCTGGGTAGGTCAAGGGCCCTCTCCCGTCCGGCTTTCCCCGAATTCGGCTGCCTCGACCGAGGACGCCACACGTGACGCCGGCTTCGGCCGGTTGGCGGGGTTGCTGCAATTTTCTGTCCTGTACCGCAGCTCGGACTTTCTCGTCCCGCGCCAAGATCAGACTGATGGAGCCATCTTCGAGGTCGAGGCCGCTCTCAAGGTGTTCGTGATGCCCATCCCCGAAGCTCAGGATCAGCGGGGCCGAGGAAGCGTGCGGCGAGGTCCCGCAACCCGGCTGCGTTGGCAGCAATGGTGAGCGCGGTATCGGAGACCCAGGGTCTGTCCGATGGGCTCACGAGCGGAGCCACAGGCGGAGCGGGGCAACGGTCACCGTTCCGTGGAAGACGTAGGTACGCTTGTCGAAACGAGTGGCTACGGCCCGGAAGCCCTTGAGCGCATTGAACGTCCGCTCGACTTCGTTGCGGCGTTTACGGACGTGAGGTCGGCCAGGTCGAGGCGGACCAGCCGGACGTCCGTCCCGGGTGCGACCGCCAGGACGCGCTTCAGGACGTACGCGCCCGTTCGACGCTGTGGCAGGCCAGCGCGGTGCGGGGGACGTCGAGTGCGGTTCAGGAAGTCATCGGATGCCGTTCATGTGGAGGCCGGAGGGGCAGGCGTGCATCGGGGAGCGGTGCGGACGTGCCCCGTCCGCGCCGATCCACGCCTCCTCAGCCCCTGAGCCTCGCCGCTGATCAGGCGATGGCCCACTCGGTGTGGCAGTCGTACACCCGGCCGTTGTCCGTCTGACAGGACGTCAGCTCGACCTTGGTGCCCTCGGCGATGCTGAGGTTGTACTCCACGGGCCCGTAGTCGCTGGGGCGCCCCGGGTACTCACGGCCGTTCACGAAGGCCGTCACGCCCTTTCCGTCCGACACGAGGTCGTAGACCCACAGGGTCTCACCGTAGGAGTTGAACCGGACCGAGTCGACGTGCGCGCCGTTCGCCTCGTGCCAGATCTGGCACGACTTGCCTCCGTCGTCACTGTCGGCGGTCCAGCAATGGGCCTCCAATGCGGAGGCACTTCCCTGGTTGAGGCCGACAAGTGCCACCGAAGCGGCGAACACCACCGCGACACGACTGAATTTGCGCACGCCAACTCCCCTTAACCAAAAGACCGTTCGGGCTACCGCCCAATGGATCATCCCCGATCCCCTCCGAACGCACCAGCCCCCACTTCCTCGTCCCCTGACGCACACGAGCGAGGTTCGACAGAGGCTCGCCGATGTGCTCGGAGCCTGTGTCTCAACCCTCGCCGGTCTCCTGCGGTCCTGTGGTGAAGACGGCTCCGGGCGAATCCCCAGGAACCGCACCCGTCCAGCGCGACACGCACAGCGACAAGGGGCACGGCATGACGTTCATGACATTACGGAAGACCGCACGGGCCGCAGCGGTGGCTCTTGCGGCGACGATGGCGGCCACCGCCTTCACCGTCCCCGCCCAGGCATCACCGAACGCCGCCCGGGGCGCGGCAGGTCACGAGGCGACCCGGCGCGCGATGGACGCGGAAGTGAAGGCAGGCATCCCCGGCATCACGGCGCAGGTGCGTGACGCGCACGGCGTCTGGAAGGCGACATCGGGTGTCGGTGATCGATCCACCGGTGCGCCGCGCGGCGAGAACGACCGGTACCGGGTCGGCAGCATCACCAAGACGTTCGTGGCGACCGTCCTGCTCCAGTTGGAGGCCGAGGGCAGACTCGACCTCGACGACACCGTGGAGGACCACCTCCCCGGCCTGGTACGGGGCAACGGCAACGACGGCGGCAAGATCACCGTTCGTCAGCTCCTCAGCCACACCAGCGGCCTGTTCGACTACCTGGCCGACGAGAAGTACGTCGAGACGTACATGCGCGGCGAGGGATACCTCAAGCACCGCTACGACACTCTGCCGCCTCTGAAGCACGTGAAGGTGGCGCTGTCCCACCCGCCGCAGTTCACGCCGGGCAAGGAGTTCTCGTACTCCAACACCAACTACATACTGGCCGGACTGATCCTGGAGAAGGCGGGCAAGCGGACGTACGAGGCCCCGGTCCGCGACAGGATCCTCAAGCCGCTGGGTATGACGGCCACGACCAACCCCGGCAACAGCATCCGCCTTCCCCGCCCCAGCAGCCGCGCCTACTCGAAGCTGTTCGACGCGCAGCCCGACCGGATCGACGACGTCACCGAGATGAACGGCTCGCAGGGCTGGGCCGACGGCGACATCATCTCCACCAACGGCGACCTCAACCGGTTCTACCGCGCTCTGATGCGCGGCCAACTGCTGCCGCCCCAGCAGCTCAAGGCCATGAAGACGCCGGGCCCTTCCACCGGCCGCGCAGGCATGTCGTACGGTCTCGGCCTCATGAAGATACGGACGAGCTGCGGCACCACGCTCTGGGGTCACGGCGGCGGCATGGTCGGCTCGACCTCGCTGGCCGTGACCACGGAGGACGGCCGCCACCAGCTGGCGTACAACCGCAACGGGGACTGGAACACGGGGGCCCCGGACGCCATCACGGAAGCCGAGTACTGCCGTCCGAAGGCGCTCCGGAACCGATAGAACGGTGCCGGAGTCCGGAGTTCGGACACGTCGCGTTCCCGGACGGGAAGGCCGAGAGGCACGCCGTCGGACCACGGCGTGCGCCAACTCCGCACGCCGCTTCCTCCGTACGTCTCCGGCCGGAGCGCGCCGCGCGGCGACGCGGAGGCCGCGGGGGTGGGGGGGGGGGGGGGGGGGGGGCGGCCCCCCCCCGGCCCCCGGGGGGGGGGGGGGGGGGGGGGGGGGCGCCGCGGGC
>NZ_JBITDM010000040.1:0-31379 GCF_044454195.1 Streptomyces sp. NPDC051561 | reverse complement strand
CGCCCCGCCGCGCCGCCCGCCCCCCCCCCGCCCCGGGGCCCCCCCCCCCCCGGGCGCGCCCGCGCCGCCCCCCCCCCCCCCCCCCCCCCCCCCCCCCCCACCCCGTGGTCACAGCGTGCGGGAGAGGCGGTCGGTGAGCAGCCGGGTGAAGCGGGCCGGGTCGGGCAGGTCGCCCCCCTCGGCGAGGAGTGCGCTGCCGTAGACCAGTTCGGCGGTCTGCGCCACCGCGGGGTCGTCCGCGTTGGCGTCGTGGGCGGTGCGCAGTGCCGTGATCAGGGGATGCGTGGGATTCAGTTCCAGGATCCGCTTCACGGTGGGCAGTTGCTGTCCCATCGCCCGGTACATCTTCTCCAGGGTGGGCGTGACGTCGTGGGCGTCACCGACGATGCAGGCCGCCGAGGTCGTCAGACGGGACGACAGACGGACCTCCTTGACCTGCTCGGACAGGGTGCCGGTCAGCCACGGCAGCAGGGCGGCGAAGTCCTGCTCGCGCCGGGCCTTCTCGGCGTCGGACTGCCCGTCCCCGTCGGCGGTCCCGTCGAGGTCGACCTGGCCCTTGGCGATGGACTGGAAGGAGTGGCCGTCGAAGGCCGGGGCCCGGTCGACCCACACCTCGTCGACCGGGTCGGTGAGGATCAGGACCTCGTACCCCTTGGCGGTGAGGGCCTCCATGTGCGGGGAGTTCTCCACCACGGCGCGCGTCTCGCCGGTCAGGTAGTAGATGGCGTCCTGGCCGTCCTTCATGCGCGCGACGTAGTCGCGCAGGGTGGTGGGCTTCTCCGGGTCGTGCGTGGAGGCGGCCGACACCAGCCCCAGCAGGGCCTCGGCGTTGTCCGTGTCCTCGATCAGCCCCTCCTTCAGCGCCCGGCCGAACTGAGCCCACACGGTGGCGTAGCGCTCGGCGTCCTTGGACTGCATGTCCTTCAGGGCGCCGAGCACCTTCTTGACCAGCCGCCGGCGCATGCCCTGGATCTGCCGGTCGTGCTGGAGGATTTCGCGGGAGACGTTCAGCGACAGGTCGTGGGCGTCCACGACACCCTTGACGAAGCGCAGGTAGTGGGGCATGACCGCTTCGCAGTCGTCCATGATGAACACCCGCTTGACGTACAGCTGCACGCCTCGCTTGGTCTCGCGGGAGAACAGGTCGAAGGGGGCCTGCGAGGGGATGAACAGCAGCGCCTCGTACTCGAAGGTGCCCTCGGCGCGCATGTGGATCGTCTCGGCCGGGGGTTGCCAGTCGTAACTGATCTGCTGGTAGAACTCGTTGTACTCGTCCTCGGTCACCTCGGAGCGTGGCCGGGCCCACAGCGCCTTCATCGAGTTGAGCGTCTCGACGTCCTCGGTGGTGCTGCCCTCGGCATCGGTGCCTTCGGTGGCCATGCGGATGGGCCAGCGGATGAAGTCCGAGTACTGCTTGACGATCTGACGGATCTTCGACTCGGACAGGTAGTCGGCCAGCCCGTCCTCGCTGTCGGCGGGCTTGAGGTGCAGGGTGACCGAGGTGCCCACAGGCAGGCCGTCGACGGTCTGGAGGGTGTAGGCGCCCTCGCCGTCGGACTCCCACTGCGTGCCGGAGTCGGTGCCGGCCCGCCGGGTGCGCACGGTGACCTTGTCGGCGACCATGAACGCCGAGTAGAAGCCGACGCCGAACTGGCCGATCAGGTTCTCGGCGGTCGTGGCGTCCTTGGTCTCCTTGATCTTCTCCAGCAGGTCGGCGGTGCCGGACTTGGCGATGGTGCCGATCAGCTCCACGAGGTCGTCCCGGCTCATGCCGACGCCGTTGTCACGGACGGTCAGCGTGCGGGAGTCCTTGTCGGTCTCCAACGAGACGTGCAGGTCGGCGGTGTCGACCCCGGCGAGAGTGGAGTCGGTCAGCGATTCCAGCCGCAGTTTGTCCAGGGCGTCGGAGGCGTTCGAGATCAGCTCGCGCAGGAAGATGTCCTTGTTCGAGTAGATCGAGTGAATCACCAGGCGGAGCAACTGGCGTGTCTCGGCCTGGAACTCCAACGTCTCGACACTGGTGGTCATGTGGGTGCCTTTCTCTGGAATGCGGCAGATGTGGCGTGGGCGGGGATGGGTACGGACGGGGTACGGGCGCAGCCGGGGGCTGGTACGGATCGGGGTCAGGCATCGTCGGCCGCGGCGCGCTCTGCGGCCCTGGCCTGCCGGGTGGCCGTCACACGCTGCTCGCCGGTGGTGCCGGCGGCGCCGGGACGGCCGCGCAAGTACCGGCGCTCTGCGGCCTGACGGCTGGCCACGCCCAGGGGCCCGGCGAGGTCCGCCCAACTGGCACCCGCCGCGCGGGCCGTCTCGATCAGACCGCTCTCCCACCCGGCAAGCCGCTCGCGCACCTGCCGCAGCAGCAGCAAGGAGGCCAGGGCCTGCTCCGTACCGGGGACGGCCGCGGTGGCGCTCTCGTGCTGAGAGCCTGTGTCTAAACCCCGGCCGGGCGCCCGCCGCCTGGCACGCACGCTCGCGGCGTTGCCGAAATGCCCTAGTAGCTCCTTCCCCGAGCTCTCAACTTCGTTCGAGCAGGGGAGACCCCAGCGAGGACCTTCCAGCGCCTTGCGATCGCACGCACCAGACGACGTTCGCTGATCCGACCGGGGTTTAGACACAGGCTCTGAGCGTCGCGCAGCGTGTCGTCGACGGCGGCAAGGGCCGCCGCGGCTGCCAGGAAGGACGCCGGACTGTGGGCGTCGCCGCGGGTCGCGGGCGGGCGATCGGCAGCGGACACGAGCACCTCCCTCGATCCGTCCGTGACTGTGCCATCTCGTTTGTCATCCATTGGATGACGAACGGGTCAGCACTTTACAACGCGGCCGGTGGAGCGCATCAGCGGTGTCACCAAGGCTGCACGGAAGCCACCCACCCCCGGGCCCGGCTCGACCGCCGGTCGCGCCGCACGCCGAGCCGACGACGGACGGCGTCGAAGGCCAGGTCGAAGGAGTCGTACGCGCGCAGTGCCCCCCCCCGCAGCCAATGACTGCGGGGGGCGCTGCGCTTGCCGGGGCACGTCACCGGAGGTGCGTCTTGACCTCTTCGTAGACCTTCTGGTCGGTGCGCAGGCCGCTGTGGTCCAGGCAGCCGGTGGTGGTGTTGACGGCTCCGGCCAGGGCAACGCTGTCCCGCGGGTTGATGACGCTGTCGCACGGGGAGGCCCATGTGGCGTAGCGGGGAGCACCGGGGGTCTCGTCACCGGAGTTGAGGGCGCCCAGGAAGTCGGACCCCGGCCGCATTTCCACGCACGAGGCCCCACCGCACCATTGCGCGAGGGTCGTTCCGTGGTTGGGCCCGGCGAGGGAGACCCAGGCGTCCACCTTCGCGGCGCCGTTGAGATTCTTGAGGTAGTAGCGGGAGGAGAGGCTTCCCATGGAGTGGGCGACGACGTCGACCTTGGTGGCACCGGTGCGGTCCAGGACACGCTGAATCTCTTCGGCGAGCTGTGCGGCAGTCGTGGTGTTCGACTGAGCAGTGTCGTAGGTCCACTGGTCGAGGCGGTCGGACGGCCAGCCGTCCGTCCTGAAGCGGCCTGCCATGGTCTGCCAGACGGAACCGTCCGAGTTCCACCCGTGGACGAAGACGACCGGATCTGGGGCGACGGCCGCGGGTTGCACAGCGGCCGCGAACGCGGGGCCGGGGAGAAGGGACGCGAACGCGAGGAGGAGCGTGCACATGCTCCGCGGCAGGTTTCTGATCACCGGAGATGTGTAGCGCACGCACAGTCTGAACAACACCGCCCACCTGGCGAGTTCACCCGTTCGACGGCAGGGATTCACCGCAGAAACGCCGGAGCCCCGAGGGCCTGACGCCCTGCGGCAGCCGCGTACACACGATTGACAAGCAGCTGTCACACAGAACCGGAATGTGTGGCCAACTCCCCCTGGTTTCACTAGGCATGACTATAGGAGTAACGCTCAACGCGACCGACGCCGACAATCAGATCGACGCCTCGGTGGGACTCGCTCACGAGGCCGTGGCGGCCGGGCTGCGGTCGGTCTGGTTCGGACAGACCTTCGGCGCGGACTCTCCCCAGCTCGCGGCGATCGTCGGACGAGAGGTGCTCGGCCTGCACGTGGGCACGTCGGCGATCCCCGTCTTCGGCCGTCACCCGCTACTGGTCTCCAGCCAGGCACAGACCGCCCAGGCGGCCACCCACGGCCGCTACCACCTCGGACTGGCGCTCGGCACCAAGCTCCTGACCGAGGCGGGCTTCGGTATTCCCTTCGAGCGGCCCATCGCGCGCCTGCGTGAATTCCTCACCGCGCTGCGGCAGTTGACCGAGACCGGCTCCGCGGATTTCCACGGCGAACTGCTCACCGCGACGACACCGGTTCCCGCCCGCGTACCGGGCGCCGGGGCCGGGGTGCCGTTGCTCGTCGCCGCGATGGGGCCACAGGCGCTGCGTGCCAGCGGTGAACTGGCGGACGGAATCCTGCCGTACCTGGCGGGGCCGCGCGCACTGAGCGAGCACATCGTTCCGGCCGTCACCGCGGCGGCGGAGGCCGCCGGCCGGCCCGCGCCCCGCATCGTCGCCCTGGTGCACGGCGTGGTCACCGACGAGGTCGACTCCGTACGGGAGAAGGCCACCGAGCAGCTCGCGTTCTACGAGCAGATCCCTTCCTACGCACGGGTCATCGAGCTCTCCGGCGGCCGACGGGCCGCCGACGTCGCCGTGATCGGCGATGAACGGAAGGTAGCTGCCGAGGTGCGGCGGTACCGGGACGCCGGGGCGACGGAGGTGGTGTTCTCGGGAACGGAGATCGCCGGAGAGGCTGATCGGCGCCGTACCTGGTCGCTCCTGGGGGAGCTGGCCGACTGAGGGCGGGGCTTGACCGGTGTGAGCAGTGCGAGCCCTGGCCGGTCTCCCGGGAGCGCGCGATCACGACGCCGACTCGAAGCGCCTCTGGGATCTGATGGCGTGTCAGGCTCCCTGCTGGGTGGACCGGTTGTCCGGCGCGGTGGTCGCCCGGTCACAGGTCCGACCGGAAAATCACCCGGCCGAATGTATCCGGCCGCGCAACTGAAGTGCCGACAGGGGTACGAAGCCGGGGCCTTCGCCGTCGGTGGGGGCCTCGCCGCCGTTGAGCCGCTTCGGCATCGTCTTCGCGACGCGTTCACCCTGCGCCTTGGCCCGTTCGGCGTTGGGGCCCGCGTACATGCCGTCGATGGCGGCGCGCCAGAGCTGGAGCCAGCGCCCGAAGTGCTCCGCGCCGAGGGGGCTGATCCGGTGCAGTTGCTTGTGCGGGGTGAGGGCGTTGCGGCGGTATTCGGCCGAACGCAGAAGGGCGCTCTCCCAGAAGTCCGTCACTCGGGGCAGGTGCGTCTCCAGATCGACGCCGGCGATCTCGGTGAAGTACCGCCCGATCAGGGGGTCTTCGAAGGCGATGGCGTAGAACCGGCGCAGTAGTGCGTCGATGTCCGCACGCGATTCGAGGTCGCAGGCAGGGTAGTTGATGCCGCTTGCACGGTGCTCGCGCTCACCAGGTGCGTCCGGTGCGTTCGGAGTGTGCGGGGGACCGGGGAACCCACCCGGCGCGGTCATGCCACACCCTCGTTCTTCAGCAGCTCCGCGAAGTCCGCTGCGTCGAACAGGACGTCGCCGTCCGCCACCTTCGTACCGTCCAGGAACACGGCGGGAACGGACTTCTCACCACTGGACTGGAACGCCTTCAGCGAGGCGTCGACCCAGTCCCGGTAGGAGAGTTCTCCGACCGCCCTGTCGAACGCGTCGCCGCGCAGTCCCTCCACCTGCGAGGCGAGCCTCAGCAGGAACGCGTTCGTGAATCCTTCGGCCTCCTCACTGCCCTGAGCGGTGAAGACGGCCTCTTGGTACTCGGCGAACTTCCCCTGTTCCAGGGCTGCTCGCAGTGCGTTGGCCGCCCGGGTGGAACCCGCCACCTCGCCCCGGTCCAGGAACGAGGCAAGGGTGTACTCGGCCTTGAGCTTTCCGGCCGCCACTGCCTTCGCGACGGCCTGCCCGCCACCAGTCTCGAACTTGGCGCAGTAGCCGCACTGCGCGTCCACCGCGATCCGTACGGTGTGCGGCGCGTCCTGCTTGCCCACCACGATCGTGGTGCCGTCCTCGGCGAGCGCCGCCGGAAGGTCCTTCGCGTGCCCGGCGGGCCGAGGTGCCTGGCCGGTGTCCTCTGCGGAGACTTCCGCGGCGGCGCGGGGAGGCGAGGCACAGGCGGCGGCGGCCACGGCGATCAATCCGGCCGCCAGTACGGCGACCGTCGCTCTCACCGATCTGCGCAGACGCGTGAAGCGCGGGCATTTCGCAACGGTCATGGGCCTGAACCTCCTGGGGCGTACCTGGGTCCTCCTCCCCTCACGCTAGGCAGGCCGGACCGTCCGTGGCCCCGGCAGAAGGCCCCACCTGCGGGTACTAGGTCCCGAAAGGGAGCTCAGACCCCGCTGAACAGCAGCATCACCAGCAGGGCGGCCGAGCAGCCGAGCTCGATCAGGCCCACGGTTCTGACCCGCAGGCGCCGGCCGGGAAGCAGCGCCGCCCGCAGCAGGAAGCAGGCGAACAGCACCGACCACAGCGGGTGCAGCAGCGCCGCGCAGACCAGTGCTCCCGCGTGGTAGGTGACCGAGCCGTACAGGTACCGGCGGTTCCGGCGCTCCCTGATCATGGTCTTCACGTAGGGGACCGTTCCGCCGAAGTAGAGGAGACAGGCGGCCAGCGGCGCCAGGCCCCCGGCGAGCGTCCCGCCGCCCACCCGTAGCGCCACCAGGAGTACGGCGCACGCGGGGACCACCGCGACCAGGCCGTTCACCAGGGCCCGTTCGCGGTTGCGCAGCGCGTAGAGGGTGTTGACCGCGAAGAACGGCAGCGCGGCGGCGACCGCGACCAGCAGCCAGGGCCGCAGCACCAGCAGCGGTGTGCCGAGCACGGTGACCAGCGTGCTGAAGGTGAGCAACGGCCGCACGTGCCGCCGCGGTGCCCGCGGATTGCGGGAGAGCCTGCGCAGCCGCACGTACTGCTGGAGGTGGAAGGCCGTCGTGTAGGCCAGCAGCCAGCAGACGAAGAGCGGCAGATGCAGCCACGTCGGGTCGCCGAGGAAAGTGCCCGCGGCGAACGGCACGGTCAGCATCGCCCAGGCACCGTGCTGGTCGGGCAGCCACGTGGTGCGCCTGCTCATGCGGCGACGTCCCGCCCGGGCCGCTCGGAGGCGGGAGCGGAGGCCCGAACCGCGGCCGGAAAAGCGGCCGGAAGGGCACTGGGAACGGGGGGACCGACCGGCGCCGCCCCGGCCACCTCCACATCACCGGGCCTAGGCAGCAGCTCGACCGCGGTGTCCGCCTCCGTGCCCTGTGGCGGTACGACGGCCAGCGCGTCGCAGGCCGCCAGGCCGCGCAGCATCGCGGGCCCGTGGAAGTCCAGCGGATGGACCACGCCGTCCCGGACGGTGACCGGCACCAGTGCGGTGGCAGGGGCACGCCCCGCCAGCCGTACCCCAGCCGGAAGCCCCACGGGGGTGACGGGCGGCAGAGCGGCCAGGGTGCGCAGTACGGGGACGGCGAGGGTGGCCGTCGCGGCGACGGCGGCGAGCGGGTTGCCCGGCAGCCCGACGAGCGGCCTTCCGTCCGGGAGGACGTCGAGCAGCATCGGATGTCCGGGCCGTACGGCGACGCTGTCGACCAGTGTGCGCGCGCCGAGTGAGGTCAGGGCGCGCCGCACGTGGTCGACGGGGCCGTGGGCGGAGCCGCCGGTCGTCAGCACCACGTCCGCCGAGGAGTCCGCCAGCGCGGTGCACAGCGCGTCGAGATCGTCGGGCACGCGTCGCTGGCCGGCCACCCGGACGCCGAGCGCGTCGAGCCACGTGACCAGCAGCGGGCCCAGCGCGTCGCGGACCCGGCCCCGGCCCGGCAGACCGCGGTCGAGGAGCTCGTCACCGAGTACCAGCAGGTCGACGGTGGGGCGGCCGGTCACGGTCAGGGTGTCGTACCCGCAGGCGGCGGCGAGGCCCACGACGGCGGGGGTGACGGGGGTGCCGGCCGCGAGCAGCGGGTCACCGGCCCGGCACTCCTGGCCGCGCGGCCTGATGTCCCGGCCGACCGGATTGAGCGCGGTGCGTGCCACCGGGGCGGGCTTGGTGCGTGCGACGAGGACGTCGGCCTCCTGGTAGCCGTCCTCACTGCGCAGCACCAGCGCCGCCCCCGCCGGGACCGGCGCCCCGGTGGCGATGGCGACCGCCTCCCCGGGAGCCAGCGGGTCGCCGGTACTGCCGGCCAGCACCTGGCCCCGTACCCGCCACGGCCCGGACCCGCACACGGCCCAGCCGTCCATCGCCGAGCTGTCGAAGGCCGGCAGGTCGGTGAGCGCGGCGAGCGGCGTGGCCAGCAGCCGGCCGACGGCGCCGGACAGCGGCAGCCGCTCCGCGGGAAGTGCGGGCACGGCGGTGGCCGCGACCCTGCGGGCATCTGCCCAGGAGTGCATGAGATCGACCGTCCTTCACATCCACGGGCTCCGGGCCCGGGGCCCGAGGACCGGAGTGCCGGGCCAAAAGGCCTTTTACGCAAGCACTTTGTTTGCGAATTCCACCATGTCACCCCTCCCTGAACGGAATTGTGGAATTAGGTCACCGCCCGCCGGGACCAAAGTCCCCGGGTTCGGCGGAAAACCGGCCATAGGGTCGGGGTGGGCCAGGAAATTTACCGGCGAACTGTCGGCAAGTCGGGCCCGGATTCTTTTCCATTCCGGAGGGGTCAGGTTGCGGCAGAATCAGGGCGGCGCTGCGGAAGCGCTGCTCAAGGCCGGGCGGTATTTCACCAAGGCCGAAGTGTCCGAGGATCTGCGGTCGGTGCACCGCACCGGTGGGCGGGAGGGCGAGAATTTCTATCGCGACCGCTGGAGCCACGACAAGGTCGTGAACACCACGCACGGGGTGAACTGCACCGGGTCGTGCCGCTGGAAGGTCTACGTCAAGGACGGGATCATCACCTGGGAGACCCAGTCGGGCGACTACCCCTCCGTCGGCCCCGACCGGCCCGAGTACGAGCCGCGCGGCTGCCCCCGCGGTGCCGCCTTCTCCTGGTACAGCTACTCGCCGACCCGGGTGCGCCACCCCTATGTGCGGGGCACCCTGCTGTCGATGTACCGCGAGGCGAAGAAGCGCCTGGGGGACCCGGTGCTCGCCTGGTCCGACATCCAGCGCGATCCCGCGCGCCGCCGCACCTACCAGCAGGCCAGGGGCAAGGGCGGCCTGGTCAGGGCGAGTTGGGACGAGGCCCTGGAGATCGCGGCAGCCGCGCACGTGCACACCGTCAAGGAGCACGGCCCGGACCGGGTCGCCGGGTTCTCCCCGATCCCCGCGATGTCGATGGCCTCGCACGCGGCCGGCGCCCGCTTCCACTCCCTCATCGGCGCGCCGATGCTGTCCTTCTACGACTGGTACGCGGACCTGCCGGTGGCCTCGCCGCAGGTCTTCGGCGACCAGACCGACGTCCCCGAGTCGGGCGACTGGTGGGACGCCGCGTACCTGATGATGTGGGGCTCCAACGTCCCGGTGACGCGGACGCCGGACGCCCACTGGATGGCCGAGGCCCGCTACCGGGGCCAGAAGGTCGTCACCGTCTCCCCGGACTTCGCCGACAACACGAAATTCGCCGACGAATGGATGCATCCGCACCCCGGAACGGACGGTGCGCTCGCCCTCGCCATGGGGCATGTGATTCTCAAGGAATTCTTCGTCGACCGCGAGACCCCGTTCTTCCGGGACTACGTACGGCAATACACCGACCTGCCGTTCCTGGTAACCCTGCGGGGAACCGAACAGGGCCTCGTGCCGGGAAAGTTCCTGAATGCGGAGGACCTCGGGCAGGACACCGAGAACGCGCGGTGGAAAACCGTCCTCGTGGACGACGCCACCGGCGAACCCGTCGTCCCGCACGGCACCCTCGGTCACCGCTGGGGCGCCAACGAGACCCCCGAGTGGAACCTCGACCTCGGCGACACCGTCCCCCGGCTCACCCTGCACGGGGAGGGCGAGGCGGAGATCGTGCTGCCCCGCTTCGAGGAGGACAGGCCCGCCGCCGTACGGCGCGGAGTGCCCGTCCGCCGGATCGGCGAGCACCTCGTCACCACGGTGTACGACCTGATGCTCGCCCAGTACGGCGTCGCCCGCGACGGACTGCCGGGGGAGTGGCCCACCTCGTACGACGACGCCTCCCAGCCGGGCACCCCCGCCTGGCAGGAGACCCTCACCTCCGTACCAGCAGCCCAAGCGGCGCGCGTGGCAAGGGAGTTCGGCGAGACGGCAGAGAAGTCACAGGGCCGCTGCATGATCCTGATGGGCGCGGGCACGAACCACTGGTTCCACTCCGAGACCATCTACCGCGCCTTCCTCGCCCTGCTCACCCTCACCGGCTGCCAGGGCCGCAACGGCGGCGGCTGGGGCCACTACGTCGGCCAGGAGAAGTGCCGCCCGGTCACCGGCTGGGCCACTCTTGCCGGCGCCTCCGACTGGAGCCGGCCGCCCCGCCACATGATCGGCGCGGGCTGGTTCTACCTGCACACCGACCAGTGGCGGTACGACACCCTGCCCGCCGAGGCCCTCGCCTCACCCCTCGCGGAGGGCACCTTCGACGGCATGTCCGGTGCGGACTGCCTCGCCGCGTCCGCCCGGATGGGCTGGATGCCCTCGTACCCCACCTTCGACCGCAACCCCCTCGAACTCGGCGCGGCCGCAGACCCGGTCGGCCAAGCGGTCGAGGAGCTCAAGGACGGAACGCTGAAGTTCGCGGGCGAGGACCCCGACGCACCCGCCAACTGGCCGCGCGTGCTCAACGTGTGGCGGGCCAATCTCCTCGGTTCCAGCTCCAAGGGCAACGAGTACTTCCTCAAGCACCTCCTGGGCACCCACCACAACCTTCCCGACGACGGCCCGCGCTGCACACCGCGCGACGTGACCTGGCACGAGGAGGACGTCGAGGGCAAGCTCGACCTCCTGATGGCCATGGACTTCCGGATGACGTCCACGACGCTGCTCGCCGACGTCGTCCTCCCGGCCGCCACCTGGTACGAGAAGCACGACCTGTCCTCCACCGACATGCACCCCTTCCTGCACGCCTTCAGCCCGGCCGTCGACCCGCCCTGGCAGGCCCGCTCCGACTACGACGCCTTCCACGCCCTGGCCCGCCGCTTCAGCGAGCTGGCCGCCGAACACCTGGGCGTACGCAAGGACCTGGTGGCCACAGCGCTCCAGCACGACACCCCCGGCGGCGAGATGGCCCAGCCCGGCGGTGTCGCCCTCGACTGGTCCCGGGGCGAGTGCGAGCCGATACCCGGCCGCACCCTGTACAACCTGGCGGTCGTGGAACGCGACTACGGCGCGATCGGCGAGAAGTTCGCCGCGCTCGGCCCGCTGGTCGACACGCTCGGCGTCACCACCAAGGCGATCACCTTCGAGGTCGGCGAGGAGGTCGCCCACCTCGGCGAGATGAACGGAAAGGTGCGCGGCGGAGTCGCCGAGGGGCGCCCCCGGCTCGACACCGCCCAGCGGGCCTGCGAGGCGATCCTCTCCCTCTCCGGCACCTCCAACGGCCGCCTCGCCGTACAGGGCTTCGAGACCCTGGAGAAGAAGGTCGGCACCAAGATGGCCCATCTGGCCGCCGAGGCCGAGGGCAAGCGGGTCACCTTCGCCGACACCCAGGCCCGCCCGGTGCCCGTCATCACCTCGCCCGAGTGGTCGGGCAGCGAGTCCGGCGGACGCCGCTACACCGCGTTCACCGTCAACACCGAACACCTCAAGCCCTGGCACACCCTGACGGGCCGTCAGCACTTCTTCCTGGACCACGACTGGATCCACGAGGTCGGCGAGGCACTCCCCGTCTACAAGCCGCCGCTCAACATGCACCGCCTGTACGGGGAGCCCGAGCTCGGCCGCGTCGAGGAGAAGACCGTCGCGGTCCGCTACCTCACCCCGCACAATAAATGGGCCATCCACTCCATGTACCAGGACAACCACTACATGATGGCGCTCGGCCGCGGCGGTCAGACGGTGTGGATGTCCCCGCAGGACGCCGGGTCGATCGGCGTCGCGGACAACGACTGGATCGAGGCGGTCAACCGCAACGGCGTCGTCACCGCCCGCGCGATCGTCTCCCACAAGATGCCGCCCGGCACGGTCTACATGAACCACGCCCAGGAGCGCACCGTCGGCGTCCCCCGCACCGAGAAGACCGGCCGCCGCGGCGGCATCCACAACTCGCTCACCCGCGTGATGCTCAAGCCCACCCATCTCGTCGGCGGCTACGCCCAGTTGACCTGGGCCTTCAACTACCTCGGCCCGACCGGCAACCAGCGCGACGAGGTCACCGTCATCCGCCGCCGAAGCCAGAACGTGGAGTACTGACATGCGCGTCATGACACAGGTCGCCATGGTCATGAACCTCGACAAGTGCATCGGCTGCCACACCTGTTCCGTCACCTGCAAGCAGGCGTGGACCAACCGGCAGGGCACCGAGTACGTCTGGTTCAACAACGTGGAGACCCTCCCCGGCCAGGGCTACCCCCGCCGTTGGGAGGACCAGGAGAAGTGGAAGGGCGGCTGGGAACGCACCCGCTCCGGCAGGCTGCGGCTGCGTTCCGGCGGCCGGCTCAGGCGCCTCGGCAGCCTCTTCGCCAACCCCGAACTCCCGTCGATGGACGACTACTACCAGCCCTGGACCTACGAGTACAAGAACCTCACCGAGGCCCCGGCGGGCGACGACCTGCCCACCGCGCGCCCCGTCAACACCGTCACCGGCGCCCCCATCGACACGATCCAGTGGGGTCCGAACTGGGACGACAACCTCGGCGGCGCCGTCGAGCACGGACCCCGCGACCCGATCGTGGAGAAGATCCGCGACGAGGTGGGCGAGAAGATCCGCTTCGAGTTCGAGCAGTCCTTCATGTTCTACCTGCCGCGCATCTGCGAGCACTGCCTCAACCCCGCCTGCGTCTCCGCCTGTCCGTCCGGCGCGATGTACAAGCGGTCCGAGGACGGCATCGTGCTCGTCGACCAGGACCAGTGCCGCGGCTGGCGGATGTGCGTCAGCGCCTGCCCGTACAAGAAGGTCTACTTCAACCACTCGACCGGCAAGGCCGAGAAGTGCACCTTCTGCTTTCCGCGCATCGAGGTCGGCCTGCCGACGGTCTGCTCCGAGACGTGCGTGGGCCGCATGCGCTACCTCGGCGTGATGCTGTACGACGCCGACAAGGTCGCCGAGGCGGCCGCCGTCGAGGACGAACACGACCTCTACCCCGCACAGTTGGAGTGCTTCCTCGACCCGCACGACCCGGCGGTCCAGGCTGCGGCCCGCGCGTCCGGCATCACCGAGGAGTGGCTGGAGGCGGCCCGCCGCTCCCCGGTCCACGACCTCATCGCCACCTACCAGGTCGCTCTCCCGCTGCACCCGGAGTACCGCACCATGCCGATGGTCTGGTACGTACCGCCGCTCTCCCCGGTGGTCGAGGCGGTCGCCGCCACCGGCAGCGACGGCGAGGACGCCCGCAACCTGTTCGGCGCGATCGACGCGCTGCGCATCCCCGTCGAGTACCTCGCGGAGATCCTCACCGCCGGTGACACGGGAGTGGTGGACGCGGTCCTGCACCGGATGGCCGCCATGCGCGCGTACATGCGGCGGATCAACCTGGGCGAGGAACGCGACGAGTCCATCGCCCGCGCGGTCGGCCTGACCGGCGAGGAGATGGAGGACATGTTCAGGCTGCTGGCCATCGCCAAGCTGGAGGACCGCTTCGTGGTCCCGAGCGCGGCCCGCGCGGACGCCGACGCGCTCGCCGACAGCCATCCCTTCGGAGACGAGGCCGACGCGGCGAACGCGGCGTGCCCGGTCGCCGCCCTCCCCGAGGAGACACCCACCCGCGTGATGCTCAACCTCGGCCCGCTCAGGAGGAGCGCATGACCGGCATGTCCCCCGGGACGGTCACCCGGCTGCTGGCCGGCCGCTGCCTCGAATACCCCGACTCCCGGCTGTACGCGGACCTGCCGGCCCTGCGCGAAGCGCTGCGCGGCGCCGGGCCCGAGGCCGCCGCCCTCCTCTCCGGCTTCCTCGATCACGTTGCCGCCACCGAGCCGCTCGACCTGGGCGCCCACTACACGTCCACCTTCGACACCCGCAATCGCCGCTGCCTCTACCTCACCTGGTGGGCCGACGGCGACACCCGACGGCGCGGACTCTCCCTGGTCCGCATCAAGCAGACCTACCGCGACCACGGCCTGGAGTACGCCGACGAGGAACTCCCCGACTTCCTCCCGGTCGCCCTCGACTTCGCCGCCCGCCACCCCGAGGCCGGCACCGCCCTCCTGGAGGAGCACCGGGTCGGCCTGGAGCTGCTGCGCCTCGCCGTCACCGCGGCGGACACCCCGTACACCGCAGTCCTCGAAGCACTCTGCACCACGCTCCCCGGCCCCTCCCCGCAGACCAAGGAGGAGGCCAAGGCGATGGCCCGCAACGGCCCACCGCAGGAACTCGTCGGCATCGGCTCGCCACTGGAGCCCCTCGGCCCCGGCATCGACCTGCCCTGGCCGACCGTCGGCACGTCCGCTCCGGCTGTACCGTCCGAAAGGCCATCGGCATGACAGACCTGCTGCTGTGGGGCGTCCTGCCCTACGTCTCGATCGCCCTGCTCATCGCGGGCACCTTCTGGCGCGCCCGCTACGACCGGTTCGGCTGGACCACCCACTCCTCCCAGATCCACGAGTCGAAACTGCTGCGGATCGGCTCCCCGCTCTTCCACTTCGGGATGCTCTTCGTCGTTCTCGGCCACGTCGTCGGCCTGCTGATCCCGCAGCGCTGGACCGACGCGATCGGCGTCAGCGACCACACGTACCACCTGGTCGCCATCGGCACCGGGGCGATAGCGGGCGCGGCGGCGGCCTTCGGTATCGGCCTCCTCGTGTACCGCCGCCTCAAGGTGCCGGCGGTGCGCCGCGCGACCCTGCGCAGCGACCACCTGATGTACACCTTCCTGCTCGGCGCGATCGTGCTCGGGCTCCTCGCCACGATCCTCAACTCGACCGGTGCGACGGACGGTTACAACTACCGCGAGGGCATCTCCCCGTGGTTCCGTTCCCTGTTCACCCTTACGCCCGACTACGCGCTCATGGCGGGCGCCCCGCTCGCCTTCAAGCTGCACATCCTCTTCGGCTTCACGCTGTTCGCCCTGATCCCGTACTCGCGGCTGGTGCACATGTTCAGTGCTCCGGTGAAGTACGTCTTCCGGCCGTACGTGGTCTACCGCAGCCGGGACCCCAAGGACCTGGCGCAGCGCGCGGAGCGACGCGGCTGGGAGCGCACCCGATGACGGACACGCCCTTCCCTCCCCGCTCCCGCCTGGTGCGCACACCCCGGCACGCCGTCGCACACCGCCCCTTCCTGGTCATCTGGGAGACCACCCGGGCCTGCCCGCTGGCCTGTCTGCACTGCCGGGCCGAGGCGAACTTGCTGCGCAGCCCGCACGAGCTGGACGGCGCGCAGGCACGCGACCTGATGGACCAGATCGCCGCCTTCGGCCGCCCGTACCCCCTCTTCGTGATGACCGGCGGCGACCCCTTCCAGCGCCCCGACCTCACCGAACTCGTCGCGTACGGAACCTCGCTGGGCCTGCGCGTCGCCGTCTCGCCGTCCGGCACCCCGACCCTCACCCGGCAGAACCTGACGGAGGTACGGGATGCGGGCGCGGTCGCGCTGTCGCTCAGCGTCGACGGCTCGACCGCCGCGCGGCACGACACCTTCAGGGGCGTCGACGGGGTCTTCGACCTGACCCTCGACGGCTGGCGCACCGCCCGGGAACTCGGCCTGAAGGTGCAGATCAACACCACCGTCTCCCGCCACAGCCTGCACGACCTCGCCGACATCGCGGCCCTCGTGCGCCGCGAGAAGGCCATGCTCTGGTCGGGCTTCCTGCTGGTGCCCACCGGGCGGGGCGCGGAGCTCGACTCGCTCACGCCGGACGAGATGGAGGACGTACTGCACTTCCTGTACGACTGCGGAGCGGTCATGGCCACCAAGACCACCGAGGGCCACCACTTCCGCCGGATCGTCCTGCAACGGGCCGCCCTCGCCGAACGCGGCGAAGAGCCCCGCACCGGGCCCCTGCACGCCCGCCTCACCGCCCGCGCCGCCGCACTGGGACTCTTCGAGGGAGAGCGCCGGGCGGTCCGCCGTCCGCCCATGGACGTGTCCTCGGGACGGGGCTTCGTCTTCGTCTCACACACCGGCGAGGTGACCCCCAGCGGGTTCCTCCCGATGTCCGCGGACAACACCAAGAGGCGCCCCTTGAAAGACATTTACCGAACATCGCCCCTCTTTCTCTCGCTCAGGGACCCGTCACTGCTGCGCGGCAAGTGCGGTGCCTGCGACTACAAGACCGTGTGCGGCGGCTCGCGTTCGCGGGCGTACGCCGTCACCGGCGACCCCCTCGCCGCCGACCCGTGGTGCGCCTACCAGCCGAACACCCTTCCCGAGGAGCAGCCGTGCGCTCAGTGATCGTCATCGGCGGAGGCATCAGCGGACTCGCCGCCGCCTGGGAGATGCGCGGCCGGGCCCAGGTCACCGTGCTGGAGGCGGGAGCCCGCGTCGGCGGCAAGCTCCGCACCGGCTCCCTCGCGGGCATTCCGGTCGACGAGGGAGCCGAGTCCCTGATGGCGCTGCGCCCCGAGGCCGTACGGCTCGCGGAGGAGGTCGGCCTCGGCGACGCGCTCCGCGACCCGGCCCCCGCCCCCGTCACCCTCTGGACCGGCGACGCCCTGCGGCCCCTTCCCGCGGGCCACGTACTGGGCATCCCGCCGGACCCTAGCGCCCTCGCCGGCACCGGACTGCTGTCCCCCGAGGGACTCGCCAGACTGGCGCAGGAGGAAGCACTCACGGCCCGCCCCGTCGACACCGACCTCACCGTCGCCGACCACCTCGTCCCGCGCATCGGCCAGGAAGCCGTCGACCGGCTCGTCGAACCCCTCCTCGGCGGCATCTACGCCGGCCGCACCGACCAGCTCTCGCTGCGCTCGGCCATGCCCGGCATCGCGGCGATCGCCGCCACCGGCGACTCGCTCCTCGCCACCCTCCGCCGCCGCGCACAGGCGAGAGCCGCCCACCCCGGGCCCAGGCCCGTCGTGGTGCGCGGCATCGCGGGCGGCACCGGACGGCTACCGCTGGCCGTCGCCGCCGCGAGCGGCGCCCGCGTCCTCACCCGCAGCACCGCCCTCGCTGTCGAACGCGCCCCCGGCAACCGGTGGCGGGTGCACGCCGTCACCGGACAGGGCCCGTTGACACTGGACGCGGACGCGATCGTCCTCGCCCTCCCGGCCCCCGCGGCCGCCTCCCTGCTGCGCCCGCACTCACCCGCCGCGCACGCGGAACTCACCGCCGTCAGATACGCCGGATCCGGCGTCCTCACCATGGCCTTCCCCCGCACGGCCGACGACCCGCCGCCGGAGCTGAACGGCTTCCTCGTACCGCCGGTGGACGGCCGTACGATCAAGGCCGCCACCTTCCTCTCCCACAAGTGGGCCTGGCAGCACGACGAAGCACCGTCCACGCTCGTCCTGCGAGCCTCGGTGGGCCGGGCGGGCGAGGAGCACCTCCTCGAACTCGACGACCGGCGCCTCACCGCCCTCGCCAGGGCCGAACTGGGCGAAGCAGTCGGCCCGTTGGGCGAGCCACTGGCCACCCGGGTCACCCGCTGGCGGCACGGCCTGCCCCAGTACGAGGTGGGCCACGCCGACCGGGTCGCCGCGCTCCGCGACGCGATCGGCAAGCTGCCGGGCACGGAGATGTGCGGCGCGCTCTTCGAGGGAGTCGGCGTCGCGGCCTGCGTCGCCTCGGGCCGCGCGGCAGCCACCCGGCTGCTGGAACTGTAGAGCGGACGGGGCCGGGGCCTAGGGTCGCGGTGAAAGGCCTCCACCTGCTCGCCGTCCCACAACAACGTGCGCGCTTTCACCGAGCTGATCGGCTTCGGATGACCAGGTGTCTGAGGCAGCTTCCGGTTACTGAATGTCTTCGATGTCTTGCCCGCAACCGCAGCAGGATCGGCGAGCGTGCGCACCTGGTCGGCACGGCCGGCACGGGCCCGGCCGCTCTCAAGGACAACGATGCGGCACTCTGCCCGGCCCCGCGGTCTGCCCGGCGGCCGTCCCGTCCGCGTTGCGGATCAACTGCTGGAGCACCTTCGGTGTGGTGACGTAGTCGGCGTCGTCGATGCCCTCGTGGAGAGTGACGCGGATCGCGGGGGCGTTGCGCGCGAGGTCGACGCGAGCCCGTTCCCTTTCCTTGGTGAGCTTCCTTGGTGAGCCACAACCGGTCCTCGGCGTCCCGGGTCAACCAGCCACGCTCCAAGAGCACCACCGTCTCCGGCAGGCCAATGTGGGTTCGGTGTGCCGTCCTCGCTCATGTGCGCCCGTCGCCAGATCTCGTTCCAGTTGAACGGAGTCTCCGGCACGAACCGGTGCCGTTGCCCGCACGGACATGGCGCCAGCGCCCGCGCGCACCCACGGCACAACTCGACCCAACCGTGCCCGGTCGAGCTCAGCACCCGTGGTCCCTCATCGCCGCAAGCCGGGCAGCCGGGCGGCTCGGCTCCGTCCAGAATCGCGTTCTGCCGCTGGACGTACTCGGTCAGTCGCAGCGACGGGTGGCGAAACGGGTCTTCGAACCAGGCACGGTCGGGGCTTTCCCACCAGTTTTGCAGCCACCACGGCCGAGGGTTCGGTACGGCCCGCCGCCCAGCGTGCTTGTCCGCCCGGCGCTGTGCGGCGTACTCGTCTGCCCGCGCGAGCCACAGCACCCGCGCCTCGTGCAGTTCCTCCACCGCCCGCGCCAGCGCGTCCGGGTCCGCCTCCAACCGGCGGGGGATCGCGGCGTTGAGCGTGAGGTGGTGGTACGTCGCCCGCAAACCGTAAGGAGCAAAGACGGTGAGGCAAGTGCGCAACGCGCTGTGCCGCCGGTAGAGGGGGAGCCGGGCGTCGTGCACGCGCGCTCGGTGGGTCAGGAAGCTGGTCATGGTGTGGGCTCCGCGTCCAGTGCCCGTGCCAGGGCGGCAGTGACGGCAGCAGCGTGTGCCGGCAGGTGTTGTTCGGCCCAGGTTTCGGCAAGGCTGAGGAAGTCCTGCACGTCCTGTTGGGCGCCGGTGACGAGCGTGCGTAGCTGGTCCACCGAAAGCTCGATCACCGGGCTGCTGTCCGTCTCGTGGACGTCGAGCGTCAGCCGGACGATGTCGCCAAGACGTTCGGCCATCGAGGACGGATCGTGGCCGAAGGAGGAACAGCCGGTGCCGTCAACCACTTCCAGCCAGTCGCGCCAGGTCTCCAGCCCGTTGCAGCAACCCGGCTCAACGAAGACGACGCCGGTGGCGTTGTCGGTCACCCGGAACCCGCCGGCGGCGAACAAGTCCGGCATGGTGAGCAAGCCGTGCAGGAAGGTGCCGAGCGGGTCGGTCGGGCACGGCCCGTGCTCCTCCTCCGGCTCGAAGTCGTTGCAGCGGGCAATCTGCATAACCGCCGTGCCGACCTCCGCTGGAGTCAGCTCCCCGTTCAGCACGAGGTAGCCAGATGTCTCGTGCTCGCCAACCGGCCAGAGCGCGAATTCGTCGGCTGCGGAGATCTCCAGAACGGCTTGCATCACCATCACAGGGGGATGATGCCGGACCCACTGCTGCACCGCCACGGGCTTTCGGTTGGCACAGGGCTCGGAGCGGGCCCGCCGCCTGGGCAGTTTCGCGGTGCGTTTCGGGCAGGCGGCGCCGACATGGCGCATGGCGGTCGGCTGGCGGTCAGCGCGGTGATCCCGAAATGCCGCATGACAGTGCATATTCCTAGCCACGCCAAAGAAGCTGGCGCGCGAAGTAGGGGGACTTCGAGGTCCGATGTGTGTCCCGAAGCGGTCGGCTTCCGGCAGGATCGCACAGCGCTGAGAAGGTCGAAGTCGGGTTACCCACGGCTTCCCGGGGAAAGATCTTGAGTGCATGTCAGTGAGTCGGAGGGGGCTGCTCATGAGCGATACATCACGGTCGCGTCAAGACAGACAGGACAGAATCGGCGCCGCCGCCCGAGCGCGGCTCCGATCGCTTCAGTGATGGTCCGCCTGATCCCCTCGCCTCGTTACTGGCAAAGGTCAACAAGGGGGAGCACATCTCGGCTGCTGGGAACAGCGCGGGCGCCGGAGACCGCGACCCCGATGACGAGGAATGGCGGGAACATGATCGGCAGGGCCCCTATGCGCAGGGGCGTCGCCGGAGAAACTAACGCACAGGGCGGAGTCGCCGCCTGCGGCACCGCGGGCGGGGACTCGGTGTGAGGGTCGCTCACGCGGGCTGGAGCGGGGCGGGTTTGCAGCTTGACGATCAGGCGCTCGTGCCGGGCGGCAACCCAGTGGTCGGGCACATGTGGACCGACCGTCTCACCGCGGTGGCCGACGCTCTCCCCGCGATTTTCTCGCTCACCGGTTTGTGCACGCCGCCGATCAGCCCGGCCGGGCCCCGGTCCACGACACAGACCTGACCGACGCGCAGTGGCAGGAGATCCGGCCGCTGCTACCGGTACCCGGTTGGCTGGAGGGCCGGGGAGGCCGGCCGGAGGGCTACTGCCACCGGGTCATGCCGGACGCTGTGTTTTACGTGGTCGACGGCGGCATCAAGTCGCGGGCGTTGCCTGATGATCCACGTGAGCGCGGGTGACGTCACCTGCCGCCGGGCGGCCACCGACATGCTGCCCGCCCCCGCCGGCCGATTCCCCACGATCACGAAGGTATGGGCCGACGGCGGCTACACCGGATCCGCTGACGAAGCATCGCGCGGCGCAGAAGCACGGCGACGGTCCCGCCTCTGCTGGTTGCGGTTCACCATGAGCGGGGGCGGCGGGGTTGATGTGAACGCTAGGGCCTGTCCGGCGGTTCTTCCATGCTGCCGTGTGACGTATGGGGTGGGGCGAAGCGTCCTCGTTGGTGGGTTCGTGTTCAAGCCTGCCGAGGGCACTGACGACGAGGTCGAGTGGGCAGCTTCCCTGTTCGAGAAGCTGGCGTCAGACAGTGGCTTCCGCGTTCCACTGCCGTTGAGGGCCGCCGACGGGCGATGCGTCGTAGACGGCTGGACCGCCAGCGAATTCCTGACCGGTCAACCTGGGCCGGAGGGGCACTGGACCGGCGTACTCGGTGCCGGCCGTGCCTTCCACAACACTCTGCGGCATGTGCCCCGGCCCGCATTCCTTGATCGGCATGTGCACCCGTGGGCTGTGGGCGACCGGGTCGCGTGGGGCGAGCAGGTCATCGACGTGATCGATGACCTTGCCGCACCGTACTCGACCCTGCTGGAACTGAGACGCCCGGTTGGGCAGGACACAGCTCAGCTCATCCATGGCGACCTCACGGGCAATGTCCTGTTCGCTCCCGATCAAGTGCCCGTCGTGATCGACTTTTCCCCGTACTGGCGGCCGCCAGTGTTCGCCGAGGCGATCGTGGTTGCAGACGGGCTGCTGTGCTTCGACCTTCCGTCTGTTGTGTTGACGGCTGGCAGCGATCACTTTGACTGGCCGCAGATGCTGGTCCGTGCGCTCATCTTCAGGCTCGTCGCGCACAGCGAGAGTGCAGGTCCACTGGGACGGGCCCGCTCGGGTGAGCCGGACCGCTATGCAAGGGCAGCGGAGATGGTGGTGAGGCAGCTGGCGACGTTCTAGAACGCGCCTGAACAACGGTCATGTTCGGAGCCAGAGTCTGATTGAGGCGAGGGTGACGGTGCCGTGGAAGATGTCGGCGCGCTGGTCGAATTCAGGGGCAGCACGACGTCGGTGGTCTGGTGGTTCTTGGGGAATGCTCCGACTTCCTCGGCCTGGCCGGCCAGCACGTTAGCCTCGTAGAAGCGGTGAGCGCCGTGAGAAGCTGTTGCGCAACCCTTGTCTGTGTTCAGTCGCTAGCCGTGAAGCACGGCAGGCTTGCGGTCACGATGGCTGACCAAGCTCGCGGCCACTTGGCAGCCCGTCGACCAGGCAAGATGGAGCAGTCATAAGATGCGTTGATGCAGCCCTTCGCGCCGACTCGGATACCGGCGAACGAACTCAGGCCCGGCCGTCACTGGTATGCCACGGCCGCCGCGATCGCCGTCGTACTGACCGTTCTGGGTGTGGCCATCGGCGTGTACCGCTTCAACAACGTGATCGACGCGGTGGACACTGGCCGTCAGTTCGCCAACGGCGACACCGTCACCCTGCGGCTCACACCGGAGAACGAGAAGTCGATCTGGATCAAGGAGCGGGGCCCGTCGGCCGCGCAGAAGTGCAGCATCACTGGGCAGGGCGGCCCCGGTCTCACCGATCCGGGAATCGACGTGTTCCTCACCCGTGACGCGGCCTGGAATCCGCTCTACACCATCGATGTGCAGCGAGCAGGCGATTATGAGGTCACTTGTTCGTCTCAAGGACCGTCCAAGTACGCCATCGGGAAATCCGGAGGCTTTGTCGCGTTTGTGGGCTGGCTGATACTCGCTATCGCTCTCCCGATCCTCGGAGTCAGCATCGGCGCCATCGTCGTCCTCGTCACCGCCATCCGCCGGCGGCGCCATCGAAAGCGGCTGCTCGCCGCAGGCCACCGCTCCGCTGATGAGCACCCGTGCACCCAGGCACCTGTGTCGACCTCAGCCCAGTGAACGCCTCCCCGCACTCCGACGCGAAGGACGTTGGCGGGGTGCATCCTGCGGAAACGGCCTCGGTGGGGGACCAGCCCTAGTTGACCGAGACCAGCGGTACTGAGTCTTGATCCAGGTGCTTGGCCTTCACCGGGGCTGGGGGCGAGTGAGGCGCCTAGTCATGAGGGTGATGGCCGCCCAGGTGATGAGAGTTTCGGAGTGCTGGGGCCCTACAGGGTCCCCTGCTTCATTCTTGGCCGTGGCAGCCGGCGCGTGTGTGGCAGCAGCGGCAGTCGGGGCGACTGGTGCGTTGACGGGGCCCACGGGCCGCCGACTGACCTCAGTGGGAGGACGGCTTCGCTGGAACGCGGTCGAGCCCCGCACGGTGGCGGGGCTCGGGCAGGTGGGGCGGGCCTGGGGGGTGAGGTCAAGGAGTGCCCATCGGCGGCGGCCGTCTTCGGCCGCTGCCGTCCCGCAGTCCGCTGCGCCCTGGGCGGCGACGGCGTGCAGGAGCGAGTCGTCGTCGGGGCGTTCAGCGCAAGGGCCGCTGCTGAGCACGAGCACCAGGGCGTGGTCCTGGCGGTCGGCCAGGTGCACGCTCAGACGGTCTCCACCGTCCTTCACCGCTGCCGTGACGAGCAGCTCCACGACCGTGCGAACGGCTTCGGTGTCGAAGTGGTGGTATCCCCAGGCGTGCAACGCCTCGGCCACGCGTCTGCTCGCGCCGCGCGTGGTCCAGGGCTGTGATTCCAGGGGCCAGTTCCTGCACCGCCGGTCAGCGATCCGGGTACGCATCCACGACGACGGCTTCGGCAGTGGGGTCGGGTGGCGGCAGGGGCTGCTTGGGCGGCGGCTCGGTCCTCGTGGATACGTGGGCCGATGGGACGCTTCCACAACTGCCTCCCGCAGAAACGGTCTTGGGCCTGTGCCCAGAGTAGACCCGTTCTGGTATCGCCAGAGGGCGAAAGGGCCGGCCCAGTGGCGAGTATGGGGTGGTTGGCTCCCCGGGCCGGGGCGGGGCGCTCGATGCCTTTGAGGAGCTCGACGCCCTCCTCGCTGCGCTGGCCTACCTCAATGCCGACGCTGCCCGCCTCCTGGCCCCGGCCGTGCTTTCCGGGGCCCGCCTGCGTCACCATCTGCCCCGACGTCCTCAGGCGGGGTGATGATCGCAGTCGGGTAGGTTCTGGCCATGGTTGATGACTGGCGGATGGATCGGATCGGGAGTGCCCTGCGAGGCGAGAACCCCGCAGTTCTGCGGCGCTTGGATGCGGGATTCGCAGCGATCGGCGATGTGCAGTTCCTCCCGGGCTACTCAGTGCTCCTGGTGGACGACCCCGAGGTGGAGAGGCTGTCGGACCTGCCCAGGGACAAGCGGCTGGCCTTCCTGTCCGACTTGGACCACCTCGGGGAAGCGGTCGAGCGAGCATCCCGTCATTTGGATGCGGCGTTTCGGCGGGTCAATCTGGAGATCCTGGGCAACACCGATGGGTTCCTGCATGCGCACGTGTGGCCCCGGTTCGAGTGGGAGCCGGCCGACCTGGTGCGAGTTCCGGTGTGGCTCTATCCCTGCGAGAAGTGGACCGAGAAGCAGTACGCACTCGGACCGCAGCACGACCCGCTGCGCATGGCGATCGGGAACGAGCTGGACCGACTGCGCCCGGCAGACTAAAAACAGAGGATGAGTGCGGCAGGTGTTCGGAGACGTACGGACGACCTTGACGGCCTTGTGGCAGCGGCATCGGCCGGACTGCCCGCCGGTTGGCTACCAGCTCCGCGACCCGTACCGCGATGTCTGGGTGCGCGAACTCGGGTGCGTGCCGTCTCCATCTGTCCGCCCCAGCAGGCGGCCGCCGCCTGCCGCAGCGTCAGCGACCCGTACCTGGTCACCAACGCGAGCAGCTGCTCGTCCGCACCCGTGCGCACCCAGCCGTAGCCCCGAGCCTCCCCGGTGCCCTGCACCGTACGGCGCCGCTGCGCCCACTCCCGGAACCCGCTCACCCGGGCCGCATCATGCTCCTGCTGTTCCTTCTCCACCTTGTTTTCCCTGTAGTTGCCTTGCCCGGCCTGCTGTGGTCCGGGCCGTGGAGGGCAGCGTGGCGAAGGATCCGAATTGGGAGTTGCACGAGGACGCCAAGTGGCGCCGCCGGGACGCTGGCTGGGGCCTCGTCCTCGACAGCCGCTGGGACTGATCCAGCAGCATCCGAGAGCAGCCGGCTACTACTCCCGTAAGGACGACGACCGTGCCCTGCTTGCCGCACGGTTCCCGCGGGGAGGGCTGCCCGCGCAGGTCCGGTCCTCCTGGACCAGGAGGACCGGACGCTGCCGAGGCTAGCTTCGCGGGTATCCCTGACGCGTCTGGCGGTCCGTCTCCTTGCCCAGGGGCGGCGGCGGGGGCGGCCGAACGCCGAGCGGTGCGCACTCCCGCCGTCTCCGCCTCGGCTGTCTCGGTCCGCAAGGCCGGCGCGGTGAACCCCGTCAGCCGGCGCGGCGTGCCCTCGACAAGGCCGTGGGTTGTATCAGCGGTGGGGGTTGCCCTGGTCGGGGTCGTCGTCGATGGTCTGCCAGGTCTCTCCGCGCTGGCTGCCGCCCGGCTCGTGAGCGATGCGCTCCGCGTCGGCGGCCGGGGGCTGTCGCTTGCGGGAGGAGCGGCGGCTGCCGTAGAAGAACGCGGCGAGCAGTACCAGGACGATGGCGATGCCGACGATGATGAGCAGCAGAGGCGCTCCGCCCTCGGCTGCCAGGACCACGGAAGTGTTCATGGTTTCAGGGGTACCCGTAAAACCGGTACTCAGCATTCCGGCAGGCTGCCGCAGCAGGGACCACTGGGGTAGTGCCCGGTGCGGCCGCCGGGTGGGGTGAGGCTGTTATCCCCCTTTTCCGGCAGGGTGTACGGGTGCTGGCAGGGTACAGGCGCTGCAGGGGCCGGGCACCGTGCCCGGGCAGGCGTTTTTTCTCCCGTTTCATTATCTTATGGCTGGTCAGTCGTTTCCCGTGGACAGTGACGGCGGGCAGGAAAGGGAACAGGCACGTGCGGGAAGGCATGCAACGGGTCAGGGCGTGGCTGGGGCGGGCTTTGCGGTCCTCGGGGCACGAGCGCAACACCCTCCTGATGATCGGCAAGAGCACCCTGGCGGCGACACTTGCGTGGTGGATCGCCCATGATCTGATGGGGGCCACCTCACCGGCGTTCGCCCCGTTCTCCGCAGTGCTGATCATGAACGCGACCGTCTACCGCTCGGTGTGGCAGGCCCTGCGCTACACCCTCGCGGTGGCCACCGGCGTCGCGGTCCAGGCCGGGCTCGGGTTCCTGATCGGCCCCGAGCTGTTCGTTTTCCCCCTGGTCGCGGTGATCGCGCTGGCGATCGGGCAGTGGCCCGCGCTGGGGGAGCAGCGCTCCCAGGTCGCCACCGCCGCCTTCTTCGCGTTCTCCACGTACTCCCTTGCCTCCGCCTCGGGGGACCAGGCGGTTCAGCTCGCCCAGATCGTCCTTCTCGTTGTCATCGGCTGCGGTCTCGGCCTCGCCGTGAACCTGTGCATCGCGCCCCCGCTGCGCTACCGGAGTGCGGAGCAGGGCATCCAGGTGCTGGGCGGCGAAGTGGAAGCACTCCTCGACGACATGGCCGAGGGACTGCGGGACGGCGACGTCACCAGCGAACGTACCCAGGGCTGGATGGCCGCAGGTGAGCGCGCCCAGCGCTCGGTCGGCCAGGCACGGGCCGGGCTGAATACTGCCGAGGACAGTCTGCCCCTCAACCCGCGCCGTCTGCTGCCCGCCCACCGGGGCTACCTCACCTTCACCCGTTACCGGCAGGTGATCGTCTCGATGGAACGCGCCGTCTACCAGCTGGCCTCGCTGAACCGCAGTCTGAACCAGTGGCAGGAAACGGAGAACACCTACTCCTACGCACCCTTCCTCACCTCGTACGCCGACTTCCTGCTCTCACTGCGCGACGCGGCAGAGGTCCTGTCCGAGCTGGACAGCGACACCCTCACCGACCAGGCGAAGGAGGCGTGCCAGCTCGCGAAGAGAGCACAGGACCGTCTCCAGGATGTCCTTTCCGCCGCCCAGGAAGGCGGCTTGCCGCTGGCCGACCGGACCCGCCCGTACGGGGTCCTTGTCGTGGAGGCCACCCGGCTGATGGAGGAGTTCCAGAACACCTGCGACGCCCTGCAGACCACCGCCGACAGCTGACCGAGAGACGCGGTGTAACGAAAAGCTAAGAGGCATGCATTCATGGTCGTCGACCGGGCACATGAACGACTGCAACGAACGGACCTGATCACGGCGACGCCGACGTCAGGAAGCAGGTGATGCATCGCTCGGCGACGCGATCACCTCATACACAGAGATCGGACACCTCATGCTTCTCCTCGGCCTCATTCTGCTCCTCGTCGGCGTGCTGGTGCCGATCCCGCTGCTGACGACCATCGGCGGCATCCTTCTCGTGGTCGGCGCCGCCCTGTGGATCCTCGGCGCGACGGGCCGCGCGGTCGGCGGACGCAAGCACTACTTCTAGACCTGCGGCCACCCGGACCGGCGGATCGCGGACGACGAGACGCTGCCGCCAGTTCGCCGCAGTCCTCCCGTACCGAGGGCCCGGCCTCCGAAGCCACACCTCTTCGGCCCCAGACGCCCCATGGCAGCTCCCGCGCGTTCCGTTCGCGCCGGGGGCTGTTGTGCGTCCGCCGGCCTCCGGCGGGCGTCCGCGGAGACTGTCTGTTTCTATCTGCCGAGGGGCTCTGCTGAGGGGGAGCGAGCATGACGAGAGTGTGGATGCCGGATGCCGGATGCCGTCACGCCCCACGTACCCGGAACCCAGTCGCGACCCACTCCTGCGGAACCCATCGGCTTGCGTGTTCGGGCACCTGAAGCTGCGACCTGCATGAACGAACCATGTCGGGGCACCGGCCTTCTTGCATCGAGCATCGGGAGGACGCCATGACCATGACTGAGAGACCGGTCGAGGACACAGGGGAAGCCTCAGCCTGTTGCGAGTGCCATGATTCCGTCGGGCCGCAACCAGAGGTGGAACCGCCGGAGTTCGCGCGCGAGAGAGTCAACCGCCGGTGGAACGAGGTCCTCCAGGAGACCCGGGTTGCCCAGACAGGGGTACAGATCCTCTTCGGGTTCCTGCTCAGCGTGGCGTTCACGCCTCTGTTCCGGGAACTGGAGACGTTCGACAGGGTCGTCTACGTCATCACCGTCGTCCTCGGCGCATCGGCCACCGGCGCCCTCATAGCGCCGGTGTCCATCCACCGCTTCCTTTCCGGCCAGCGCATGAAGGACGACGTGGTCGAAACCGCCGGGCGTCTGATGATCGGCGGCATGGTCCTCCTCGCCCTCACCATCGGCTGCACACTGCTGCTGATACTGCGCCTCGTGGTCCCGGGCGTCCTGGCCGAAATACTCGTCGGCACCGTCATGCTCTGGTTCGGCTACTGCTGGTACGTGCTGCCCGTGCACCTGCGCCGACGCGCTGCCCGGCGCATCCTGACGAGGAAGGAAGGGGACCGGACATGAAGCTCCCGAAGAGGTACCAGACGCCTCCGGCTGCCCAGGGCCGGCAGTCGTACGCGCTGACGGCCGCCGCGGTCACCGCGTGTGCGGTGGCGGGCGGCGCGGCCGTGGACGCCGACAGCGCCTGGTATCGCAACCTGGACACACCGTCCTGGCAGCCACCGTCGTGGGCCTTCGGCGCGGTGTGGACGCCGCTCTACGCATCCATGGCATGGGCCGGAGGCCGCGCACTGCAACACACAAGCGGCGCGGAGCGCGGCCGCCTGGCGCTCAGCCTGGGAGCCAACCTGGCCCTGAACACCGCGTGGAACTGGATGTTCTTCCGCCTCCGCAGCCCGAAAGCCGGACTGCTCGGCACGCTCGCACTGGACGCCAGCAACGCGGAACTGATCCGCCGCACCGCGCGGACCGATACCACCGCCGCCCGCGCCCTGTTGCCCTATGCGGCCTGGTGCGCGTTCGCCACCGCGCTGAACGTCTCGCTGGCCCGCCGCAATCGCGGCTGAGCCGCGCGCGTCGTCAACCGTGAGCGGCTCCGCCTGTCGCGTGGCGGAGCCGATCAGAGCTCGGAGAGGCCCTGCCCGTTCCTCGGCCGGCGCGGTGCGCGCGTTGCGGCCCTGAGTGAGGCGAACCCGGTGGAGGACCATTTGCCTGATCTGCCTGATCTGCTCCCCCTCGGGAGCGTCGGCCCGCTGGTGGTCGTGGTGGCGGATGCTCGGCGGGTCGGGCCGCCCATGGGGTCAGCCGCTATGACTGTCGCGATCGCAGATACCTCCTGCCGAGCGCCTGAAGGTGGTCGACCAGTTCGGGCGGCTCGCTGACGTGGAAGTCGAGGCCGAGCATGCCGATCCAGACCGCGATGATCTCCAGGCTGTCGGCGCCGGTCACGAGTACGCAGTGGGAGTCGTCGACGGTTTCGACTATTCCCACGGTCGGGTTGATCCGGGCGAGCACCTCGGACGCTGGGGCGTCGACGGTGACGCGTGCGTGTACCTTCCAGCCCGTCGAAGCGACGTCGCGCAGCACGAACGCGGCGTAGTCGCCGCCGTCGAGCGGCACCGGGACGAAGCGGCCGCCGCCGGGCGTGCGCAGGGTCAGCCAGTCGGCACGGTAGGTCCGCCACTTGTCCGACGGGCGGTGTCGCGCCACCACGTACCAACGCTGCTGCCAGCTGACCAGACGGTACGGCTCGGCCTCGACGCGCTCGCCCGCTTCGTCGAGGTTCTCAGCCTTGCCGTAGTGGAACCTGATGGCTTCGTGGTCGCGGATGGCGGCCGCCAGTTCGGACAACAGGTCGGTGTCGACCGCGGGCGCCTCGACATTCGTGCCGGTGTTCGCAGGGCCGATCTCGGTGCTGTCGTGCAGGGCCCGCACCCTGCGCCTCAGCCGGTCGGGGAGCACGTGCTCCAGTTTGGTCAGCGCGAGGGTGCTCGCTTCCTCGATCCCGCGCACCGACCGCACCATGCCGAGACCGACAGCGATGGCCACGGCCTCCTGGTCGTCCATGAGCAGCGGCGGCAGCCGCCCGTGGTCGCCGAGGCGGTAGCCGCCGGCCGGGCCGCGCACCGAGTCGATGGGGTAGCCGAGTTCGCGCAGGCGCTCGATGTCCTTGCGCAGCGTCCGCTCGCCCACGTCGACCCGCGCGGCAAGTTCCGCACCCGGCCAGGTCCCGCGCGTCTGCAGTAGCCCCAGAACCGCAAGCAGCCGGGCCGACGTCTCGAACATGCCAACTCCCCACGGAGAAAGTTCAAGAGCCCGAAGAATTCCGGAACAAAGCCTGCCGGAACCCTTCGTACCTTAACCACATGACCTCCAAAGAAGCCCAGAACAGCCAGAACGCCGAGACCTTCGCCGCCGAACTCACCGTCCGGCCGTTCGAGATCGCCGTCCCCCAGGCCGCGATCGATGACCTCGACCGCCGCCTCGCCAACACCCGCTTCGCCACCGAGGCACCCGGCGACGACTGGACGCAGGGAACGCCCGTGTCGTACCTCCGCGACATGGTCGACCACTGGCGGACGTCGTTCGACTGGCGGGCACAGGAGACGCGGATGAACTCCTTCCCGCACTTCCTGACCGAGATCGACGGGCAGACCATCCACTTCCTGCACGTCCGATCACCGCACGAGGACGCGACGCCGCTCCTGCTCACGCACACCTACCCCGGCTCGTTCGTCGACTTCCTCGACGTGATCGGTCCGCTCACCGACCCCGAGGCATACGGCGCCGGTGCCGACCAGGCGTTCCACGTCGTGATTCCGAGCATGCCGGGCTTCGGCTTCAGCACCCCCGTCGCCAAGGGTGGCTGGACCATGGGGCGGGTGGCGGGCGCCTACGACACCCTGATGCGCGGACTCGGCTACGCGTCGTACGGCGCCCATGGCTCGGACGCCGGCGCGATGGTCTCCCGGGAGCTGGCGATGCTCAACCCCGAGGGCTTCCTCGGGGCCCATGTACTGCAGTTCTTCTCCTTCCCGTCGGGCGATCCCGCCGAGTTCGAGACGATGACCCCGGCCGACTACGCGGCGCTGGAGTTCGCCGGTTGGTTCAACACCGTCAACGGGTTCGCGCACATGAATGCGTCCCGTCCGCAGACCATCGCGGCCGCGCTCAGTGACTCGCCGGTGGGCCAACTCGCGTACAACGAGCTGTTCGAGAACTTCGGCAACGGCACCAGCCTCCTCACCCGCGACCAGGTACTTACCCAGGTCAGCCTCTACTGGCTGACCAACTCCTCTTCCGGAGCGGTCCGTTACTACCACACCGAGAAGGCGGTGGAGCCGCGTGTCAACCACGGGCCCATCGGGGTAACGGTCTTCGCCGACGACTTCAAGTCCATCCGGCCCTTCGCCGAGCGCGACAACACGAACATCGTCTCCTGGACGGAGCAGCCGCGCGGCGGCCACTTCGCCGCGATGGAGGTCCCGGACCTCTTGGCCGAGGAGATCCGGACATTCTTCTCCTCCGAAGACCGCGGCGACGCGTCCTGAGCGATCCGTACGCGTGGAGGTGAGCCCCGGCCGTGACCGGGGCTCACCTCCATGCGTACGGCCACGACCGGGACATCCCCTCCGGGCCGGCCGGAGCGGCAAGTGGAAGAGTTGGCCGCGCGCTGCCGCGTCACCGCCGCCGCATTCGACCCCGCCTTCCTGAGAGCCTGTGTCTAAACCCCGGCCGGGCGCCCGCCGCCTGGCACGCACGCTCGCGGCGTTGCCGAAATGCCCTAGTAGCTCCTTCCCCGAG
>NZ_JBITDM010000039.1:0-38128 GCF_044454195.1 Streptomyces sp. NPDC051561 | reverse complement strand
CCCCGGCCGGGCGACTACTACATGCACGACTACCGCGACAGCGGGAACCCGTCCCGCCGCGAGGTGGTAGCCCGGCGCGAGAAGGCGGCCGCGAAGAAGCGGGGGCAGCGCGCGGGGCATCAGCCCGCGGGCGATTCGAGCGCGAATCAGATGCGGTTCGACGACGAATCGCAGACGAATCACGACGGATTCGACGACGAATCGCAGTCGAATCACACGCCCAATTCTGACGAACCCGCAGGTCACGGTGATGCGTCCCGGGGGGACTCCCCGGGGACCTCACGCGCGCGCGGTCCACTCCACTCCACTCCACTCCATAAAGAGGGGGCTGAGGAGAGAGATGTACGTACCGGTAGTGGCGCGCGAGCGTCCGAGCCGACTCTCTCTCTGATCGCCGCCGACTGGCAGCCCAGCATCGAAGACGTACGCGCCGCGCAGCTCGCCCGCGAAGACGCCGGGCGGCAGCCGCTCACCGAGCAGCAGCTCGTCGCCGTCACCCGCAAGTTCATCCGGCGGCAGCTCGACGACGGGCAGCGAGCCGTCGCATGGGGCGGGCGGTGGCAGCAGTGGGTCGAGACCGAGCGCGCCGAGCAGCCTGCGGCCGGCGGTGTGGTCGTGCCGTTCGGACAGCAGCAGATGACCAAATCTCAGCAGCAGCGCGCCGGGCTGGACCGGCTGCGCTCACGCCTCGCAGAAGGCGGTACCGCGTGAACATGAACGAGACCCTCGAACTGCTCGACCGGATCGCGCTCGTCGACGACCGAGTCGTGCGCACCGACGAAACCGAGCAAGCTGCGCAGCTCACGATGTGGGCGGCGATCCTCCGCGACGTCCCCCTCGACTTCGCAGGGCAGGCGGTCGGCGAGCACTACGCCGAGAGCGCATGGCCGCTCATGCCGAAGGACATCGCCGCCCGGTGGCGCATCGTCGCCCGCGCCCGACTCGACCGGCACGTCGGCACGTTCGAGCCCAACAAGCACCCCCACGTCGACCCCGACGACACCGCCGGATACCGGGCAGCCCTGCGCGCCGAGCGCGACGGAATCCGGAAGGGCTGCGAGGCGCCCCTCGAACTGCGAGCCCTGGTCGGTGGGGCGATCCCCGAGAGCGCCGGTCGGCCGACGGCGGAGTACCTCGCGGTGCGCGACCGGATTCGCGCGGCACGGGAGGAGTCGTGATCCCCGACGCCGTGGTCGCAGTGGTCGCCGCGATCGTCGCCGAGAACCCGCTCGCCCCGCCCGAGGCGGTCGGCCGGCTCGTCGTGGCGGCGCTCGCCGACGACGGGTGGTGCATGACCCCCGAGCCGCTGTGTGCCCCCATGCGCGCCGAACTCGCCCCCTGCCGACCGAAGAGCCGCGCCCCGCAACTCACGTCCGTCACACGCTGAACGGAGTACCGCAATGGCACCACTGATCTACCCGGCCCGACCGCTCCCCGAGCCGCAGCCGATCAGGCACCGGACCGCCGAGTTCAGCGACTGCGGCCGCTACCGGTACCGGCTCACCCGCGAATGGTCCGACGCCGTCCCGGCGACGTTCATCATGCTCAACCCGTCGACCGCGGACGCCGACCAGGACGACGCGACGACCCGCAAGTGCACCCGCTTCGCACAGCGTTGGGGGTGCGGGGCGCTCGTCGTCGTGAACCTGTACGCGTGGCGGGCGACCCACCCCCGCGATCTGCCCGACGACGAGCTGCTGCGCACCGGCCCGGACAACGACGGGTGGCTGACGCAGGCAGCCCTCGACGCCCTCGGCTCGGGCGGTCCGCTCGTCGCCGGGTGGGGCGCGAACGCCGTCGAGCAGCGCGTCGCCGCCGTGCTCACCCTGCCCGGGATGGGCCGGCTGTCCGCATTCGGCGTCACGAAGAACGGGATGCCCGGCCACCCGCTGTACCAGCGGGGCGAGCGCCGCCCGCAGCCGTGGCGGCCGCGGTGACCGGCCCGCGGCGCCTGCCGTCCGGATGGCACGCCCGCGAGCAGCTCGTGCAGGTGGTCGTCACCGACGAGCAGCTCGTCGAGGACGACGCCCCCGACCCCGAACCGCCCCCGAACCGCGCCGAACGCCGTGCGGCCGCCCGCGCACTGAAGAAGGGCAAGACGCGATGACCACACCCGAGCAGCCGTCGACCGCACTCGCCACGATGCGCGCGATTGCGCGACTCCATGCCGACGACGCAGCCGTGCAACGGATGGTCGACGAGGCCACGAAGGAACTCACCGGCCGCACCGTCGTCCACGCCGACCAAGACCTGCGGCCGCGCCGATTCGTCCTGCGCCGCCGCACCGACGTATCCGGGATCAGCGGCGTTGGGGACGTCGCCGACGGCGTGCTGTGGCCCGACGGCACCGCCTCGATCCGGTGGCGCGGCGAGCACCCCAGCGTCGTTTTCTGGGACCGCGGCCGCGTGAGCGTCGAGCGCGTACACGGACACGTCGGCGCGACCGCCGTCGAGTTCCTCGACCCCGAAGAGCCGGCCGAGGGGGCGTGATGGCTGCGTTCCAGTACGACCCGGCCGACCTCGACGAGCAGGCCCTCGCCGACCTCGGCGACATGACCGACGAGCAGCTCGCCGCGTACTTCGAGAACGACGTCGACGACGACCCCGAGGTGCTGCTGCTCGCCGGCTGCGGCCGCCCTGCCACCCGCGCCCCGCAGCAGATCGACGTGTACCGCGACGTCGTCGAGCTGCCCGCCCTCGACACCTACCAACCGAACGGGGTTCACCATGACTGATCAACTCGCCCGCCACCGCGACGCGATGCGCCGCCACCGCCGGTCGGCTCGGCTGCTGATGGCGGGGGCACTCGTCCTCGGCGGGTTCGCCGTGCTGTGGGCATGCCTCGCGCTGTGGTTCGTGTTCGTGTTCGCGATCGGTACGTCGCTGCTGCTCGCCCATCTGTCCGACTCGGCGCACTACGACTATCGGGCGGCCGCCGTCCGCGCGGACCGCATCGAGCGCACGCAGCGCCACATTCCGTCGCAGCGTGGCGCATCACACGAGTTCGTCCCGTGCTGCGGCACGTGGGTCGCGTCGGCCGGGCTCGCGCATGAGCGGCATTGCCCGTACGGACAGGACGCCGCCGCGTGATCGACGTGCTCGTGCTCGGCGCGCTCACTCTCATCTACGCGTCGATGCTGCTTGGCCACTTCGTGAACCCGCCATGGAGCCGTGACCGAACGACGAGCTCGCGCAGCATCGGCTCGTAAACCAGCGACGGGGCGCCCCCATCCGGCCAGATGTCCGGGGCGCCCCACGCGGTGTGATCACCCTACGCACCGCAGGAGACGCCCGCCATGAACCACACCGCACCCGCCCGCACCGCAGCCGACGACCTGCGCGTCGTCCTCACCCACTGGGCGCACCTGCGCTCACTGCTCGACTCGGCGACCCCCGACGTCTGGCCCCCGCTGCGCCCCGGCTCCGAGTACCTGCGCACCTTCGACGAACACGACGCCGCCGAGGTCGCCGCCGACCGCCACGCACAGCAGCTCGTCACCACCCGCCACCCGTCCGGGCAGCTCTACTACCAGTGCGCGCACTGCGACCAGGTCGGCGAGGACGGGCTGCACCCGGTACGCGCCGACCGCGGACCCGCGCAACTTGCCGAGCAGCCGGCGCCGCTGCGGCTGCACGTCGTCGACACGATCCGTGCGGTCGAGCTCGTCCTCGCCGCCCTCGCCGACGAGATCGCCGCTGACGTTCAGCGCGACGTGATCGCCGCCCCTCGCCGGGCGAGCACCCTCGACCCGGCCGGGCACGAGCTCGCGCTGCTCGCCGCCCGCGACGACACCGACCCGCATCGGTGGCGCTACAACCTGAGTGATCGCAGCGCCCCGCGGGCGGCGCAGTGGCTGCTCGACCGGCTCGTCGACGAGCCCGGCCCTTGCCTGCCGCTCAGTGATGCGCACCGCGAGCGCATCACCCGTATCGCTCGTGAGGCGGCGCGGCGTATCGAGCGCACCATCGGCACCGACCGGCGCACGGTCGAGCTGCCCCGGCCGTGCCCGTGGTGCGAGGGGGTGCTGCTCATGCACACCGGGTCGGACGTCGACACGGTCGTGTCGTGCGCGACGGGGCTCGTCGACTGCGGCGCCCCGGTGCGCTTCAACGTGGACACGATGCGCCGCGAGTGGTCTACGCCCGAGCAGCTCGCCGCCCTGTACGTGGCGCTCGACGCAGCCGAGGCGCGGCAGCGTGAGGCGGACCGGCGGGCGCAGCGCGCCGAGGCGCGACGCCGGCAGCGCGAGGCGGCGAAAGGGCGGGACGTCGCTGCCTGAACATGCGAAACGCCGCTGCCGTCCCCAGGGCGACAGCGGCGTCGGACGCCACGAGCAGCAGGCTACTTGTCGAAGTGCGCTTGCAAGATCGCAGCGGCTTGATCGGGGCCGCCTGCCCGCTCGACGAGCTCGCCGAGTTCGACGGGCACGACAGCGGCCTGTCGGGTTCCGCGACTGGTGAGGAAGTACGAGCGCCGCAACAGCCGGACCGAGGCGAGCAGTTCGGACATGTTGGCACGTGCTTCGGCGATCGCGTGATCAGTGGCGTTGGCGTCCATACCGACTACTTTAACCAACGGGCTTGATGTACAACAAGACGCGATGTACATTAAGCCGCACAGCGACCTACGGAGGAATGCAATGCAGGCGACCACGCGGTTCCATGTCGGCTCGCACGAGATCGGGATCGGCTCCGAGTACCGAGTCGAGTGCGTCGGGACACTCGGTGCGGCGCGCGAATGGCTTCGCCACGATGTTGAGGCAGTAGCCGAGCACATCGACGCCCCCGCGCCGTTCGACAAGTTCCTCGACCGAGTGGACGAGATCGACATCGTCGGCGAGCACGTCGTCGGCGGCGTGTTCACCTTCTGGGTACGGGCCGTTGAGAACTGCGGCTGCCCCTGCGGCTGCGCCGAGCGTGGCGAGTCCTGCGACGGAGTCCACCGCCGCGAAGCCCTCACGTAGCAGTACGCGCGCGCCCGTGTCGGATAGCCGGCACGTAAGCCCCTCGGCGGTGAGACGCCGAACGGGCACAGGACGGTCGGGCCCGACGGTGAGACGCCGGGCCCGACCAGAACCCCGCAGGTGGTGAGACACCTCGCGGGCTGCCCGACCCCCTGCTATGAACAGGAGAGTCAAGCGTGAACGATCGTAACCACCCGACCCCGCACGACGTACAGACCGCCGTCGACGACGCCCGACGGGTCCGCGAGATCCTCGCCGACGTCGCCGACCGAATCGACCGGCTGCCCATCTACCGCAGCCAGCCGATGACCGAACTCGTCAAGCGCACGACGGTGTCGCTCGCCGCATGGACGCATCACGGCATCTACGACACCGCCCTGATCGTCGACCGCGACAGCGCCGCCATGTACGCCGTGCTCGCCACCCTCCCGCCCGCCGACACCCGCACCGAGTACGCGCAGTCGCTCCGCAACCGGCTCGCCGCGATCGACGCGCTCACCGCCGTCGGGCTCGACAGCACCCGCATCGTGTCCGTCACCCGCCACGACGACTCGCTGATCGTCGCCGCGCAGCAGCCCAGCGACGACACCCCGTACACCGTCGACGTGTTCCGGCAGCCCACCGACGACGAGACCGACCCCGAACTGCACGAACTCGACCGGCGCACCCCCGGAACGTGGCTGATCCAGTGGCAGGCGAGCGCCGACTCGGCGGCCGACGTGCCGCAGGTCGTCGCGCACGCGGTCGAGATCCTGGCGGGTGCGCGATGAGCGACAACGACGCCCCGCGCGCACGGGAGATCATCGAGCAGCCCGCCACCGTCGACGCCTGCCGCCGCGACTACAACGCCGGCGCGACCGACCGCGCGACGAGCGAGCGGCAGCAGCGCCACGACGACCGCCGGACACACGGGGGGCAGTCGTGAGCAGGAAGCCCCAGCCCGTACACGAGACGCCGCCGATCCCCGGCGTCCGGTACAAGCCCGTCGAGCGCACCCGCACCACAACGACCAAGATCAACGGCGACCCGCGCGAGACGACCGAGACCTACCGGGTGTACGTGCCGCGCCCGCCCCGCGACCTCGACCGCGCACTGCGCGGCGGCGTCGTGGTCCTCGCCGTGCTGGTCACGACTCTGTCTATCAGTTGGTCGACCGCGAGCATTGGCGATCTGCTCGCCGCCGTCACGGCGGCTGCGATCGCGTACGGCGCGGCCGCCGTATTCGACTCGGCGTGGATCGCCTGCATGGCTGTTGAGTGGCTGGAGCGCCACGACCCGAAGCGAGCAGACCCCGCTCGTAACGCGGGGTGGGCGTTCCTCGCCGGGTCCGTCGTGGCGATCGGTCTGCACGGCTGGATCGACGGCGACTTCGCCGTCGGTGCCGTCGGCGGGGCAGTCTCCTTGATCGCTAAGGGGCTGTGGATGATCGTCATGAGGCTGTACGCCGTCCCACTCGGCGAAGGGCCCCGGTCGTGGCTGTCCCAGCGCCGACAGGAACTCGCCGCACAGACCACGATCAGCGCCGAACTGCGCAGGTTCCAGACCGCCGAGGCGCGGCACGCCGCCCTGTACGGCGGCAGCCCGACCGAGCCGACGGTGCAGCAGCAACTCGTCGAGGCGCAGCCCGAGGTCGAGCTGCCGCAGCGCCCCACCGAACCGCCTCGGCGGCAGGCGGGCGAGGTGCTCGCATCTGAGCTCGCCGAGCTGCCCCCGTCGAAGGCGATCCGCATCGTGCACAACGCCCGACCGGAACTCACCCTCGGGCAGCTCGCCGAGGTCCTCGCGCAGTACGGACACAACGTGACCGACCTCGACGTCGCGATCGTCCTCGGCCGCACCGCCGGATCAGCAGCCGCATCACGTGATGCGGGCGCACCGCATCACGCTGACACGCCCCCGCCGCAGCACGTCGTCATCACCGTCCGACAGCCCGAACCCGCAGCCCCTGCACCGGCTGCGGCCGCCGCACCCGAACAGCCCGAGGCGGACACGGGTGATGCGGTGATGCCCACAGGTCAGACCGCAGGCGACGCCGAGCAGCCTGAGCTCGTCAAGGCTCCGTCGACCGACCGCATCGTCGATGATGCGCTCGCCGCAGTCGGCACGATCAAGGCCGACGCGGTGCGCGCCGTCCGCAGCGTGCTCCCCGAGGGAGTGAGCGCCGCCGAGGTCGCACGACACCTCGCCCGCCACAACATCGACGCCGACGCCGCGTACGTCCGAACCGTCAACTCCCGCGACCGGCAGGCGAAGAAGCCGGCCCCGAAGACGCTGCCCGGTACCGGGCAGTACCTCTAGGGGGCGCAGGTGACCACCAACGAGCACACGCCGCCCGCAGTTGACCCCGACGAGTACCGCATTCGCTCCATGCTGCGCCGGCGGGTCGACGGCACCGAGCCTCTCCCGCAGCAGCCCCCGCTCAGGCCCGGGATGATCCCCGCCCCGCCCGCGTACCCGCCGACCGTACCGACCCCGGCCGCCGACACCGCCCCCGCTCGGGGCGGGTCACGGCTGCCGGATTGGCGGCGACCGAAACCGGCACTCGTCCTGGTCAAGGAAGACGAGCCCGAGGACGACGAGCCCGAGCCCGACCAGGACGACGAGCCCGAGGGCGACGACCCCGACGGCGACGAGCCGGTCGAGCAGCAGCCTGACCCGAAGAAGACGCCCGCCACGAAGAAGAGCACGCCGCCGCACGTCGTCGAGATCCGAGGCGGAATCGACGACATCGCGAAGAGCATGACCACCGACCCGAAGCAGCGCCGACGCATCGCCGTCGGGATCTACAACATCGGCGCGGCCGGCATCGGTTACGCGGTCGGCATCGTCCCGTGGGCGGTCGGCAGGCTCTTGTTCTACGGGCGGACCGACCCCCGCGAGGGCGTCGTCATCGGCGCCGGGCTGATCGTCGTCTGCGCCGTTGCCGAGATCCGCACCCACCGATGGCGCAGCCACGACGCGCACCTGATCCTGCGGGTCGTTGGGTGGATCGCCCGCATCCCCCTCGCGTCCGCTGTGCTCGCGCTCGCCCTGTACGGGCCGAACGCCACACTCTGACCTCGAAGGACACCCATGCACAGCACCCTCGCGGCCGGCACGGCGGCGACGCTGATTGGCGGGTTCGGCACGGGCGGAATCGCCGCCGTGCTGTTCACGGCACTCGTGCTCGGCACCCGCAAGAACTCTGAAAAGACGCTGAAGAAGAACGCCGCACTCACCCTCGCACTCTGCGCTGGTACCGTCCTGATCGCCGCAGCCGGCATCTGGGGAATCCCGGACGGGTTCACCCGCGGAGCCATGGAGGCAGCGAAGATCGGCCATGGGCAGGGGCCGCTCGGCGACGTCGAGCCCACCGCCGTTGCGGTCGTCCTGGTACTGATCGCCTACTTCGTGAAGCTCAACCCGCGCGCCGCAGCCGTAACCGGGCTGGTCATGGCGACCGTGTTCGGCGGTGCGGGCGGCGCGTGGACCATGGTCGCGATCTATATCCGCGACTTCTTCCTCGGGTTCGCCTGATGACCACCCCACCGAAGAAGAAGCGCGCCCGACCCGGCAACATCCTGCGCACGGCGTACGCCGAGGCTGCCGAGCCGATCGCCGCCGAGCGCGAGACATGGCGGGCGATCCGGGGCGGGTCGTGGCTGATCCTGCGCAGCGCCGGGCACTGGATCGCGGCCGCCGACGGAATCGACCGGCTGTGGAACGCCGCCGGCCTGATGTGGGGGCTCATTGCGGCCGGGTGGGGCATCGGTCAAGCACCGTGGACGGTCGCCGTGCTCATCCCCGTGTGGGCATGGGCCGCTCTGCGAGCCGCCGCAGCCCCTCCCCCCGACAAGATCGAAAAGAAGGGGAAGGGGGACGCCGGCGCCGCCGAGGACGACGCCGAGGCAGTCGTCGAGCCCCCTACCGACGCCGAGTTCATCACCGCCGTCGCCGAACTGATCGGCACCCGGAACGGGGTCCTCCTGCGGGACATCGTCGAGCTCTACCACGAGACCGGTGTCGACCCCGCGTGGGGCATCCCCGAAGTACGCGCGATCTGCACCCGGTTGGGCATCCCCGTGCGGGACCGACTGAACACCCGATCGGGGCTGTCTGTCGGGGTCCACGGCGAGGCGTTCCGGGCGGCTCTCAGCACCCTCGCCGAGCCCCTCACTAACCCCCCGCCCGAGCCCCCTGTCGACCCCTCGGCGGACCCCTCTCCCGACCCCCCGCACGGCGGTCGCCCTAAGCGCCGGTTGTGGCGCAGGTAGTCCCGATCTGACCTGCGAAAACTACCCGCCAACTACCCCCGAACTACCACCCCAACTACCCGCCCCGAAAGCGGTTTTGGATCACCCTCGGAAGGGGTTCCGTGTGTCCTACAGATACCGGTGCGGACAGTGCCGGACAACCTCGCCCCCGGTCGCCACCCGCCGCGCCGCCGAGGCCGAGGGCGCGTGGCACCGAGCACGCGAACACTCGGGCCATCACCCCGACGACGAGTCGGTCGGCCCTGACCACGAGAACGAGCTCGGCGTCGGCGCAGCGCTTGCGCTGCTGCTGCTCGGCTGCCTGATCGTCGCCGCCTGCAACCGCCTGATCTGACCCACCACGAAAGGGACCCAAGTGACCGAGAACTACGACCACGACCCGTACGACGGGATGACCAACGCCGACGTGATGAGCGGCGAGGAACTCGCCGAGTACGAGCGCGACGGCGAGGCACGGCTCGACGCCGAGGACGAGCTGCGGTTCGCCGCCGAGGCTGCTGCCGCTGCGGCCGCCGAGTACGACGACGGCGAGCCGTTCGAGGGGCTCGCCGACGGCGAAGAGCGCTGATGGCGCGTCACGACGAGTGGTTGCGCATCTACGACGCGAGCCCGGTCGCCGACGTGAACACGGGCGCTGAGTACCTCAAAGAGACCAGCGACGACGACGGGACGACGTGGGAGTACCCGCGCCCGTCTACCGGCCATCACCTGCGGCTCGACATGACCGAGGCGCTGATCGCCGGTTGCACGGTCGACTACCGCGACGGCGTTGCGGTGATCCAAAGTCCCCACCCCATCGGCGGGTTGATCCGCTACACGCCCGCCGGCTGACAGACACCCGGGGCGGCCGCATCACTGCCAGGCGACCGGCCGCCCCGGGGCACCCATCCCGCGTACACGAGACAGGACTGCCCATCATGCCCCTTCGCAAGAGCATGCCGATCGCCGAACTGAAGAAGCGCAACGACCAAGCCCGAGCGGCCAAGGGACGCGGCGAGCCCGAGCCGACGAACGGTCGCGGCCGGCCCGTACCCGGAACGCCGAACGGCACGAACGGCCGACTGCCCCGGTCCTGAATCCCGAGCCCCGCCCGGACCATTCCGGGTGGGGCAGCCGGTGAATCGCCGTACTTTCGCCTGCGTTTCGACGACGAATCGCGAACGAATCGAAGAAGAAACGCGATCGAATCGCACGCCGAAAAAGCACACCCCCGCACGTCAACGCATTCTGTCCCGGGGGGACTCCCTCGGGACTCGCGCGCGCGGGTTCCACTCCACTCCACTCCAACTACCCATGGGGCGGGGGTGAGAGAGCATCTACCGGCAGTACCGGGCGCACGCCCGAACCGCCCCTCTCTCACCTCGCCACGCTTGACGAACACGATCACGTGTCGCAAGATTGGGCGCAGTTCCGCATGCCCGGAAACAGAAACCGCAGCCCCGCCACCGCGCGGGGCATCGTCATTTCCGGAGGTGCTCGCCGTGCCACTTCCCCCCGAACTCGCCACCGTGGCAGTCATCGGCCGATACCGGCACCCCGACGGACGCCCCTACCGCGGACATCTGCGACTCACCCCCGAGGCCGACACCATCGTGTCCGCCGAGCACAACACGATCATCCGAGGACCCGTCGACGTCGCCCCCAATGACCAGGGCGACATCACGATCAGCGTGCTCGCCGCCGACGACCCGACGATCAGCCCCCGCGGCTGGACCTACCGAGTCGAGGAACGGTGGCACGACGCGCCGAGCAGCTCGTACTCGCTGCTCCTCACCTCGGCGACACCGACCGTCGACCTCGGGAAGATCCGACCCACCGCCCCCGCGGCCGGCGAGTACGTCATCGTCACCGGACCCGCAGGGCCGACCGGACCCGCCGGCGCGCAGGGACCCGCAGGGCAGACCGGTGCGACCGGACCCGCAGGACAACCCGGAGCAACCGGCGCCGGCGGCGCGACCGGACCGCAGGGACCCGCCGGACCCGCAGGCCCGGAAGGACCGGCAGGCGCAGCCGGACAGAACGGGTCGAACACCGACGCCGAGGCGTTCACCACGAACGCCATCGCCACCCACACCGCGGCCAACGACCCACACGGCGACCGCGCATGGGCGAACAACACGTTCGCCACGACAACCGCCCTCGGCGCCACCAACACCAACGTGAGCGCGCTCGACAGCTACCTGAACGACCTACTCACCCGGATCACCGCCGTCGAAGGCGGAACCGCCTACCTCGCCGCAGTCCAGACGAGCACCATCACCGCCGGGTACAAACACACCCTCGACGGCGCAGGCGACCGCCTCGGGTTCCACGGCATGCCCACCGTGACCCGGCAACAGATCGACGGCAGCCGGACCGACGGCACTGCCCTCGCAAACCTCCTGGTCGCCCTGCACAACCTCGGGTTGATCACGAACAACACCACCACCTGAACAACCCCGGGGGCACCATGCGCGTACGCCTCACCGACGGCACCCGCCGGGTAGACATCCACACCCACCCCGACGAGCAGACCCCCCTCGACCACATCGAAGCGACCGCCCTGCGACTGCTCGCCGCCCTCGGCCCCGAGCCCGAGCCGAGCAGCAACCCGATCGGGTTCGTCGCACTCGACTCCACCCTCGAACGCGCCGACCCCGACGACGAGTACGACACCGAGGACGACGAGACATGAGCGGCCAGTGGGCAGGCAGCACACGACGCGACGAGCTGCCGGCCGACTGGTACACGGTCATCCGGCCGTACGTCCTGCACCGCGACGAGCATCGGTGCCGATGGCGCGAAGGCGCATGGGTCTGTGGTCACTGGGCTAACCAGGTCGACCACATCACGCCGGGCAACGACCACCGGTACGAGAACCTGCAAGCACTGTGCGAGCACCATCACTTGATCAAGTCCAGCCGCGAGGGCAACGCCGCACGATGGCGAGATCGAGCTCGGCGGCCGCCGGAACGACATCCCGGTCTGATCTGAACTCCCAACCCGAACGCGAGCCGGCCCACCCTGGGGGGCGACTCCCCCTCCCCGCCCCTTCGGGGGCCCGGGAGGTGCTGCGGGCCTGGTCCTGTACGGGTCTGGGGCAAACGGCCACGTGAGGGCGCGTGGGCGGTCCGCTGGCGGGCGGACAGTGGGGCGGTGGGCTGATTCGATGCCGGGCGGTCGAGGGTCCGCGTACGGCGTCTCAGCCTGCCGCCTCACTGATACACGACTGATACGTGCAGGTCAGAGACCTGAAAGCGTACGCGGCACTAGACTGGCAGCATGCCGACACCGACCTGCGGACACTGCGAGCAGCCGCTGCGCATCACTGCGCGGCGCCACGCGATCTACTGCGCGCCGCGGTGTCGCGCCGCAGCGCAGCGCGCGCGCCGCAGCGTCCCCGCCGAGCTCACCCGCCGGCCGCGATGGGTGCGGCATACCGCCCGTAAGGTCCCGTTGACCGTGGGCGGTTCCGTGGCGAGCAGCACCGACTCGTCGACCTGGTCGCGCCACGCGGACGCCGCTGCGTCGACCGCCGGCGTCGGGTCCGGGTTCGTCCTGAACGGCGACGGGATCGTCGTGCTCGACCTCGACCACTGCATCGGCCCCGACGGCGAGCTCGCCGGGTGGGCGCAGACGATCCTCGACGCTACTGCCGGGGCGACGTGGGTCGAGGTGTCCCGTTCGGGCGACGGGCTGCACATCTGGGGACTCGGCGCACTGCCGCACGGCAGGCGCATCACGCTCGACGGTGGCGGCTCTGTGGAGCTGTACGCCGACGGCCGGTACATCGCGATCACCGGGACGACGTACGGCGGCACGCCGCGACGGCTCGGGGACGTGCAGCACCTGATCGACGCTCTGCTGTAGCGCCCCGACACGGGTCTGCTGCGGCACACCCGACACGGGAGGCACAGCCCATGACCCGCATTCAGATCCTCACACTGCCCGAGGGGGCAGGCGACGAGCGGCCGCCGTTCGTGCTCGTCGTCGACGAGTGGACGACGCGGCGCTTCGAACTCGACGCGGGCGCCCCGGTGGGCAGCCTCTTCGATCTCTGGCAGAGGTTTGCCCACCAGGTAGGGGCGCGGGGCGTGATGGTGACGCCCGAGACGGTCGAGATTCCGGCGAACGACGTGTCGGGGTTTCTGGCCCCGGTTGTGCAGCCGGTCGACGAGCAGCAGCACCTCGACGTCGCGCTCATGGACCGGATCACGGATGCGCTCGGCGTCGACCGGCTGCGTGATTGGGACGAGATCGTGTGGGCGATCGAGAACATGCTCAGTGCGGTGCAGGCAGAGAAGGGGGTCGAGTGATGGCGGAGCGTGAGCCGATCCCGACGTACCGCACACTCTCCGAACGGTCCATCGACATGGCGGCCGCCGAGCTCAACCGCATGCCAGTCGGACAGATCCGTACCGACGTGCTGCTCGCACACGCGGCGAAGACTCAGGCACTGGCCACGATCGCAGTCGCGCAGGCGCTGTTGGAGATCGGCAACGTCCTGCGAGCTGAGACGGGGGGTGCGTGATGGCAGGCATGGGGCCGGCCCCGAAGCCGGCAGGCAAGCGAGCTCGACGGAACGCCGACACGGTTCCGCAGACCGTGCTCAGGTGGGAGCGCGCCGAGGCTCCCGAGCTGCCCGAGTTCCGGATCGAGCGCGACGGGCAGCTCGTCGAGTTCGTGTGGCCCGAGCGCACTCGCGAGTGGTGGCAGGTGTGGATCGTCTCGCCGCAGTCCGAGCACTTCGGTTCGTCTGACTGGCAGGTACTGCTCGACACCGCGCTCGTGCACGCTCGGCTGTGGCGGGGCGATCTGTCCGCGGCCGCCGAACTGCGGCTGCGGGTCGCGGCGTTCGGGGCGACGCCCGCGGACCGGGCGCGGCTGCGCATGGTGTTCGCCGAGGCGGACGGGCTCGACGGCGGCCGCGGTTCGTCCGGCGGTCCGTCGGCGCGCGAGCGATTCGGGGCGGCGCGGCTGCGATCTCTGCCGGGCGGGAAGAGCTCGGCAGGCGATTCGTAGGGGGCGGTCATGCCGTGGCGCGGCCCCGAGTTCGAGGGCGAGCGCCCCACGTTGGGTTGGTACGTCCTCGATTGGATGATCGCGAATCTTGCGCAGCCCGGCCGGGACGACGGCGAGCCGTTCGTGCCCACGAAGGAACAGGCAGATTTCGCGCTCGCGTACTACGAGCTGCACCCGGTGACCGGCAAGCGGATCGTTCACCGGGCGCTGCTCAGCCGGCCGCGAGGGTGGGGGAAGAGCCCGTTCGTCGGGGCGATCGCGCTCGCCGAGGCGTGCGCCGACGTCGTCGCCGACGGATGGGACGCGTACGGCGAGCCGGCCGGCCGGCCGTGGCACTCGATCCGGACGCCGCTCGTACGTATCGCCGCGGTGACCGAGCAGCAGACCGACAACACGTGGAACCCGTTGCTCGAAATGGCGCGAGGCGGGTCGCTGTCGACCGACTACGGGCTCGACGTCCTCGACACCGTGATCTATCTGCCGCGCGGCGAGATCACCGCGATCACGTCGTCGGCGAGCTCGATCAAGGGCGACCCGGCGTGCTTCGCGGCGCTCGACCAGACTGAGGAATGGACGGCGACGAACGGCGGCGTGAAGCTCGCGAAGACGCTGCGGTTCAACGCCGTGAAGATCGGCGGCTCGGTGATCGAGACGCCGAACGCGTTCACGCCGGGCGAGGGGTCCGTCGCCGAGAACAGCGCCGCGGACTATCAGGCAATCCTCGACGGGCGGTCGCGTGCGCGCGGCATCCTGGTCGATCACCGCGAGGCGCCCGCCGACACGGACATGTCCGACGAGCAGTCGCTCGTCGCCGGTCTGCGGTACGCGTACGGCGACAGCAGCGATCACCCCGACGGGTGCGTTCTGCACGACCCCCCGTGTCCGTCGGGTTGGTCGCCGATCGAGGGGATCACCGGCGCTTTCTGGGATACCTCGAACGAGCCGCAGGACTTGCGCGCCGACTTCTTGAATCAGATCACCCATGCGTCCGACGCGTGGCTGTCGGCGCCCGAGGTGCGCGCGGCATCCGACCTCGACCGCGAGGTGCGGCCGGGCGACCGCATCGTGCTCGGGTTCGACGGCAGCCGTAAGCGTTCGCGCGGAGTGACCGACGCGACGGCGCTGATCGGGTGCCGGCTGTCGGACGGGCACCTTTTCGAGATCGGAGTGTGGGAGCAGCCGCGCGGGTGGAAACCACCGACGGACACGCCGGGCGAGGGCTGGCAGGTGCCGGTCGTCGAGGTGCTCGCCGCGGTGCATGAGGCGTTCGACCGGTACGACGTCATCGGCATGTACGCCGACCCTGCGAAGTGGGAAAGCCACGTCGCCGACTGGGAAGCGGCGTACGGTCCGCGGCTCAAAGTCCAGTCGACCAGGAACCACCCCATCGAATGGTGGATGACTGGCGGCCGCAGCACGCTGATCGTCCGGGCGCTGGAGAAGTTCCACACCGCTTTGACAGAACGCGAGTTGACGCTCGACGGCTCGTCGGCGCTCGTGCGTCATCTGCTCAATTCCCGCAGGCGGAAGACCCGCAGCGGCATTCAGATCATGAAAGCCAACCCGGACAGCCCCGACAAGATCGACGCTGCGGTCGCCGCCGTGTTGGCGTGGCAGTGCCGCCTCGACGCGATCGCCGCCGGCCTCGGCGTCGAGGTCGAGGAGATGGGCGGGTTCACGTTCTGACGAGCCCGGAAGGGGGCGACGATGCTCGACGACACCCCGGACTCGCCGGATTGGTGGCTACTCAAGCTCGGCAGGAAGCTGCGGCACCGCGAGAAGCAGCTCGACGAGTGGTGGCGGTACTACAAGGGTCGGCCGCCGCTCCCCGAGCTTCCGAAGAATGCGCAGGCGGCGTTCATCGACTTTCAGCGGAAGAGCCGCACGAACTTCTGTGGGCTGATCGCGAACGCGACTGTGCACCGGCTGCTCGCCCTCGGCGTTACCGGCCCGGATGGCGAGCCGGACGCGAACGCCTCGCGGTGGTGGCAGCAGAACCGCCTCGACAGTCGGCAAAAGGGGGTGTGGCGGGTCGCGATGACGCAGTCGGTCGGGTACATGCTCGTCGGCCCGCACCCGACCCGGGTCGAGGAGAACGGGCGCCCGTCGCCGCTGATCACCGGGGAGCACCCGCGCGACTGCATCGTGTGGACGGACCCCGAGACGGGCGAGCCGTATGTCGGGCTGAAAGCCTGGCACGACGAGATCGACGGGTACGGGTACGCCCGCGTGTTCTTCGACGACGTGTCGTTCCCGTACCGAACACGGGAGCGGTGCGGGCGCCGCCTGCCGTGGGGCCCCGATTCGTGGGAGTGGATCGGCGGCGACCAGGGTGAGCCGCACGACCTCGGCATGCTGCCGCTCGTCGAGTTCGCGCGAATGCCGGACCTCGGGGAGGAACCCGAGCCTGAGTTCGGGGGCGTCGTCGACATTCAAGATCGGGTGAACCTCGGGATCTTGAACCGCATGGCGGCGTCGAGGAACGCAGGCTTCCCGCAGAAGTGGATCAAGGGGCACAAGTTCGCGAAAAAGGTCGACCCGGTGACCGGGCTCATTACGGTCGAGCAGCCTTTCATTCCGTCGCCGTCCGCAGTGTGGGCGTCCGAAGGTGAGAACGCGCAGTTCGGGCAACTGTCGGCCGCCGACCTGAGCGGGTTCCTGAAAGAGCATGCGTCGGATGTCCGCGACATGCTGATCTTGTCGCAGACCCCCGCGTACTACTACGCGGGCGACCTGGTGAACATCGCGGCCGACACGATCGGCGCGCTCGACATCCTGCACGTGGCGAAGGTGCGCGAGCACATCGCAGCGTTCGGCGAGGGCATCGAGTCCGTGATGGCGCTGTGTGCTGCGCAGGCGGGTGTTCCCGAGGACTACACCGAGGCCGAGGTGCGGTGGGCGAACCCCGCGCACGCCTCGCTCGCGGTCAAGGCCGATGCCGCGACCAAGCTCAAGAGCATCGGGTACCCGCTCGACGTCGTCGCCGAGGAAATGGGCGAGACGCCGGCGACTGTGCGGCGCATCACTGCCGGTGCGGCGTCGCAGGCGCTGCTCGCCGCATCGCTGCTGCCCGCACCGGGCGCAGCGCCGACCGCGGGCAACCTCGCGGACGACGGCGGCGGGTTCGATGGGTGAGGCGTTGCAGGCGGCGCTCGCCGAGCGGTACGACGCGCTTTCGGGGTCGCTCCGGGATCGGCTGATCTCGTTCGTCCTCGACGCGTTCGACAGCCTCGGCTCGTACCGGGATGCCGACGCCGCGGTGTTCATCGAACGTGTGCTGCCGGTCGTCCTCGGCGTGCAGCAGCAGATGGGGCAGATCACCGACGCGTACCTGTCGGCGATGATCGCGGACATGCTCGGCGGTGCGGCCGCCCCTGTGGGGGTGCAGCTCGGCGAAGCACTGCGGGGTACCCCGCCCGAGACGGTCTATCAGCGCCCGTTCGTGCAGATGTATACGGCGCTGTCGCAGGGTGCGGACTACGTTGACGCGCTCGCGCAGGGCCGGAATCGGCTGCTCAGCATCACGGAGACTGATCTACAGCTCGCCCGCACGCATGCCGCGCGGGAATCCATGGAGCGTGGCGGCGCGCGGTTCTTCCGGCGTCGGCTCAGCAGCGGCAGGAACTGCGCGCTGTGCACGATCGCCTCGACGCAGCGGTACCGGGTCGCTGATCTGATGCCGATTCATCCGGGCTGCCACTGCAAACCCGAGCCCCTGCCCGGCAACAGAGACCCCGGGCAGATCATCGACGAGCGGCTGCTCGAAGAAGCGCACGACGCGATCGCCCGCGACCTCGGCGAGTCCGATCGCGGCGGCCGCGCCCCCGATTACCGCGAGGTGATCATCACGCGCGAGCACGGCGAGATCGGCCCGTTGCTGGCAGTACGCCGACAGAACTTCACCGGCCCGGACGATATCCCGGCCGCGTGACCCTGCGCCGCCACGGCGCACCCATGACACCCCACCCGACACGGGAGACACCACCATGCGCGCAGCACGTCGCCGCCCCCTGCCCGCGGTCCAGTCCGCCGGCTGGACCCACCCCTACCCGGTCACCCCGTGGTCGCCCGTGTTCTACGCGGACGGCGACGGCGGCACCGGGGACGACAAGGGCGGGAAGGACACCGAGGCGAACAAGGGCGGCGACCCCGACGAGAAGCCCGACACGGGCGGCGACACCGAGGTCGAGAAGTGGAAGCGCCTTGCGCGCAAGCACGAGCAGCGGGCGAAGGACAACGCCGACGCCGCGCGCGAGCGCGACGAGCTGCGGTCGGCGACTGCCACGGATCAAGAGAAGGCAGTCGCCGAGGCGGTGAAATCGGCAGTCGCCGACGAGCGGTCGAAGGGCGCGGCCAAGCTCGCGCGGCAGGTATTCCTCGCGAACGCCGCGGGGCGGCTCGACGCCCCGGCCGACGTCGTCGAGGACGTGAACCTGTCGAAGTACATCGACGCGAACGGCGACGTCGACGAGGACGGGCTCGCGAAGTTGATCGACCGGCTCGCCCCGAAGAAGCCCGACACGGGCGACCAGGGCGACGACGACGGCGACCAGGACGGCGGGCGCGACACGCGCCGCCGGACGCGCGGGAGTGGCTACCAGGGCACGCGGCGGCGTGAGAGCAGCGGAACCGGCGGTTCGATCGCCGAGGGCGCCGAGCTGTACAAGCAGCTTCTCGGCGGAAACAAGACCTGATCTCGGGAGGGATCACACCCATGGAACTCAGCATCAAGACCACATCGTTCGGGACCGACGATCAATCGTGGCTCGGGTCCGAGCACGGGACGCAGGCGACCGAGACGATCGTGCTCGACACGAGTCTGTTCACCGCCGGCACCCACTACCCCGAGGGCTTTTTCAAGAGCGGCATTCCGCTGGGGCAGATCACGGCCGGCGGGAAGTACGGCCCGTACGACAACGCCGCGAGCGACGGGCGCGAGAAGCTCGTCGGCTTCCTGTACGCCGCGGTCGGGGCGCCGACGGTCAACACGCTCGACCCGTCGGGGGCGATGCTCGTGCACGGCAAGGTGCGCGAGGCGCGGCTGCCGGTCGCGGTCGACGCCGCCGGTAAGACCGATGTTGCCGGCTCGATCCGGTTCGTCTGAGAGGGAGTGAACTGATGAGCTGGACACTGGACACCGAATTCATCGAGCCGACGCAGCTCACCGGGCTTATCCGGGCGTCGCTCGCCGAGCAGCAGATCAACCGGTTCCGCCTGTCGCGGTGGCTGCCGAACGTCGAGGTCGACGACATCACGTACGAGTTCGTGCGCGGTGGCGGCGGGCTCGCCGAGACGGCGTCGTACCGGTCGTGGGACACCGAGAGCAAGATCGGCCGCCGCGAGGGGCTCGGCAGGGTCATGGGTGAACTGCCGCCCGTGTCCGAGAAGATCCCGTTGAACGAGTACGAGCGGCTCAGGCTGCGGAAGCTCGCGAACGATCAGGCGCTGCCGTTCATCGCGCGCGACGCCGAGCGCCTCGCACGCAACATCGCAGCGCGTTTCGAGGTCGCGCGAGGGTCTGCCCTGGTCAACGGCACCGTGCCGGTACCCGAGCTGAAGACCACCGTGGACTTTGGCCGGATCGGCACGCACTCGGTGGTCGCTGCGGTGCTGTGGTCGGTCTACGCCACGGCGAAGCCGCTCACCGATCTTCAATCGTGGGTGCAGACCTACGAGGACACGAACGGCGAGACGCCCGGCGTGATCCTCATGCCGAAGGCGGTGTTGCAGCACATGCAACAGTGCGACCAGGTGATCAGGCAGGTGTACCCGCTCGCCCCGGCCGGGACTGCGCCGATGGCGACAGTCGACCAGGTGAACGGCGTACTCGCCTCGATGGGACTGCCGCCGATCGAGCTGTACGACGCCCGTGTGAAGGTCGACGGCGTGGCGACCAGGATCACCCCGGCGAACGCGATCGCGCTGCTGCCCGAGGCGGGGAACCCGACGGCGGCGCAGCCGACCGATCTCGGGGCGACGCTGCTCGGCACGACCGCCGAGGCGCTCGAAGAGGACTACAACCTTCAGGCGGGCGAGCAGCCCGGCATCGTCGCCGGGATGTGGAAGACGAAGGACCCGGTGAGGCTGTGGACGCACGCGGCCGCGGTCGGCATCCCGGTCCTGCGCGAGCCGAACCTCACGTTCAAGGCGCAGGTGCTCGCATGAGCCGACACCTGATCGCGTACGTGCACGTCGACGGCGTCGCCTACGGACCCGAGGACACGGTTCCCGCAGACGTCGCGAAGCGCATCGGCGTGCACGCGTGGACCGACGACGACACCGAGGTCGACGACCAGGACGACCCGGGTGGGGGCGACGCCGAGGCGCCGCCGCGGTCCGGGCGTGGCTCGGGCGAGGCAGCGTGGCGGGTGTTCGCCGAGCAGCACGACGTCGAGGTCGCCGACGACGCGACCCGCGACGACGTGATCGCGGCGTGCGAGGTGGCCGGCGTCGTCGAGCGAGAGGAGTAACGGGGATGGCGGCGTTCGCGACGGTCGAGGACTACGAGAAGCGCGCCGCCGTCACCCTCGCCGGGGCTCGCCGGGATCAGGTCGAGGCGTACCTCGACGACGCGTCGGCGCTCATGCGCAGGCACATCCCGGCCGGGTACACGCCGGCCGCCGAGACGACTCGGGCGATTGTCATCGCGGTGACCCGCCGGGTGATCGCGAACGGAGGCGGGTACCGGCAGCGCACGATCGGCCAGTATTCGGAGACGCTCGGCGAGAACGGCGGGCTGTACCTCACCGAGGACGAGATCGGGCAGTTGCAGCCCGAGGTCGTCACCGACCCGGATGCCGACGCCGCGTACACGGTCGGGCTGCTCGACCAGGCGCCGCACGGATGGCGGGACGATCCGGCGGACTGTTGGCGCCGCGGCGGGTGGCTGCCGTGATCGGCGAGGATCTGCTGCCCCATGTGGTCGAGGTCGAGCACCCCGGCCGTACGACGGACCGGTACGGCAACGACGTCGACGACTGGTCGACCTCGACGAGAGTCGCCGTCGCCGCGTGGATGCAGCAGAACACCGGGGCCGAGGACACCGAGCAGCGCGACGCGCAGATCGGCGAGTGGCTGCTGCTGTGCAACCCGTTCGCGGTCGACGGCGCCTCGCTCACCGTGCACGGAGCCGACCGAGTCCACTGGAACGGGGCGCGGTTCGAGGTGATCGGCCCGCCCGGTCCGGCGTACGAGCCGACCGAGCTGCACCACTACGAGATCAGGCTACGAACCGTAGAGGGGTGACCCATGGCGCGAGCCCGGATTACACCCAACAGGCGGGCGATCGGCGCGCTGCTCAAGAGTGCCGGCGTGCGACAGGTGATTGCCCGCAAGACCGCCGACGTTGCACGAGCTGCGGCTGCGGCCGCCGAGCCGGATCACGGGCAGTTCCGTACGGACATCAGCGACGACGGCGCCCGCGTGCGCGGTGCGGTGATCGGCGACTATGCGACGTCGGACCCCGAGGACTCGCGGCGGGCGCTGCTGCGCGGGCTGAGCGGTGGCGCGTCGTGAGCGCGCCGCCGGTCGTCATGCCGGACGCCGTCGCGGTGATCGCCGGGTACCTGCGGGACCGGCTCGCGGCCCGCGGCATCACGGTGCCGGTCGGGTCGAGGGTGCCCTCGCCGAGGCCGACCCGGTTCGTCCGGATCGAGCGGGTCGGCGGTCCGCCCGACACGGTCGTGCACGACCGGCCGCGCCTCGACGTTCATTGCTGGGGCCCGGACGAAGGCGGGGCGCACGACCTGATGCAGGTCTGCCGGGCGCTGCTCGGCGCTGCCCGCGGCACGTCCGGGTCGACGACGCTCGCCCGCCCGACCGTTGGTGGCCCGCAGTGGCTGCCCGACCAGGTGTCGGGGCAAGCCCGGTACGCGTTCACGCTCGACATTTCACTGAGAGGGACAGCCCTATGAAGATCACGTTCGCGTACCCGCGAACCACTCACGACGGCACCGAGTACCAACCCGACCAGAGCGCCGACATCGACGACGCCGAGGCGAAGCAGCTTGTGAAGGACGGGTTCGCCCGCCCCGCCGATCAGACGACCCGCGCATCGTCCAAGACCCTCGCCCCCGCGGGCGACCGGGCTGAGAGCAAGGGGGCACGCTGATGGCCGGCGACACCGACAATCCGCGGCTGTGGGAGGGCGCCGACATGTACGCCGCGCCCGTCGGCACGACCGCACCGACCGACATCGTGACGCCGATCGCCGCCACGTGGAAGGCGGTCGGGCTGCTGTCCGAGGACGGGGCGAGCGAGTCCCGCGACCAGGACTCGAACGACCACTACGCGTGGGGCGGCGTGCTCGTCCGCACGACGAAGTCGAAGCACAAACGACAGATCAAGATCACCTGTCTCGAAGACAACCTAGTCGTGTTCGGGCTCGTGAACCCGGGCTCGACTGCCGCGACGGCGGCCGGCGTGACGACGCGCACGGTCAAGGTACCGACGTCGGACCCGCGGGCGTTCGTGATGGAACTGGTCGACGGCGGCGTAACGAAGCGCCGGGTGATCCCGAAGGGGGAGGTCGAAGAGGTCGGCGAGGTGACGCTGTCCGACAGCGAGCTTCAGGCGTTCGAGCTCACGATCACGATCTACCCGGCCGCCGACAGGACGCTGTACATCGACATCACCAACGACCCGCAGGCAGCAGTCGTCTGATCGGGCGCGCTGCGCTCCCCCTACTGGCGGGCGGTCCGATCTGCGCGGGTCCGGACCGTCCGCCTTTCACCTCTCACTGCACCCGCGCGCACAGAAAGGACCCGCGCCCATGACCACACAGAAGAAGGCGACCGCTGCACGGCGGCCGGACGACAAGCCGTACGACTTCAACCTCGACGCCGTCGAAGCTGAGGTCGACCTGACGCCGTTCGTGTTCCAGTACCAGGGGCGACGCTGGTCTATGGCACACCTGATGGATCTTGACATCATGCCGCTGATCACCGCGGCGCAGAACGGCGACGCCGCTGCCATGCTCGGCGCCTTTCGCGAGGCGCTCGGCAAGGACTGGCCTGCGTTCGAGAAGGTGGGACTGAAGCAGTTCCGCTTGCAGCCCCTGTTCGAGGCGTACCAGGGGCATTGCGGGATGGCACCGGGGGAATCCGGGGCCTCGACCGACTCCTGAGAGAGCACGGCGAGGCAGTCGAGGCAGACCTGCGGCAGCACTACGGGGTGCGACTCTCCGATCTCTACCGGGGCGAGCTGTCGTGGCGTGAGCTCGGCGTGCTCGTACGACAGTTGCCGGCGGGCGCCCGCACGCGTCGCGCGCTCGGCGACACCGACAGCATGTGGGGGCTCGGCGAGCACCTACAGGCAGCCGTGATCGACGAGCTGCGCGTCGCCAACTGGCAGCGCGCGAACAGTGGGCTGAAAGCCCACGAGCAGAGCAAACCCCCCGAGCCCGTCGAGCGGCCGGGCAACCGGACGCAGCAGCGACGGAAGATCACCGCCGACGATCTGCTCGCTCACCGAGAACGCACTCGCTTGCACGCGGTCGCCTAGAACGCGCACCGCCCTACCCATCCGGAAGGGCGGTGCGCGCCATGGCCGCAGCAGCAACCGAGGTCGCAGTCGGGTACGTGTCGATCGTCCCGAGCGCCCGTGGGTACGCCGCCGATCTACAGCGGCAGATCGGCCGCCCGACGGCGCAGGTCGGCGAGAAGGTCGGGGCGCAGGCGGGGCAGTCCGCGAGCCGCAGCATGCTGTCGGGCCTCGGCGGCGGGCTGAAAGCGGGGATCGGTGCGGTCGCGGTCGGCGCTGGCGTGCTGTTCGCGTCGGCGTTCAGCGAGGCGGTTGCACAGGAACAGTCGGGCGCACGGCTCGCCGCTCAACTCGGCTTGAACGCCGCCGAGTCGGCGAAGTACGGGAAGATCGCGGGTGACGTCTACGCCAAGGGGTACGGCGAGTCGGTCGACCAGGTCAACGACGCGCTTAAGCAGCTCACGCAGAACGGGATCATCGCTGCCCGTTCGCCGAAGAAGGACGTCGAGCAGCTCACGCAGTCCGCGCTCGGGCTCGCCGAGGCGTTCGGTACGGACGTCGGCGCAGCCGCGAGGGGCGCCGGGGCGCTCGTCAAGTCGGGACTTGCAAAGAACAGCCGCGAGGCGCTTGACCTGATCACGCGCGGGTTCCAGACCGGCGCGGACAAGAGCGAGGATTTCCTCGACACCCTGAACGAGTACGGCCCCCAGTTCAAGGCGCTCGGGCTCACGGGTGCGCAGTCGATCGGGCTGCTCACGCAGGGACTCAAGGCGGGTGCGCGCGACGGCGATCTCGTCGCCGACGCAATGAAGGAATTCACGATCCGGGCGACCGACGGATCGAAGGCGTCGGCCGACGGGTTCAAGGCGCTCGGCTTGTCCGGCGAGAAGATGACCGCGATCTTCGCGCGGGGCGGTCCGGGTGCCGCGAAGGGCCTCGATCTGGTCCTCGACCGGCTGCGTGCGATCCCCGATCCGGCGACCAGGTCGCAGACCGCGGTCGCGCTTTTCGGTACGCAGGCGGAGGATTTGAACTCCGCGCTTTTCGCCCTTGACCCCTCGAAGGCAACGACTGCGATCGGTGCGGTCGGCGGAGCAGCCGACCGCATGGGCAAGACGCTGCACGCGACGTCGACGATGTCGATCGAGGTGTTCCGCCGGGCGTTCATGCAGGGGCTCGTACGGGTCATCACGACGTACGTGCTCCCCGCGGTCGTCGCGGTCGGCGGGTTCCTGAACACCTACGTGCTGCCGGTCGTACAGACCGTCGGCGGCGCGGTGCTGTCCTTTCTCGTGCCTGCGCTCGTCGCGGTCGGTGCGGCGTTCATGGGCGGGGTCCGCTGGATCCGCGAGTACGGGGTGTGGCTGCTGCCGGTCGGCGTGGCTGTCGCCGGGCTCGCGCTCACGATGGGCGCCTCGGCGATCGCGACCGGTGCGGCGACGGCGGTGTTCGCGGTCTATCGCGGGGTGCTGCTCGCGGCGGCCGCGGTGACGCGCGGGTACGCGATCGCGCAGGGGCTGCTCAATGCGGTGATGAACGCGAACCCGATCGGGCTGATCATCACGGCCGTTGCGGCACTCGGGACGCTGCTCGTCGTCGCCTACCAGCGGAGCGACACGTTCCGGGCGATCGTGCAGGCAGCTTGGGCGGGCATCCAAGTCGCCGCAATGTGGGCGTGGACCAACGTCCTTAAGCCCGTGATCGACGGGCTCATGATCGGGTTTCGGGCGATCGGCGCGGTCGCGTCGTGGCTCTGGTCGACGATCCTCTCGCCCGTGTTCTCGGCGATCGGGCTCGCCGCACGGATTCTGTTCGCGATCGTCGCGACGGTCCTGATCACGCCGATCGTGCTGCTGTTCCGGGTACTCGGCGCGGTCGTGTCGTGGCTGTGGAACGCGGCGATCGGACCGGCGTTCCGCGGGATCGGTGCGGTCGCAATGTGGCTGTGGAACAACGGGATCAAGCCCGCTGCGACGAACATCATGAACATCGTTCGGGCAGTCGGTGTGATCGCCGGGTGGTTGTGGCGCAACGCGATTCAGCCGGCGTTCGCCGGGATTGGTGCGGTCGCATCATGGCTGTGGAACAACGCGCTGCGGCCGATCTTCACGGTTGCGAGTGCGGGGATCAAGGCGCTCGGCGCAGTCGGCATGTGGCTGTGGAACAACGCGATCGCCCCGGCGTTCCGCGGGATCGGTGCGGTCGCGTCGTGGCTGTGGACGAACGCACTGAAGCCCGTTTTCGATCGCGGTCGCGCTGCGGTCGCGCTGTTCGGTGCTGCTTTCTCGCTCGCGAAGGATGCGATCGGTAAGGCGTGGAATCAGGTCAAGTCGATCGCGGCGAAGCCGGTGAACTTCATCATCGAGTGGGTCTACACCAAGGGCATCAAGGCGGTGTGGGACAAGGTCGCCGGGTTCGTCGGGTTGGGCAAGTTGCCTGCCGCGCCGAAGCTGCTCGCGGCCGGCGGCACGGTCGGCTCGGGCTGGGGGCCGGCGGCGCCGATGGTGACCAACCGGCCGACGGCGATCGTCGGCGAGGGCAACCCGGCGCATCCCGAGTTCGTGATCCCGACCGACCCGAAGTACCGCGGCCGCGCGCTGTCGTTGTGGCAGGCGGCGGGGTCGCAGCTTATGGCCGACGGCGGGATCATCGGCGATATCTGGGGCGGTATCAAGGGAGCGGCGAGCAAGATCGGAAACGTCGTGATGTCCGGCGTCGACTTCCTGTCGGACCCCTCGAAGATGTGGGAGAAAGCCACCGGGTTCATTCGCCGGAAGATCGCCGAGATTGGGTCGTCGCCGATCGCTCAGACCCTGTCGAAGATCCCGATGAAGATGCTCACGGGCTTGAAGGACAAGATCCTGAAAGTCGCGGGCTCACTCTTCGGGGGCGGCGGCGGGGGCGGCGACATCGGCGGCGCAGGTGTCCAGCGTTGGAGCGGCGTCGTGTTGCAGGCGCTCCGCATGGTCGGACAGCCGGCGTCGCTGCTGCCGGTCGTGCTGCGCCGGATGAACCAGGAGTCGGGCGGTAACCCCCGCGCGATCAACAACTGGGACATCAACGCGAAGAACGGCGACCCGAGTCGCGGGCTCATGCAGACGATCGGCGGCACGTTCAACGCGTACGCCGGTCCCCTGCGCGGCCGCGGCATCTACGACCCGCTCGCCAACATCTACGCGAGCATGCGCTACGCCATGTCGAGGTACGGCTCGCTCGCGCGGGCGTACAACCGGCCGGGCGGATACGCAGGCGGCGGCCGCCCTCGGGCGGGCGAGCTCGCGTGGGTCGGCGAACGGGGCGCCGAGCTCGTCGAGTTCGGGCCCGGGTCGCAGGTGTTCGACCACGAGACGTCGCTGCGCATGGCGAGCGCAGGCACTGCGGCGGCCGGGTCGGTGCCGAGCAGCACCCGCTCGACACCCCGCACGGCGAGCAGCGCCGGCTCGTCGGCCGAGCCGCGCGAAATGGTGCTGAGCGGCCCCCTGTACCTCGAAGGGGGCGAGCTGCTCGGCATGGTCCGGGGAGTCGTCCGCGAGGCGCAGAGCGCGCTCGTGATGCAGGCGCAGGCAGGAAGGAGGACATGACGTGTCGATCATCATCGACCCGGACGTGCTGCCGCCGGCACCGCCGGTCGAGGCGGTGTCGCCGGACGGGATCCTGACGGTCCGGCGGGACGACTCGCACGCGGGTGTGTACCTGATCGCCGATTACACGTCGACGTCACCGCAGAAGGTGCGGTTCGTGCGGGTCGGCGTCGACGGCGTCGAGGTGCCCGTGCGGGGCGGCGATCTCGCGTGGGCGCCGGGCGGTGTCGCGGTGGCGTACGACCACGAGTCGCCGCTCGGGCTCGCCGCATCCTGGTACGTCTACCCGGTGTCATGGGCCGGTGTGGTCGGCGCCCGGTCGGCGGGGGTGTCGGTCACGGTGTCCGAGCCCGAGCCGACCCGGGATGTGTGGATCAAGAGCATCACCGAGCCGGGGCTGTCGCTGCGGGTGCGGGTGATGGCGTGGCCCACCCTCGAATATGCGGAGCGGCAGGAGCGGTTCGACGTCCTCGGGGCATCGGCCCCGGTGATGCGGGTTGATCCCTGGTCGCTGCCGACGTCCTCGGCGCAGATCGAGACGACGACGCTCGCCGAGCGTCTCGCGCTGCGGGCGCTGCTCACGGTGGGCACGACGGTGCTCGTGCAGACCCGGCAGGAATATGGACGCGAGGACACGTATTGGGTGCCCGGCAAGCTGTCCGAGTCGATGTCGGGTGACGCCGGCGACCCGCACCGCACATGGGACGTCCCGGTGACGGCGGTTGCCCGGCCGCCGACGATCGACGCCCCGCTGCGCATCCCCGGCCGGTCGTACGACGACAGTGCCGTGCTGTGGCCCACGTACGCGGACCGGACAGCGACCGGGCAGACGTACCAGGACGTGACGACCGGGGGGTGAGCCGGACATGTGGCCTGTCTCGCGACGGTGGGACCCCGCCCTACGGCATACGCACCGGCTGACAGCACGGGCGACGATCCTGCCGCCCGAAGGGGCGCCATTCGAGGCGCCGCTGCTGTCGTGGTCGGTGACCGGGGACCGTACGGCGAACGTCCGCCGGACCGTGCAGGCAGTCCTCGCCCCTGGCGTCCGCCGAGGACTCGACGGCGTCACCGTGCAGGGCGGGTTCATGCAGCTCGATGTCGGGGTCGACTACCTCGACGGATCGCGCGAGCTTGTGCCGCAGGGGCTGTTCCGCCTCGACGAAGAAGATGCGGCGCTGCCGTTCGGCGGCGTCTCAGTGAAGGGGTACGGGCGCGAGAAGATCGTCGCGGACGACCGCTTTCTGACCCCCCGCACCGAGCGCAACAGCAGCGCACTCGACCTGATCGAGGCGCTGCTGCTGGAGAGTGTCCCGTCGGCGACCGTCACCCGGCGTACGACCCGCGATGCCTCGGTGTCGGCGACGACGTGGGAGCGCGAGCGCTTCGAGGCGATCGACGGCACCGACAGCTCGCTCGCCCGCTCCCTCGGCGTCGAGGTGTGGGCGGACGGGCTCGGGCAGTTCGTGATCAGCCGCGTACCGACCCTGTCGGACGCCCCGGTGTGGACGGTCGACACGGGCGACGGCGGCGCGCTCATCACCGCGGCCGCCTCGACGTCAACGGCCGGTCTGTACAACCTAGTTGTGGCAACGGGGGACGCGAGCGACGGCAGCGTTCCGATCGGGCCGATCACCGTCCGGGATGTCGACCCGACGTCGCCGACCCGGATCACGGGCCCGATGGGACGCCGCCCGCGGCATTACTCAAGTCCGTTGCTGCGTACGGCTGCGCAGGCAGACACCGCCGCGCGGTCGCTGCTCGCGAACTCGCTCGGGCTCGCGGCCGGGCTGAGCTTCACCGCGATTCCGAACCCGGCGCTCGAACCGGGCGACGTCGTGCGGGTCGAGCCCGAGGACGGGCCGGCGCAGCTCCACATCATCGACAAACTCACGCTCGGCTCGTCGGGCGCAATGCAGTGCGAGACCCGGTCGACGCGAGCGGACGACGAAGGGGCGACATGACTGAGCTGATCGACGCGCTGCTGCCTCGCGCGAGCAACCCCTCGCCGGGATCGGCAGTCGTCGCCGCAGTGCTCCCCGACGGAACGGTCGACATCACCGTCGCGGGCGCGACGATCAACGCCGCCTGTCTGGAGGGCTACACCGACCGCGCGGCCGCCGACGTCGTGTTCGTGATCCCAGTGCGGGGCGGATACGTCGTCGTCGGCCGCTTCACCCCACCCCCCGCCCCATAGGAAGGACCCCCGTATGCCTGTCACCCCGATTGGCGCCGCCCCCTATCCGGCGGGTGCCGATGCCGATGCTGTTCCAGCCGATCTCATGGCGCTCGCCGTGTGGGCGTCGACCCGGGTCAACATGAACTTCGCGACCGCGGCCGCCCGCGATGCCGCGATCCCCGCACCGACGCAGGGCATGATCGCGTGGCTTCAAACGCCGGGGTCGCTCACCGTACGCACCGCGACCGGGTGGCGGACGCTGTGGAGCCAACTCGCGTGGACGGACGTCGTTCTGTCCAGCGGGTACGAAACGTACGGCACGCCCCCGTCGGCCGCGGTCGAGAGTGGGCTGTTCATCAACCTGCGGGGCGGGATCCAGCGGTCTACCGAAGGCGCGCAGATCGCTACGAGCACGATCGTCGGGTACATCCCGTCGGCGCTCGGTACGCCTCTCTCAGGCGACTACCCGATCGCTACTCAGTATCTGGCAGTGGCAGCGAGCCGCCTGTACGTCGGGGCTGATCGCAGCCTGCGGTACGTCGGGCCCAACACCGGATGGATGGGCCTTAACGGTGTGCGCATCCCCCTGAACTGAGAGGAACTCCATGCGGTATCAGTACGGGTCCGACGGGGGCGCGGTCGTCACGGATGCGGCGGGCAACGCGCTCGCGTCCCGGCCGGGCACGGTGTGGACCGCCCGCACGGGCGGATCGCAGGTGACGGATATTCTCACCCTCGCCGGCGCGGCGACGGGCGGCACGGTGACGACCGACAGCACGGGCCGGCTCGCGTGGCAAGGGCCCGACGGGGTCACCGCAACACTCTGGTGGGACTCGGGCGGTGTGCGCTGGGCGGTGCTGCCGACCGAGCCCGACCGGGTGGCCCGAGCCATGGTCGACACGTACGGGGTGTCGGCGAGCAGCATCGGCTCGCCGGGCGGGATCGCCTCGCTCGACGGCGGCGGGAAGGTTCCAGAGGGGCAACTGCCGGACCTCGCTGCGTCGTACATCCCGCGGCCGGCCGGTGGGCAGGCGGGCGACTCGCTGCTGCGCGGGTCCGGGACGTCGGTCTACTGGGGGCGCGTCTCTGCGGGGACGGTCGCCCCGTGGGCCGGTCTGGACTCGGTGACTGCGCCCCGCTGGATCGCGCACCGCGGCGCCGGGCTGCTCGCCCCCGAGAACTCGCTCGAAGCGTTCCGGATGTCCGCGGCGCTCGCGGCAGACGCGATCGAGATCGACGTGTACAAAGTGAGCGACGGCGGGCTGTTCGTGATGCACGACAGCACCGTCGACCGCACCTCGAACCTGTCGGGTACTACCTCGGCACTGACGACCCCGGCAGCCCTGCGCGGCCGCATCGACGCAGGCAGTTGGTTCGCCAACACCTGGCCGTCCGACCTGCGCATCCCCTTGTTCGCTGACGTCCTCGCGAGCATCGGCAACACCGTGCCCATGATCGTGCACTGCAACAACGCCGGCAGCGGGGCGGCCGCCGTCGCCGAGATCCTCCGGCAAGAGCTTGAGCAGTCAGTGCTCATCATGGCGTGGACCGAGGCCGAGCTCGCCGCCGCGCGCACCGCGGGCATCCCGTCGATACTGCTCGACGTCGACGGCGTGCTGTCCGGCCAGACGTACGCCGGCCTGATCGCCGCCGGAACGAAGTACCTCGGCGTCGACCACTCCCAGACGACGAACGCCACGATCAACGCCGCGGCTGCGGCCGGGCTGCGGGTCCTGGTCTACACCGTCAACCGGCGCTCCGCAGTCGCTGCTCTGCCTGCCGGGACCGTGTGGGGAGTCATCAGCGACGACCCCTGGTACGCCCGCGGGGTGCAGTCGCTGCGGACTACGGACCTGAACGCCGCAGGCACGTTCCTGCACGGCATGCAGGGGATCGCCGACGTCCCCGACTACCGCGGGTTCTACACCCTCGGCTCGCCGTCCTGGTGGGGGCTGGACGCGTCCGGCACGGGGCAGGCGGACATCGTCACCAACGGCGGATACGTGTCCTGCCTGCACGGCTACCTCGGGCCGCTCCCCTCGGCTTTCACCGTCGATTACGACTACGTCCTCGACGCATCCGACTACGCCTCGGCGTCGCACCAACTGACACTCACCCTCGGCGACCGGCAGTTCGACGACAACGGCGGCGCGGCCGCGAACCCGAACGGGTACAACATCCTGATCAGGACGAACGGCGTGATCGACGTGTACTCGGTGACCGGCGGCACCCCGACGAGCATTGGCACCGTAGCGACTGCGGCGATCACGCCGGGCAGCGCGCAGCACCTGCGGGTGCAGGTGACGGCGACGCAGATCATCGTCACCCGGACCAACATCACCGCGCCGAACTCGGTGACGGTCACGAACTCGACCTACCGGGGCGGGATGTACCCGCACCTGGGCGTACGCGACACCAAGACTCGGTGGTCGGCGATCGCCGTCACCTGATCCAGCCCGACCCCGCAGCCCCGAGCCGAACCGGCCGGGGCTTTCTCTATGTCCGGAGGGACCCGTGCCTGATCTTTGGATGCCCGGCGCCCGGCGCCTCGACGTCGGCGACCATGCCCCGACGGACGGCGGTCCGGCGAAGGCGATCGCTCACATCACGTGGGACCGCAACGCGACCGCGGCCAAGCCTGCGGCGCTCGTGCCGTACGAGACGCTCACCGACTACTTCGGACGCAACACGGCCGGACGTGCAGCCGCTCCCCATCTGCTGTGGGACCCGTTCACCGGCCGGGTAACGCAGTTCCTCCCCGCGAACTCCCGCTCGAAGAGCCTCGCCGACCGGGCGGGCGGCACCCGTACGAACCGCGCCGGCAGCGTCGTGATCCAGATCGAGGCGCTGTTCTTCCCGTACTGCCGCGTGAACAACACGACGTACGCGCGGCTCGTCGACACCCCGTGCAAGGGGTGGGCCGAGGTGCTCGCCTACGTCCGGTCGTGGGGCGTTCCGGACGTCTGGCCGATGGGGCGCCCGACGGATTTCGTGGGGCGCCGCAACGACGCGACGTGGCGCTCGGCGGCCGGATGGTTCGGGCACTCCCACGTGCCCGAGAACGACCACCAGGACCCCGGAACGTGGCCTGCGTTCACCGGGTCCCCGACCACACCGGCCCCGAAGTTCGAGCCGTTCCCCGGTGTCAGCTTCTTCAAGATCGGCCGCCGGTCACCGGTCATCACCGCCATGGGCCGACGGCTCGTCGCCGAGGGCTGCGGGAAGTACCGCGAGGGCCCGGGGCCGGCGTGGACCGACGTCGACAGGCAGTCGTACGCCGCATGGCAACGCCGCTGCAACTACACCGGGGCGGCCGCCGACGGCATCCCCGGCCCGACTACGTGGGCGCTGCTGCGCGTCCCGCGCGTCTGATCTGAAAGGACACCCGATCATGGCTGCACCCGTAGAAACGAAGGTCACCGTATCCAGCGTCGCCGCGTACCTCGCGTCGACCGGGCTGCTCGCGGTCCTCGCCGCCGTGCAGGACGACGTACGGCTCGTCGGGTTCCTCCCCGACGGGCTCGCCCCGTTCGTCCTCGCGATCATCCCGACCGCGATCACGTTCGTCGGCGGGTGGGCGACGAAGCACACCCCGCGGACGACCCGCACCCTTCCGGAACTGTGATGTCGGCCGCGCCCGCCCGCATGTGGGCACACCTCGGGTGGCGCGGCGTCGCCCTCGCCGGCACCGGAGCGTGCTGGATCACGTACGGGCTCGGGCTGATCGTCACCTCGCGCGGACTCGTCACGTCCGGTGCTGCCCCGGTGATCCGGATCATGTGCATCGAGGGATGGGGCGCCGTGTGGATCGCCTGCGGGGTCCTCGCCATGGCGGCCGGGGCGCTGCGACCAGGACGTGACGTCTGGGGGTTCGCCGCGATCACCCTGCCCCCGACCGTGTGGGGGCTCGCATTCATCGCGAGCGCGCTCGGTGGCAGCCCGACCGCGTGGGCGTCCGTGCCGATATACCTCGCGGTGCTGCTGCTCGTCGTGGTCGTCGCCGCGGTGACAAGGGGGCGACATGGGTGAGGGGACAGTGCTCGGCGTCGCGATCGCGGTCGTCGGCGCGTTCGGCTCGGTGCTCGTCGCGAGGATCTCGACCCCGCGGCCGGGGGCAGACCGGCCGGCGCTGGACGTCGACGAGCGCGACGTCGGCGAGCTGCGGGTGAGCTCGGAGATCTGGCAGCGCTTCAAGATCCTCGAAGGGAAAGTCGATCACCTCACAGTGATCGTCGAGCAGCAGCGCGAGCAAGTGACGAAGCTCGAACGGCTGCTGCGCCTCGCAATGCGGGTGATCAGGCGGGCGAACCGCCGGCTGCGACTTGGCCAACTCGAACCGGAAGAAGTGCCCGTCGAGCTCATCCCGTACTCGATCGACTGATGACTGCGCCCCTGTCTGGCCTCACGGCCGGGCAGGGGCGCTTTCGTCATGTCCGCACAGATTCCCGTGCAGCGTGGGACACTTAGGGCACCCCCCCCGCAGCGCCCCGCCATCCCCCCTCGGCGGGGCGCTGCTCAGCCGTCACCCCTCCCGCGCGGCACCTTCGGGCCACACAACGTTGACCGGCAGACCCGCCTCGCGGGCGTCGCCGACCGTGTCCGCCGTGCCGCCACCCTTGCCCGAGGGTGGGGTGCCATCCCACACCGCGACGAGCCGGTCGGCCCTGCGCAGCAGCTCGGCGTTCGCCGACTCGTACGCCTGCCGATTAGCCGACTCGTGGGGCAGCACGACGACCTCGACGGCAGCCTCGACAAGGTGGTCGAAGACTGCGGCGTGCTCGGGCTTCACCTTGTTCGCGCGGTAGTCCTGCGACGGGATCACGACGACCAGGCGCCCGCCGACCTCGGATACGACCTCGGCGAAGATGCTGTCGGACCCGGCCGCGATGCAGGACACCCCGACAAGCCCGTCGGCCGCATGCGGGGCGAGCACCTCGCGCAGCGCCGCCCGCACAAGCGGCACACTCTCGTCGGTCAAGTCCATGTGCCCGGTGACTGCAATGGTCGTCACGTACGTACTCCGATCAAGTCGACAGAAGGTCGCGGATACTGTCTCGTGCCTCGCGCAGCCCCGATGATGCACTGCGCCCCACCGTGTACGGGTACAGGGCACTGAGCTGAGATCGGACCCGAGCGGACCGGGTGAGCGCCGCAGCCTCGACGGCGCGCTGCGTGTTCGTGGCAGCGTCCACAGTGTCGCCCGCAAGGAAACTGCACTCGGCAAGGCCGATCCAGTCGAGCGCGTACGACCTGCTCGCCTCGACCCCACGAATGGCGAGCGCCTGCCGGATCGAATTGGCAGCCGGCTCGGCGTGCTTCCGCGGGTCGGTACGCGCCATGTCGAGCATGCGCCCACCGGTCACGCCTGCGAGCTCGGCGTCGCCAAAGTAACCGATCCAGTACGGCTCTTCACGGGCACCCGCGTCGGTGAGCGCCTCGGCAGCCTGCCCGGTGGCACGCTGAAACGCGCTCGCCCGCCCCTGCGCGGCGTAGCACCATGCCTCGCGGGTGTGGAGCATGGCCCGGACTCGTGGGCCGATCTCGTGCCGTGCACCATCCTGCGCGAGCCGTACGAGTTCGAGTGCGTCCTGCGGGCGCTCGCGGTAGAGCAACTGCCGCGCCATCCCGGCGAGTACGTTCGCGCCGAACACGGTGTCGCCGCCGGCGTGCGCGGACCGCAGGGCGAGAACGTAGTACTGCTGCGCCTGCCGCTGCTGCCCTGAATCCCATGCCATCGTTGCAGCCGTACCGGCGAGCTGCGCCATCACGCGATACAGCCGCTGCTCGACGTCCGGGCGCTGCTGCTCTTCTAGGTTCGCCGCAACTTCGTTGAGCTGCCCGACGACCGCCTTCCGACGCAGCCCCCCGCCGTAGCGGTGATCCCAGGATCTGAACTGTCGTGCGGTGCGCTCCAGTTGCTCTATGTCCTGCTCGCCGAGTCGACCACGACGGGGGCGAGTCGGTGCTGCTGCGGCCGGCTGCAACCAGCCTTCGAGGGAGTCGAGCAGCACGGCACCGGATACTGCTACGCCGGCGAGTGCGCGAGTGGCTTCACGCCGATCCATCACTAGATCACTCCGAGTCAGGGTCGAGGCAAGATCGACCGTAACGTCGGGGCGCCACGGACTCTCGTCCGCGGGCGGTTGCCGATCAGGTTCGGCGACGTGCTGCTGCTCGTCGAGGGGTTCCACCTCCCACGGCCGACGAGCGAGGCCGAGCATGTGACCGGGGATGCGTAGACCGTCGGCGATACGGCAGATCACGGCGAAGCTGACGATCTGCTGCTGCCCGCTGATGACGTTCGAGATCTTGCCGGGCGTGAGTTCACACGCCGCTGCGATGCGGTTCTGTGACAGCCCGCCCCACTTTTTGATCAGCGTGAAGACGCTCGCGAAGTCGTGTTCCGCGAGGGCTGCCGTGACGTCCTCGCGGTCGAGGACGTCGGGGGAAAGAGGGCCGCGGGTGTCTGTATCCATGGGCCAATCCGAAATGATCTTAGGCACGAAAAGCGGATTCCCTAAAGGGACATCTAGCCTATTACCGAGGCGGTAACCCCCGCCGGTCATATGGGGTTTGAGTGCTGCGGCCGACGATCGTCATGAAGCGGCGACCAGCCGATGAGCTGCTCGTCGACGCCGACAGCGGACGGACCCCGGTCATGCGCGAGCCCAAATCCAGAATCAACGTGTCGCCCGTCGGGCGGAACTTCGATGTCGTCAAGGTCCCGTCCCCGCTGGGACGGCTCGTGATTGAGGCGGGCATCGGCGGACCCGTAATCAACGAACCGGCCGGACTCGTGTACTTCTTCCTGGTACCCGTCGGCACCTCGAACGCGTGGCCCGTCGCCGCCGAGGGCATGCAGTGCCTCGGCGACACGTCATACATCCCCGTACCAGTCCGCGAGGTGCTCGCCCCGCCCGGCCCGCATTGGCTGCAATGGCCGATCGACCCCGACCGGCGCGTTGACCGCGACCGGCTCGTCGACCCCGACCGGCTCGCCGAGCTGCTGTGCACGGTGGACGCATGAACGGGGGCACGCGGGACGCGATCGAGTGGGTACGCGACTCGGGCGCGAAGGTGAACGTGACCCTCGCCGCATGGTCCGGTGGGCAGCTCGCTGAACTGCCCGTCGGGCAGGCATGGGACGTTGTACGCGTTCCCCACTTGCAAGGCGCGGATGCGCTACAGCAGTTGAGGGTGACCCGCGCACCATTCGGGCCGATCCTGTACTCGCCAGCGGGGTTCGAGTTCCTGCTGCGCGTCGGATCGGCGGCCGATTGGGATCTCCCCGGGGCGACAGCCATCACGCACGGCGAGGTGCTGCTCGTACCGCACCCGTCGGTCATCAGCCCGGCAGAGCCTGGCGAATGGCACTGGATCGTGCCGCCGGACGACGGGGGATCGCTCACGGACGCGAGCGATCTCTACGGGGCGTACGCGTCGGCCGTGGCGTTCTTCCACCTGGGGGCGTCGTGACTGCGGTCGTAGACAAGGCTCCGCCGGTACCCACGTCCGAACTGCTCAAGCGGCTCGACGTCCGGCTGTGGCTGGACCACACGAACGACGGGCGGGTGTTCGCGATCATGCTGATCGTCCACACCGCCCCCGACTTTGACCCTGATGCCGACCCCGACGACGACGCCGGCCCCGACGACGACTTCGATCCGGCCCCGATCGAGCAGCACATGCTCGGCGTGGCTGCCGCCCTCGGGATCCGGCCGACGGGCCGCGGCGTCGCGGGCGAATCCGCACCGGCACACATCGGCCGCCGCGTGTACGTCGACGGCGACGAGCTGCGCGTGAGTCTAAGTGCTGTCCGGGACATCCTGCGGGTGCCGCGCGCCCGTTACTGGGCGCCCGCAGCACTCGGGCTCGGGCAGGCGGTCGTCGCCGTGGGGCTCGACGAACTCGCGGCCAACGCGCGTCGAGAGGAGGTGCAGGAGTACATCGAGGCGTCGCTGCACGCGGGGCGCATGTACGCCGCAGTGTCGGACGTCGCGCCCGCCCCCGGGCGAATTGCCGTTGCGCGTAGGCGAGTTGGGGTGGGGAACTGATGATCGCCCGTTCACGCGGGCGACTGACCAGGGTTCAAATCTGTTGCTCTTCCGTGATCAGGGCACAAGGGTGAGTGCTCGTGCCCATGACACATGCCCCGCTGTGAAAGCAGCCGGCGGCCCTTGACACCGCCTGCCACCGAGACCCCGTGTCAGTAGCGGCCCCCAGCGGTGCAGAGGCGTTCGCGTGTCCGCCTGAATGCGCCGTTAGACGCTAAGACTCAGTCAAAGCGTCCCGCCCCGTACCGTCACCGGTGCGGGGCGGTCTACGTTGGAACGCAGAAGGGTCCCCACCGATAAAGCCGGTGGGGACCCTTGCCCGTGGGGCCAACCTCCCCGTTGACGTCCACAGGAAGTGGGAGACGCGTGTCAGGCGCGCGCGAGGAGACGCCCCTGCCCCTCCCATGTGCCGCACTCTACGCGGCACGCAAGGGCGGGGCAGTACCTCGAAAGAGTGATCCCCGCTCATGATCGTTAGGGGATGTGGACTCTTTGCGGACTCTGATCATGAAAGAACCCTCCCGTTCGAATGAACGGGAGGGTTCTTAAGGCTCTGACCAGCTAGCTAGTCAGTGCCCCCGGCAGGATTCGAACCTGCGACACCAGCTTTAGGAGA
>NZ_JBITDM010000038.1:0-39065 GCF_044454195.1 Streptomyces sp. NPDC051561 | reverse complement strand
GTACCGCTTCGTGTACTTGCTTCCCACCTGGTGCTACTTCCTCTGGAACCTCATGTCCCAGTCTCCAGGTGTCCTGGAACAAGGGGAAGGTTCAGGGGTCATCGATGCGCCAGACCGGTTGATCGGCCTCCCCTGTCAGTGGCCAGGTGATGGCCCAGTGGCTGGTGCCCTGGTTCTCCGTAGCGAAGACCAGTCGGTCGTTCCGCGGGCCCCGCACCTGCGCGGGCATCAAGGGGTTGGAGAAGTCACTGAGCCCTGGATGGTGGCGCACCAGCCCGGCGAGAGCTGCAAGGGCCGGCGGCAAGTCAGCGTCCGGGACCGCGTCCTCGGCTGTGGGCTCTCGCTTCTCCGGGATCCCGGCGGGGTACCAGGCGTGAACGAACATCTCCAGTGCCTTGACCGGGTCCGCGTCCAGGTGCTCCAGCCACTCCACCCCGGGCTCGTGCGGAAGGCTGCTGAACAGGTTGCTCTTCTCGTTGTTGATCATTTCGGCACCGTCGCACACACCGCTGACAACACCCGTCAGGGCCGCCGCACATGCAAGCCCACCGGGACCTGGCGGGCCTTCACTCCTCGCAGCTCGGAAGGAAACCACTGAATGTCGAAGGACGGGTTGTACCCGCATCAGGTCGAGGCGGTCGACGCCGTACCCCGCCATCTCCAGTTCCCGGCCGGCTCCCCTGTGCCGGAAGAAGGGAGGTGATCGCCCCGACGGCGTCAGGTAGGACGCGAATCGCTGCGCTGGCCGCGCAGCGGCTGCACGCGCGGCGGGTGCTGGTCCGGGTGCCGACGACGGATCTGCTGGGGCTCGAACCGGCGGAAGAGTCAGAGCGGCCGGTAGAGCGCACGCAGGACGACAAGTGGATGCTCAACCTCGCGGCGGCACAGGCGTTCTATGCCCGTGAGGGGCATCTGCGGGTACCAAGGAAGCATGAGGAGCCCCTCGGGTCCGGTGTTCCTGGGGTTCTTCCTGTTCGCCTGGAGCTGAGGCGAATCGGACCTGAGGTCGGCGGAGCGGCTTTGGCCCCGGTGTCCTGCCTGGTTTGGGGTCGGTCAGGACACCGGGGGCCATACGCCGGCTGGCAACTCGGGCAGGCTGTGCTCCTGCCCGGAATGTGGACCGAACTTCCAGGTGGGTGTCACCATTCGAGACGTCGGCGGGGACGTCTGCGGCAGGGCCTATGCACAGTCGGTGTATGCGAGGCGGACTGCACAGACCCGGCACCGGAAGACAGGGCAGACCCCCAAGCCGTACGCATGCTGACCCGGGCGGACGCGGACAGCTGGTAAGACGTCGCCTCCAAAGAAGCGCCGGAGGTCGCCGACACCGCGAAGGCGGCCCGGGCGTGGGCCGACTGCTGGGCATGAGCTGGTTCTTCATAGGTGCTCGCCGCCGCGCACGACGAGCATCAGTAGCCCGTCCCACCGTGCACATTCGTTTCGACGTCAAAGTGTGTATCGCTCCCGTCAGCGTAGAAACGACAGCGATACACACTTTTATAGGCTTCAGGCCGGCTATGTCGTTGTCATTTTTCCTGGCAACAACTACCCAAGGTCAACTTCGTATGGATCTTTCGAAATTGGCCTTCAGCACCCTTGTCTAACGGGTTTCCCAGCCGATGCAGGTCGGTCGCATGCCAGCGGATTCAACGAATTCCTTTACCGCTTGTCGAATTTCTTCGACCGGAATTTTCGAGAATGCCGGATATTCCTCTCCGGAATAATACACGGGAGCCTGCCCGAGCGTGACATCCCCTACTGAATAGTAGTGGTCGTCCCCTTCTCTGGGATCTGCTGACATCAGAGACCCTGTACGTTCGCTCGGGTCGACGCCGACATGAAACGTATGATCGGGGTCCCCCGCAGGGGTGCACCTCTCCAAAGAGTAGAGCTGCGCTGCGAAGCCGAGCAGCTTACCCTCCAGCATCACGTCAATCATGTCATCAACGTCACGCGCCGTGAGAAGAGTTCGCGATTCCCCTCGGGCATCGTAGAACTCTGCGATGGTTCCCTTATTTTTCATTCTTCGTCTCCTTAGCGGGAGAAACCGAGCGCGGCACCGATCTCTGGTACGCGATCCGGATCAAGCACTTCGCCGGCAACGTGCAGTTCCTGGCCACGCCCGACGGGACACCCCTGTGGGTCTCGGACGTCGAGCCCGGCAGCACTCACGACCTGGCGGCGGCCCGTATCCATGCGCTGCCCGACCTCTACGAGGCAGCACGCGACGGCCTGCCCACACTGGCCGACATCGGCTACCTCGGCGCGGGCGGCGGCATCCACGTTCCCGTCCGCAAGCACCCCGACCTGCCCGGAAACATCGGTCCCGGCAACCGGACCTACAACAAACTCCTCCGCGGACTGCGCTTCCCCGGCGAACGCGCCATGGCTGCACTCAAACAACGCTGGCGCACCCTCCAGCACGTCACCCTCAGCCCCAGCCGGATCGGCGCCCTCACCCAAGCCGCCCTCGTCCTCAACAACGCCTGGCGATGATCCCTGAGAAAACCTCAGTGTAGGGGCCGAAGGAGGAAACCCTCGGCCCCTACACGTGGGGGCTGTTGCTATCGCACGCTAAGCGGGATCACTCATCGTGATAGCCAGCCACGTCCCAATCAACACAAGCGGGACGTTGACCACCGGATGCGACGAAGTCCTTAACGGCTTGACGCACTTCTTCAATCGAGATTTCCGAGAAGAGCGGAAAATCGAATGAACTGCCATTTTGGCAGTAGTACACGGGCCCCCGGCCGAGTTCAGGATTCCCGACGGAAACGACGTTCGTCTCCACATGGTTTCCGTCCGCCGAGGACAACACTCCCACGCCTCGCTCACGCTGCACTCCGACGATGAAAGAGTGATCGAAGATACCGGACGGAAGGCGCGGCCGGTCCAGTGAATACAGCTGTGCAGCACGTTCCATGACGTCGCTCTCCAAGAGAACATCGATCATGTCGTCCACGTCTTCGGGCGTAACCAGGACTCGTGGATTTTCAATGTGCTCGCGCCGGTATACAGCCACAGCTCCACGCGTAGTCATTATTACTTCTTCCCTCTTCGCGGGCTGCCGTTGCCGTATGTATGAGATTTGTAGCCGCCCTTGCCGTCCGGCCAGTGTACCGTAAGTGACCTGTTCCCAAGCAGGGCATTGAGAACCTGGTCACATCCCAAGCCCCCTACATCCTGGCATGGCCCGGCTGGATTATTGATGACAATTTCAGAATTGTCGATCCCCTTGTCCAGCATGAGGGCAGCATATTTTTGCTCTACATGGTCAGCGCGGTCAGAGTTGTAAGTGTGTCCCAGCTTTTCTTTGAGTCTCTCATTTACGGCTTTGATGAGATCTTTGTCGGCTGGGTTCCGGCCACTTGAGATATCGACAGTTACCCCATCTTTATCGAGGAAGTGTCCGGTGGTTGCTTTTCCTTCGTACTTGGGAAGACTTGCACCTACGTTCTCCGCAGAGAACTCAAAGCAGTTGTGGACGAGTACTGGGGTGTTGCCTGCCAGTACATAGTAGGTGTGGACTCCTGCTACTGACAGGTTGTACGTGGTGGCGGCAAGACTGTAGGACCGGTTTGTCTGGACCTTGATCGGCTTGGATTTGTCGGGAGTGCGAAGGGTCATGCCCTTCGCAAGGTCTCCCGCCTTGATCCATGCCTTCTCGGAGGGTGACCAGAAGGGGTGCTCGTGTGTCGGGTTCAGCTTTTCAGGGCCGTTGGGGGTGCTGACCGTGAGTTCGTTGAACCACTTGTCGTCCTTGGTGATGACCTGCCGGGTGACCTGCTGGATGCTTGTCTTGCCGGTGGTGGGGTCGGTGGCAACGACTCGGTCGTCGGGCTTGACGTCCTCGATGTTTTTGGTGCTTCCGCCTGCCATGAGCACCTTGGTGCCGGGCAGGAAGCAGGCGGGGCATTTCGGCTTGCGCAGACGGATGTCTTCTGCGATTTTCTCAAGCTTTTTCAGTTTGCGGAGCTTGAGGAGATTACCTCCGGGGAGTACTTCGATAATTGCCAGGCTGCATTCGACCACGGAAGAATCAGGGCAGTCGAGGATGCCTTGGATTCCTGTGAGCTCCAGCATCAGATCCTGGAACCACTTCGGACTATCCGTTATGGTGCTCGCTACCACGACGTCGTCGCCGTTCCTGCGCAGGCAGTCCCGGTAGGCAACGTCGCCTCGCTCAGTGAGAGGGACACGGCAGGTGTGCTGGCGCCGCTTCTCCTCGGCGTCCTTCTCGCGGTTGTACTCTGCTATGGCCTGGCGTTTGGCTTCTTCTAGCTCTGCTCTGACGAGCTTTTCTGTTCTGTCCCAGGCTGCCGCTGCGTCGGCTTCCGCGTCTTCTTTGCTCTTTTTGGCTTCGAGTGCGCTCGCGCGGGCTTTATCCGCGTCTTTACGGGCTCTTTCTGCGGAGTCGCGGGCGTAGCCGGCGGAGAGGCTGGCGCGGAAGGCTGAGGCTTCGGCGCTGTTGGCGTCGCGGTTGGCGTCGTCTGCTGCCTTGCGTGCGGTGGCGGCGGACTTGGCGGCCCGTGCTGCGGAGCCTTCTGCGGCGGTGGCGGACGCGTTCGCGTCGGCCGCGAACTTGAGTGCCTGGGCCTCAGAGTCCTTCGCCTTGCTGGCGGCTGCGTTTGCCTCGGCTGCTGCCTTGCGTGCGGTGGCGGCTGCTGCTTCGGCGCGCCAGGAGCTGGTGCGGGCGTCGGCGGCGGAGCGGGCGGTCTGAGCGATCAGCGCGGTGGACTGGGCCAGGTGTGTGGCTGTGAGCTCGTCCATGCTGTCGGCCTGGTACTGGCCGTGCTCGATGAACGTGTGCAGTTCGTCTGCGGGGCCGGACAGGGCGGTGCGTGCAGCGGCTTTGAGTTCGGGCCCGCCGCTGGTGAGGAGTTGGCCTGCGCGGACGCGTTCGTCGGTGTTGCGCAGGGTGTACTGATCGATCAGGAGGAAGGTCGCGAGCTTCTTGGGGTCGTTCTCCTCCAGGAGCGCCTTGGCGGCTTCCTTGACGCCAGTACGACCGGTGCTATACACCTGGCCGACCTTGATCCGGTACTCGGTGACCGCAGTCTGGAACTGGCCGTGGCGCAGGAACGTTTCGACGTCCTTGTCGCTGCCCTTGAGTGCCTGGGTGGCCGCGTCCCGTACGACTTGGTAGGGGCTTTCCGCGGCGAGCTGTTCCACCTGATAGCGGGTGTCACGGGCGATGGCTGTGCTGCGCCCGCTGCTTAGGTAGAGGACGACGGTGGTGTCGTCGCCGGAGAGGGCGGCGGTGGCGGCTTCCTGGGTGAAGGGGCCGTGGTCGCCGTTCTTCATCGCCTTGACAGCCAGCGCGCGGCCCTTGGCCGCGAGGGCCTTGGGGTCGGCGTCAGGCTTGTTCGCTTCTGCTGCCAGGCCGCCGGCTTCGCCGTCCAGCGCATAGATCTGCTTGGTGGTCTGGGCGACCTTGGCGTTGAGGGTGTCGCGGTCCTTCTTGCGGACTTCGGCGTTCTCGATCCCGGCGTTGGTCCGGTCGGTGAGTTCCTGGCTTTCGGCTTCACGGGCGAGGCCGAAGACCTGCTGGGCGGTGGTCAGCGCCTTGTCCGCGGTATCGGCGGCGTTCTTGGCCTCGGCGGCGTGTTTGGTCGATTCGGCTGCTGCCTTGGAGGCGTCACCGGCATGGTCGGCGGCCTGGTCGGCGGCGTCGGCGGCGTTGCGGGCGTGGGTGGCGGCGCTGTAGGCGGCGTCGCGTGCCTGATAGGCGGCTGCGGCGGACTTGCGGGCCAGCGCGCTGGACGCATTGGCGGCGCGCTCGGCCTCGTTGGCGTGACGCCTAGCCCTGGCGGCGGCGTCCTTGGCTTCGGCGGCGCTGGATCCGGCCTGGCCCGCGTAGTTGCTGGCGTCGTCGGCGGCGTCAGCGGCCTTCCTGGCATTGCCTGCGGCGCTGAGGGCGGCGGTGGCCGCATTGTCAGCGGCGTTCGATGCCTGGGCAGCCTCCTGGGCGGCGTTGCCGGATTCGGTGGCCAGGTCGGCGGCTTTGCGGGCCTCGGCCGCGAGCTTGCGGGCGTCGGCGGCCTTGCTGGCGTCCGAGGCGGCGCCGGCGGCGCCGGTGCGGGCGCGGGAGGCGGCCATCGCAGCCTTCGTTGCTGCCGAGGCGGCGGCCGCGGCGGCGGAAGCGGCGATGCGGGAAGCGGAGTTCGCGGCACGGGCCGCGCCGATGGCGTTGCTGGCCTCGGCTGCCGCGCCACGGGCGGCTTCGGCGGCGCGCATGGCGGCGTTGGCGGCGCGGATGGAGTCCTTGCCTGCGGCCTTGGCTTCTGCGGCTGCCTTCACGGCTGCCTGCTTGGCCAGGTCCGAGGCTGTCTGGGCGCGCTGGGAGGCTTCGACGGCCTTGTCAGTTTGTGCCTTGGCCCGAAGGCTGGCGTTCTTGGCCTGCTTGGCCAGTTGGGTGAGGGTGGCCTGTTCGCCGTCGCGGGCGCTGGCGACGTGTTGGCCGGTGGCGAGGAACTCGGCGACATCGTCTTCGGTGCCCTTGAGGGCGAGTTTGGCGGCTGCCTTGGTGGCGGGGCCGCCCACGCTCATGAGCTGGCCGACTTCGACGCGCTGGTCGGTGGCGCGGGCGGCGTACTGGCCTTCCTCCAGGAACTTCTTGACGTCTTCGGGAGAGCCGAGGAGGGCGGCCTTGCCGGCGTCCCGCACTCCGTTGCCGCCGGTGCTCATAATCTGCCCGACGCGGACGCGGTCGTCCTGGTCCTTGGGGTCCTGCCAGCCCTCGATCAGGAACTTTTCGAGGTCGTCCTGGGATCCGAGCAGTGCCTTCTTGGCAGCCTCGCGTACCCCGTTGCCGCTGGTGCTGGCCAATTGGCCTGCTGCGACGCGTTCGTCGTGGTACTGGGCGAGGTTTTCCTCGGTGTCGAGGAAGGCGAGGATGTCGTCGTCGGTCCCGGTCAGGGCGGCTTCCGCCGCTTCCCTGACTCCCGGGCCGCCCTTCTTCCAGGCTCTGACGACGTAGTCACGGTCCCATTTATCCACCACGATGGGGGTGGTTTCCTCGGCAGCTGCGGGACTGGCCCCCAGGATGCTGGCGAGGACCGTTACGGCAAGGCTGATGGCTGTCAGCCGGCCAATCCCTCCACCGCCGGGGGCTGCCCCCCGGTTACGCCTTTCGGATATGGGTGCTCTGCGGTCTTTTGGTCGTTTCATGAACTCCCCCTGCATCACCCCCGCGAGGCATCCACACCCTCGGCCCACGGGCATGCGACAGCGTCTTCACGACAACCGCGGACGGGCTGGCAGGCGCCTTCAACGGGGGTTCAGGTGTTGGTCGTTGCGTTCGTACACGCCTCAGACATATGTGAAGGCGGCGCGGTGATCCTACACGCTTCCCTTACTTCATCTTTACTGGTAACTTTCACGGGCTCCACTTCCAAGGTGGATTACGATAAACGTGCTTGAAATGAAGGTTTGTTGTGAAAACTCGATCGATCAAGGCAGTACTGGCCGGGGGACTTGGCCTGCTCGCCCTGGGGGGAACGATCACCGGCTTCGCCACCGCGAACGCTGAAGCAGCACCGGGGCCGCGCGTCGCACGAGCGGCCGCCGCCGCGGCTATGCCCTCCGCGGTGGAGGACTTCTCCTACCCGGGCGCGGAACAGCTCCTGCAGGACCGCAAGATCGTGTTGAAGCGCGGTGACGGCAACATCGTGCTCAAGGGAGGCAACGGCGACCAGGGCCAGGGAGCCTGCTCCGACGCGAAGGACATCTTCGTGGAGTCCCGCCTGGACAAGCAGGGCTTCTGCTTCACCACCACCGGCACCCGCGGCTACCTCACCATGGAGATCCCGGAAGCCTTCTTCCTGTGGACCCAGGACCGCGCCATGAAGGCCACCGTCACCGCAGACGGCACAAACAAGGTCTACGAGGCACCGAAGAACGACGTCACCACGATCGGCGAGACCGACACCGCTGGCGGCGAGAAGCGTTCCGTCCTCGTCGAACTGCGCATCACCGGATAGGCGCCCCGAGCCCCGCCGCCTCCTTCTGGCGCACGAGGGGCACAGGCAAGCAGCACTTCCTCGAACAGCCCCCATGGAGGAACGCCAGAGGTGGTGAACCAACCGAGGCACAGCGCCCTCTAGGACAACCCGGGACGCCGACCGCCTCCCCTCGACCATGGGAGACGTTGCGGCGGCAGGCGCATCAACTCGTGCGTTCTCCCTACACGGCTGACCTCCATCCCGCGCCTTCCAGGCAGCAGGACACAAGACCATGAGAAAGAACAGCAATATGCGACGAACTGCCGTGCGCTCCGCAGGGCTCATAGCCGCCACAGCCGCCCTCGGCGTGCTCACCGGCACCACCGCGACAGCCCTGTCCGGTACGGCCGCCCCGGCCCAGGCATACCCCTTCACCGCGCAGCTCGACATAGGCTCCGGTCAGCAGGCATGCACCGGTGCGCTGGTGGACCCGCAGTGGATCATCACCGCTACCACCTGTTTCGCCACCACTCCCGGCGGCGGTGCAGCGGACGGCAAGCCCGCCCTCAAGACCACCGTGCGCGTGGGCAATCCCGACCTCACCGCCAGCTCGGTGCAGACCCGCGAGGTCGTCCAGCTGGTCACCAGCGAGGACCGCAATGTGGTGCTCGCCAAGCTTGCCACCCGGGTGCAGGGCATCACACCGGTGAAGCTCAGCTCGACCCCGCCGACGGCGGGCGAGACACTGCAGGCTGTCGGGTTCGGCCGCACGAGCACCGAATGGGTGCCGGACTACCTGCACACGGGCGACTTCACCGTGGACTACGCGGACGGTGTGGCCGTCGGTCTCAACGGAGTCGGCAAGGCCGTGCTGTGCAAGGGCGACACCGGGGGCCCGACCCTCCGCGTCAAGAACGGCGTTCCCGAGCTGGTCGGCATCAACAGCCGCTCCTGGCAGGGAGGGTGCCTGGGCACGGACAAGGCGGAGACCCGCACGGCTGCGGTCGCTTCCCGCACCGACGACCTCGGCGCGTGGGTGAAGAGGACCACCTTCCGAGCTGACGGCGACGTGAACAGTGACGGCAGCGCGGACCTGGCCGCGGTCTGGAGCGACGGCACCCTGCACCTCTACAGCGGCGACAAGGCCAAGGGGCTGTCCGGCGCGTACAACTCGCAGATCGGTGACGGTGCCTGGGGCGGGATGAAGAACTTCGCCAAGGGCGACTTCACCGGTGACGGCGTCGCCGACCTGATGGCCGTCTGGAACGACGGCAGTCTGCACCTCTACCGAGGTGACGGCGCAGGAAAGTTCCTGGCCGCCACCACCGTCACCACGGGCGACAAGGCCTGGGGTGCAATGAAGAACCTCACGGCCGGCGACTTCACCGGTGACGGCATCGCCGACCTGATGGCCGTCTGGGCGGACAACACCCTGCACCTCTACAAGGGCACCGCCAACGGCCAGCTCCAGGGGCACACCACGGTCTGGGGCGGCACCGGCTGGGGCGTCAAGGAAGACGCCCTGACCGCGGGCGACTTCACCGGTGACGGCATCGCCGACCTCATGTCCATCTGGAACGACGGCACCCTGCACATGTACCAGGGCACCGGCACCGGAGACGTCAAGGCGAGCATCCCGGCCATGGGCGGCACCTCCTGGCTCACCAACAAGATCATCGCTGGTAGCGACTACACCGGCGACGGTGTCGGCGACCTCATGGCCGTCTGGTCCGACGGTACCCTCCACCTCTACACCGGCAACGGCGCAGGCAACGTCAACCCGGCCATCACCGTCCCGGTCGGCGACAACGCCTGGGGCAAGATGAAGACGGTCGTCTGACCTTCCCACACCCCCCGTTGAGGCCCGCCCGTACTGCCGGGCGGGCCTCAACAGCTGCACAGGTTCCGAGCTGCACCACGTCGGCGCACTCTTCTTCCCTCGCGCTGACCCGCGGTCTGGGGCGGCCCGGTCAGCCGCAGTCGTTCTTGTTGATTTTCAGGGAGCGGGTCTGGTCGTTGAGGTTGTAACCCCGCAGGTCGTGGATGGAGCCTCCGCTGCGGGTGACGCACACCCATCGCCCCTTGTGGTTGCGCTTCTCGTACACACGGGCTGTGCGGTCGGAGTTGTTACGTACCGAGCTGCCCCGATCGCGGATGGCGGAGGGCAGGTCCTTGACGTTGCCGTCGACCGCCCGCTTCACCCACGGCTGCCCGCCGAAATCGATCTCCGGGTAGATGCAGACGTAACCGTCCGGGCAGCCGATCTCCGCCACCACGGCGGTACGGCTGTGCCCCGTGGCGTCGGCGGTGGGGGCGGTCAGCAGGAGCGGAGTCAACGCTGCGGCGGCCACCAGGCCGGCGCGCACACGAAATGTCGTCATGCCCCAGCAGTAGCCCCGGCCGCCCCCGCCCACCAGGGAAGTGCCCGCCTCTCACCCCTGCGGGAAACCCAATCCCCTCGAACGAGTTGCCTTCGGACAGGCAGACAGGGGCCGCCGTCACCGGCGGGTGCTGTGCCGAGCCCGGCCCGTGCCGTGTGGGCCGTTGTGGACCTGGCAACCCCGTGGGCGCCCGGACACGCGGAAGACGCCACCACCAACTACGCGATCGTCCACAATGCTGTGGCCGCCGGCCCGGTGGCCGCAGCGAGCAGGTTTCCTACAGTGGCAACGGCCACGAGAGCGAGACATACGTGCGCGAGTAGCTGTTTCTAAGCCCTGTTTCAGCAGGTCAGACAGAATCTTCTGAGCGTGTGAGCTCTGGTAGCCGTTCGGGACTCGGTCACAGTGACCGGGCCGCGAACGGAACTGCTGAGGCTGCTGCGACGTGAGCGATTGAGGCTGCGAACGTCCCAGCAAGGACCGTCACAGCGCCACTCAAGTAGCCGCGAGCTTGATCAACCTGAACATGCCGACCGGGAACTTGGCCCCCACCGCGCCGAGATTCCCGGCTACCGATCTCACGTTCGCGAGGGCTTAGGAACAACTTCTGAGGGACTCTCCTACCTTCGCAGTGAATCGGGTCGGCGAGCACAATGAGGTCATTGCGCAGGTACTCAGTTGAGCTGCATGCAAGTCTCCTCGCGCAAGTACTTCTTCTGCACCCACCCTGCGGGCAAGGGCTTGTAGGCGTAACCCTTCTTCTTCCCGTGGATGACGTCCTGGTCAACAGTGTCGATATCGGCATGGATCCAACCACCCGACGCCTTGTTGGGGTGCACGAGGTCGTCCTTGTGCGCCAGGCCCAGGGAGGTGTACCGAGTCCCGGGCCCAGAGCGGATGTGCACGGCCTTTGCCGTCATGACGTACCCGCACTCAGGGAACCCCGACGGAGCGGTCGTTACGGAGGCAGCGGTAGGCAGCGTGGCGGCTGCGGGTCCGGCCACGCTGCACAGTACGGCCGCTGCTGACAGTGCGGAGATCACGATTTTCCTCATGCCGTCCCAACGCCCGCGCCCCCCGCGCCGGTACGGGCTGCTCCGATGATCACTCCGAAGAGATCCCTTCCCGCGGCGCCGTCAGCACGAGACGGGCCACGATGGTGCTGCCGCCTGCGCTCGGAGGATGAGTCGAACCGAGGATCAGCAGCGCCGAGGCGCATCTCCAGCCCTGAGACGCAGAGCAGCACGCGGACGGGGGCGGGACGCGGGGCCCGGGAGCGGCCGGTCTTCCGTGGTGTGCATCTGACTTGACTTCTGACCGACTTTGAATCTGTGGACCGCCGTCGAGGGGTTCTCTGGAGGCAGCGGGGGCCGAGAAACCCCAAACATCTGACTTGGCTTCATGACGGACTTTGAAGATCCGGTCTCACGTGACGGTCCGGGACTCCCAGCGAAGGCCGCTCCTCCCGCAATCATCTGACTTGGCTTCGTGACTTACCTTGAAGGTTGCGGCGTGTCCGCGTTCTCCGCTCGACTCGGTCCGGGATGATCTGCTGATGAGTATGCAGATGCCCGCGGTGCAGTGGGATGAGTTGTGGCTGCCGTTGCGGCCGTATGCAACGAACCGGCTGACGGAGGGGATCCGGCGGGAGCGGCGGCCTGTGGCGATGACGCGTCGCTATGTGGAGGCGAACCCGTCGGCTCTGAGCAATCTGCTGGTGGTGGATGTGGACCACGCGGATGCGGTGTTGCGGGCGGTGTCGTCGGTGGACTCGCATCCGTTGCCGAACGCAGTGGTGGAGAACCCGGTGAACGGGCATGCGCATGCGGTGTGGGCTCTGGAGGAGGCGGTGACGCGGACCGAGTACGCCCGGCGCAAGCCGCTGGCCGACGCGGCCGCCGTCACCGAGGGACTGCGCCGGGCACTGGACGGGGATGCGGCGTACTCGGGGCTGATGACGAAGAACCCGCTGCACATGGACTGGAGCACCGAGTGGCTCCACGGTGATCTCCATACGCTCGGCGGGCTGGAGGAGGTGCTGGGCGACCGTATGCCGCCCGCGCGCTGGCGTGAGACCAAGCGGTTCCGTACCAACGTCACGGGGCTGGGGCGTAACCTGCTCGATCTTCGAGACGGCCCGGACCTGGGCGTATCGCGAGGTCCGCCATCACTTCGGCAGGCCCGACACCCTGCATGCCGCCATCCACGCGGAAGTCCAGAACCGGAACACCGAGTTCGCGGAGCCGCTACCGACCGTGGAGGCACGGGCAATCGCCAACAGCATCCACCGGTGGATCACCACACGGTCGCGGATGTGGAAGGACGGCGCCGCCGTCTACGAGGCCACGTTCGTCGCCATCCAGTCCGCCCGCGGCAAGAAGGGCGGGAAGGCTTCGGGAACGGTGCGCACCGCGCGCCGGGACGAACGCACCGCAGCGATGCTGGAGTACATGAGGGGAACGTCGTGACGCAGGAACCCAACCGCGAGCGCCGTACCGTGACGGCACGTGAACTTGCGGACCGCTTCGGTGTATCGCCGCGGACGGTGGTACGCATGGTCGCCGAGGAACGCGCGGTGTACGAGGACCGGTCCCGCCAACGCCGGGACCACATCGTCGAGCTGCACCGACAGGGACTGAAGGGGTACGAGATCGCGCGCGAGCTGTCCGTTTCCGCTGGCCTCGTATCCATCCGGCTCAAGGAAGCCCGCTCGGCCGGTGTCGATCTCACCCGCTTCGCCGATGCCGCTGAAGGGGAGATAGCGGCAGACGGCAGCGGCGCCCGGTGACGGCGGCCGGAATTGGCTAACCATCGCGTGGTGTCTGTGTGGGCCGCACCCGCGCTGTGATGGAGGCGTGCGGTGGCGCGTGTCCACACGACCGGCTGTTGCCCGGGGACTGCGGCACGCGGGGCTACGGTGAGCACGTGACCGAGATCCCCGAAGCCGACGCGCAGCTGCTCCGCCACTTCTCCGTGGTCTCCCAGAAGCACTCCGCGCGGTACCGGACGGCCCTGCTCCTGGGGGCCGCAGCCGACACCCTCATCAAGTACGTGCCCGCGGGAACCGAGCGCACTGCCGGTCTGCGCAAACTGCTGGAAGCCCGGGACTGCATGATGCGCGCCTTCGATGACGAGAGCGCCGCGCACACGGCGCAGCAGGGGACTACGAGCTGACCGTAACCGCCTTTTCTCTTCGCCCTGATGGGTCTCAGCAGTCAGAGCCTCTCCGGATCACCGTCAAGGCCGGTGGAGGGCGGTGAATTACGGAATCGCGGGGTGGGTCCGGCCTGTGCCTGCCAGGCTCGTTCCATGCCGAAACGCGACGTGTGGGTGTGCGTGGCTTCCGCCACGGTCAATGCCGACGCCATCAAGACCATCGACCACTCGCGGGACTCGCTCACGGTGGAGATCACCGTCACCGGGCGGCGCACTCCCCTGGCCGTGCGCACCAACGACCCGGCGGGCTCGGCCCGGAGCCTGCTCGACAACATCGCCCAGTGCGCCGGAGAGGGCGGGCACTGGATCCTCTCCCCCGACACCACCCACCCGGCCACCTGGACCCGCGAACCTCTCGGGGCCGGCAACCGCCGGGCCACCACCCGCTACACCAACGGGCGCCCGCCTGGTGCGCCTCCCGTCGTCGTGCCCGACTCCTGGGCCATCCCCGACAGCATGACCCACCTGCGCCACGCCTCCGACCCCGCCCCGGGCAACCCCGCGGACGGCTCCGGCGCCTGACCACCCGTCAGCTCTGAACGGGACTGAGCGGGAACGCGGGTGACACCTTGACTCTCACGAGGGCCCGGCGGAGCTGTGCGGGATCACCGCGCGGAGGAGCGCGCACCCGCGTGAGAACGGCAGTGGGTAGCGGTCTGCCCCGGCCGCTGGGGGCGGACGTACGTCGTCCGTGCGACACGGGCCGCTTCCGCCCCCACAACCGTGCTGCGCACGACACGGTGATCACCATGCACCCGCGATACCTCCCGGCGCTCCTGACCCTCGCCCTGCCCCTCCTGTGCCTCTGCACAGCGGGGTGCGTGGCGGTACCCGCCGCCCCCGCACAGCACGCACTTCCCGTCGACCGCCCGCAGACCGTGCGCACCGTCCCCCTCTGGACGCCCCCTGCCGAACCGCGGGCCATCACCACCCTGGATCCCGCCGGGACTCCCCCACCCACACTCACTCCAACCCGACCTGTTTAGAGCCTGTGTCTAAACAGGCTCTTACAGGCGAGTTGAGGCAGACCAGGAACCGCCCGGCCCGCGTGGGGTGCGTCATCAGGAGCCGCGCCGCCGTACGGGTCCCCCGCCGCGCGCTGCGCAGGAACGGCCCCAGGCACCCCGGCGGGCAGCCGCTCCGGCCCGCACGGGTCCCCGGACGGCACCGGCCGCGCCGAGGGTCGCGAAGCGTCCGCGCCCGCAGTACGACCCCGGGATCGTCTGCACCTGGGGGGCTCAGTCCGGGCTTGACCCGGCCACCGTCGCCGCGTGCCGTCAGCAGTGCTGTTATGCAGAGAGCTGCCTGGTCTCGCTGGAGGTGAGCCATTCCCGCTCGACCCGAGCCATCTGACTCTGCTCTTGGTGGCCCAAGGGACTCACGCCCCGATGTCTGTCCGACCTCGACCGAGGTGGCGGACGGGAACACGGGCGCCGACCAGGCGCCCCTCGGCGGCGGCTTCGCGCAAGAGACGAGTCCGGGCCGGCTGGTCGCCCAAGGGCAGCCCGGCCAGCCCGATCTTCCCCACGTACAGCACCGCCCACCCGTACCGCTCGACCCAGGCCACCCACGGGTCCGGAGGCAGAATCGTGCCCGTGTAGAAGACGGCCCCATCGGGCTCGGTGACGGTCAGCTGCGCCACGCCGTCGGCATCCGGGGCGGTGCAGGCGGCCTGCCACTGCTGCGCGGGAGCGGGCGCATGCCGGAGTCGCCCGACGGGTGAGAACCCTCGGGCCAGGACGTGGGAGGCCAGGACGTCGACGAGATCACGGGCGCCTGTGGCGACGAGGAACACCGGGGCTTCAAGCTCCGCGACGAGGACCGGCAGCACGCTGCCGCCGTGATCGACGGTAGCGGCGGTCATCCGCATCACCGCCCCCTCCTGCGGTGCCTGCGGTCCGGCGGGCGTACGGGGCTCGGGAATCTCCACAAGGGCCGACGGGTGGCATTCGGCGTGGGCGTAGCGGATGTGGGCGATGCGGCCGCCGATGCGGACGACGACGTTGACCGGTTCCTCAGGGTCGATCTTCTTCTGGCAGCCGAGGCAGATGGCGTGGTGGAGCGTGACCGCCCCGGCCTTGGCGGCGCCGTCCTCCCCCAGGGCGGTACGGACATCCTCACTCATATGGATATCGGTCATCGTTCATCCTCCCGGCCGGTCATGCCCGTGCACACAAAACGTCCCGCCGGCCCGTACCGTGCGGGGCTCCAGGGAACTCACATCCCGAAATGGCTTCCGGCCTGGGAGGCGATGGACCTCGCCAGCCGGGTCAGGTCCGGCTGCATCTCCGCCAGGTCCTCCTGGTCGGCGAGTCCGGCCTGGCTGAGGTATTCGGTGACCTCTCCCAGCACCATGGTGGCGAGGTCTTCCTCTTCGCCGAGGGGCGGGTTGTCCTCGTCCCAGCCGCCGTCGGGCATCTGCTCGGCGTCCATCAAGCTGTCGCCGTGATCGGGGCGCCGAGCGAGAGCGGTTCGTCGAGGTCGGTGAGCGGCGCCAGATGTGCGTCGGTGACCACGAGGCGGTCGCTGGAGGTGTAGGTGACGGCGGCTTTGACACGGATACCGTGCAGGACCTGCGGAAGCCAGTAGGCGACGTCTGCCCACATGCGGTTCAGCGGCAGTTCCTCGACCGGGCACCAGAAGGGCCGGATCTCCTCGCACGCCCGCAACTGGCCCTCGGGTTCGGCGGCGAGGAAGACCGGGGTGCTGTGGTCCCACCGCTGCTCGGGGAAGGTGAAGGTCAGGTTGGCGACGTGCTGGACACCACTGGAGGGGCGGAGCCCCGACTCTTCCTCCAGCTCGCGTACGGCGGCTTGTTCGGGGTCTTCGCCGGGGTCGATGTGTCCGCCGATCACGACGGTCCGCCCGGTTCCGAACCCGGACAGCTTCTCGCCCAGCAGCACCTCCCACCTCCCCTGGGCGGTGGTCCGGGTCGCGGTGCACAGGGTGGTCCGACGCATCTGCTTCATCGCCATATCGGCATCCTGTCAAAGCTGTTGGCCGGATACAGGGTGTTTCCGCCCAACAGCTCTGCGTCATCAGCGGATGGTGTCGTCGGTGTTGGGGCCGAGGGCTGCGTGGTAGAGGTCGGCGAGGTCGTCCCCGAGCAGGCCACGCTGGAGTGCTTCGTCGCACAGGAGGCCGAGCATCAGCCGCAGGAGGCGCTTGCGCCGCCGGTAGTCCTGGCCGGTGTGCGCGCGGACGAGGGTGAGGCGCTCCAGGGAGGTGCCCAGGGCCGGGGGGTACCAGGGCAGGGCGCGCATGATTCTGATGCGGGACTTGGGTGACGGCGTGGGCCGCCCGTTGACGGCGAATACCAGGTTCACCAGGAGTCCGACGGTGTCGTTGATCCACTGGTGGGCACTCACGAAGTCGCCCCGGGCCTCGGTGATGTCGGGCAGTCCCGATTCCATCCCGTGGAAGGCGGGGCCGTGGTCGTCGAGGTGGTAGAAGCGCCGGTTGACGATCTTGCCGACGCACCAGGCCACGCGTTCGTGTACCTGCCGGTCGGTGAAGCGGGCCTGCCCGCACAGCGCATCGAGCTTGCCTGACGGGTCGCGGTAGGCCAGGGTCTCGTGGCCGTAGCAGTAGCGCTGCGCCTCGGACCACTGGGCGGGATCGACCCGGTCGAGGTTGAGCCGCCAGATCGACCAGGTGCGCTCCTGGAGGTCGTGAAAGCGGTGCGGCTGCACGTCCGGCGCCTGGTCGGCCTGGGGGTAGAGGAGGACGAGGTCGACGTCGGAGTGCACGTCGAAGGTGCCCCGCACGAAGCTCCCCTGGACGCCGACGGCGGCCGGCTCGCGGTCCGCCGTGAACTGCTTGAGGACGTCCTCGATGCCGAGTTCTTTCAGGTGTGTGCGGGGGATGGGATCCACTGGGTGCCTCCCTGGGTCGGGGCCGTAGGGCCGAAGTGGGACTGAAGGTGCTGGTGGAGGTCGGCTGCGATGTCCTCTTCGGCGCGGGTGGCGTCGAGGGTCACGACCGGGGCGCCGGCCTCGCGCAGGAACGCCAGGCCGTCGGTGGTGGTGGTGAGGAAGGTTGCGATGCGGCGGTCCATGCGGGTGCGGCGCTGGCTGGTCACGGTGCCGCGTACAGCCCTCTCCCGGCTGATCTGCCGGGCCACGGACTGCCCCGCCACGTCGGTGGGGAAGGTGAGTTCCACGAAGAGCGTCTGCCCGTACTGCGGTCCCTTGGCGTAGAGGCGGGCCTGCTCCAGTCCGCGCGGGCAGCCATCCATCAAAAGCAGCGGCGCCACTGTGCGGGCGGCGAGCTGGAAGGTGACCCGGTCGAAGGCGAACGGTGCCAGCACTCCTTCCCGGTGTGTGCGGGCGTGATGGTCGGCCTCCCTGTCGAGCAGGGCCTGTTCGTCTGCGGTGAGCAGGGCCCGGACCGGGTCGGTGAGGAGCAGCTTGGTGGCCAGGACCTCGCAGCCGGGAATCTGGCGCCGCAGCCGGGCGATCTGGGTGCTCTTGCCCGCGCCGGGCGGGCCGATGAAGCAGACGATCGGCGTCGGCCGGCTCCTCGCGTACTGCTGCACGGGGGTTGCGGGGGTGTGGGCGGCGCGGACGACGTCGAGCAGCAGTGGGGTGAGCGGTAGGAAGTGGCGCAGGGCGGGGACAGAGCCGATGTCGGCGTCGTACAGCGCCCGATGAAGCACCAGGGCCTCCTCCCAGGGACGACCAAGTGCGGAAAGGTCGCGTTCGACGCGCTCCAGGCTCATGCCGCCGCGCACCTGCGGGTCTTTGACGGTGCGGTCGACGATGCCGAGGTAGTCGTGGGTGCGGATCAGCCACGACACCAGCGGTACTTCGGTGTCGGTGAGGTGGAGCGGGCAGTGCTGGGGCCACAGGGTCGAGCCGACGGCGCCGTGCACGCCGATGACGGTGTGGTTGTGGGCCTTTGCGACGTCGTGCAGGAGGACGGCGACCCGTAGCGCCCTGCGGTCGGCGGGCGGGCAGGCGCTGGTGTCCATCAGCAGGGCGGCGGTCAGGGCGTGCTGGTAGGTCAGCCATCCCTGGTGGGTGGGCTTCTGCTCGCTGGTCTGCGCATGGAGCATCGCGTGGATCGCCGGGTCGCTGCTGTCGGGGGTGTCCGGGGAGGCCACTGATTGCAGCCACGCCCGCCACTGGCCGTCCGGGGCGTGCCAGGGGTCGCCGTCGGGGAGTTCGGTGGCCTGGACGAGGGGTACTTCGTGGAGGTGGTGCGGTGTGGCCTGGTGCCAGGCCAGCACGGCGGCGACCGCGGTGTCGGCGGCCGGGGGGAAGCTGAGGGGGCGGGTGCGCGACTGGGGCGCTATCGCCTGGAGCTCGTGGCCGATCTCCTCGGAGGTGCGGAGCATGCCGCCGCTGCCAAGTGCCGGGTAGAGGGCGTGCCAGAGGTGCGTCGCCGTGTTCACGGCCCTGTGTGTCGCGCCGGGGACGGGGCGCAGGCGGCCGACGTGCGCGTCGTCGAGCGCTCCCGGCCGGTGCTCCGTCACCCGGGCCGCACCGGCGTGGTCGAGGCCGATACTCAGCCACTGGAGTATCAGAGCGAAGTCTTCCCTGGTGCCCGGAACGGCAGGGGCATCGGGTGCTCCCGGTCCGTCCCCCACCGCCTGCCACTGGGCCAGCCCGGCTTGGTGCAGGGCCTGTTGGACGTGGACCACGTGGTCCTGCTGTACGGCGATCAGTCCGCCGGCCGGGGGGACGGCGGGGCCGAACTCCCCGGTCAGCAGTGCGGCGGCGGCAGCGCTGCCCACTACCCGGGCGTCCTCGTCGATGCCGGTGGCGAGCGTCAGCACGTCGCGCAGCCAGGACGGCGGCGCGGTCAGGACGGCAGAGGCGCGGTCCTGCTGCGGGAGTACGGGCGTGCGTGGTGGGGTGGAGTGCATGAGGGCCTCCGGTTGCGGTGGGGCGCGGCGCCGGTCGGCGGCCGCGCCCCACCAGAGCAGCAGCGGCTGCCGGTCACCGGAATTCGGCGACCGGCGGCGGCGACCGGCGAAGTCCCCGGCGCGCAATCCGGCGGGGCTCGGCGAATCCTCGGCGAACAACCCGGCCCCGTTCCCCGCCGGGTCGGTCCCTTCTACGCTGGACAGATTCGGCTCACGGAGGCGTCCTATGGGAAGGCCCGCACGGGAGCGGCGGCCCAACGGGCTGCTGGCGCACTGGATAGTGCGCACGGGGATGTCGAACGTGGAACTGGCCCGCGCCGTCACAGTGGCTGCCGCCGAGCGCGGCGAGCGCGGGATCGCCCCGGACGAGTCCCGGGTGCGGCGGTGGCTCAAGGGCGAGATCCCCCGCCCGCCGGTGCCCGCCCTCCTCGCCGACGTCCTCAGCGCCCGCGCCGGACTGCCCCTGACCTGCCCGGACCTGGGCCTTCCCGGCCCCCACACGGTGGCGGGCGCACACCGCAGCGATCTGCCGTGGGAGGCGAGCTGCACCATCGGAGCCCTGACAGAGATCACCCGGAGCGAATTCATGCTGCCCACATCCCGCACCACCGACCACGCCCGCAACGTCCGCACTGGCGAGGACCTGCTCACGCCGCTCCAGCGCTGGCCCGCCACCACCTCCACCGCCGACAAGTCCTCCGCGCTCAAGGCGCCGGGCCAGCGGATCGGTGTGGTGCAGGTCGAAGGCATCCGGGCGGTGACCGCCACCTTCCGCGACCTCGACAACCGGCACGGCGGCGCGCTCTCCCGCAAAGCGGTCATCGGGCAGCTCAACGACGCCGTCACCCTCCTCGACACCTGCACCTACACCGCCGCCACCGGAAAAGCGCTGTTCTCCGCGGTCGCCGACCTCGGCTCCGTCGCCGCGTGGATGACGTTCGACGCGGGCCGCCACGCCAGCGCCCAGGCCCTGTTCGTCACCGCGCTCCACGCCGCCGCCGAGGGCGAGGACCGGGGAATCGGGGCGCACCTGCTGCAATTCATGGCCCGCCAGATGTCCCACCTGGAGCACTTCGACGACGCCCTGGACCTCATCGCGCTCGCCCAGTACGGGGCCCGCCGCCACCTGACCCCGGCCACCATCTCGGTGCTCGCGTCCCTCGAAGCCCGCTTCCACGCCATCCTCGGCAACCTCGATGACAGCGAACGCGCCGCCGACCAGGCCCAAGAGGCATTCACCCGCATCACCGCCACCGAAGAACCCGCCCACCTCGCGTTCTTCGACGCCGCCGAACTCTCCGCCACCCTCGGCATCGCCCACCAGATCGCCGCGAAGAACAGCACCGACACCGCCCGCACCCGCAGTGCCGAAAAGTCCGTCCTGCTGATCCATAGGCGCTGGAGCACCGGCCCGAACACCGGGTGCGCAGCAAAGCCTTCGACCACCTCGGACTCGCCCGCACCCACCTCACCATCGGAGAAACCGACGGCGCCCTTGAGGAGACCGAACGGGCCCTCGCCCTGTTCGGCACGATCGCCTCCCAGCGCGTCGCCGACCGCCTGGTCGAACTCCACGAGGAGGCCCTGCCCTTCGCCGACGGACAGGCCGGCGGCGAACTCCGCCAGCGCATCGCCGCCGCCGTGAACAACTGACACACCGGGGCGTCGGCATACGCCGACAACGCCAGACCAGGTGCACTGCTCCGGGTCGGGCACGGGGAAGTGGCTCGCGGGACCGCGCCCGCGCGCACGGCTTCACAGCAGCATGCCGCCGAGCGTGCACTGCTCCGCCGGACCGTCCCAGCGCGTACGGGGTGCACCAGGCGAACAGCAACAACTCCACTCCACCGTGAGACCGTCCCAGCGCGTACGGGGTGCACCCGGCGGAAAATCGAACGACTTGGAAACAATTGGGTCCGTCCCTGCGCGTACGGGGTGCACCCCTTGGGCGGTGCGGCCTCGTGTCGCTTGAAGGGTCCGTCCCCGCGCGTACGGGGGGCACCGATGTAGGTCGTCCTCACTGAAGAGCATCGAGGGACCGCCCCCGCGCGTACGGGGTGCACTTCGCGCAGGCGGGGTGGGCGGGGCAGGCTGCGGGACCGTCCCCGCGCGTACGGGGTGCACCCTCGGCGACGTGCAAGGCTTTCGACGGAATGCAGCGTTCTCGACTACTTTCGAGAATTCGGGCATTGCTCGCATGTGTACGCGCTATGGAAATAGGGGGACGGCTGGGGGATTGCTCTCCCAGGGTGACCCGTTGCCGGGTCTTCCCGCTTCGTCCTGCCTGCCCAACACCGTTGCCGGTGCGGGGTCTTACATGCAGTCCACGGGCGTTGCAGCCCCTGCTCCAGGGGACTGGACCGGCCTCTGGGGCTGGTCGGGTTGTGCGTGTTTCTTGATGTTGTGGGCCGCGTTGGCGTCCCGGTCCATGATCATACCGCAGGCCTCGCAGTGGAACTCCCGGTCCTTCAGGGTCTGCCCGGTGTGGATCCACCCGCACTGGTGGCAGCTCTTGGAGGAGGGGAAGAACGTCGGGACGTGGGCCAGGGTGACGGCGTGCCAGCGGGCCTTGTACTCGATCTGCCGGTGGATCTCGGCGAAGCCGATGTCGAGGATCGCCTTGTTGAGGCCGGCTTTCTGGCGGACGTTGCGGCCGGGCTTGTCGGCGGTGCCTTTCGCGGAGCGGGTCATGCCTTTGGTGTTGAGGGTCTCCAGTGCTATCTCCGCGTAGCTCTGGACGAGGCGTTTGGTGATGAGGTGCTGGGTGGTGGCGCGGCGGGCGGCGAGTTGGGCGTGGAGTTTGGCGACCTTGGATCGGGCTTCCTGGTAGCCCTGGGACTGCTGGGGTGCTCCCTTGACGAAGCGGCGGGCCATGGTGCGTTGGGCGCGGGCGAGTTTGCGGGCGGTGTTGGCCAGCAGGCGGGGGTTGTCGAGGGTGAGAGTGGGTGCCTGGCGGGCGTGGAGGGTGAGGGGGTCGGAGAGGACCAGGGCGCTCTTCACGCCGAGGTCCACACCGACGCGTCCGGCGGCCTGCTGGCGTCGGGTGGGGCGGGTGGGGAGTTCCTCCTCGATGCGGGCGAGGACGGAGGCGTGCCAGCGGTGGCCGTCGCGGGCGACGGTCATGCTGGTGATGACGGCCTGGCCGGTGGTGATCAGGCGAGTGAGGTCGCGGGGGGATTGGTGGAGGCGGACGGTGAAGGCGGGCTGTCCGCCGCCGCCGGGTATCCGCAGGCGCCGGGGCCCCTCGAAGCGGATGTCGGGTTTGGCCAGGGAGTGCACGATGCGGAAGGACTCGCGGGTGCGGCCGCGGCGCTTGAAGCGGGGGAAGCCCATCGGGGGGCGGCGTCCGGCGAGGGAGTCGAGCCAGTTCTTCCACGCGGTGTCGGCGTCTTCGAAGGCGGTGTAGTAGGCGCGGTTGTTGACGCCCTCCCACCAGGCGAAGGGCATCGGGCGTTCCTGGCCGGGGAGGAGGGGGCCGGTGAAGGGCTGGCCGCGGGTGGCCCGCCAGTCGGCCTGGGTCTGGTTGCGGTTGGGCATGGCCACTTTCGGGGCCTTCTTGGTGGCCTGGGCCTTGTTCATGCCCTGGGCCATGAGGTGGTTGCGGTCCGCCCGCCAGCGTTCGTAGGCGGCGACCTTCATGCCGAGGGCGAAGTTGAACCCGCAGCGCGAGGCGGTGGCGTAGCGGTGGAGGATCTCGGTCTGGGCGGGTGTCGGGTCGAGGGCGTACCGGTAGGCCCGGATGATCGTTTCAGTCATCGGGGGATCATCGGCCCCACCACTGACAACGGAACCGGCCCTTCAGGCCGGATGCGGTGTTCAGGGCGGTGGTGCGGCCATCACGGTTTCCGATCCCCCAGAGGAACTCCTGCCCGAGGAGCGGGACTTGGGGTGCCGGGCTCCGCTGCGCACATCTCAACACATTCGTGATCTTCGCGGGACGCTGGAAGCGCGCGGCCGTCGGCGCCCTCCCCGTGTCGTTGGTGTGGCAGTCCGCCGTCGCCTGGAGCCGCGTTCTGCTTCCGCGGCCGCCGGGCTTTCCGCTTGATGCGGAGAGCTGCGACCCGGGTGGTCGTCACGCCCGTTGCGTCAGCGATGTCGCGGGGTGTGCCGCCGTGGGCGGCCAGTGCGGTCACCGCGTCCGACAGGGCCGCTTCGTAAGCGGCTTCGGCGCGCCGCAGTCGTTCCAGCTCCGGGCTGACGGGGACGAGCGTGATCTCGGTGGTAACGCCGACGAGTTGAAGGCCCTGGAGGAGGTTGCTGTGCAGCGCCCGCAGCGTACGGCCGTGGCCGTAGACCCCGTGGTGGGGGATGCTGGCCACCCACGTGTCGGCGTGCCGGGTGGCCCGGCACTCGATGGCCTTGGTCTTCTTCACAGTGCCGCCCGGGTGGCGTCGACGAGCTGTTGGATCAGCGCGTCGGGAACGGGATGCGGCAAGACGACTTGCTGCTCTCCGATCAGGTAGACCGTGTGGGTGCTGCTGCTGCGGACCGGGGTGACCGTGAGCCCCAGTCGGCCCACCGCGGCCCGGAGGCGCCGGAGAGAGACGTACTGCGCCGCTCCGGCCCTGAGTCCCGCCGCGGCCTGCTGTGCGGCCTTCCACTCGTCGACGGTGATGACGGGTTCGTGGGTGATCCGCGGCGACCAGATCCACTCCGAGAGCGGGTTCAGCCGGGACTTACCGGCCCGGCCGGTGCGGGTGGCTCTGCGGTTGTAGACCTGGTGGCCGGTCAGCTTCGGGTTGGCGAGCAGCCCGTTCACGAGGTTGAGGGTCCACCGCCCGGCGGCCGGGTACCGGTCGGGTGCTGCGGCCAGGGCCGCCACGATGGCGGGCGTCTTGAGGTGCTCCTCACGGCGCAGGCGGTGCATTTCCCTGGCGGCGTCGAACCGGCGCGGGTCCGGGTGGGAAGCCAGCTTCTTCTTGGGGCGTGCCGGGCCGAAGCGTCCGCCTTCCTGCCGTGGCGCGGACTCGTCGAGCACCGCGACGTAGGGGTAGGGGGGGTAGCCGTGGTTCCACCCGTTGATGGCGTGCTGGACCTGCCCGCCCATGGACATCTCCATGAGGGTCGTGCGGTAGATCTCCGCCTCGACCTGGCCGTAGCGCCGGGTGCGCAGCCTGCCGGACTCGGTCCCGCCCGTGGGCTCGTTGGCGTACACGACCTGGACGCCGAGACGTTCCAGTTCGTGTTCCACCGTCAGGCTGGTGAGCATGGCCCGCGCGAGCCGGTCGGAGCGCTCGGCAAGAACGTGGGTGACGCCCAGTTGCTCGGACCGTTCCACGAGGTCCTGGAGGCCGCCGGTACGCGGGACCGGCACGTCGAGCGTGTCGTACATCTTCTGGGGACCGAGTCCGCGCAGTTCCGGAGGGAGCATCCCGGATTCCACGTCCCAGAAGTAGGCGGCGAACTCCTCGCCTTCCTCCAGGCATGCCGAGGCGTACAGGACTTGCCGGGGGATGGAGGTGGCGGGGTTCTGGTTGTCCTTGGTGGAGACACGGCCGACGAAGACCGAGTACCGGGGGCGGCCGGGTGCATGTGTGAAGTTCGGCAGGTCGGACAGGTCGACAGGCGGCCGGAAGGGTGAAAGGCGGGTTGCTGCGTCGCGCACGGGTGCGTCTCCAGAGATCGACGGCGTGGGGGAAGCGGTGCCCGGCCGCCGGCCAACGGGATGCCGCACGCCTTCGGGTTTCCACACCTGCGCGTCGGCGGAGAAGCCTCACAGGTGTGGGGACCAGAGGGCGCTGTCGTCAGCACGTGGCGCTGGCCCAGTTCCGCTGTGGCAAGGGCACCGGGGCCCGGTCACCGTGCCCGGGAGGAATCCCGGGCCCACCCCCGCGTCGGCGGGGAAACAAGGTGCGTGCGACCCGTGGTTGGGGTTCACCGGTCCACCTCCGCTCGCGCGAAGAGCACGCTCCCACTCTAGCGATCCGGTGCGTCCTGGTGGAGGGATCGGCTCAGGTGGTGATGTACCAGCGTCCGCCGTACCGGACCGCGGGGATCTTTCCCTTCCTGCACGACCGGCACCGCCTCCCGGGCGGCGGGCAGGGCCGCTTCCTGGACGTGGTCCTGGCCGGCGTCGAGGTGGTGGCGTAGGCGGGCGGCGGCCAGGAGGGCCGGGGCCAGGAGGCGGGCGGTATCGGCATCGAGGTGGGCGAGTGCGTTGACCAGGCCGACTGGTACGAGCGGGCTCGACAGAATCAGCTGATGCAAGGCGGTGCGGTGCCCCCCTTTACAACCTTGACCTAGGTAGGGCAAGGTTGGTGACGGGACAGCAGCCCCCTCACCGACGCAAGGAGCCGGACCATGTCTGATCTGCATGCGAGCATTCAGCGGGCACTGGAGGGCACGCCTGGCGTGTACGACATCGACGCGCTGACGGACGTCCTTCGCGGCGCGGGCGCGACCACGGTGGACGACGTTCCCGCAGAGGAGTTCTGGGCCCTGGTCGGCGCGCACGAGCTGCCCGAGATGCCCGAGGAGCCCGCTCGCCGCGACCGGTTCCAAACCGAGCTGTCCCAGGCCTGGGCCGAGGCCCCCGCCGGTTCCCCGGCCGTCTGGCGGCGCGGCGGCGTCACGCTGGAGTCCGTCGGCGTCTCGCGGGTGAACTTCGCCCTGCCGCAGCTGCTCGCCACCTACCGCGTCAGCGTCGCGGGCCTCCTGCCCGTCACGGAGCTGACCCCCGATCAGGTGTCGTCGTGGCCCCGGCTGTGGGCGACGGTCGAGCCCCTGCTGGATGCCTGGTCCGCCGCCGTGGCCGATCAGCGCCTGACGTACGAGCAGGCGGTGACCCGTGCGCGGGCCGCCCGCACCGCGGCCGTCGCCGCCGCCGCCGCTGAACGGGGGGCGCACACCCGCCTCGCCGAGCTGCTCGGCGACCACGGCGTCCCCGCCCCGTCCACCACCATGTCCCGCGACGAGGTCGCCGACTACCTGGGCATTGCCCCCGGGTCCGTCAGCAAGCAGATGCAGCGATGGGGCATCGCCTCGGAGGGGCCGGGCGGCCCCCGGGCCGCCCGCTACTCCACCGCCGAGGTCCAGGCCCATGCCGCAAAGCGCCCCGGCCCGGGGCACCGCAGTGACCTCGCCTGAAGCTCGCACGCACGCACGCCCGGCTCACTACGCTGAAAACGGCCGCTCCACCGGCGGCCATCTGCTCCCCGCCGCTGCGGGGATGCCACCCCTCAGAGTGGCCCCCCAACGCCTTCACCGGGAGATCCCCATGCCGCCCACCGACAGCACCGTGCCCTTCCTGGACCTGGACCTGTGGGGCACCGGCCCCCTGGGCCCGACCGCAGCGGAACTCGCCCGGCTCGCCGCCCACACCGGCCACTACCTGGCCCTGCACACCCTCCGCCCCACCCCCACCCCGCAGCCGCCCCGCAACCCTCCCCTCCAGAGCATCGCGACCGATGACGGATGGATCCAATGGGCGGGATGGCGGAAGATCCAGCCCCACCCCGGCCGCCCGGCACCCGGCGCTTTCACCCCGTCGGCGGTCGGCCGCCGCCTTACCCTGCCCGCAGAAATCCGGCAGCTCCTCCGCAAGACCATGCGGAACCTGCACACCCACCCCCTCTGGGAAACGGTGCCCGACGGCGTCGCCCTGGCCCTCACTGACGAACTCCCCGTCCCCGACAGCTACTGGCCCCACCTGGCCCAGGGATGGGCACAGAGCCTCACCGACGCACCCGCCTCCGCCCTCCGCCTCCCTCCCTTCCACGACAGCACCACCCGGGCATACCACCACGCCAGGACCTGGCTGCACCGGGAACTCACCGACGGCGCCGACGAACTGACGCCCGTAGCCAACGCGCTCACCACGCCCACCCCCGGCGGCCCCGCCGAACTCCTGGACGTGCGCGCCCTGCTGGCTTACGACCGGGCAGCCAACGCCCTGACACGAACGGAACGGATCATGCTGGCCCGCCTGGTCACCCTGTACTGGACGGCCCTTGACCTCCACCACCACGACGCCGACCTCCTCGATCTCCTGCCCGACCGCCCCGGACACTGAAACCCGCTCCCCAAAAAGGCCGCTTCAGTGCCCACGGTCTGCGAAAACGGCCACATGAACCACCCGCCTGACAGCCAGCTCGCACCCGAGACAGCGAAGGGGGCACCTGCGATCAGGTGCCCCCTTCGCCGTACACATGCCCGCTCACCTGAGGCAATACGGCCCCGGGTTGTCACGCGTCGGACGTGGCCCAGGTCCACGGGGCGCGGTCCCAGTCGGCGCGGCCGAGGCCAGTGGGTGCCCACTTGCTGTCGGCGCCGACGCGGACGAATCCGAACGCGATCCGCTCACCAGTGGGCGTCGTGGTGACGTGGCGGCAGTCGAACTTCCACGAGTCCTCGGGGGCGGTGTAACCGTCCTGGTTGCTGAAGATGTACCCCTCCCGGAAGAAGCCGCCGGTGCCACCTGCTTCTGCTTCAGCTTCGGCGGGAGCGGGGAGGATGTGGGATCCCTCGTGGAGGACGACGCCTGCGCGGGTCAGGGTGAGGCGGTCGGGGCCGGCTTCCATCCACGCCGTCTCGATCGCGTCGCCGTCCGAGAATTCCGGTGACCCGGCGAACCATCCCGCCAGGTCGTCGCTGGGTGCGGTGTGCTCGACCAGGCGCAGCTCGTTCTGCTCCGGCCAGTTGGCGTCACCGCTGGAGACGACTTCGTACGTCTCGGTGAATGCCGGGCTGTCGCCCTGCGCCTCGAACGTGACGGTCAGCCGATCTCCCTGCCTGGTCGGCGCCCACCGTGCGGTCGTCAGCTTCTGGTGTCCCTGGGTGAGCGCGCCGATCTCGCCCTCCCAGTCCCGGGCGCGCTTCGCCTGGTCTGCCGCCGCCAGCGGGGAGAGCGCGGGCACCGTGTCCGGGGGCGTGCCGCACCGGCAGGCCGGTGTGGTGAAGCCGTCCGGGTGCTTGCCGTGGGCGGTCAGCCAGGCCTCGACCGCACCGGCCAGGAAGAGCGGGCTTCCCCCGGTCCCTGCCACACCTGCGGGGAAGTCGGGGTGGCGGTGGCGCCAGTTCACGACGGCAGCGCGGTCAACTCCTGCGCACTGCGCGATCTGGGCCAGATTCACGGTCTCCATGGCAGATGTCCCCTCGTAAGCGGGCCGGGCGCTCGATCGGTCCGGCCTGACAAGCGGGGACACTGACACACCATCACAAGATATGTCAATACCATTGCTTTCAGGGCAAGTTGGTCTTTCTCGGTCAGATACCCGCCCGCGTACACGAGGGCGTCATGCACCTCTGAGGGTGAACGCGGCGCGGCCCGGGGCGCGGGGAGGTGTCGCCGGAGGTCAGCTGGTCCGGGGGTCTGGGGTCAGCGCGGGAGTCCTTGGTAGCCGGGGCCGAGTCCGCGCCGCCGGGGCCGGGTACCGGACCGTGCCGGACCGGTCCGCGGCCCCGGGACGGTGGGCGCTGATGCCCGAACGTCGGGCGCGACCGCCTCCTGGTCGTGGTCCTGGCTGGCGTCGAGGTGGTGGCGCAGGCGGGCGGCGGCCAGGACGGCCGGGGTCAGGAGGCGGGCGGTGTCGGCATCGAGGTGGGCGAGCGCCGCGAGGAGGGCGTCGAGGCCGTCGAGGGCATCGAGCACCCCGGCTCGGCTCGTGGGCCAGCCGCCGGTGACCGCGTCCGCGAGAGCGCATGCGGCATCGGCGGCCGCATCGGCGAGGACGGGCACGGGGCCGGCGGAAGGCGGGGTTGTCGTCATGGTCTGCTCAACGATCCGGTGTCGGGTGGGTGCCCCGGCAGGGGGCTGGCCCGGCCAGCCCCCTGCCCGGTTGGCCGTGGTGTCCCCGAGGCGCCACGGTCAACCGGTGCCGGGTCACGGGCAGTCGAACCCGGTGGCAGGGGTCACTGGCGCTTGCGGTCGGCGAGGAGGACCAGCACGCCGATGACGGCGGCCAGACCGAACAGGGACGACACTCCCAGGCTCAGGGAGTCGGTGAGCCGCGGGTGGCTCACCGACACGTAGACCAGGCTGCCGCAGAGGCCGAGGCCGACCAGGGCCAGGAGCACCCCGAGGACCAAGTGCGTGAGGGACGGCGCCGGGGACTGCTGGGGCTGGGACTGCTGGAGCTCGATGTGGGACACGGATCTTCCTTCTTCTCGGCAGGCGGGCTCGATGCCCGTCGGGGTGGCGCCCGGCCCAGGGTGGGCAAGGGGCGGAGTGCGGACCGCTCCCCCGCCCTGGTGTGGTGGGGGTGGGCAGCGGACAGCAGCGCCCCGTCCGGATCTACGGACGGGGCGGGATCTGCGAGGTGATGGGGCGACTATGCGGGAGGCGGGGGCAAGCCGTGCAAGCGGCGGAACCCCGGGGCCCGGCAACACTGTTGCCATGACGCGCGACGGGGCAGGGGTAGCCTCCCAGGGGACTCACCGGCCCCTGGAATGGAAGAGACCCGCAGACCACAGCCACAATCCCTGCGGCAGGGCCGACAGGATCCGCGACGCAAGCAGAGAGCGGCCCACCGTGCTCACGGCTGATCACCAGCCGCCAGCTCGCTCCGGACGCCGGGCGCCCTGCTGGACCGGGAACACAGAAAGGGGCGGGGCCCCGGAACTGCCCGGGGCCCCGCCGGAAGACGCCACGCCGGGGGCTAGAGGTGCTCCTCCAGGATGCCGGGCCCGAACTCCTCAACGGTCCATTCCACCGTCGTCTCGGACTGTTCCGGCTCGCCGGACTGCTGGCTGCTCTCCTGCTGACTGGTGCTCATGCCGCTCTCCTGGTGAGTGTGGTGCCAGAGTTGGTGTGGTGCCAGACCGAAGTGCTGGGGTTCCCCAACACGGGCCGCTGCAAGGGAACCCCGCACTTGAGTCAAAGACCGGATTCCGGCTGCCGGGGATGTGATGACGGACGCCCCCGCGCACGGCGCTGCTAGGCGGGCCGTGCGCGGGGGCATCCACCCTGCCGGGACGGTGGCTCCTGGCAGGGTCCGGGCGGAGGGATTGCCCCTCCCCCGCCCGGTGTGGGATGCCCCAAGGCCGGGATGTCCAGTCCCGTACCCCGTGCACCCCCGTCTCGGTACTGCGGGGCGCCCCCGCCGCAAGGGACGGCACGGGCCGTCAGCGGCAAGAGACGCCCCTGCCCCGCACCGCTCGCGGCTTTCCGTGGTGCACGGTGCGGGGGTCTGGCAGCTCCCCGCCCGGCGGGTCGAGTCACCGAGCGGGAAGCAGTTCAGGGGGTGATGCGGTCCTGCGCACCACCCCCTGCGATGGGAGGTGGTGCGCAGGTGCTGGCAGGTACAGGGCCACCCGCCCCACACCCGGGGCAGGACACGGACGGGCGGCCCCGTAGTGCTCCGACCGCCCCGGGGAAGGAGCCAACTCCCCCGCATGTATCGGCAGCCGGCCCGTCTCCGCCCTCACCGGGCGGAGACGCCAGCCCCGTACCGGCGCCCTTTCGGTTCACATCGCTCCGGTACGGGAGATCAAGCGGGGCGCCCCTGGCCGGGACACGAACAGCCTGGAGCGGGGCCGTTCGCTGCATGGGGCGCCCCTTCGTCCCCTCGCACCAGTCGCGGCGGCGCACCGTGCGAGGGGGTCTGGCAGCTCCCCGCCCGGCGGGTCGAGTCACCGGGCGGGAAGCGGTTCAGGGGGTGGTGGGGTGGTCGTGGGTGTAGGCGTAGAGCAGGTGGCGCAGGTGGGTGGCGTAGCTGCGGGCGTAGTAGCGGCCGGCGTACGGGTCGGCCTGCTGGTAGCCGCGCCGGGTGAGGTGGGCGAGGTGGTCCACCGCGAGCTGGAGGCGGCGACGGCGCACCACGGGCGCGGCTGCGGTGTTGACCGTCTTCAGCAGCGCCGTGTACCCGGCACGCAGTTCGTCGAGGAGGGCTTCGGTGGTGGCCGGGTCCGGCTCGTCCTTGCTCTGGAATGCGGTGGCCCGGTTGAGGGCGACGGTCAGGGCGTCGGTGTCGATAGCGGGCGGTGCGGTGGTGGTCATCTCTCCTCGTCGGGGTGGTCGAAGGGGCGCGGCGGGGTCTCGGCCGGGCCCGTATCGTCGTGTCGGGCCAGGAGCACGGCGGTCAGGCAGATGCCCATGCCGAGCACGAGGACGATCATCACGGGGGTGCTCGGGGTGTTCACCGGCCGAGCCTGCGCTGGGTGCGCTGGATCTCGGCCAGGATGGTGACCTGGGCGGCCAACGCGCGGGCGTGGACGTAGGTGTTGCGCAGGCGTTCGCGGTCGCGGGCGCCAATGGACCAGCCGAGTTCGTCTTCGCGGGGGTAGTCCTCGGCCTCGGCGCGGATCTCCTCGATCAGGAGGCGCCCAGCCCGGACCGTATCGGTGTACCGGCCCTGGAGCTGGGCCAGAGTAGCGACGGTGATCTCGGCGACCAGGGCGTCGAAGTCCCGCTCCATCTCCCGGACCGCCTGCGCAATCTCGTCACGCTCGGGAAGGGTGCGCGCCGACAGGATCCGCGCACACCGGTCACGGACGGCATCCAGGCCCACCCGGGTGTCGGGGGCACTCACGTAGCAACCGCCTTAGCAGCGGTGGGCCAGTGGGTGAGCTGGCAGACGACCGCGTGCAGGATCGTCGGGTCAACGAACACGCTCTGGTGACGGGGCGGAGACCACCATGCGACGGGGTCGGTGTCGCCGGTCAGGGCGGGCACGCTCACGTAGTCGTCGCGGCTCACGCCGAGGCGGGAAACCCCGGGCGGCCAGCGCAGCCCCTCCCCCGCACCCGGCTCGGTGAGGAAGTGGACAACCTGCTCTCCCCGGGTGCGGTGGATGATCGCGCCGGGGCGGCGGGTGGTCTGGGTGTCGAGGAGTTCGGCAACCTCAAGTCCCCGCTCACCGGGGATACGGATCACTCCGAAGTACACCCCGACCTTCGCGAGGGAGTGCCCGGTGTCCGGGACCCAGTCCGGGAGGAACAGCACCTCGTGCGGGCCGTCCAACTCGGCCGGTTCCCCACCGAGTTCGGGGGTGGCTGATTCGCTGGTCATGGGTAAAACACTGTCACCAGGCGACTACCGTCGGTACTCCAGTCGGCCCTCATTCTCGATGATGCGGGTCGTGGAGGAATTCACTGCGGCCCGGGTGGAGAGTCATGGGACCCCGGTGAGGGAACGCTGAGGGGCCACTGAGGGGCCACTGAGAGAAGGCACTATGGCAGATCAGAGCGGCACCAAGACCGGAAAGCCGCTGGCGTGGAAGCTGTTCGGAATCCAGCAGAAGAGCCTGCGGAACCTGCGCGGCCTGACCCAGCCGCAGCTGGCCGCGCTCACCGCGCACGACTACTCACTATCGAAGGTCCAGAAGGTCGAGGCGGGCAACGAACGCCCGACACCGGAATACGTCCAGGACATCGATGACGCCCTGGAAGCCGAGGGCATCCTCGTGGCACAGCTGGAGGAGCTGGCCAAGCCCGGCCATCCCGTCTTCTTCCAGGAGTACGCCGACGCCGAGGAACGCGTACAGCGGCTCTACAAGTACGACGCACACTCGATCAACGGTCTTCTTCAGACCGAGGCTCATGCCAACACGGTCCTCAGCGCGCGCATTCCGCTCCTTGAAGACGACGCCATTGAGGAACGCATCCGTGGCCGCATCGACCGTCAGAAGCTGCTCACCCGGAAACCGTCGGCGACGCTGTGCTTCGTGATCGAGGAGCACATCCTGCGGCGGCCCATCGGCGGACCGATGGTCCACCGCCAGCAGCTGGAACACCTGGCCGCGTGCGCCGGGCTGCGCACCGTGTCCCTGCACGTCATGCCGACCGACGTGGACACCCACGTCGGCCTCGACGGCCCCCTGACGCTCCTGACGACCGAAGAGGGGCAGTCCGCCGCCTACGTCGAATACCAGGGCGGCGGCTCCACCTTCTACGTCGCACCAAAGGAGCTGGACGCACTGGAACAGCGGTATGCAATGATCCGATCGCAGGCGCTCCCTGCGAAGGAGTCGCTTGCGTTCATCGAGAAACTGGCTGGAGAACTATGACCAATCACCCCCCGAACTCGGCCTGGCTCAAGTCGAGTTACAGCGGCAACGAAGGCGGCGACTGCATCGAGGTCGCGGCGTGCGACTGCACCGACGTCCATGTCCGTGACAGCAAGCTCGGCAACGCCTCGCCCACGTTCGATGTGAAAGCGGCGGCCTGGACGGCGTTCGCCGCGTTCGCAGCGGCGCACACCGTCTGACCTGCACTCTCTACAACGGACCCCCTGCCAGTCGTAGTGGCGGGGGGTCCGTCGCGTCACACCGTAGCGGGCCGACCGCACGCCTGACGGACCAGAACACTGTTCTGAATTCCCGTCGGCCGGCTGCTGCCGGTTCCGCGCGGGATGGCACTGCGCGGCCTGTCGCCGCATCTCCCCGGGCGGGCTCCAGCATGGTAGAGATCATGACGATTTCTCACGCGGCCCTGCCCGCACACAGCATCCCCTCCCAGGACGCTGGTCCCCGGCTGGACCTGCTGACCCTCGCCGAGGGCCACGACCTCCTGCGCCTGCTCCAGCTCGTCGCCGGTGAGGGCGACGAACTCGCCGAGGAAGCCCGCTGGTTCGCCCAGCAGCTCAGCGAGCGCCTCCCCGCAGAGGACTGACCCGGCACCCATACCAGCCCCGGGCGACCCGACCGCTGAGGGACGGCACTGGAGGGTGTGCGGTGCCCGGCCTCAGCCGTACAGGTTCCACCGGCCGAAGCGGGCCAGCAGCCGCCGGGCCGCCTCCGGATCGATCCCCAGCCCGGCAGCCACCTCCTCCAACGGCCTCACCTGGGCCTCGTGGGCAGCCTCGTATCCGATGTCCCCGGCGAGGACCTCCAGCTGGCGCGCCACTTTGAGGACCGCGACCGGGGACTCGGCCGCAGGGTCCGCGCACCTGCGGCGGACCTGTTCCAGCAGGCCGGTCAGCTCCTTCGGCACACCGACCGTGGCCTTCTCCACCTGCTCGACGTGCTCCTCCCAGTCGTCGGAGCACTGGCCGGCAACCGCGTACCCGGCCTCGCGCAACGGCTCCTGCCCGAACGCTTCCCAGTCCAGGAGGTGCGTCTCGCCTTCCCAGCCGCAGGTGCACACCGCCCGCAGCGAGGCTGCCCGCGGGCCATGGAACTCCCCACCGTCGTAGAAGCCCCACCAGGTGGACGTCGTGCCGTAGCTGGACGCGCCGTCGAAATAGACTTCCTTCGGCACGCTCCCGTCCACCAGCAGGACCCCCACCCTCCCCTCGTGCGACCGGCCGAACTCGTCCGTCTGCCACGTCTCCTGCACCCCACACTCCCCTCACTCACACCCATCGGCGAGAACCTGCCCCACACGCAGCACGGGGCGCTCTACGACGGTCCCGCACACCACCATCCGGCAGGGCCAGAACGGGTGAAGACGCCCGCAGTCCACTCTCCGTGGTGAACCCCGCCTCTCAGCGCCCGGCCGGGAAAACGGCGGTGTGTTCATCACTGTTTCCGCTCTCCGGGGTGAACCACGCCCCGAACCGGGCGACTTGCCGCCCCGCGCTCCGCTACGAAGACCACAACAGAGTTTTTGATCTTCAAGCAGACGGCAGGAACGATGCGCGTACGCAGCACCCTGATGACCATGACCACGGCAGCCGCCCTCCTGACCGGGCTGCTCGCACCGGCGGCCGCCGCGCAGGCGGCGCCCGCCGGCTCCGGGCCCTGGGGCGAGCGCGGGGACACTCTCGTGATGCCGCTGGAGAAGGCCCTGGCAGAGATGCCGGTGGCGGAGGAATCACGCACCGGCTACGAGCGGACCAAGTACAAGCACTGGGTCGACGCGAATCACGACGGCTGCTCGACTCGCGCCGAAGTGCTTCTGGAGGAGGCGGTCCTGGCCCCGCAGAAGGACACGACGTGCAAGATCAGCGGAGGTCAGTGGTATTCGGCCTACGACAACAGCTACCTCGATGGACCTTCCAAGATCGACATCGACCACCGGGTGCCCCTCGCTGAATCCTGGGACAGCGGGGCCTCCGCCTGGACGTCGGCGGAACGCGAGGCCTACGCCAACGACCTCGGAGATTCCCGCAGCCTCCTGGCGGTCTCCGCGGCAACCAACCGCAGCAAGAGTGACCAGGACCCCGCCACCTGGATGCCGCCCTTCGCGGGCGACCACTGCGCGTACGTCACCGAGTGGACCGCGGTCAAGATCCGCTGGCAATTGAGCATCGACCCCGCCGAGGCCAACGCGCTCGCCCAGATCGCCGTGACCTGCCCCAACACACCCATCAAGGTCACCCTCGCGCGCTGACCCCGGCCACCCGCGGGCCCGCACGGCAGCCGGTACGACAGAGCCGCCCCGTGGCCGCCAGCTCGGCCGCGGCAGGACTCTCGGCTGCTCGCCGGCGTTCCGCGCCTGACACACTCGGCACCCCAACAATCAACGACGGAGGACGAGTTGAACCTGCCGGAGCAGCCCTGGCAGCCCGGGCCGAACGATCTTCCTTTCACCCTCCACCTGATCAATCCGCACGGCGACCGGCATCTGGGCTTCAACGAGAAAGAGGGCCGGTACTACCGGCTGTGGCAGCACCGGGCTCCCGAACCGCTCGATACCGGCGAAGCGATGTTCCTGCGCCCCAGCGATATCAACCAGATCATCAGCCATGCCATGGTCTGGGTCCGCAGCCACCCTCAGGACCCCCGCGGGTACACGCTCATCGACGAGGTCGCCGCAGGTGCGAAGGGCCTGGTCATGCACTTCGCCCAAGCCGCACAGGCCCCGGTGCAGCAGCGCTAGTGCGTTGTCTGTGATGGTTGGCCACCTCTGGTGATCATGCGGTCCTCCTGCGGGGTCAACCCCAGCGGTGCCCGCGCCCTTTCCTCCACGTACCGGCGAACGATGCGAGTGCGGACGGGGCCCGGGTACCGGAGCCCCCGGCTGCAAACCTGAGCGGTGCGCGGCGGTGCCCATCCCGAAGCCGCGGTGCCCATCCCGAAGCCGATGCTGCCGCCGGGCACCTGCCACCACGCAGGGCGGAGAGGTTCGTGATGGAGCAGTCCCCCGGGCGGCCCGGCCTCTTCCGGCGCAGGCTGAGGGCATGGACGTGTCTTTCAAGCTGGCCCTGGCTCAGGCGGTGGACGCCCTCCCCGTGGACGCGGGGCTGGCCTATGAGCCCAAGTTCGACGGTTCTCCAGACATCTTGAGATGTCTCAATCGGGCGCCTCCCGGAGGGTGCTCGCGGCTGCATGGGTGAGAGTTCGGGAGGTGGTCGGACTCTGCCGGAGAAGCAGCTTCCGGAGACGTGGGTGGCCAGGGCCGGTACCGTTGTGATCTTCGGGTGGTGATTCCGCCGGAGTCCTCTGAGGCTGTGACAACGACCGTGCACTCCGACCATGCTCCTGTTCAACGCCAACTCGACCGAGCCCTGGGCGGCCTGGCCGTCACTTTTCGCGGGATGACCGCCGTCAAGGACGAGACACAGTGCGCATGCCACTGGGGGAGCGAAGAAGAGCTGGAGTTGTTGAAGACCCCGGATGTAGAGCTCGATCTGGACCTCCTACGTCGCACCTGGAGCGCCCCGGACTGGAACGACCACGGAGCCGTGCTGCGCCGTGTGCTCCCGCAGCTCGCCCGTGCTCTGGTCGGTGGCCACGTGCAGCGCTCAGCGGGCATGCACGAGGTCGGGCACTCTTTCTCGCGCGGCCTCTGGCAGCAATGGCCCGCACATCAGAGCACCGTGGTGCGGGAGTTCTTGCACGCCTGGTGGGAAAATGCTCTGAACGAACCGTCCCCTGTTGTCCCTGTTCACGAGGCTCTCGCGTTGTGCGCCGAGGCATCCGATGCTCTTCGCCCCTGGCTCCACTATTGGGAGACGCTCGATCACCGCGTTGCCGACCAGCACCTGGCCGCAGCGGCAGCCCACTGGGAATACGATCTCCTGGCCGGCCAACTCCCATGGACCTCAATGAACGACGACGCAGATGCCCAGTGCGTCGAGCTCGCATCCTGGCTCGCCCGCCATGCCCCCACACGACTCCGTCTGCACGACGTCTCCGAAGAACTACTCCACCGCATACGGCTCCTCGGGCTCACCGGTCGCGCTCGTTGGGAAGACCCGCACTGGCCCGGCGACCGGTACTGACCAGAAGGTCTGTGGCAGTCCGGGACCCCCATAGCCGCAACTCTCCGTAGCGATGACAAGTGCCTCATGAAACACATCAGAGTCTGGAGAACGACGGGGTGCGCATGACCGTCGAGCGCACCGCCGCAGGTGTAGTGCTGCGTTCCAAGGCGGGGCACGTGGTGACCTCGTCGTGGATGGATCTGGCGTGGCTGTGACGTTGTTCAGCGGCTCCGGCATGTTGGCTTCGAGCGGCCCCAGTTGATGGGTCGCACGGGTGCATTGAGGGGTGGTGACGGGGCGAAGTGGCCCCGTCCGGGCTCTTGCGGTGAGACGGTTCCTGTGGTTTCCGGCAGGGGCGGTGCTGTGGATGTCGTTGTCCAAGCAAGAGCTGTTCGACCGGATCCGGCGGGACAGCTGGCAGCGGCAGTTGTCGATCCGGGCCCTGTCGCGGAAGTACGGCGTTCACCGCCGGTTGGTGCGTGAGGCTCTGTCCTCACCCGTCCCTACGCCGCGCCATCGGCCGGTGACGACGTCACCTCGGATGGAGCCGTACAAGAAGACGGTCGACGCCTGGCTCCGGTCCGATCTTGAGGCCCCTCGCAAGCAGCGGCACACCGTGCGGCGGATCGCGGCCCGGATCGAGGAGGAGTTGGGCGAGGCGATCCCTTACCCAACGGTCCGGGACTTCGTCGCTGCCCGGCGCAAGGAGATCGCGGCCCAGGAGGGTGCTCCTGTTGAGGCGTTCGTGACCCGTCACAATGCACTCGGCGCGGACGCCGAGGTCGACTTCGGCGACGTCTATGTCGACGTGGCAGGGCAGCGCACTCGCTGCTACCTGTTCGCCTTCCGACTGGCCTACTCGGGCAAATCCGTGCACCGCGTCTCGCGATCATGCGGTCAGCAGGCATTCTTCGAAGGACACGTCCACACTCTCACCACGCTGGGCGGGGTCCCGGCCGGTCAAGTCCGCTACGACAACCTCACTCCCGCCGTGAAGAGAGTCGTCTTCCACAGCCGATCCCGGGACGAGGATCCTCGCTAGACCAATTTCCACCAGTACTACGGATTCACCCCGTTCTACTGCGAGCCCGGCCTGCGCGGCGCCCACGAGAAGGGCGGAGTGGAAGGCCAGGTCGGATACTTCCGCCGCAACTACCTCACCCCAGTGAGCCTTTTCCAAGCTGGCAGCGCTGACCGCGAGTTGGACAGCCCTGCGCAACGACGAAGCTCCTGGTAGACGGGTTCTCGACCAAGATCACCCGTGTCCGCCAGGAGCTACGCGTGCTTGTCTACCCGTCGTCGATCGATCTGTCCACCCGTACCCTGCGATTCCTGACTGGGCAACTGACGGCCAGGAGGAAGGAGATCGGCACGCGATGGCGGCGGCTTCCCGCAGCACGACAGGCCCTGCTGGCCCTGGCCCACCTGCGGTGCGGTGACACCTACGCACAGCTCGCGGCCGGTTTCGGCATCGGGATCGCGACCGCCTTCCGCTACATACGCGAGGCCGTCGACGTACTGGCCGCTCTCGCCCCGTCCCTGGCCGAGGCGATGAAGGCGATCCGGGTGAAGGCGTTCGTCATCCTCGACGGCACCCTGCTGCCGATCGATCGGATCGCCGCCGACACCCC
>NZ_JBITDM010000037.1:0-39803 GCF_044454195.1 Streptomyces sp. NPDC051561 | reverse complement strand
ACGTGTATCGAATCCTCTAAAACACAAACTCAGGTTAAGCAGCAACGGCGAGTTGGGGCGCCTTCAACAGGGACACCTTGGCCGGCGCCCATGGGTCCGGGGCCCACACAGGGTGGATCTCAAAGCGCGAGTTGTTGCGCTTCCCTCGCCCGATGTCGGTCCGGTAGATCGCGACACGACGGATCAACTTGTGCAAGATCGAATTGCGGTCGCTGGCGGGAAGCGTGTCCCACTCGTCGAGCAACCCCACGACAAGCAGCGCGTAGTCGGCCTGCTGTGGTGTCTCCTCGACCTCGACGACGGCTTCTAGGGCCCGCTCCGTCTCCGCCTTGTCCTGACGGATCTTGTCGCGTGCCTTCTCGTACTCCCCGGGCAGGTACTCGTCGGGGTTGACGGCGTGGTCTGCGCGCAGGTTGGCAAGGCCGTCGTCCAACTTCTTGATCTTCTTCGTAAGGTGCTCCCGTTCCTTGGCCGCGAGTTGCCGGGCCTTTGTGACGTCGTGTCGACGTTGTTCTGCCGGTTGCGCCGCGTCTACGCCCTCGGCAACCTCTTCGGCGAGCCAGTCGAGCAGGTGCTGTTCTAGGCGTTTGCGCGTGGTGGTCGCTCCCTGGCAACCGCTGCCACCGGTCTTGATGTAGAAGTTGCACCGGTAGCCGTAGCCGGAAACGGCGTTGCCCTTGGTGCCCCCGGTAAAGGACGCCATGCCGCGTCGGCACTCACCGTGTCGGACCAGGCCCGAAAGCGCGTAGCTCGCGGACCGTGCGCCGGGGGGAAGATCCCGGATGAGCTTCCGGTGGTCGAGGTACTCCCTCCACAGGGTCTCGTCGATGATGGCCGGCTGTGCGCCTGGCAAGAAGTTCCATCGCTTGCACGTCGAGATGTTGCCGCACTTGCAGTCCGTCTCGTGTGTGCGGAGGAAGCCGGCCGCAAAGCCTGAGTCCATGTACTTCCGTAGGGCGGACTGCTCCCAGAGATTCCCTGCCATGGAGCGGAAGCCGAGGGAGTTGAGCCACGCGCAGATCCGGGTGAAGCCCTCCCGCTTGTAGACCTTGCGCTCGTACGCCTCAAGCAGGATGTCGGCGGAATCGAGGTCGAAGGAATACCGCTCCTTCTGAAGGGTCTCGGTGCGCGGGTCCCACCGGCGGTGCCAGACGTACCCGAACCGCTTTCGGCCGGTCGCGGGCAGGCGTTCCTTGGTCCGGCGGTGTTCGTGCGTCTCCCGCCACTGCTCGCCGGCGCGGTTGCTCTCGAAGTTGCCGAACGCGAAGATCATTTCGCGTTGGAACTCCCCGATCGCTGTACCGGCGTCGATCGGTTCGGTTGCCGATTCGAGGCGCCCACCTGCGTATTCGAGCCTGGCGAGGTTGATGGCGTTGCCGGTCCTGTTGCGGCCGAACCGGCTGTACTTCCATACGGCGATGCCCCGGGCGAAGCCTGCTTCGATGCCCTCGACGCCCCGCATGATCTTGCGCTTGAAGTTCCGGCCGGTGGCGTCGAGGTCGACTATCCACCCGATGATCCGGCGCCCGGTCTTGCGGGCCCATTCGTCTATGGCGGACTTCTGGAGTTCGGGGCTGATCTTCTCCTCTCGCCATGTGCTGACCCGGACGTACCCGATGTACGGCTCTAGGTCGAGACTCGACAGGTCGTCGGGCACTGCGAAGAATGTTGCCGGCACTTGTTCGCGCAGGAACGGCTCGGGCACGTCTCGGAAGACGGCTTCCAGCTCTTCCCACGTGATGTGTTGGGCTTTCGTTGCCAACGGTTCTTTCCCCTCCCTGGTGAACGATTGTTGGGGCGCCTGATGCGCTACCCCCGCAGGAGCGCATGGGGCTGGATGGTGGCCACCTTCCTTGCGAGCTAACGGTGCTGGGCACGCCGCTTGTCCGCGGCCTGGTGGGCGCACGGCACGGCGTGCAGCCGGTGCACGGTGGCTACTTCCGCCGTGTGGGCGCCGGGCCCGTCGTCGATGACCGGAGGCGGGTTGAGCAGGCCCCGGTGGGCATGTTCGAGGCCGAGCCGGTACCCCTCCCGGCGGAGCATTTCGGCTTTGTCGGCGTCGATGTGCTGTTGTCGCCGTACCCACGTGAGGGTGACGAGCGGTAGGGCGGCGAGCATCGTTCCCGCCCCGATGTCCGCAAGCCATGGCCGGTCCCAGAAGATGGCGCCGCACAGGAGCACTGCGAGGCCGGTGGCGAAGACTGCATGGGAAACGACGACGGCGAGCTGCTCGCGGCTGGTCATCGGGGGAAGGGCCTTTCTCTGCGCTATCCGCTTGCGCTGCGTCCGTCCTCCCTGGGGACGCGTAGGGCGTCGACCATGGTCTCGAACGCAGCGATGGCTTGTGGGTCTGTGATCCCCAGCTCTGCCGCAGCCTGCTTGGCGGTTATGGGCTGGGGGCTAATAGGTCGGTCGATACCGCCGGCGAGCTTCTCCGGAGTGGAGACGCCGGCTCGTACGAGGATTTCGCCGTGAGAGACGCCTAGCCCTTGGGCCAGTTGTTCCAGGGTGCGCAGTTCGGGGACGCCGTCAGCTCGCAGGAGTCGCGACACGGTCGCGGTGCTGATTCCGGAGGCTTTGGCGAACGCGTTCTGTCCGCCTCGCTCGGGATAGCCGAGCTTGAGGAGCCGGTCTTTCAACCACTTGGCGAACGTCTGTGGTGTGTGGGCAGCCGCTTCTGTCATGCGTGAAACATATCGCGCATGAAAGGAACGCACACGTGGTACCGGGCATTGGCATAGTCCGCCTCCCCCCTTCGTGGCATAGGACGTACCCAGGTTCGTTCAGTTTCGAACAAACCTTCGAGGTGGAGTGTAGGGCTCACGCGTCACTCCTGTCACGCTGTAAACGGGGCAACACCCTCCGCTAAGGACATCGTCCCAGGTGTGCCGGTTGGGCCCCTTTACGTACGACGCTCGGACCACCCAAGGGGTTGTACTGCTCCGAACGTTTCACGCGTGAAACGAACCTGCTATGTTTCAAGCACGAGAGAAACACCCACGGTTTCTCTCGTGAAAGGAACATCCATGTCCTACGCACCTGCCGCGCTGCTCGCCGCTGCGGAAGCCGCCGGCGACCGGACCCCCGCCGATATGGCACGCCGCATGCGCGTGCCGTACCTCGCCGTCTACCGGTGGGCAACAGGCCGCAACGCGCCGAGCCCCGCCGGCCTCGCCGCCATCGAGCGGACCTACGGACTCACCCCGGCCGACCTGCTTCACGAGGAGTCCGCCGCATGAGCCGCATCGTTCCCCGCGACCAGGCCCTCGCCGACGCCCGCCGGATCCTCGACCACGCCCGCGCCCGCCGCGACGCACTGCCGCTCCGGCAGGCCGCCGAACGGGCCGCCGTCGGAAGTGAGCGGACGGCCGACGAGATCGAGCTGCACCTGCGCCGGCTGCACCGCGCCGCGCGAACCCAGCAGCAGCCCGTCGCACCGGCCGCCGCTGCGGCCTGACCCATGAAAAAACCGCCCCGGTTGCACCCGGGGCGGCGAGCGAGACCACCCGTATCCAGCACGAGAGGTCACCCCATGAACCGTACCCGCCCGCCCCTCGACGGAGGCCGCCCGATGATCCGCGCACCCCGTGCCGCCCTCGCCGTACGGGCCGTCATGGTCGCCCGCGCCGTCTCCCGCGTCGCCCCCGGCGCCGCGACCGTCCAGACGACGCCCGTGTACGTCGAGACGCCACCGCGCGGCCCGCGCATCGCCACGCACGTCTACCTCGCCGACGTCCTCGGCCGCCCGCTCCCCGCCACGCCGGACGCGCACCGGGCCGCGTACGCCGCCCTGACTCGCGCGTTCCCTGCCGCCAACTGGGCGACCGACGAGCACCGTTACGACGTCCGCCGTGGCGAACTCACGTTGCACGCCCTCGACATCCCGGGGGCGATCCAGTGACCGCCGAGACCGTCCTCGACGCCCTCGCCGAGGCGTACGCCGACGAGCCGGCCACGGTCGAGCACCTGCTGCTCGACCTCGCCGCCGCCCGTTCGCACGCCGACCACATGCGGCACTACCCCGCCGCCACCGACTACGGGCGCGACAACGCCGCCGCCGGCCTCGACCGCGCCCGCGAGGACCTGCTCGACGTCCTCGACCTGCCCAGCACGAACGGAGTCCCCGCGTGACCGTCCTCCCCCTTCACCGCAACACCCCCGCCGACATCGCCGGCCCTGCCGATCTCACCGTCGAGCAGGTCACGACCCTCCTTGCCCCGATCAACCCCTCGCGCGTGCAGACCCTCAACAGGCAGTCGCACCTCGAAGCGTGGGACGTCCGCCGGTGGCTCAACCGAGTGTTCGGGTTCGGTGGCTGGTCCGACGAGACGCTCGAACTGGTCTGCGTGGCCGAACGGGAGATCAACCCCGGCCGCTGGACCGTCATCTACCGGGCGCAGGTGCGCCTCACGGTGAAGACGACCGACGGCCGGACGCTCACCGCGTACGACGATGCCGCCATGGGGGACAGCCGTAATCAGCCGTCCCTCGGCGACGCCCACGACATGGCCATGAAGACCGCTCTTTCGCAGGCGTTGAAGCGGTGCGCGCACAACTTGGGTGACGCGTTCGGTCTGTCGCTCTACAACGACGGGAGCAGGCAGGCCGTCGGTATCTGGTCGGCCGCGCACCCGAAGCCGACCGACGACGCCGACGTGCCCACCGTGCCCGACGACGCTCCGGTGAAGCCCGAACCGGCGCCCGCCGTCGAGCACCAGGCCCCGGCCGCCGAGCAGCAGGTGCAGCGCAGCAAGCAGGCCGAGGGCGGACCGTGGGAGACCTCGCCACAGCAGGCACCCCCGCAGCAGCGCCCCCGGGCCGTGCCGGACCAGCAGCAGGCCGGACCGGCGGGCCCGTCGCGTGACTACCTCGCCGACGCGCAGGCCGCCGAGTCGCGCGAGCGGTTCGACCAGGTGCGCGCCGCCGCCGTCGCCGAGGGCGCCCCGCCCGAGTACCTCGCGCAGCTCGACGCCATCGCGCAGCAGAAGGAGCAGGCCGCACAGCAGCAGGCCCCGAAGCAGCAGGCGCCGCGCAAGTCGGACGCGCCGAAGCCCGGACCCGCGCGCCCCACGGCCGTCCCGTCCATCCCGTCCGCCCCGGACCCGGAAGCGGACGCCGCCCGGCAGCAGCACGCCGTCGCCCTTGCCGAGCTGCTCGCCGCCGGTAAGGCCCTCGCCCTCGAACCGTCGCACCTCGACGACATCGCGCGGGCCGAGGCCGGTTGCACGGCCGCCGAGTGCACGGTCGAGCAGCTCGGCGCCATCACCGCCGACCTGCGCGCCGCCGCCGAGGGGGCCGCCGCGTGAGCGTCGAGGAGAGCACCGAGCAGGCCGTCGAGGAACCGAAGTACACCCCGGCGCAGATCAAGGCCGCCACGACGAAAGAGGCCGTCCTCAAGGCCCTGCTCGACCAGGTCGACAAGGCGTACAAGGACGCCCGCGCGGACGTGCAGGCGATGCTCGACGAGCAGCAACGCACCACGGGCGGTACGAAGTTCGAGGCGACCCTGCCGGACGGGACCAAGGTGGGCGACGTCCGCCTGTCCGGCGGCGAGAAGGCCGCGAAGATCACCGACGAGCAGGCGTTCGTCGAGTGGGCACACAAGACGTTCCCGAGCGAGGCCATAACCAAGTTGGTCCGGCCCGTGCCCGCCCGTTTGGACAAGGGTGTGCAGCCGCGGTTCGTCACGCTGCTGCTCGAACAGATGACGGCCGCAGGTGTGGCGCAGGTGCACGACGCCGAGAGCGGCGAACTGTTCGACGTGCCCGGCGTGGAGATCAAGCCGAGCCGCGCCCGTACGCACTCCGTGAACTTCACCCGGGCAACCAAGGTGAAGCGCGCCGGCCGCGACCTGGTCGCGGACGCGTGGCGATCCGGCATCCTCGCCCCGATCGTCCTGCCCGCCCTCGCCCCGCCGCCGCCCGCCGCGACGGCCGCCGCCGCGCCGCAGGCCGACGAGAGCGAGGCCGCAGCGTGAGCCGTCGACTTGTTCGCGGACTCGACCTGTCCCTGACCGGTGCCGGTATCGCCGGCGCCGGTTGGGCGCAGACCCTCGGCAGCAAGGGCAAGCGGACCGACACGTACGCGATGCGTCGCACGCGGCTGCACCGCCTCGCCGACCGGATCCTCGACACGGTCGGCCCGTGCGACCTCGCCGTCGTCGAGGGCCCGAGCTACGGGTCGAAGGGGGCGGGAACGTGGGATCGCGCCGGATTGTGGTGGCTGGTCGTCGACCGCCTCGCCGCACGCGACATCCCCGTCGCCGTTGTCACCCCGGCCGCCCGGGCAAAGTACGCGACCGGTGACGGCCGCGCCGGAAAGCAGGCCGTCGTCGAGGCGGTCGGCCCCCGGTACGGCGTCGCCCTGCGCGACGACAACCAGGCCGACGCATACGTGCTGCTCGCCATGGGGCACGACTGGCTCGACGAGCCCCTCGCCGACGTCCCGGCGAAGAACCGGGCCGCCCTCGACCGCGTCGAGTGGCCGCTGCTGCTCCCCCCGCCGGCCGTGCAGCTCGGCATCGGGGGCGGAGACCGGCCGTACCCCGAGACCGTGCCCACCGCGCCGCGGAAGCCGCACCGGCGCAAGCCGAAAGCGGGACAGGCCGCCATCGGTCCGGGGCAGGTCGATGCCCTCGCCCTGGTCGAGGGGGCCGCCGCGTGAAGTGCGCGCACTGGATAGGCGACCGCCGCCGGTACTGCCGTATCCCCGGGGCCCGGCAGTACATCCAGGGGCCCCGGTGCCCGCTCCACACCCCGTCGGCCCTCGCCGGGAAGCCGGAGCCCGGAACGCCCCCACGGCCGCGCATCGTCGAGCACCGGGCCGTCGAGGACGGACCGCCCTGATACCGCCGACCGTTCCCTGCCCGGCGTGCGGATTCCCCGTGATCCGCACGCCGGGGGGCAGCCTGCTCGACCCGACCCCGCACCCCCTCGCCATCACCCGGCCGGACGGCCGACGGATGACACCGCGCGAAGTCGTCGAGTGCGCCCTCGACCGCCGGCCGCCGCGCGGACACCACCCGCACCGCCCGGGCCTGCTCCCCCCGTATGACTGCCGCCCCCGAAAGGCCGAGCAACTCGCCCTCGACCTTGACCTGTAGGAGATACCGCCCGATGAGTTACGACGCCCGCGAATGGGTGTGGGACCACAGCAGCAGCAAGGGCACCGCCCGTATGGTCCTCGCCCTTATCGCCGACCGGTGCGTCGACCGGCGTTGCATGGCGTACGCGTCCGTCCCCGCCCTGATGAAGCGCGCCAACGCGTCGAGGACGGCCGTACGCGACGCCCTCGACAAGCTGCTCGACGGGCCCGAGCTTGTGCTGCTCCCCGGCCGCAAGGGGCCCCGCGGAGAGACGTACTACCACCTCCCCGCCGCCGCTCGATTCCTCGCCGAGCAGCCCGCCGAGGGGGACCGGATTCCGACCCCCGGGGGACCGGATTCCGGCCCTGCCGACCCGCCCGAAGGGGGACCGGATTCCGACCCGGGGGACCGGATTCCGACCCCGGGGGGGACCGGATTCCGACCCGGAGGGGGACCGGATTCCGACCCCCAGAACAGAAGAGAACCGAAGGTGAACGGTAAGAGAGCTGCTGCTCTCTCCCCCGCCGCCGAGTGGCAGGTCGACGACGACACCCTCGCGTGGGTACAGCGCGAGGGCCACCTCGACCGACTCGGCGAGGACGGCCTGCGCGCCGCCGACGAGAAATGGCGCGCGTACCGGGATACCGCCGCACCCCGTGCCGCCGCCGGATGGGCCGCTGACTGGCGTTCGTGGATCACCCGGGAGCGCACCCCCGCCCCGGGCCGCCCGAACCTCTACGCCCTGCCCGGCGGCTCTCCCGCCGCCCCCTCGCCTGCGGCCGGTATGACCAGCGCCGAAGCCCACACCGCCGCCCTGCTCGCCCTGCTCGACGACGCCCCGACCGGAACGGAGTAACACCCCCATGGACCGCCGCGAAATAGCCGGACTGCTCGCCTACATGGGCCGCGTCGACCCCCGCACCAGGCGCACCGACCCGGGAGAGTTGCGCGACCAGGTCGACCAGTGGCAAGAGCTGCTCGGCGACGTCCCCCTGAACACCGAATCCGGGTGGGACGCCCGCACCGCCGTACGGACACACGCCGTCAGCTCGCCGTACCCGGCCCTGCCCGTGGACGTCGCACGCCAGTGGCACAAGCACAGCGCCGACCGCCTCGCCCGTCACACCGACCCCCTGCCGTCCGCCGACCCCGACGACGTCGAGTCGTGGCGGGCCGAGCTGCTCGGTACCCGGCAGGCCGTTCTCACCGGGCAGCGCCCCCCGAACGAGCAGCGCGCCATCACCAGCGGCGCCACGGTCGACCCGGCGGTCGAGGCCCGCCTGCGTGCCATCGGTTCCGTGATCCCCCCGAAGGTGCGCGCCGAGCTTTCCCGTTTCCGGCCGACCCGGGCCGCCCGGGAAGCCGCGGCCGTCGAGGGCCGCCCCGACCCGCTCGCCGTCCGGTGCGAGTGGTGCCACGCCCCGGCCGGCGAACCCTGCCGTAACCGCCGTATGGGTCTCGACGGAGACGCACGGGGCAACGCCCGCCGAGCTACGCCGCACCCCTCCCGCCTCGACCTTGCCACCGCCGAACTGCAACGCCAGGAGACCGCCGCATGAACCGACCGGACACATCCGAGCCGTCCACCCCGGCCGTCGAGGAGCAGCACCCCGTCGCCGAGCGTCAGGCCGTCAAGCACGACCAGGACGACGACCACGACATGTACGAGCGACTCATGAAGCAGGCCCCGACCAGCCGCGACAGTCGCGGCCGTCGCCCCTGTAGGCACGTCGTCGGTGGTCGCGGAATCCGGTAACCCCCTCCCCAACCGGGACGACAAGGGCGACGCACGCCCGCTACATTTCACGTACGATCCGTTTTGCAGCTTTTCGTTTCACGCTCGAAAGAGGAGAGCCGTTGTCCGGCGAAACCGTCATCACCGTTGTAGGAAACCTGGTCGACGACCCCGAGCTGCGGTACACGCCGAGCGGCGCAGCCGTCGCAGCGTTCCGCGTCGCATCCACCCCCCGCGTGTTCGACAAGACCGCGAACGAGTGGAAAGACGGAGACAGCCTCTTTCTGACCTGCTCGGCGTGGCGCACCCTCGGCGAGAACGTCGCCGCGTCCCTCGCCCGCGGATCCCGCGTCATCGTGCAGGGCCGACTCAAGCAGCGCAGCTACGAAGACCGCGAGGGCGTAAAGCGCACGGTCTTTGAGCTGGACGTCGAGGACGTCGGCCCCTCCCTCCTCCGCGCCACCGCCACCGTCACCAAGACCACCGGCGGAACCACCAGCAGCCCGCAGCAGCGCCAACAGCCGACCGGTGACCAGTGGAACACCGGACAGCAGCAGCGCCCCGCACAGAGGCCCCAGCAGCCCCAGCAGCCCCAGTACGCGCAGCAGCAGCACCCGGCGCAGGGCTACGGAGACGAGCCCCCGTACTGACCCTCGCCCACGACCGGTCGATGCCGCCCCCGTGCGCAGGGGGCGGCGCCCCTTCCCCGCCTACCGCACCTTCCCGAACGGACCCGGACACCATGACCGAGCAGACCCTCGCTGCCTCGCCGCTCCCCCTCGCCGACGTGATCAGTGCCAACGTCCGCATTCTGCGCCGCCGGAACCGCTGGACGCAGGGGCAGGCCGGACAGGAATGGGAGACCGTCACCGGCCGCACCATGACCGCGCAGTCCTGGCACTTCCTCGAACGCTCCGGGGGCCGTGCGTGGACGGCCGACGACATCGAAGCCGCGGCGGACCTGTTCGACGTCGAGCCCGCCACCCTTCTTGTCCCCCTCGACGTCTGCGCGCAGTGCGACGACCGGCCGCCGGCCGGATTCATCTGCGCCACCTGCGGAGTCGAGGGCCCACACAAGGCGTAGCAGCCCCCGCTCGACCGGTCCGGCGCCACCACGGCGCCGGACCCGCCCCATCCCCACCGAAAGGCGCAGCAGTGAGCAGCCCGACCCGTCGCACCGTCCACCTGACCCGCACCGAGCACGCCCTGCCGCTCCCCGCGTCCCTGCTCGACGTCGCCGCCCTGGTCGACACTGTGCGCGCCGAACTCACCCGGGCCGACCGCCCCGTCGTCGACGCCGAGTTGCGTGTCGTCGAGGGGGAGCTGCTCGCGTTCTACGACGTGCCGCGTGCGGCCGTCGTGACCCGATGAGTACCGCCCTCGCCGTCGTCCTGGTCCTGGTCGTCCTCGCGTCCGGCATACCGCTGGGCCGTTGGGCGTGCCGCCGCGACCCGGGCCCCCTACGCCGCCACCCGGCCGACACCCGCGGCGCCTGCGACCCCACCTGTCCCACCTGTACCGTCCTCGCCGAACGAAAGGCCGACCAGTGAACAGCCGCACCACCCGCGCCGCACGGGAGCAGGCCCGCCTCGACCGCCGTACGCAGGTCGACAACCTGCTCGCCCGGTACGCCCGCACCGTCCCGGCCGAGGCCGAGCTGCTGCGCGCCCTGGTCGACGCCGAGACAGCCGAGGGTGACCGGTACCGCCGGGAGTGCGGCGGACAGCAGGCAGCGGTACGCCGGGAGCAGCAGCGCGTCGCCGCCGCCGAAGAGGCCATGCGGCAGGCCGAGGAGCAGGCCCGGGCCTATGCCGAGCAGCTCGGCGTACGCACCCGCAGCCTCAGCATGTGGGCACACGAGGCACGCGAAGCACACGGGGAGCAGCAGCGCGCCGAGGCCGCCCTCGCTCGCGTCCGGGAGCAGCTCGACGACGTCGAGGCCCTCACAACCCGCCTCGCCGCCTACTGCGTGGCCGCACAGAACGCGAGCGGCGCCCCCAACTGGCCGGCCCTACCCGACGCCATCCGGGCCACCGTGCCGGACGCCACCCGAACCGCCGCCCGGTACCGCCTCGCATGGCGCAGCGCCCGCCGCCGCGCCCTCGCCGCCGAGTCGGCCCTCGCCGCTGAACTCCCGTACGTCATCGCGCACCAGGCCCTCGCGTAACTCCCCTCGCCCCGCACGCGATGAAGACTGTTCCGCCAGGTGCCTTACATGCCGCGCCCGGAACGAACGCGCCCAACGAGAGCAGGCCCCATGACTGACGACATCCGTGCATCCATTCGCCGCGCCATGACCACCCCGAACCACATGACTCCCGAAACCGCCGACCGGCAGCTCGACGCCTACGCGGCCGACGTCCTGCGCGCCGCAGCCCAACACCTTCGCGTACACGTCTGGGGCCCCCTGTACGACGAAGACGACCACGACACCGCCGCCGGAGTCAGTCAGGCCGCAACCGCCCTCGACGACCTCGCCGCCAACCAGGCCACCACCTGACCCACCGCAACACCGCACCCGCCGCGCCCCGTCGAGGAGACAGACACCGTGCAGCACCCCGTCGCCATCCGTACCGCCGCCCGCCTGCGCACCATCCGGGAGCAGTGGGGCGCCCTGCTCGCCGCCGTCGAGACGCCGTCCACCTCGACCGTGTGGCCGCCGGCCGAAACCCGCGCGTTCCTGAACACCGGGGCCGACGAGGGGGCCCTACTGGTCGAGGACCGGGCGCCGCTCACCCTGCGACAGCATCCTGCGCCCGCGAACCTCGACGCCCTCGACGCCGCCCGGTTCGTTGAGCGGCAGGTGTTCAACCTCGCCGACACCCTCGCCGCCGCCGTGCAGCACGGCACCGACGACGACCCGCGCAGATGGGCCCCACTGACCCTCGGCGCCCGAGACGCGCGTACGGCCGTCGGTTCCCGGGCGCACGGACTGCATTGGGCGTGCGTGTTCGTCGAGGCCCGAGTGCTCAACGAGGACACCGAACCCGAGCTGCTCGGCGACACCCTGATATCCGCGCCATTCGCCACCCTGCCCGAGCACCTACTGCACGAAGCCGCACGGGTGGCCCGGGCCTGCGAGCAGCGCGTCGCCCGCATCGTTGCAGCGGACACCATCACCGGGAGCCGCGTCCTGCCCGCCCCGTGCCCGTCCTGCGGGGGCGTCCTGGTCGTACGCGCCGCCCCGGCCGACCCGCCGACCGTCACCTGTTGCACGGGCGAGCGGTGCGAGGCGGACACTGGCCGCGACGCCCACGGCCGCCGCGTATGGGAGTGGCCGGCCTGTCTGCCGCTACTGCTCCCCCCTGCGGCCCCGGACGTCGACACCCCCCAGGCCGCGTGAGTCGAACGCGCGGAGCAGGGCCCGGAATTGATCCCGGGCCCTTTGCCCGAACCCCTTGTGAACCTAGTTCAGAACCTAGTACAGTGGGTGTTGTTCACCCCGCCGGCTGCACACCGGCACCCACCACAACCACGGGAGCTAACCCCATGGAGCAGCAGACATTCACCGAGCAGGCCGGCGTCACGTACGCCGTAGTCGGCAAGGGCAAGCGCGTGCACTACTCGCCGCGCAACGACGAAACCCTGTGCGGTCGCGCCCTCACGGAGTACCTCGACGGCAGCGACGCCGCCGCCCTGTTCGGCAAGGGCCACGAACTGTGCGCGCCCTGCCACCGTGCCGCCGAGAAGCGCGCCGAGGCCCGCCGCCTTGCCGACGCGTCCCCCCTCGCCGCCGCCCTGGTCGACCTGGTCGACACCATCGAGCAGGCCGACGCCGAGCAGGCCGCGGCCGACGGAACGTGGCGCGGCGCGTGGATCGGCGCGCAGGAGGACGCCGAGACCCTGTTCCCCATCGAGCGCGACACCGAGCAGGGCGCACTCTTCACCGACCGCGCCGCCGTCGAGCCGGTCGTCGTCGAGGGTGCCGTCGTCGAGCACGCCGGAACGGCGCAGGGGAGCACCCCGGGCAACGCCTTGCACCCCGACGTCGCCGCCGCCCGCGTCGCCCTCGATTCGACGAGAGCCGCACTCATGACCGAGCACCACGACGTAAGCGACCCGGCGGAGGACGAACGGAGCGTGCGCGGGTACCTGGTCGAGCCCCGCGGGCATGGCCGCGTCGCTCTGTACTGGATCGAAGAGGGCCGCAGCGTCTGCCGTGACGGCTGGTATGGGCCGAGCCTCGACCATGCGGCACGGACGATGGAGCGTGCAGGTTGGACCGTCGAGAAGATGGCGCGTTCCTCGCAGTGCGTGTTCGCCCACCGTCCCGCCGAGGATGCCGCGCCGGCCGCCGTCGAACCGGCCGCACCCAAGTGCCGGCACGACATCGCCGTTCGCCCGGACGTCTCGGGCAACCCGATTGCGACGTGTGACCGGAAGCAGTCGAACCAAGAAGCCGGCGCATTCGACGACGAGGGACTACTCGTCGAGGCGTACGACTGCGCCGTTCAGGCTGCCAACAGGGCCGCCGAGTGGAACGCCGCGGACGACGACTCGACCCCCGCCGACCCGTCGTACACATGGGACCTGTTGTGCGCCGACCACCGCGACAATGAGCAGCAGGTCGACGAGTGCGAGGAGTGCAACGCCGAGGAGGCCGCGGCCGACGTCATCGAGCAGGCCGCCGTCGAGGAGGCGCCCCGGTGCAGGATGCACGGCGCCGCGTGCGACGGAAACCCGAAGCGCCGACACGAGTTCGAGGCGACGGCCGAGCAAGTCGAGGTCGCACGCGAGACCAGGCGACAGGCCAAGGCCAAGGTTGCCCGCATCGCCGAACTCGACGACGTCCTCGCCATGATCGAGCAGGCCGAGCGCGCCGACGGAACGTGGCGCGGCGAATGGATCGCTGCCGCACCGACCGACGCCGAGCTGCTCGCCCTGCCCGCCGACGCCGAACAGGGCGCATTGTTTGCCTGACCAGCGGTACCGTTCCGCCCGCCCCCGCGACCGTGCGGGGGCGGGCCCGTCCCAGAGAGAGCAGCAGATGAGCACCGAACCGACCGAGCCGACCGTCGCCGAGTTGCGTGCCGACCTCGCCGAACGCCTCGCAAGCGCGCGCCCGGGCCTGTCCGCTTCCGTGTTGCGCGGAGTGCTCGACCTGCTCGACGAATGGCAGCAGGAAGCCGCAGACGGTGCCCTGCGGCGGAACGTGCAGCACCGCACGGAGGCAGAAACCGCACGCGACCGCCTGCGCGCCGCCGGCCGCGCGCGCCGTGAGTGGGAGAACCGCTACGCCCCGTGGAAAGCGGAGATCATCTACAACGCGCACCACGTCGCCGGCGCCTCCGTGCCGGACATCGCCGAGGAATTCGGTTGCTCCGAGGGGTACGTCTACCGCGTGTTGCGTACGAACGCCGCGTACGAGTACCGCCTCGACGTCCGCGACGGAGCGCCCGGGCCCGGGTGGCAGCCGTTCGAGTCCGCCGACGTTGTCGCCCCGATCAACGAGCCCGAGGTGATCGCACACCGCGCCATCGAGGAGTACCTCGCCGCGCACCCGGAGCACGCCGACCACGAAGTCGCCGAGCCGCGCCTGCGCGTGCTCATCTGGACGGCCGCCGCCAAGGAGCAGCCCGACGAGCAGGCCGTGCGAACGGTCCTGTGGCCCTACCCGGACGACGACGAAGACCAGTAACCCCACCAACACAGCAGGCCCGACCGATGACTGCACATCACCGACCGGGCCCTAACCACCACGGGAGCTAACCCCGCCATGGCTACGCACCACCCTACCTACGCCCACCCTGCGACGAGCAGCCCCTCGCGCGGGCCGATCGTTGCCGCCGTCGCGGCTACCGCGGCTTTCGCGTTCCTCGCGTTCCGCCTGTCGTTCGAGGCCCTTACCGCCCTCGCCGCCGAGCACGGAGTCGACCCCGACGTCGGTTGGATGTTCGCCGTCCTGGTCGACGGGGGCGCCGTCGTCGGCACCGTGGGAGTGGTCGCCGCCAAGCGCGCCGGCCGCCGGGCCCGGGCCTACTGGGGAACCGTCGTTGCGTTCGCCGCCGTGTCCCTCGCGTTCAACGTCGAGCACTCCGACGGGACCGGCGTAGGCGTCGCTATTGCCGTCGTACCGCCGGTCGCGCAGTTGGTCGCCACCGAACTACTCGTACGGATGCTGCCCACCGCCGACACCGTCACCCCGGCGGACGTCGCCCCGTCGGTCGCGCACGCCGTCACCGCCGCCCGTACGGCGCAGGCCGCCGCCGACGCCGCACAGAGCGCCGCCGTCGCCGCGCAGGCCACCCTCGACACCGCCGACCGCACCGTCGCCGACGCCGTCACCCGCGCCGAGCAGGCCGCCGCGTCGCTCACCGCCGCCGCCGAACCGCCGCTTGCCCTGGTCGACCTCGCCGCCGCCGTCGCCGCCGTCGAGGAGCACCAGGCCGTCACCGACGCCCCGACCGACGCACCGGCGCCGCTCCCTCTCGCCGCAGTGTTCACCGCGCCGCCGCTCCCGACCCTCTCGCCGCTCGACGACGACCTCGACGACGACGCCCCCAGCGACGCACCGACGCCCGTGCAGTCTGCCGCCGCCGTTGTGTCGCCCGACGCCGTCGCCGCGTACCGCCGCCTGCTCCGGTCGACCGGTAAGCGGCCGACGGCCGAGGCCCTCGGCGCCGCCCTCGGACTCAAGAGGACCCGGGGGAGCGAGCTGCGCGTCGCCGTCGAGCAGGCTCTCGGAACAGGCGTTGCCGCCGTTATCAATCCGTGATCTAATGGGGCCGTCCCCGGCGTGCCCGGAAACACCCCCTCTACTTCGCCCCGTTGCCACCCCCCCCCGGCAACGGGGCGTCGCCATGTCCGGGAGGTGACGCCGTGCGTACACCGATCACCGACCAGGACCGCGAACAGGTCCGCCGGCTGCACGCCGAGGGCAAGAGCCGCAACGCCATCGCACGCACCATCGGGCGCAGCGGCTCGACCGTGTCCAAGATCGCCGCCGAGTGCGAACCGCCCCTGTCGTTCGAGCGCGGGCCCGAAGTGGTCGCCGCGACCGACGCCCGCCGTATCGACCTCGCCGCCCGCCGCGCACAGTTCGCCGAGCGGCTGCACGAATCCGCCGAGCGGCTGCACGCGCAACTGTTCGCGCCATGCACCGTGGGCGCGTTCGGAGGCAAAGACAACCTTTGGAACGACCAGGCCCTCGACCGCCCGCCGTTCGCCGACCAACGGCAGATCCTCGCCGCCGTATCCACAGCCGTGGACAAGTCATTGAAGCTCGCCCCCGCCGAGGGAGGCCAGGGAGCCGAAGACGTCCGCTCGATGCTGGGCACCCTCGGCGAAGCCCTCGCCGACGCATTCGCCGACGACGAGGAGGCCGACGACGGGGGGTGAGCCGTGCGCCTGCCCCCCGGCGTCGAACTTCCCCTTTCCCGCAAGCAACTGCGCAGCATCGGCCGCGCCCGCGCCCGCATCAACCTGTGGCACGGCAGCGTCAGGTCGGGCAAGACCGTTGCGAGCCTGCTCGCGTTCGTGATCGCCGTCGCCGCCGCCGGCCCGTCGGGACTCATCCTGATCTGTGGCCGGTCGCTACAGACGATCGAAAGAAATGTGTTCGAGCCGTTGCAGGACCCGGCTCTGTTCGGTGCTTTGTCCCGCCACATCCACCACACCAGGGGCGCCACCACGGCCGTCATCCTGGGGCGGACCGTGCACCTGATCGGTGCGAGCGACGTCCGCGCCGAGGGCCGCCTGCGTGGACTCACGGCGCAGCTCGCCTACGTCGACGAGGCGACGCTCGTTCCCGAATCGTTCTGGACGCAGCTACTCGCCCGACTCTCGACCCCGGGCGCGCGCCTGCTCGCCACGACGAACCCCGACTCGCCCCGCCACTGGTTGAAGGTCGGATACCTCGACCGGGCGCACGAACTCAACCTGCGTCACTGGCATTTCAAGCTCGCCGACAACCCGAGTCTTACGCGGCAGTACGTTTCCGATCTCACCGCCGAGTACGTCGGTCTGTGGCGCCGCCGCATGATCGACGGGGCGTGGGTGGTCGCCGAAGGCGCCGTATTCGACATGTGGGACGAGCAGCAGCACGTCGTCGACACCCTGCCGCCGATGCTCCGCTACTGGATGGCCGCGGATTACGGGACCACAAACCCGTTCGCCGCCCTGGTGCTCGGACTCGGCGCCGACGACCGGCTGTATGTCGTCTCGGAGTGGCGCCACGACAGCAAGGCCGCACACCGGCAGATGACCGATGCGCAGTACAGCGAAGCCGTACGCGCATGGCTCGACAAACAGCACGTCGAACCCGAGTGGACGTTCATCGACCCGAGCGCCGCCTCTTTCCAGACACAGCTATGGGCCGACGGACACCCCGGCGTCACCCGGGCCGACAACGAAGTGAAGCCCGGAATCCGCAGCGTGTCGTCGGCCCTCGCCGCCGGCCTGCTCCGCGTACACGAGTCCTGTACCGGCCTGCTCGGCGAGATCCCCGGTTACTCGTGGGACCCCAAGGCGTCCGCCAAGGGCGAAGACAAGCCCATCAAGACCGCCGACCACAGCGTCGACGCCCTGCGCTACGTGCTGCACAGCACCGCGCACGAATGGCGCCACCTGATCACCGCGAGGGAGGCCGCCGCATGATCACCCTGCCCGTGCACCTTCGCGTCGGAGGCACCGCCGCTGAGATCGGCACCGTCACCGTGGACGCCTCCGCGGAACTCCCCGCCGCCGTCGCCGAGCTGCTGCGTACCGCCGCCGACCACCTCGACCAGGTCGAGGACGAGGGGGGGCCGACGTGAGCCTGCCCGACAACGGGACGATGTGGCCGCCGCGCAGCATCGCCCCCCTGTACGACGACATCAAGGTCGACGACGCGTGGTACTCCGGTGACGCCGACCGCCTCGCCAAGGTCTACCGGTACGCGCCGCAGCAGCGGAAGGACGGCCGCCGCCGCTTGTGGGGGCGACACCGTCAGCCGGGCAAGCGCGAGGAACGGCTGCACATCCCCCTTGCTGGTGAGATTGCACAGACGTCCGCCGACCTGCTTTTCGCCGACACCCCCGTTATCACCGTGTCGGACACCTCGACGCAGGACCGCCTTACCGAGCTGCTCGACGATGGGGGCGTGCCCGAGCTGCTGCTGACCGCAGCAGAGACGGCCGCGGCTCTGTCCGGGGTGTTCCTGCGCGTGACGTGGGATCGCAACGTTGCCTCCGACCGGCCCCTGCTCACCATCGTTCACCCCGACCAGGCCGTACCCGAGTGGACGTTCGGCATCATGACCGCCGTCACATTCTGGCGGGCCCTGCCCGGTACGGGGTCGGCTGTATGGCGCCACCTCGAACGGCACGAACGGGGCCGCATCCTTCACGGCCTGTACGAGGGGACCGACGACCAGCTCGGCCGCCGCGTGCCGCTCACCGAGCACACAGAAACGGCCGGCCTCGCCGCGTCCCTCGGCGCCGAGGGTGACGCCATCGAGACCGGCGTGCCGATGCTCACGGCCATCTACGTGCCGAACATCGGACCCAACAGGAAGCACCGCGGCGCCCCATGGGGACGCAGCGACTTGCAGGGGGTGCACGACCTGCTCGACGCCCTCGACGAGACATGGTCATCGTGGCTACGCGACATTCGCCTCGCCCGTGCACGGCTGATCGTTCCCGACGGGTACCTGCGCAACAACGGCCCGGGCAAGGGAGCGTCATTCGACGACGACCGGGAAGTGTGGCAGACCCTCGCCATCCCGCCCACCGAGCAGGGCAACGGCATCACCTTGAGTCAGTTCGCAATCCGTGTCGAAGAGCACCGCACGACCGCCGAGTCGATCGTGCGACAGGCCACGACCGCCGCCGGTTACTCCCCATCGTCCGTCGGCCTCGACGGAGAGGGGGCCGCCGTCACCGCAACGGAGATCGCCGCCCGAGACCATCGGTCGATGGTGACCAGGGGCAAGAAGGCCCGTTACTGGCGACGTGCGATTGCCGAGATTCTGCGTGTGCTGCTCGCCGTCGACCGGGCGCAGTTCGGCACGCAGAACGCCAACGAGCGACCCGCGGTCGACATCGGCGACGGAGTCGCGGAAGACCCGGGCAGCACCGCGCAAACCCTGTCCCTGCTCTCGCAGGCGCAGGCCGTTTCCACCGACACGAAGGTGCGCACCCTGCACCCGGATTGGGACGACACGACCGTCGACGAGGAGGTCGCCCGGATTCACGGGGAGACCGGGCAGGCCGTACCCGACCCCGTCGGAAGTTACCCGCTCGCCGCGTGATCGGGGGTGCACGATGCCCGTGTCTCCCGATCAGGTCGAGTACCTCGCCGCGACAACGGCCGACCTGTACGCCGACGCCGAACGGCGCCTGCTCGAACTGTGCGCGCGGCAGCTCGCCATCGGGCAGGAAGCGCCCGGGTGGGCCGTCGCCAAGCTCGCCGCCGTCGCCCCCCTGCGCCGTGCGGCCGACACCCTGCTCGACACCCTCGCCCGGGGCGTCGACGAGGAGGTACGGCACGTGGTCGCCGAGGCGTACGACAGCGGCCGGCACTCCGCCCTCGCCGAACTCGGCGTACTCGGCGACGACGACCGGCGCACCGTCGCCGAGCGCACCCCGCAGGCGCAGGCCGTCGACCGCCTCGCCGCCGAGACCATCGAGACCGTCACCGCGACGCACCGGGGGATTCTCCGCGGCGTCGAGGACGGGTACCGGCAGGTTGTCGCCGAGGTGACCGCCGCTCCCCTACTCGGCACCGACACCCGCAGGCAGGCCACACAGCAGGCCATGACCCGGTTTGCCGACCGGGGCGTGACCAGCTTCCGCGACCGCGCGGGCCGCCGATGGGCCCTGACGTCGTACGCCGAAATGGCCGTACGGACGTCCGTGGGACGGGCCGCGACCGAAGCGCACATGACCACGCTCACCGCCGCCGGCGTCGACCTGGTCGTCGTCAGCAGCAGTCCGCGCGAGTGCCCGCTCTGCCGCCCGTGGGAACGGAAGGTGTTGTCCATCGGGGGGCCGTCCGGCGCCCGTACGGTCGACGTCGAGCACGCCGTCGAGGACGGCCGCATGGTCCGGGTGGACGTCGCCGGATCACTCGATGAAGCCCGCACCGCAGGACTGCAACACCCCAACTGCCGTCACAGCGTGTCCAGTTACACCCCCGGTATCACCCACACCGAGGACGCCGAATCAGACCCCGCCGGATACGAGGCAGGCCAGAGGCAGCGCGCCATCGAGCGGCACATCCGGAAGCACAAGAACCGGGCCGCCGCAGCAACCACGCCCGAGGGCAAACGCGCGGCCGAGGCCAAGGTGCGGCAGTGGCAAGGCGCCATGAGAATGCACCTCGCCGCACACCCGGACCTGCGCCGCCTGCGCCACCGCGAACAGCCCGGCGCCTCGAACCTCCCCACCACCTACACCCGGCCAGCCGACGACATCATGCAGGCCGCCCGCGTGCGCGCAGGCGACGACGTCACCCTGCGCGAGATGAGCGACGAGCAGCTCGCCCTCGCCACCCGCCCCGGAGTCCTCGACGAACGCAGCCTCGCCCGCATCGAGAGCGAGGCGGACCGCCGGGACACCGCAGACCTGCGCGCCACGGTGTTCCCCGAGGGGCGCCTGCTCGCCGACCTGTCCACCACCGGCGACGAGGCCCTCGCATGGGCGCAGCAGCACGCCACCGACGACGAACTGCTGCGCATCGCCGACGAACTCGACCGCCGGTACCCGGGCCCCATGCCCGAGTACCCCCTGCCGATGGGGGACGACGTCGACGACGTTCTCGCCGCGTCGGCCGCCCTCGACGACGCCCTCGCACCGGGGGCGCCGCCGTCCCAGTGGCAGCGGCACACGGACCTCGCCGACGACGCCCTGCCCGCCGCCGCGCGCCACCTCCCCGACGACGGGCCGGCCGACGCTCCCGTGCACAAGATCACGCGGCGCGAAGCACGCGACATGTATTTCGAGTGGGCCATGCAGCAGTACCAGGCCGCCGAGGACGCGACGAGGGGGTACCTGCTCAACAGCCGTGGCCGGGCACAGGGCGTCGACCCGGGCAGTCTGTTCACCGGTCCGGCACGCATCGCCTATGCGTACGCGAGCGACGAACTCAAGGCGTTTTGGCGCAAGCAGGAACGCAGGACGCAGCAGCAGTTCGTCGCCGAGGTCACCGGCCAGAATATGAACGACGTTCGCGCCGCTCAGCAAGCGATGTGGGACGCTCGGAACAAGCACGACGGATGACCGGAGGGGAACCCCATGGGAGCCCGCGCAGACCTCACTCGCGCACTGCTCGCCGGCCGCGCAGCGGCACGTGAGCAACAGCCCCCGACCGCGTGCCCGCACCCCGACCGCACGCATCTGCGGACCGCGTGGCTACGCGGATACGGACAAGCGAGCAGTACCGCCACCGACTAGCAAACCCCACCGACAACCACCCCCAGGGCCCGCCGACCGGCGGGCCCTTTCGCATGTCCCCACACGGTCACGGAGGGCCGATCACCCATGCCTGAAAGCCAGACTCCCGCCGCCCCGGCCGCGCCCGCCAACGACCCGGCCGCGAGCCCCGGCACCTCGCCCGTACAGGCCCCGGCCGCACCGGTGGCCCCTGTTGTACCGGCCGCGCCCGCCGCGCCGGTTGTCCCGGCCGCCCCGACCATCGACCCGGCAGTCGAGCAGCGCGCGACCGCAGCCGAGCAGGTCGCCGAGCAGGCCAAGACCGAGCGCGACGAGCTGCTCGCCGGCCTGCGCCGTGTCCTCGACCCGTCCGGCGCCGCCGCCGAGACCGACCCCGCGCAGCTTGCCGCGCAGGCGACCACCGAGCGCGACGCCGCCCTCGCCGAGGCCCGCACCCTGCGCGTGGAACTCGCCGCGCACCAGGCCGCGCACGGCGCCGGCGCCGATCCGTCCCGCCTGCTCGACTCCCGCACCGTCGAGAAGCAGCTCGCCGACCTCGACCCGACGGACGCCAAGTTCGGCGAGAAGCTCGCCGCCGTCATCACGGCCGCCGTCGAGGCAAACCCCCACCTGCGCGCCGAGGGCGCCCCGGCCGGCCCCGCCAAGGGCGGCGCCGACTTCACCCCCGGCACGACCGCAGCCCCGACCGCCGCACAGTTCGCCGCCATGTCCTACGGCGACCGCGTCGCACTCCACCAGTCCGACCCCGACCTGTACCGGCAGCTTTCTGCCGCATCCGAGTAAGGAGGGCACGCAATGCCCGCTGGAAAGACCACGTCCGCACAGATGATCGTGCCCGACGTCTGGGCCGACATGGTGCAGGCCCGATTCAAGGGCGCCATGATCCTTGGCACCCTCGCCACCGAAGACAACACCCTGGAAGGCAAGCCGGGCGACTCCGTCAGCTTCCCGAAGTGGACCGCGCTGGGCGAGGCGGAAGACCTCACCGAGGGCACCCCGATGACCCCGGAACAGCTCGCCACCACCCCGGGCAACTCCGCGACGATCAAGGAAGCCGGTAAGGCGGTCGAACTCACGGACAAGTCGCGGCTTGTCGCGTTCGGCGACCCGTACGCGGAGACGCAGCGGCAGCTCGGCGTAATCATCGCGAGGAAGATCGACACCGACCTGCGCCTCGCCGCCGAGGCCGCCGGCGTGATCACCGTGGACGCCTCGACCGAGGCCCTTTCCTGGGACGTCGTCGTGTCCGGCATCGAGCGGTTCGGCGACGAGTGGGACCCGGACAACATGGCCGGTCTCGTCATCCATTCCACGCAGCGCGCCGCCCTGCTCCGTGACCCGAACTTCATCAGCGCCGACAAGCTCGGCGCCGGTGCGGCCGTCATCCCGCGTGGCGTGATCGGTCAGGTGGGAGGCGTGAACATCCTGGTTTCCAACCGGCTCACCACGGCCGGCACCGGGGCCGCGACCACGTACAACGCGCTGCTTCTGCGGCGCGGCTCCCTGGGCCTGCTCTACAAGAGGCGCCCCGTTGTGGAGACCGATCGCGACATTCTCGCGCGCACCACCGTGGTCACGACGAACGTGCACTACGCCACGCACCGGCTCGACGACGAGGGTGTCGTCGTGCTGAAGACCAAGGGCGCCGCCGCATGATCCTGCGCCGCTACCACCAGCGCAGAAACGATTCTGCGCCTACCGAGAAGCCCGCCGACGCCCCGTCGGATGACAAGCCGGCGGGGCGTTCTGCTGCCCCGGGCAAGGCCAAGAAGACCGACGGGGGGTGAGCCATGGGCCGCGTCTACGCGACCCCCGAGCAGCTCGCCCTCTACACCGGCACCCCGGCGCCCGAAGGTGTCGACCGGCTGCTCGCCCGCGCGTCCGAGGATGTCGACGCCGCCCTGCTCACCGCCGTCTACCGCGTCGACGACGACGGAGACCCCACCGACCCGGCCGTCGCCGCCGCCCTCGCCGCCGCCGTCTGTGCTCACGTCGAGTGGCAGCTCGCCACGGGTGATGACGGGACCGGCGCAGCCGGGCAATGGGACTCCGTATCCATCGGCCCCGTGTCCCTGTCCGGGCGCACCCCGGGCCCGCCCGCCGCGTCCGGCGTTGACCTCGCCCCCCGTGCACACCGCGCTCTGCGCGCGGCCGGACTGCTTCCGGGGGTGATCTGGTGAAGGTCCCCGCCGGCCTGCTCCGCCACCGCATCACGGTCGAGCCGTACCGGGGCGACTCGGCGTACGGCCCGATGTACGACCCGCCCGTCGCAGGCGTCCGCGCCCTGGTCGCTCACACCGTCGCGCAGGTCCGCCGTGCGAGCGACGGCCGCGAAGTCGTCAGCACCGCGCAGGTGATCACCCTGCCCGGCCTCGACTGTCCGCCCGGATCACGGGTGACCCTGCCCGACGGCCGTGTGACGACCGCTATTTCGACGTCCCACCACACCGCCCCGGGCCTGCCCGTGCCCGCCTGTACGGAGGTGAGGACGGAATGACCGCACGCGCCCGCCTCACATGGAACGGCGCCGCCGCTTTGCGCGGCACCCGGGCCGGAACCGTGCGCGGACTGCGCCTCGCAGCTGAACACGTTCTCGAACGCTCCCGCCGTCGAGTCCCGATCGAAGAGGGAACGCTCGAACGGTCCGGCGTCGCGTCGGTCGACGAGGAGGCACTGACCGCCGGTGTCTCGTACGACTCCAAGTACGCGGTACGGCAGCACGAGGAACTCAGCTACCGGCACGACGCAGGGCGGACCGCCAAGTACCTGGAAGGGCCCGTAACCGAAGAGGCCGGGGCCGTCGCGGACATCATCGCCGCGCAGGTCCGGAGGTCCCTCCGTGGCTGACCTGCTCGACGGAATCGCCCGGTACCTCGCCGCCGCCGGCCTGCTCACCTACAACCCGAACGGCACCTCGGGTGACACGTTCGTCGAGGCCATGCCCCCAGTGCCCGACCGTGCCGTGTCCCTCGCCCTGTACGACGGCGGAGCCCCGGAAGCACGGGACGACGCCGAGCAGCGGCGCCTACAGGTGCGCACGCGCGGCACCGCCGACCCCCGCGTATCCCGGGTCCGGTGCGAGGCCCTGTACCGGGCCCTGCACGGCCTTGCGGACGTCGAGTTGCCCGACGGTTCGTGGCTCACCCTCGCCGCCGCGCGCGGCACCCCCGCCCCTATGGGCGCCGACAGCAACGGCCGGCACGAACACGTCGTGAATTTCGACCTCGACGTGTCCGGCCCCACCATCCCGAAGGAGTAACGCCCATGGCCGGACGGCCGATTGATGCCCGCGGCTGGCAGTTCGAAGTCGAGGACATCGACGCAACCCCCGCGAAGTGGCTCCCGATATCCGGAATCACCACGTTCACGCACAACCCGGGGGAGAACGAGGAGACGATCGACACCACCGCGTTTGACAGCGATGGCCAGTACGAACAGGACGTCATGCAGCGTGGCGCGACCCTGGAAATCGAGGGTCAGTACCGCATCGACAAGACCACCAAGGCGCAGGACCCCGGACAGGCGTACATCGACCACGTGTGGGCGCAGGGTCTCGGTATCGACTCCCGCAACCGGGTCCGGTGGCGCCACAACACGCAGGTTGCATGGGTGGTGTGGGATGCCACGGTGACCCCGGGCGAGCAGGGCGGAGGCACCAACGACAAGACGTCATGGTCCGCTTCCATCACGCGTTGCGGTCCGGCCACGTCGGAAGCGGTGACGCCGTGAACGACCTCGACCTCGACAACGTCGACCAGGACGACGAACACCTCGACCAGAACCAGGGCGGCGCGGCGGACTTTGATGCGTTCTTCGCCGAGGAGTCCGCGACCCGTCCGCGCGAACGGCTCACCCTGTACGGGCACAAGTACGTGCTGCCCGAATCCCTGCCGCTTCTGTTCACACTCCAGATGGAGCGCGTCCAGAATTCCGACGACCCCGACGACGTCCGCAAGATGCTGTCCACCCTGTTCGGGGCCGACGTCCTTGACCTGTGGGCCGAGAAGGGGATGGACGACCGGCAGCTCGGCATCGTCCTTATCTACGCCGCCGCGAACATCCGCACCCCGGGCAGTCTGTCCATGGCGCGTGCGGCCGAGCTGCACGCGGAGCAGGAAGCGGGAAAAGCCGCGGCGCCGAACCGGGCGGCGCGGCGCGCGAAGCCGGCGAAGACGAAGACGAAGAAGGCGGCGCATTCTGGCGCACGGTCCTGACCCACTGGGGCGCCGTCGAGGGTGACCTCGCCCGCGAATACGGCACCGCCCCGGGCGACCTCGCCCGCATGTCCACCCGCAGGTTCCTGGTCCTGGTGACCAACCTCCCCTCCGAGTCCGGGTTCGCCCGGGCCTGGCGCAGCACCCCCCGCGCCGTGTCCGACCCGGCAGAGATCGCAGCAATCACCGGCCTGCCCGCAGGCTGACCGCACTACCGGCGTACGTCGCCGGATGACCCCCGAAAGGTGGTGATCCGGTGGCACTGACCGTAGGCGAGCTGCTCGCCACGATCACAGTTGACGACGCTCCCGCACAGGCCGGCATGGGCCGCGCCGAGGCCGGAATGCGTGCCACCGGAAACGCCATGGTCGGGGACGCCGACCGGGCCGGACAGCAGGCCGGACGCGCGCTCGGCGACGGTATGGCCGACGGGAGCGACCGGGCCGCGTCCGGCGGCGCGTCCGCCCTGAAGGCGTTCGGGTGGGCCGCACTCGGTGCAGGCATCGGCGCCGCCCTGATGGCCGGCATCGGCCAGGCCCTCGAACAGGGCAAGATCCAAGGGACGTTGCAGGCGCAGCTCGGCAGCACGGGCCCGGTTGCCGCGAAGCACGGCAAAGCGGCCGGCGACCTGTACGCGGGGGCGATCGTCGACTCGGTGCAGACCGGCGCCGACGTCATCAAGGGCATAGCTCAAAACGGTCTGCTGCCCCCGGAAGCGACGTCCGCGCAGATCACGACCATGGGGCGGCGCGTCGCCGATACCGCCGGCGTCATGGGCGAGGACGTCGGCAAGGTGTCCCGCGCCGTCGGCGTCATGCTCAAGTCGGGCATAGCCAAGTCTGCCGACGAGGCAATGAACGTGCTCGTTAAGGGCACGCAGAAGGGCGTCAATTCCGCCGAGGATCTCCTCGACACCTTCGCGGAGTACCCCACTCAGTTCCGGGATTTGGGGCTGGACGCACAGACCGCAATGGGTCTGATGCAACAGGGGTTGCAGGGCGGTGCCCGCGATGCGGACACCGTCGCGGACGGTTTGAAGGAATTCGCCATCCGCAGCAAGGACATGTCGAAAGGCAGCGTCGAGGCGTTTCAGGCCATCGGGCTTAACGCCGGGACGATGGCGAAGGTGTTCACGGACGGCGGTCCGAAAGCGGCCGGCGCCCTCGATACCGTCCTCGACCGCCTGCGCAAGGTCGAGGATCCGGCCAAGCGGAACGCCATTGCCGTTGGGCTTTTCGGTACCAAAGCCGAGGATTTGCAGTCCGCACTTTTCAAGATGGACCCCAGCTCGGCGGTAAACGCGCTGGGCAGCGTAAAGGGTGCGGTCGACGGCGCAGGCAATGCCATGCGCGACAATGCCGCAACGAAGATTGAAGTATTCAAGCGGGCAGCCATTCAGGGTGTTGTCGAGCTGCTCGGCACGTACGTCATTCCCGCCCTGATGAAGGGCGCCGAATGGGTCGCAAGTCTGGGCAGCGCGTTCGCCACGGCCGGTGCATTCATCTCCCAGCACTCGACCGCGTTTTCGATCGTTGCCGGCATCATCACGGCAATATTCCTGCCGACCCTGATAGTCCTCGCCGTACAGGCAGGCATCACCGCCGCGGCCGTCGTGACGAGTTGGGTCACACAGACCGCCGCAGGAGCAACAGCGGCCGTACGCTTCCTCGCCACAAACGCGCTGCTGCTCGCCGGATGGATCGCGCAGGGAACGGGCGCGCTCGCAGCGGCCGGCCGCGTGGTCGCCGCGTGGGTCCTCATGGGCGTTCAGTCCATGATCCAGGGCGCCCGGATGGCTGCCGCGTGGGTCCTCGCAATGGGTCCCGTCGGCTGGATCATCGCCGCCATTGTCGCTCTGGTCGCGTTGGTCGTCGGCAACTGGGACACCATCGTTTCGGCAACGAAAACCGCGTGGGATTGGGTATGGAACAAGATTAAGGGAGTGGGAAAGTTCCTGCTCGACCTGTTCCTGAATTTCACCCTCGTTGGCATCATCATCAAGCATTGGGATTCCATCAAGGCCGGAACTCAGCGCGCATGGGATGCCGTAGTGAATTGGGTCAAGGGAATCCCTGGGAAGATCGTCGATTTCTTCCTGAACTGGACTCTCGTTGGGCTGATCATCAAGCATTGGGATTCCATCAAAACCGGTGTCGCACGCAAGGCCGTCGAACTGGTCGCGTACGTGAAGGGACTCCCCGAGCGTCTGGGCCGCGCAGTCGGAAATCTCGGAAGGCTCCTGTACGACAAGGGAGTTGACACCGTAAAGGGCATGTGGAACGGCATCAAGTCGATGGGTGCTTGGCTGGGCCGTCAGCTTGTCAGCTTCGCAAAGAATATGATTCCGGGACCGATCGCAAAGGCACTCGGAATTCACTCGCCGTCGCGTGTCATGGCGCGTTCGGTGGGCCGCTGGATTCCCGCCGGAATTGTTGCCGGTATCCGGTCCGGGCAGGGCGACCTCGACCGCACCATGACGAATCTCGTCAAGCCCACCCCCGCCCCGGCGTTCGCCGGAACCGTCGCCGGCGCCCCGACGTTCGGCATGGCCCCGGGCAACAACCGCGCCGCCGTGCACATCGAGCATTGGCACGGTGGCGAGCAGACCCCCAGCGAAAACGCAGCCGCTCTTGAGTGGCGCATGAAGGCGAGGGGGTGAACCGTGGCCGCAGGCGACCAGGTGAACGCCCCGGGGCACGTCCAGCTCGGCGAACTGCTGCTCGGCCGTGGCACCCCCTACCGGTGGCGCAAGCTCACCGGCTGGGAAGATCTCCCGGGCCTCGATTCCGGAAGCGTCCCCCGCGCGGGCGCGCATGGGGCGATCCTCGGCCGGCTGCTCGCGCAGTCCCGGGTGATCACCCTCGACGGAATCATGATCCGGGCCCGCCCGGACGATATCGGCGTCGTCGTGCAGCAGCTCGGCGACGCCACCCCGGTCATGGACGACGAGCAGCCGCTCGTGGTCCAGCTCGACACCCGGGGCCCGCTCCTGTCCTGGGTCCAAGTCACCAACAGGGCGATACCGGTTGAACCGTCGTACCGGGTCGGAACCATCACCGGGGCCGCACTCCAGTTCACCGCGACCGACCCGCGCCGGTACGAACTCACAGAGCGCACCGCCCGCACTGCCTTGCCCGCGCACGAGTCCGGCCTGCGTTTCGGTGGGGGCACCCCCACACAGCAGCTCACCCCCTCGCAGGCCGCCGGAACGGGTCCGGTCACCGCGTGGCGGACGACGGGGGGCGTCACCCTCGGCACGTCCGGGGGCGTGGTGACGGCGACCGTCACCGCGGCGTCGCCCGCCGCGCCGGCGTACGTCTTTTGGAACCAGGGCGAGGACCCCGCGCCCTACCCCGTCAAGCCCGGTGAAGTGGTCACGTTCGCTGCCGACGGGATCCCCAAGGGCGCCCGTGTGCAGCTCACATGGTGGGGACTCGACGGCGAGTACATGACGACGTCGGACGGCGCGCAGGTGCTCACCGTCGCCGCCCCGGAGGGAGCCGCGGGGGTGACGCCCCTGATCTACTGGGCTGCCGTTCCCTCCCCGGCCACGGCGCCGCTCGGCCCCTCCCGCCTGCTCGTTCCGGGCCTGTCCACGGAAACGCTGGTGTGGCCGCTGGACTGGGGCACCCCGGGCAGCACCGGCACCGTCACCGTGCACAACACCGGGAACGCACCCGCACACCCGGTCGTCGAGTTCCGGGGCCCGGTGTCCCTGCCGAGCATCACCAACCTCGCCACGGGCGACGTCCTCGAATACGACCTCGACCTCGCCGAGGGGGAGCTGCTCACCGTCGACACCCGCGAGGGAACGGTGCTGCTCGGCGGTGAAACGTCCCGCCTGTACGCCGCGACCTCGCGCAGCGTCCCCGAACAGAGCTGGGCCCTGTGGCCCGGCGCGGCCGACCTCGCGTTCCGGTCTGCCCCGGGCCTCGCCCACCCCGCCGCGTCCGCCGTCATCCGGTGGCGTTCGGCCTACTGGTAAGGAGCACCCTTTGACCACCCGTGCCGCGTGGCTACTGCCCGTCGGGCAGACCCGCGAAGACACCCGCATCACCCCCAACGGCACGATGACCCCGACCGGTGAACTCACCACCCGCCCCGGGGTCATCGCCGGCGGGAAGCCGTTCGCCGCGACCGGCGCAGGCACCATGCAAGTGCAGATCGGCACCGGCCGCGCCGTCGTTCAAGGCACGACCGCACAGGGCGCCTACCCCGTCGCGGTGACCTCGCCGGAAACCCTCACGGTCGGGGACGGCGCCGCGCAGCACCCCCGCCTCGACACGGTCGTACTCAAGGTCTACGACGGGTTGTACGACATCAGCGGAACCACGCTCGCCGCCGTCGAGATCCTGCGCGGCGAACCGGCCGCGGCACCCGTTCCCCTGCCGCTCCCGCCCGCGTGCCTGCCCTTGTGGGACATCCGCGTACCGGCCGGCACGTCCGCCGGAACGGGTGGCATCAACTGGACCACCGCCCTTACCGACCGCAGGCAGTACGCCGCGTCGTACGCGGGAATCACCCCCGGCGGGGGCACCTACCCGGGCGCCTACCCGGGGCAGTACCGCGACAACGCCGGCACCCTCGAACGCTGGGACGGTACCGCCTGGCGTGTCTACCGGCCGCCGCTGAACGTCGAGGCAACCACCGCCGGCGCGAGCGCCGGAACAGGGTTCGCGCTGCTGAGCTTCAACGGCCGCAGGGTCGGGGGTGTCTGCTCGGTCACCGCCGAATTCAACCGCACCGGCGCCACCATCAACGTCCCGACCGGCGGGAACATCACCGACGTCCAGCTCGGCACCATCCCCGCCGGCTGGACACCCGCCGTGGCCATCGAGGGCGCGGCATCCGACGGAATCGGCGACGGGGGTGTCTACGTCAACCCCTCGGGCGGAATCCTGCTCCGCACCTGGTCGTCCGGCGGATCCATCGCTACCGGCCGCAGCATCCGCGTAGCCGCCTGCTTCGTTCAGTGATACCGCCGGGAGGTGCCCCCGTGCCCCCCACCACCTACCGGGCCATTTTCTGCGACCTGCGCAGCGACCAGGTCATCGACTCCCTGCCCGTACAGGGGGTCAGCCTCGACGACTTCCTCGGCAAGAGCGGCAGCATGTCCGCCACCGTCCCCGTGCCCAACGCCGGCATTGCCGCACGCGCAAAGGCCGCCATCGTCCCGGGGCGTACCGCCGTATGGCTGGAGCGGGGACGTGACATCTGGTGGGGCGGAATCCTGTGGACGTCCGCCGTACAGTCCGACGCCCGAGGGTTCCTGAACGTGCCGATACAGGCAGGAACTTGGGACACCTACCTGTCGCACCGGATGCTCTACGACACCCTCGCCACGGCCGTACCGACGGATCAGTACGACATCGTCCGTTCGCTGCTCGACTATGTCGCGCGCACCCCCGGCGGAGACATCGGCATCGAGTACGACGCCGAACCGTCCGGAGTCCTGCGCGAGCGGACCTACAGCCGCTACGACCTGCCCGTCGTCCGCGACCTGGTCGAGCAGCTCGGAAAGGTCGAGGGCGGGTTCGAGTGGCGCATCGCATCGTTCCGGGACGTCAACGGCCGCCGCGTGAAAAAGCTTCAGCTCGGCACCCCGGTCATCCGCACCGGGCATACCGACATCGTCCTCGACCACCCCGGGCCCATCACCGCGTACACATGGCCCGTTGACGCGACCAGCCGCGCGAACGCGTGGCAGTCCCGGGGCGCGAGCGACAACCGCAACCAGGCGAGCGACTCCGTACCGCTCACCTCGCGGCTGCACCAGGCCGCCGAGGACATCGACGCAGGATGGCCGCGCCTCGACGGCAGCAGCGACTACTCGACCGTGGAGAAGCAGACCACCCTCGACGCGCACGCCGGCGCCGACCTCGCCGCCGCCCGCGCCGGAACGGTGATTCCCGAGATCACCCTCGACATGTCCCGCGCCCCCGTCACCCCTGCCCTGCTCGGCGCGACCGTGCGCCTGCGCATCCGCGACCTGTGGCACCCGGTACCGCTCGACGCCCGGTACCGGGTCGTCGGCATGTCCATTTCCCCGCCCGAGCGTGGGCGCGGGGAGACCGCGAAACTCTACTTGGAGGCCGCCTAAATGGCAGCGATCCCCCTCGACCTGCTCGACCGCATCCGCGCCCTTGAACAGCAGGTACGCGAACTCACCGGCCGCGCACAGACCCGGCCGGCCCTTGACAAGATCCTGCACGGCGACGTCACGGTCGGGGAGGGCGGTCGCCTGCTTGTCCAGGACCCCGACGGAACGCACATCTTCGAGACCGGGCAGGCCCCGCAAGGCGACTGGTTCGTACGACTGCGCCGCGATACGGGCGCCGTCGCACTCGGTGTCGGCGCCAACACCTACACCGGCGACGACACACGGCAGATGGTCCGCATGTTCAGCCGCACCGGGCAGGCCGTCGTGATGGATGACTACTACGCCGACGAGTACCTCGGCCGGCCGTCCATCCCGATCCCGTGGCAACCCACCACCACCGTGAGCAGCACAGCCACCGCACCGGTAACCGCGTGGCTGGCAGCACAGCGGGTGCAGTGCGCCGTGTTCTACCTGACCGCCGAAATGTGGTGTCCCGCCAACACCACCGTCACGGCCGAACTGGAGTTCCGGGGGCCCGGCGACGCCGGTTACGAATCCTGGCAGACGTGGACCGCCACAGCCGGCGCAGCGGGCAAGTGGGAGTCGCTGGTAGTCGCCCGCCCCATGCACCGCATCGCGCACTTTTCGCACGTGACTTGGCGCCTGCGTCATCACGTCGTCAAGGGCACCGGCACGGTGGTTACGCAGGTCATCGGGAGCTACCAGCGCAACACCCAAACGGCCGCCGAGACCCCGGACCCGCCCGTACAGGCCGCCGCGCAGACCCCCGCACTCTTCGCCGCCCCCCTGCCCGAGCCTGCCCCGGACACGGCCGCACCGCCGAACCCCGGGCCAGGACTGCACCCCCTCGACGAGTAAGGAGGCCGTCCTACGTGCTCCCCGAATCCATACCCACCGTCAAGGTCACCGGCCGCTACCTCGCCCCCGACGGGACTCCGTTGACCGGCGCCGTCACCTTCCGCGCCCCCGCCGTCCTCACATTCGGCGCGGCCGACGTCATCCTCGGCGGACCCGTCACCGTCCGTCTCGACGCCGCCGGCGTCGTGACCGTCATCCTGCCTGCTACCGATGCGCCAGGCATGGACCCCGCCGGATGGGCGTACACCGTCACAGAGCAACTCGCAGGGGTCCCCTCGAACCGCTCGTACAACGTCCTGCTCCCCGCCGCTCAGCGCACCGTCGACCTCGCCGACATCGCCCCCCGCGACCCCGCCAAGGGCAACTATCTGCCTGTTGAAGGCCCGCCCGGGCCGCGCGGGGAAACCGGCGCACGCGGCGCCACCGGAGCCCAGGGCCTACCGGGCACACCGGGCGCCGCCGGGAAGGACGGAGCACCCGGAGCCCCGGGCGCGGCAGGGCAGCCCGGCGTCGTCCAGTCCGTCAACGGCATCAGCGCGCCCGCGATCACCCTCACCGCCGCCGACATCGACGCCATGCCCGACAACGGCGAAGTCGGGGGAAACCTGTTCCTCAACACACCAACCGTCGACTACCGCGGCTTGTCGTTCCAGACCAACGGACTCAACAGGTGGGTTTACCAGGTCGACGCCACACCCGAAGGTGCAGCCGACACCGGCAGCAATTTCGAGCTAGCCGCATGGACCAACGCCGGGCAGTGGAAAAGCACCGTTCTCTACGGTGACCGCTCAACCGGAAACGTTGGTCTCGGCACCACCGCCCTTGCACTCAATGCCAAGTTGACCGTAGCCGGGGGCGTTGCCCTACGGAACGTCGCCACCGCGCCGGCCGCCGTCGCGGGATCGGTCGTGCTGTATGCCGAGGGAGGGCAGTTGAAGGTCGTCACTGCCACCGGCAACCGGGTCACCCTCGCCTGACCCACCCCCACTACTTCGCCCCGTCCGGCACCCCGGACGGGGCTTTCTCGTACCCACGGAAGGGCCACCCATGGCAACCCCTCTCACCGCCGACCGCTTCCTCGCCGCCCTGCGCGACGAGCAGCTCGACGTCGTCGAAGTCGGCAACTGGAAGACCCACAACCGGCAGGGCCACGGCGCGTGGGGCCCGATTCACGGCGTGATGATCCACCACACCGTGACCGAGGGCACTGGTAACTCGGTACGGCTGTGCCGCGACGGACACAGCACCCTGCCCGGGCCGCTCTGTCACGGCGTCATCGACAAGGCCGGCCGCGTGCACCTCGTCGGATACGGCCGCGCCAACCACGCCGGACTCGGCGACGACGACGTACTGCGCGCCGTCCTCACCGAGCAGCCACTACCGGCCGACAACGAAGCGAACACCGACGGGAACAGCCGTTTCTACGGGTTCGAGTGCATCAACCTCGGCGACGGGCGCGACCCGTGGCCCGAGCAGCAGGTCGAGGCGACCGCCCGCGCCGCCGCCGCACTGTGCCGCGCGCACGGCTGGGGCGCCCGTTCCGTCATCGGACACTCGGAGTGGCAGCCCGGCAAGATCGACCCGCGCGGCCCGATCGGCAAATCCGGCGGGCCCGCACTCACCATGGAGCGGATCCGCGCCCGCGTCGCCGAGCTGCTCGCCGCGAAGCCGAGCAGGCCCTCGCCGCCGACCAGGCCGACGCCGCCGTACACCCCGCCGCCGTTCCCGCTCGGCCTCGCCCCGGGCAAGTCGACACCGTCGGCTCGGGGGTTGCAGCGCGTACTCAAGGCCACGGGCTTCATGCCCCGGTCCGTCGTCGAGTCCGATGCGTACGGGCCCTCGACGCAGGCAGCCGTCGCCCGATTCCACAACGCGCATCCCGCCTACCGCGCCCGGGGCAAGGCGTACGACCCGGCGCTCGGTACACGCGGCTGGACCTACCTGCACCGCCTCGCCAACACCAAGTAACCGCACCCCGAAGGAGTTCCACCATGACCGACGCAGCCAAGCGCACCGCCCGCACGATCGTGCAGACCGCCGTCGCCCTCGCCGTCGCCCTCCCCGCGATCGTCGACGCATCCGGCATCCCGGCCGCCCTCCCGTGGGTCGCCGGTGCCCTCGCCGTCGCGGGTGGCCTCGCCCGTGTGATGGCCCTGCCGTCCGTGCAGTCCATGCTCCCGGCGTGGATCCGCACCGACCAGAAGCCGGCGGACCGCCAGTGACCGAACCCTCGCCGACCGACCCGGCCGCCGTCACGCTCGAACTCGAACGTCTGCGACGCACCATTGAAGTCGGCTTCACACGTACCGACGGGTCCCTCGCGCTACTCGTCCAGCGCGATGACCAGTTCGCCGCGCAGCTCGCGGAGTTGGAAGGGCGCATTGCGGCCGTCGAGCGGACTCGATGGCCGCTCCCCTCTCTTATGGCACTTGTCGCCCTGGTCGGCCTCGCCGTCGCTCTGTGGCCGAGCAGCGCTCGGTAGCCCCCGCCTCGAACAGCACGGCAGCCCGCCCCCGCCCGGCCTCGCGCCGGGTGGGGGCGGTTTTGTCGTTGTCGGCGTATTGGTTGCCCTGCATCCCTCGGCACCTGCCCCGCTCCCTGGGTACCGTTCAAAGGTAGGACCCCTACGGACGGAGCCTTGATGCTAGAAGAAGCCGAGAAGATCGGCCGTCGTGTTCGCCGCGCGCGACTCCGTTTGGGGATGACGCAGGCTGACCTCGCCTCCGCCCTGGGGATGTCGCAGGGGTGGGTATCCAAGATGGAAAACGGCCGAATTGAGCTGGACCGGGTCGGCCTGCTCAACAAGGTTGCATCCGAGCTGCATGTGCACCCGAACGACCTGATCGGCCGCCCGTACAACAGCTCACCCAGCGAGAACCAGTGGCAGGTCTCCGCGTCATCCATCCTGCGCGAGATGCGCCGATACGACCTCGCACCCGTTTTCGATGGCACCCCACGTTCCTCTAGCCAGCTCTGGCAGGAGACAACACGACTGCACCGACTTCGTGACGCTGCGGCCAACGTAGCAATCATGAAAATCCTCCCGGACCTCTTCCGGGAAGCGCGCGCCCTCGCCGAAGTCGCCGATGGGCACGAACGCGAGGAAGCGTTCGCGGTCTACTCCGTGGCCTGCAAGTTCGCGCACACTGCTGCGCACGCCCTTGGACATCCGGAGTTGGTCGCAATGGCCTGCGAACGCGCGGCATGGTCTGCGCGGCTGTCCGGCGACCCCGTCATGCCCGCCGTCACCGACTGGATGCGCGTGTGGGACATGTGGGCAACAGCCGATTGGGAAGACGCCATTGCCCTATCGGACAAGGCCATTCACAGCGTGCAGGACGGCTACGACCAAGGCGAGCCGCTCGCCGTGCGCGCATGGGGATCACTGCAACTTCGTGCCGCAATCTCCGCAGCCCGGGGCAAGCGGAAGGCAGAGGCGAAGGACCGCGTCCAGCACGCGAAGGCAGCAGCCGCTCGCCTGTCCGAGTACAGCGGCCCGCATGTCTACGATCGGCACTCGCTCACATTCTCGCCCGGCAACGTCCAGATCCACGCGATCAGCGTTGCTCTGGAAATGGGCGAGCAGCGCGAGGCCCTCGCCATAAACCGGCGCACACCCCCTGACCTGATCAAAACGTTGCCCAACTCCCGCCAGGGACATCACCACATGGACCTTGCGCGCGCATGGTTGTGGGACGGCAACAGGGACAAGGCCGTCAAGGCGTTGGAAGACGCCGAGCGCTTGGCACCTCAGCTCATCCGTAATCACCCCATCGCGCGCGCCACCCTGCGGAGCGTCGTCTACGCCGAGCGAGCAGCCACGCGCGAGAAGCTGCGCCGCATGTCAGACCGCTTTCACCTCGACGGATGAAGGTGATATTCCTGCCGTTCATGTTCAGCGGTCGCCGCTCTCCTAGCTTCGAAGCATGGCCGAACAGACCTCGAAGCAAATCCCCGCACGGAGCGTCGAGTTAAGCCCTGGCGCCCCGTTTCACCCCCGGCTCGGAGACCTCGCCGCCGACCTCGCACGAGCGGGCCGAATCGGCGTAGTCGTGGCCCTGCCGAGCGACACGTCGGCTTCGTACCACCTGCGCCCGCCGGGGGGCGGTCAGGAATGGTCGGCCCGATTCGACGGCACCACCCTGCGACCGGTGCCCGTTCCCGTGACGCACGTCGTACCCCTGCAACGGGATGCGGCGTACGACGAGCAGACCCAGCACATCACCCTGCCCGTCACGGTGCACCATGAAGACGGCGGCACCTCCGAGTCGATCCTGACCCTCACCGCTGCTCAAGCAGAGTTGTACTACGGGCAGTTCGGAAGAATCCTTGCGCGACACGAGCTGGGCAAGCGGTGAAGAGCATGACTGCCCCCGCGCTCTGGTACGCACCCCCCGGGTTCGCCCCGCCGCCTAGCCGTACCGTCATCGCGTACCGGTGTGAAACCACGGCGCGCGACCTCGACGGCCGTGTCGAGGTGATCCTCGGAACGTATCGCGCGACGTCCGCACGCCTCGCCGCACGATGGTTCCGCAGCGACGCCAGGCACCTCGCCGCCCTGCTCGCCCCGACCCCGTCAGCCCCCTTCCTGGCCGACGCACCGTTGCTTCAAGCTCACCCGGATTGTCCGCGCCCTGACCTTGAACTGCTCACGTGGGCCGATAGCCCGCGCAGGTTCGAACAAGCCCTGCGCACCCTGGCAGCCGCCAAGCCGTTCGCTTTCACCGTCACGGACTACGACGCCCGGTACACGCTTGCCGCTTACCCCCTGCGCTTTCGCCAGGGCAACCGATCCCCCGCTTTCGCCGGGTGCCTCCCCCCTTCCCCGGCGAAAGCGGGTCGCCACCCCGCACGTTTTGCGTGGCACCTCGCCCCATGACTGCCGCCCCCGCTCAGCTCGGTTCCGCCGGCGCGAGGGCGGTACACCGCACCATCCGTCAGGATCCGCACCGCCCCTAGACCCAGGGAAGTGAATCCATGGAGCAATTCGAGCGCGCCCGCCTCGACGCCTACTTCGCACGGATCGCCGAGACGTTCGCCCCGACCGAGTCACCGTCGTCCTTCCTGGTCACCCACCTACTGCCGGAACGGCCGTCCTTCGTCCGGTCGGTGGGTACCGTCTCCCGTCTCCGGGCCGTACTGCCCAAGCCCAAATCCATCGACCCGGCAGCCCGTCGGGAGATCGAGAAGACAACGCAGTGCGATGCCCTGTCACGCGAGTTGTTCGAGAACGCCAGCTCGACCGTCGACTACTTCGAGTCGCGCGCGGGCGGCGAGGCTGTCGTGCTGTGCGACGTCGGCGGATACTTCGCCCCCACGCTTGACGAACTCTGTGACCGATTCTCCGGCCGAATCCTGGGCGTCGTCGAGGACACCGAGAACGGACACAAGAGGTACGCCGAGCGGGACAAGCTCCCCTGCCCCGTCGTCTCCGTGGCCCGCTCACCGTTGAAAGACCCGGAGGACTTCCTCGTGGGGCAGTCCGTCGTGTTCTCAACCGAGGCGCTCATGCGCAACCGTGGCGACATCCTGCACGGCCGTCCCGCACTCGTCATCGGCTTTGGCAAGCTCGGTAGCTCCATCGCCCGCCTGCTGCACGCAAAGGGCGTACAGGTCACCGTGCATGACATCGACCCCGTACGCCGCACACAGGCCCTTTCGCAGGGCTTCACAGTGGCCCGGGACCGCGACGCGGCCCTGCACGGCGCGGGTCTCGTCTTATGCGCGACCGGCGCCGTCTCCCTCCGGGGCGAGGACTTCGCATCACTGCGTAACGGTGCCTACGTCGCCACGGTCACCAGCAGCGAGGACGAACTCGACCTCGACGCCCTGCCTGACGTCTACCAGCGGACACCGAACGGCGAGCACGTCACCCGCTACCAGACGACGGGGCACTACTTCTACCTGCTCAACGGAGGCAACGCCGTCAACTTCCTGCACGGCGCGTCCGTCGGGCCTTTCATCTTCCTTGTGCAGGCCGAGATACTCGCGGGTCTCCAGATGCTCACCCGCGAGGACATCGGAAACGGTATGCACGAGGTAGACGCCGCCGATCGGGCAACCATCGCGGCAACCTGGCTCAGCTACTTCAATCGCTAGGAGAAGCGCACATGCCGATCACGGCACAGCACGTTCGCGAAACCCTCGACGCCTACCTCGCCGACCACCCCGAGGAGAAAGAGGCTCTCTCCGTTCTCTCGGAAGTCCTCGACGCGGCCGGCGACTCGATTACCTCGCGCAAGGAGTTCCGGGGTCACGTCACCGCCGGCGCAGTCCTGCTTCGCCCCGACGGCCGCGTACTGACCATCCATCACCGCGCCCTCGACCGGTGGCTGCTCCCTGGCGGACACGTCGAGGACAGCGACTCGACCCTGCTCGACGCGTCCGTGCGCGAGCTGGCTGAAGAAACCGGAGTCCACCCGGACCGCATCGAGCCGGACAGTGCCGAGCTGCTCCACATCGACGCGCACTCGATTCCGGCGAACGAGGACAAGGGCGAGGCTGAACACCTTCACTTCGACTTCCGGTACCTGCTCCGCTCGACGGCCGACATGGTCGAGCTGCAAGAGGAAGAGGTCACCGCGTACTCGTGGATGTTCGCCGACATGCTCACCGATGAGCCCCTGCGCTCCCGCGTACTGGCTGCCGTACGTCCGTAGCGGTCAAGCAGTACGACGGCCCCGTTGCCTCGCTCAGGAGGTAACGGGGCCGCAGCACATTCACGCTCAGCCGTCGAGGCCCTCGGCCACCCGCTGCTCCCGCAGTTCCTTGATGGCCCGGCGCCGGGCGAGACGGTGCGTACGCCGGATCTGTGCTTCCTGATAGCGCCGCTGGTCGCGTTCCGTCTCCGGAATCACCGGCGGAACAGGCCGCGGCTTTCCGTCGGCGTCGACGGCGGCGAACACCAGGTACGCCGTACCGACCTGCTGCGCGGGGGTCGATTCATTCCAACGCTCGGCCATCACGCGGACTCCGATTTCCATGGAGCTGCGGCCGGTCCAATTACATTGAGCTTGCACATGAACTAGATCGCCGGCCCTCACCGGGGACAGGAAAACCATCTCGTCCATGGACGCCGTGACCGCCGGTCCGCCCGAGTGCCGACCCGCAACCGCACCGGCCGCGTCGTCGACCAGCTTCATGATCACCCCGCCGTGCACTGTGCCGAGCAGGTTCGTGTCGCTCGCCGTCATGATGTGACTCAGGGTAGTTCGCGAGGCGGCGCCCGACTTGCCGGGTGCGTCGGCGTCCAGCTCGGTAAGGACAGATTCGGTCATACGATCCAGCGTAAACGGCGTCGCAGGACTCCTCTCCCCACACAGCAGAGACAGCCCCACCACCCGCATCACGGGTAGCAGGACCGCCTCGCTATGGCGTTTCCGCTGGTCAGCCTGGTTTGTGCTTTAGGGGATCACACGTG
>NZ_JBITDM010000036.1:23149-40515 GCF_044454195.1 Streptomyces sp. NPDC051561 | reverse complement strand
GTACCGCTTCGTGTACTTGCTTCCCACCTGGTGCTACTTCCTCTGGAACCTCATGTCCCAGTCTCCAGGTGTCCTGGAACAAGGGGAAGGTTCAGAGCCGAGGAGACGGTACGCCAGCGAGGCCAGCCGGTTGCGGCTGGCCTGGAACCGGCTGGTGTCGAAGTGATCAGTGGCGGCACTGTCCATGTGGATCACCCTAAGGAACCCGTTTCCCGTGGTGGCGGGCGGGGGACGTCCCCGGTAGCTGGGTGCTGTGGAGTCAGACCGTCGCGTGCAGGGCCCGCTGTTCGTCCCTGCCTTCGACGGTAGCGGGAGGACGGCGGCGCAGGTGGCCGACCAGGCACAGCACCAGGCCAAGCGTGAGCCACGCCGCCAGGACGGTGGCAGAGTGGGTGACGCCGTGACCGTCGAAGAAGGCGTTCGGGGACGTGCCCATCGCGCGACGGATCCGGCGTCGCAGCTGGTCGCGGATGAGGTTGAAGACACCTGCGGCGGACCAGCGGGTGAAGAACCCGAACACCGTCTTGAAGGGCGGGTAGTCCTGCGGCAGAGCGGCCCATTTGCAGCCGGTGTCGACGAGGTAGCGCAGGGCGTCGACGATCTCGCGCCGCGGGTGCGCCTCCGGTCGGCCGCCGCGCGGAGTCTGGCAGGCAGGCACCGGCAACAAGGGCTCTATGAGGATCCATTCGAGGTCGGTGGTGTCGGAGGGGTAGCGGCGCCGGCGCATGCGGTTCCCGTCCGCTCAGGCGATCAGGTCGAGAGTGGACTCGACGGAGTTGAGCTGAGCGACGATGTGCCTCACCCGCTTGTCCTGCGGGTCCAGGGCTGCGTGCGGGGCGATGGTGCCGGTGATCAGACGGCGGACCTCGGTCAGCAGCGTGTGCACCCGGGTGGTCTCGTAGGTCTCCAGCTCGTTCGGGTCGGCGGTGAACTGGTAGCCGTCAGCGCGGGTGTAGATCACTGGTGGCCATCCCTTCTCCGTGATGATGTCGCGCATCATCGCCATCCCCGAACAGACCTGGCTGCGGGTGAGTTCGGTGGCACGCGTCAGCTGCGGCATGTGCAGGCCGGCCGGGCGGGCCTGCATGAGCGCCCGCCAGATAGCTTCGGCGTGATCGCGTGCCGCGTCGCCCCGGCGCCGTGACCGGGGCATTCCTACTCGCCCCGCAGGAGTTTTGCCAGTTCCTCGTCGACGTCGACCTGCCCGGTGTCAACGGCGGTGAGGATCCACTCGCAGGTGGCCCGCACCCGGTCGACGTTGCGGTGCACGGTCTCGCGTTCGTCGTCGGAGAAAGGGCGCTCGCGCAGCGAGGGCACGATCCGGCCCGTGGCCGCGACGAACCGCTGGCAGGCACCGACCAGGTCCAGGAACTCCAGGGCGTGATTGATCCGCCGCACGGCTGGTTCGAACGGCTCCTCGGTGCCGGTGAGCTGCTGTTCATGCACCTCGCGTAGTTGGCGGGACTGCTCGACCTGGGCGTGGTTGACCTGGTGACGGGCCGTGTCGTCGGTCATGGCCTTGAACGCCACCGATGGACGCCGCAGAAGATCCGTCGCGACCTGGGTGGCGACCTGCTCGTCGGCTACCAGGTCGTGCACGGCCTCGATCTTCTCCTGCACCGTCTCGGGGCCCGGCCCGTGGTAGCCCACCCGCTGCCGGGACGTCTCCGGTGTCCACCGCCGCTTGCCGGACCGTTCGTCCAGCGGCGGATTCCTGATCGCCGACCACCGTTCCTCATGATCCGAGATCGCCGCGAGGGTCTGGTGCGTGCTGAACGCCACCCCGGGGCACCGGTGCCGCTCGGGCCACCGGCTGGCCACCCACCGGTACTCCTTGATCGTGTTGTAAGGAACGTTGGTGTCCTCTGACAGCCGGTGCAGCCATGCCGCCACCCCGAACAGGTCGTCCCCAACCGACCGACCGCCGTGCTCCTGCATCGGGGCGACCTCCAACGCGCCGTCGCCGATAATGAACTGGCTCCTCGCCATCGTTTCGACGGCCTCACGCAGCCGTTCCACGATCCGTTCGTACCGCTCGACGCTGACGCTGCCGACCTTCTCCGTACTGGGCACTATGCCCACCCCCTGCCAGGTCGGAGCACGACCCCATGGCCGTGAAAGGGAACTCCGTCCCGCCCGGTAAGGGCAGAATCCGCCCACCGACCCAAACCGCAAAGGCGCACCGCCACAGCGCACGAAGCACCCAAAAGCTCTCCGCAAAGCCCCTGGCGTACCTCTGAGGCCCGAATGCCCGGTGTGCACTGCGCACTCCAACGAGGCACACGAGCGAGATCACCTGAGATTCAAGGACGGGTTCTTAGCCCGTCCTCACGGAAGTCTCGTTCGGGGAAGAGGCAGAATCTCCGGTAGAGGGGGGCCTGGGTTCCGAGGGTGGTGTAGATCCGCGCGAGTCGTCGGCTCAGCTCGGCGGTCGTTGTCAGGTAGAGCTCCTTGGGATCCGGAGCGGTGGTGGGCGAGTCGAGGATCAGGTGCGTCAGCACCACGATCTCGGGGAATGTCGCCAGGTGACTGCGGTCCTCAGCTGGGATCTTCTTGCTGACGGCGAGAGCCTCGATGCGGTCGAGGCGATCGGTCCACTCCTTCCCGAGGTCGATCGGCATGCCGGAGGCGGACCAGTCCTCGACGATTTTCAGTGCCAGGTCGAGGGCTCGCCCGGTCTGCCGGTGCTGGCGGGCGAGCTGGTTGAGTTGACGCTGGGCCGCAATGACTTCCGGTAGGACGCCGAGCGGGATGTCGTGAGTGGAGCGGGTCCAGAGCTGGTGCCACGGGCAGAGACCAAGCGTCACGAGCTGGCCGGTGACCAGCGCGCGGCCGTCGACAAGACGGTCAACTACCTGCAGAACAACCGCGATTTTCTCCACTACGACCAGGCTCTCGCCCGGGGCTGGCCGATCGGCAGCGGCGTGATCGAGGGAGCCCGCCAGGCACCTGGTCGCCGACCGTCTCGCGATCACCGGCAGCCGCTGGAGCGTGCCGGGGGCCGAAGCTCTTCTCCAGCTCCGCGCGATCATCAGTAACGGCAACTTCACCGCCTACTGGCGCTATCACCTGCACGAAGAGCATGCACGTCTCTATCCTCGCCCCGCCCAGGCCGACTACTTCCTGACAGCCTGAACGAACTTCACAGGAGCCGCGCGCGAAGCCGGGTGAAGGCGGTGGGCGTCGGCCGACACGGGAGGAACTTCTTGATCAACTCGGCGCATGTGCGCGGGTCCGCTGAGCTGGTGTCGCATTCGACGTCGTAGTCACCATGCTCATGGACCAGGTCGTACTGCAGCGCCGCAAGACCCAAGGGACGATCACCACGTTCCTCTTCCCTGCGGACCAGTTCGTCCAGTGAGCAGCGGACACCGACGAACAGCACATCCTCCGGGGGCAGCACGGTCAGACAGTCGATCAGCCGCCACGGCTCGCTCAGTACATGATCGACGATGACATCATTGCCCACCTCGGCCATGGCCCCGATCGAACGATGGAAGCCCATCCTCGTCCGGCGCAGCACGGCATCGAGGTCTTCCTGCGCGAGGTCCCGCTTCGTACGCATGGCGTTGAAACTGTCGACCGCCAAGAGGGAGAAGACGCCGTCGTCCAGGATGTCGAGGAGCTCCCGGGCGATGCTCGACTTCCCTGAACTGGACGTTCCGTTGAGGAAGATGATCCGACCGGCCGTCATGCGGACATGATCACACAGCCTTCCCGACCGGGATCAGGCAGCCACCAGGAACAGGCTTCACGCCTTCTCACTCAGGGAGAGCCACACCCAAGTCGAAAAACCCGCTCGGGACCTCTGGGGCGAGCTCGTGGACTGCCCGGGACGCTCGCTGATCGCGTGACGCTCGATGTGCACAGGGCCATCAGGAAGAGCAGGTTCGTCTCGGTCGTACTCGACCGCCGTGACAGGCGCAGGGTGGGCCTATGGATCGAGGTTCCCGACACGGACTCGTACTGGGCCCTCACGGATGAAGGCGGACCGTGGGACAGCGATCGCTCCCGGCACGAGGAGTTCGAAGACCTGCTGAGCCGCAGGCTCGGCATGGTCCTGACGGTTACCCCGTTCTGCATCGAGGACTTCCCGGTCGAGTAACGGTCCACCGCTGCCGGGTGGCAGTCACCGTGTCGTCCGTACGGGCAGAGGGTGTGCGCCTTTGGTGTGCTCCATGTAGGCGTCGAGCACACCAAAGGCGCGGACGGCGGGGGCCAGTAGTTGTCGGGCGGTGGGGTCCAGTGTGCCGAGCGCAGTCATCAAGTTCTGGATTGCCACCCACGCGTAGCGGTAGGTCTCGTCGGTCCATGCCGGGATGTGCCGCAACTCGGCTGTTGCCGCCGCCGCATTCAGGGCGGCGCGCGTGTAGCGGCAGCCGGATGGTGGGCGGGGAGCGGACCCGCCGCCCATTTCGACCCATTCCTTGGCCGTTATGATGTACGGCTTCTGGGCATCGCAAGCCTCCGCGTGCAGCTTCGTCTCCGCCCGCAGAGGTGCGTACGCCTTCCCTTCGGCCTTCCACCCGCAGTAGCGGCAGCGAGCCATATAGCCGGCGCGCCCGGGGCAGCGCGGGTCCAGCGGCCGCTGCCGGTGCTTTCCCCTGCCCGTGCGGGTACAGCGGGAGCCGTCGGCGTGTTCAGCCCAGATCTGCCCGTCGAAGATGAGGACTTCCTCAACGGTTCCGTCTTCGTGGGAGAGGTGGGCTGTTGGCATCGCGGCCGGTCCTTTCGCGCGCGTTGTGGCGGTGGCGTTCCACCGACACAACGGCCCAGTTCGACCGTCGGTCACGTACTCGGTGCCGACAACCCACCGGCAAGCGCAGGGGCCAGGCCCCCAGCGTCGCGAGCATCTATCGCGCGCTTGCCGAGCACGAGGAGCGAGAGGCGTACCCCGAAGCCATCGAGGCAGCCCACGTTGACTTCGCCGACTCCAAGACGCCGACGGTCGAGGATGCGGACGAGGGCAGGTCCGGGAGTGGGTGCCTGTCCGCGGGGGCGTTCTTGGAGGTGAACAGAGGGCCGGAGTCGGGGTGCGATCCGGCTTCGGGGACGTGGACGCGGTGGGGGAGGTAGTCGTCGATTGCGAGGACGGTGTCGCGGGGGATTTCGACGCGGGCGGTGGCTGCGGCAGCCGCGTTCTTTGCGGGTCCGTCGCAGGTGACCCTGAGCGCGTGGGCTTTATCCACTCCCGTGGCGACGTGTACCTCCTGCACCCTGCTACCGGTGTCCCGGAGCAGCAGCGCGAGGTCCTGGAGGCACGTTTCGCAGCCCTGTGCTGTGATTACCAGGACGCCCGCCCTCGCTGACGGATGCACGCCCTGGCGTTCTGGCGAGTGGGAGACGGCGGAGGCCTGGTGGGGGCCCGCACTTGCTTCGACAGGCCGTGCAGCGTGACCCGTTTTGTGGGATCTCAGGTCCCCTGCCATGCCGAGCGGCCGTGACCTGTCGTTTCTCTGCCTGTCTTATGACGCTGGCCGCGCCCCTGTCTCTGGAGCGCGGCCATTTCCTCTTCCGTATCGTGAGCAGGCACGAATTTCCCGTTTGATCTTGTCTCTCGGCACGAACCCGAGACATAGTCATCGCCCTAGCCTGAGGTGGTGATCAGTGAGATGCCGATAGGTCCCCGCACGAGCCTGAGCCGTGTACTCGAAGATCTTGGTCCGTCCCTGCTGGACCTTGTGCACGGAGATCCGGGCTTGGCCGACAACGTAGGGGGCGTGGTCATTCATGATCCGGGAGACGAGGTCTCCTATCCGCCCCAGGCGATCGTCCTGGGCGTGGCCGTTTACGGGGCCGAGGAGATCTCCCGGCTGCTACGTGAGTTGAGTCTCCACGGTGTGGCTGCTCTCGTGGTGCGTGGTCCGGTGGAATGGAGCGAGAGCCTTGCCGCGGTTTCGGCCGAGTCGGGGGTGGTTTTGATCACTGTCACGCAGGGTGCCTCGTGGTCGCAACTGACTGCTCTGTTGCGGACGTTGCTCACGGAGGGGGATGTGGGAGACGCCGGGGTGGAGATGCTGGGCGGCGTTCCGTCGGGGGACTTGTTCGCTCTGGCCAATGCCGTGGCGACGCTGCTGGATGCGCCCATCACGATCGAGGACCGGCGTTCGCGGATCCTGGCCTTCTCCGGCCGGCAGGACGAAGCCGACCAGTCCCGGGTGGCCACGATCCTGGCGCGCCAGGTGCCGAACGGGTACCTGCGGATTCTGGAGAGCCGGGGAGTTTTTGGCGAGCTGTACCGCAGCGACCGTCCCGTGCACATCGCGCCGGCGACCATCGAGGAGGGGGAGACCGCGATACCTCGGGTGGCAGTGGCGGTGCGTGCGGGGGATGAGTTCCTGGGGTCGGTGTGGGCCGCGGTGCGTGAGCCGTTGACGCCCGACCGGGAGCAGGCGTTTCAGGACGCGGCGAAGCTGGTTGCCCTGCACCTGCTGCGCCACCGGGCGGGTGCGGACGCGCAAAACCGGCTGCGGGCCGACCTGGTAAGCACGGTGCTGGAGGGCGGGGCGGGGGCGGCGCAGGCACTGGACCGGCTCGGTTTCGTGAACGAGCCCACCGTGGTGATGGCCATGGGTTTGTCCGCCCAGTCAGGGGACCATGCGCATGTCGCGGCGGAACGGCAGCGGCTCACCAGCGCCCTGGGCATCCATCTCAACGCGGTGCAGCCCCGGTCCGCTCTCGCGCTTCTGGGAGATGTCGCGTATGCCATCGTCCCCGTGCCCGGAGATCCGGAGGCGGCTCGGCAGCGGGCCTCGCAGATCGCGGGGAACTTCATGGAGCGTACGGGCCGTCGTCCGGGGGCGGTGATCGGCATCGGGTCCGTCGCCACCGAACCTTCGGCGCTGGGGCGCTCGCGGACCAGCGCGGACCGGGCTCTGCGGGTGTTGCTGAGCGGGCGCACCGGCAGGCGTGTCGCTGCGATCGAAGACGTCTACATCGACACGCTGCTGCTGGAGCTGCGTGACTCGGTGGCCCTGTACGGCGACGAACCGCTGACTCCCGTCGCCCGGCTGGTCGCGTACGACGCCAAGCACCAGTCCCATCTGGTGGAGACGCTGCGCGCGTGGCTGGACGCCTTCGGGGAGATCCCGACCGCCTCGGCGAATGTCTTTGTGCATCCCAACACGTTCCGGTACCGGATTCGGCGGGTGGCGGAGGTGGCGGAGACCGATCTGGGGGACCCGTCCGTGCGCTTCGCGTTGATGCTGCAGTTGCGCCTGCTCCCCGACCCGGTGCCGGAGGCCGGCAGGGAGAGCTGAGGCCCAGGACACTTCGATGGCGGCCTCGGTCGCGCGGGTGGCCTGGCGGCGACACGCTCCGGTGGGAAGGTGTCGCCGCCAGGCCGTCTCCCCCGAGCTTCCGCCCGGAGCGTCCTGGTGAAGACGCGTGCGGGCGGACGTTCGTGCCCCTGGCAGAGGCGGGTCAGAAGCGCAGGCCGGGCGGGACCGGAAGGTGCGGGGTGGCCCGGTGGAAAGCGTTGGCGCGCTCGATGGTGCGTACCCAGTCGTAGAAGAGCTCCTTGGTGGAGAGCGTCTCGATGCCCGCAGCCGTCAGCCGTCGCAGGCCCGCCGGGTGGGCCGGGCCCGGGGAGAAGGTGGCATCGTCCACGACCACCACCCGCTTGCCCGCCTTCTGGAGTCGCAGGGCGGAGTGGGCGACGCAGATGTCGGTCTCCAACCCGACGAGGACCATGGTGTGGCGCCCGGTTCCTTCGATACCGGCGGCGATTGCCGGGTTGTCCGACACGGCGAAGGCGTTCTTCGGGAAGGTCTGCGCATCGGCCGCGAGGGCAGTGACGATGGCCGGTTCGGTGCGCTCGTTGTGGTCGGGCTCTTCCTCCGTCACCACGGTCGGCACCTTCAGTTCCGCGGCGGCTGCGGCGATCCATGCGATGCGCTGCACGGTTTCGTTCAGCCGAAGGCGGTCGACGTCCAGCCGCTTGGCCGGATAGAAGTCGGACTGCACATCGATGACCACCAGAGCGCAGTCGTCAACGTCGAGCAACGGCATGTTCATCTCCCACGGGACCTTAAGAGGCGTTCCTCCCGCACGAAGTGCGAGGCACGGACGGGCCGGATACGGCAGGGGTGCCGACGGCCGGTGCCCTCACCCTAGGCACCGCAGTGGGGCGCACCGCTCGTCGTAGGTGACGAGTGAGAGCCGGATTGTTCGTACGCCCCTACCACCCACCCTGCGAGCCGGTCGCGCACGATGCGCAGACGCCCGCCGGTGGAGCGGGACCGTCCGGCAGAAGGATGAAGTCATGCCCAAGTCGCCCCAGGCACCGGAACGCAACCGGCGGGAGCCGTCGGTGGACGCAACGGACCGTGCTCTGCTCACGGAGCTGGTGAGCAACAGCCGCATCTCGGTGCGGGCGTTGGCCGAGCGCGTGCACATCTCCCGGGCCGGCGCGTACGCCCGGATCGAGCGGATGCTGGCGGAGAAGACAATCCGCGGGTTCACCGCCCGGATCGATCCGGCTCGCGTCGGGCTGGGCACCACTGCCTACATCACGCTCTCCATCAACCAGGCTGCCTGGCGCTCCCTGTGCGCGGCGCTGCGTTCCGTGCCCTATGTGGATCACTTCCCCCTGGTCGGGGCGGAGTTCGATGTGCTGGTCCTGGTGCGGGCTCCTGACAACGAGGCGCTGCGGGACGTGGTCCTGCAAGAACTCCAGGCACTGCCCGGGGTGCGGAGTTCCCGTACCTGGCTGGTCTTCGAGCAAGCAGACGGCCGGGGCTTCTGCGATCCGGCCTGACACGTCTTCGTAGCTACAGACGAATACCGCCCAGCTCTTTCGTCTCCACAGCCATGAGCAGCGACGACATACAGCCATAGTGTGGCGATCTCGCCGCTCCCTCTTCGTCTCAAGGACGGTTTCGTGACGTCTCCTGCCGACTACAGCCACTGGCACCACCGCCTGGCCGCGCTGGCCGCCGAGTTCGGCATACCGGGTGCCTCGCTGGCCTTCTCACACCACCGGGGACAGAGCCACTCCTTCGCCGCCGGAGTCCTGAACCGGGCCACCGGCGCACGCGTGACGGCCGATTCCCTGTTCCAGATCGGGTCGATCACCAAGGTCTGGACGGCTACGCAGATCATGCTCCTGGTCGAAGCCGGACGGTTCGATCTGGACACCCCCGTGGCGGACCTGCTGCCGGAATTCCGCGTACGGGACGCCGGAGCGACGAGCGCAATCACCGTCCGGCACCTGCTGACCCATACCTCAGGCATCGACGGTGACCTGTTCGTCGACACCGGGCGCGGTGACGACTGCCTGGAGAACTACGTCGCCGCATGCGCCGAGCTGGAGCAGCTGTTCGCTCCGGGAGACGGGCAGTCGTACTGCAATGCCGGATTCGTCGTCGCCGGCCGCATGGTGGAGCACCTCACCGGGCTGCGCTGGGACGACGCACTGCGCACACAGATCGTCGAGCCGCTTGGGCTGACCCACACCTGCACTCTGCCCGAAGAAGCGCTGCGGTTCGCCGCCGCTCTGGGCCACGATGACGACGGCACACCGGTCACCACGTGGGGGCTGCCCCGGTCCATCGGCCCGGCCGGGCTGGTGTGTGCGCGGGCCGCCGACGTGGTGGCGTTCGGTCTCGCTCATCTCCAGCCAGGAAGACTGCTGGCCGGGCCACAGCTGCTCCGTGCACCGCAGGTGGACGTGCCCAACCCGCATGTCGACGCCCAGCAGTGGGGACTGGGCTGGGGACTGACCACCTGGGACGGACAGCAGGTCGCCTTCCACGGCGGGGACACCATCGGGCAGCACGCCATGCTGTGGGTGCTGCCCGGCACCGAAACGGTGGTCGCGCTGCTGACTAACGGCGGGCGCACCTTCGAGTTCCAGCACGCCCTCGCCTGCGAGCTGTTCGCCGAGTTGGCCGGGGTGAGCGTCCCGCCGTCACCGGCCCCACCCGCGCGACCTGTCGCCATCGAGCCCGCATGCTACGCCGGGGTGTACGAACGCGCCGGCAGCCGCATCACCGCGTCCGTGCAGGACGGCGAGCTGTGGCTGCGGACCGAGCCCACCGGAGCCCTTGAAGGGCTGGCCCCCTTGCGTGAGTTCGCGCTGACCGCGGTCGGTGAGCGCACCTTCCTCGGCCGTTTCGACGAGGCATCGCTGTGGGACGCGGTGGTCTTCGAGGCGCGGCCCGACGGCACTTCCTTTGTGCACTACAGCGGCCGGGCCACGCCCCGGGTGCGCTGAAAATCCCCGGCCCGATCTGTCAGGAGCAGCCGTGACGGCACCTTCCTCATCCCGAGCGCCCGCATCTGCAGCGCTCTTTCCTTCCCTTTTCCGCCATGCCGAGGTGGACGGCTTCGTCCACGTCCTCGATGTGGACAGCGGCGCCGAGATCGCCTACCGGGCCGACGAACCGGTGATTCTCGCCTCCGTACGCAAGATCGCCATCGCGCTGGAGTACGCCCGGCAGGCCGCCGCCGGAACCCTGGACCGGGCCTCCCGGCACACCGTGCGGGTGGCCGAGAAGGAGGGCGGCGGGATCGGCACCGACGGATGTCTGGACGATGTGACGCTGGCCGCCCGCGACCTGGCGTACTTCATGATGGCGATGAGCGACAACGCCGCCACCGACACCCTGCTCTCCCTGGTCGGCGCCGGCCGCGTACGGTCCACGCTCGAAGAGCTCGGCGTCAGCGGTTTTCCCGTCGGCTCCGGGCGGGAGCTGTACGGCCACGAGTGGGCCGAACTGGGCATCGACCCCGAGGGCGACATCGACGCCCAGCTGGAACACGTCGACGAGGCACGCATCCGCGCCCTGTCGATCCTCGACCCGCAGACCGCGCAGGCGAGCACGCCCCGCGAAGTCACCGGCCTGCTCGCTGCGATCTGGCGCGACGAGGCGGGCCAGGCGCAAGCCTGTGCCGAAGTACGCGACCTGATGGCACGCCAGCTCTCCCGGCACCGTCTCCTGGCGGGGTTCGAGGATGGGATCAAGGTCGCGGCCAAGAACGGCTTCATGTGGAACCTCCGCAACGAGGCCGGTGTCGTCGAGTACCCCGACGGCAAGCGCTACGCCGTCGCCGTCTTCCTGCGCACTCACTCGCTGGCCTCCCGCCAGCCGAAGGCGGACGCCGCGATCGGGCGCGCGGCCCGTACGGCGATCGACTTCCTCCGGGCCTGACGCCGCCCCCGCCGAAGGAGCACACATGACCACCGACCCGTCCGTTGCCGCACCCCCTTCCGTAGCCTCGATATTCGAGGCCGCCGGGGCAGACGGCTTCCTCCACGCCCGCGACCTCGCCACCGGAGCCGAGGTCTCCTTCCGCGCCGACGAGCGCGTCGTCCTGGCCTCCGTGTTCAAAGTGCCGATCCTGCTGGAGTACGCCCGCCAGGCAGCCTCCGGCGCCCTGGACCGGCAAGCACGGCACACGGTCACCGCCCCCTACCGGATGGGGGGTTCGGGCAGCGACGGGTGCGCGTACGACATCGAGCTGAGCACCCGGGACCTGGCGTACCTGATGATGTCGATCAGCGACAACGCGGCCACCGACCTGCTCCTGGACGTCGTCGGGCTGGGAGAAGTCCGCGCCACCCTCGACGCACTCGGCTTCCCCGGCTTCGGGGTGTCCTCATGCCGGGAGCTGGACGTACCCGTACGCCGCGACCTGTGCATGCCGCCCGACGCCGACTTCGACACCTGGGTGGCCGGAGCCGACGAGGAGACGATCCGCCGGCTCAGCGTGCGCGACCCCGCACGGGTGCCCTCCAGCACCCCGCGCGAGGTGACCGCGCTGCTGGCGGCGATCTGGCAGGACCGGGCGGGGCCCGCCGAGGCATGCGCCGAGGTACGGGCCGTGATGGGCCGGCAGGTATGGCAGCACCGGCTCACCTCCGGGTTCGAGGACGGCGTACGGATCGCGGGCAAGACCGGCACCGAGTTCGGTATCCGCAACGAGGCCGGAGTCGTCGAGTACCCCGACGGCAGGCGCTACGCCGTCGCCGTGTTCCTGCGTTCGCACTCGATGGCCGGCCGGCAGCCCCGCGCCGACGCCGCCATCGGGCAGGCGGCACGGGCCGCGATCGAATCGCTGCGGGCCTGACCCGGTCGGCTGCCGCCGTCACGGACCTGCCACTACCGGACACACCGGTTCCACGGCCGACTCACGGCCCTACACCCTTCTCCCCCCTTTTCCCTTTGGAGCCCTCGATGACACGTGTGCGCAAGGCGGCACGGTGTACGGCGTGGTGTACCGCGGCGATGCTGCTGGCCGCCGGTTGCGGCAGTCCCCAGTCGGCCGGCTCGGCCGGTGGTGACACCTTCAGCTTCGCCGTCAAAGGAGACCCCGGCCTGCTCGATCCGGCGCAGGTCCGCAATACCACCACCTACACGGCGCTGTCCCTGGCCTACGACACGCTCGTCCACGTCGAACCGGACGGGAAGGTCGTCTCCGGCATCGCCCAGAGCTGGGAGGTCAGCCCTTCGTCCGTCACATTCGCCCTGCGGCCTGGCGTGACCTGCTCGGACGGCAGCCCGGTGACGCCCTCGACCGTCGCGGAGAACGTGCGCCACCTCACCGACCCTGCCACGAAGTCACCGACTCTCGGCGTCACCGTCCCCGAGGGGCTGACCGCGAAGGCCGACAAAACTGCCGGGAAGGTCACGCTGTCCACGCCCAAACCGTTCGCGTTCATCCTGGAAAGCACCCGGTTCATGTTCCTGGTGTGCGGCAAGGGGCTGAAGGACCGTTCCGTCCTGGCCCGTACAACGTCCGGCTCCGGACCGTTCAAGCTGACCTCGGCCAAGCCCAACCAGCTCTACACCTACGCACTGCGCAAGGACTACACCTGGGGCCCCGGCGGCGCGGACGCCAAGGACCCGAAGATGCCGAGCACGTTCGCCCTCAAGGTGGTGCCCAGCGAGCAGACCGCGGCGAACATGATGATCTCCAACCAGCTCAACGGGGCCATGCTCAACGGCCCCGACCGGGCCCGCATGCAGAAGATCCCCGGTGTGAGGACCACCGAGCAGTCCATCGGCCCCTCCGAGTTCTTCTTCCACCAGGGCAAGGGCCACCCCGGACAGGATCCGGCACTGCGCCGGGCACTGCTCCAAGCCGTGGACCTGCGGCAGTTGGGGGCCATCGCCTCCAGCGGAACGGGGCGCAAGGCCACCGGACTCGTCCAGAGCCCGCGGCCCTGCACGGGGGACACCGTCTCCGGCAACCTGCCCGCACCCGACCGGGCAGCCGCCGAAAAGGCACTGGACGCCGCAGGCTGGCCGCGCGACGCGTCCGGCACCCGGACCAGGAACGGCAAGCCCCTCAGCATCCGCATGGTGTACGGGGCCTCGTCCGGCGAGGCCGCCACGGCCGCCGCCGAGTACCTGGCGCAGGCGTGGCAGGACGTGGGCGTCCAGGTCCACCTGCGGGGCGTCGTGGACGCCGCGTACGCCGACGTGGAGACGGTGACCCAGGACTGGGACGTGATCTGGGAACCGCTCGGGGTCACCCTTCCCACCCAGCTCTTCGGCATGCTGTCGGGTCCCTTCACCCCGGACGGCGGGAACTTCGCCCACCTCACCAACACCCGCTACGAACAGCTCACCGCCGAGGCGGGCAAGCGCCCGGGAAGTGCAGGTTGCGCCCAGTGGCGGGCCTCCGAGGAGGCCCTGCTGCGCAGTGGCGACATCGTCCCGGTCGTGGACCGCACGGCAACTGTCGCGGCCCGCAACTCCACCTTCCGGATCATGTCCGGCCTCTTCGAACCGACCTCGATCCGGATGACCGGAGACGGACAATGACCCTCGCCGCACCCGCACCCGCACACGAAGCGCCCGCTCCCGAGCGAGCGCGTCCCCGCACCCTGACGCCACGCTTCTTCGCCCGGCACCTGACCCGCTTCGCCCTCTCCCTGACAGCATTGCTGGTGGCCTCGTTCGCGATGATCCACCTCATCCCTGGCGACCCCCTGCGCAAGATGCTCGGCCCCACCGCGCCGAAGGAACTCATCGAGCAGCGACGTGACGAACTCGGGCTCGACGACTCGATACCCGTGCAGTTCGTCCACTACCTCCGCGACGTGTTCAGCGGCGACCTGGGCACCTCGTTCATCTCCGCCCAGCCGGTGTCGACCATCATCCGCGACGGCCTGCTCAACACCCTGGCGCTCGCCCTGCTGGCGACGGTCGTGGCGCTGCTGGTGGCGGTGCCGCTGGGCATGTGGGGGGCTGTACGCACGGAGAACGGCCGCAGCCGACGCACCGAGAGCGCCTTCGGCGCGCTCACCGGGGCGGCCGTGGCCGTCCCCGAGTACCTGTACGCGCTCGCCCTGGTCATCGTCTTCGCACTCGGGCTGAGCTGGTTTCCGCCCGCCGGCCTGACCGGACCCGCCTCGTACGTACTGCCCGTGCTGGCTCTGGCCATCGGGCCCGCGGCGATGATCGCCCGGGTGGCCCGGGTGGAGACCCTGCGCGAGCTCGGCTCCGACTACATGCGCCTGGCCCGCGCCAAGCGCCTGCCCGCCGGACGGCTCTACGTGCGCCACCTGCTGCCCAACACCCTGACCGCCACCCTCACCATGGGCGGCCTGCTGCTCAGCGGGCTGATCACCGGAAGCGTGCTGGTGGAGAACGTCTTCGCGTGGCCGGGGCTCGGGCTTCGTACCGTCGAGGCGATCACGCAGAAGGACTATCCCGTCGCCCAGGCCGTGATCCTCGTCTACGGGGCGATCGTGCTCGCGGTGAACTTCGTGGTGGACCTCGCTCTCGGCGCCCTGGACCCGAAGTCCGCCCTGAGCACCGGCAAGGAGAACTGATGCGCCGCACATGGAAGAACCCGACCACCCTCATCGGCGCCCTGCTGGTCACCGTCCTGGTCGTCCTCGCGGTCATCGCACCGCTCCTCTGGGACGAGGCAGCCACCCGGTTCGACCCCGACTCCATCAACGCCGGCTCCTCCGCCGCGCACCCGCTGGGCACCGACGCCCTGGGCCGCGACCTCCTCGCCCGAACCCTGGTCGCCACCCGCCTCTCCCTCGAACTGGCGGCACTGGCCACCGCGATCGGAGCGTCCCTCGGCATCCTGCTCGGCGTACTGCCGACCGTACTGCCACGCCGGACAGGGCGGTTCGTGGTCGGTGTCGTCGACGCGCTGGTGGCCTTCCCCTCCCTGCTCCTGGCCATGTTCACCGCGGTGATCGTCGGGCTCGGAGCCCAGGGCGCGGTGCTCGGGATCGGAGTGGCGCTCGCGCCGACGTTCGCCCGCATCACCCACACCCTGACCGCCTCGATCGCCCAGGCCGACTACATCGCCGCCGCCCGCATGCTGCGCGTGCCGCGCCTGCGGGTACTGACCCGGCACGTCCTGCCGAACATCGCCGAACCGCTCATCCTCAACCTCACCCAGGCCATGGGCGGCGCCCTGCTCGGGCTCTCCGCGATGTCCTTCCTCGGGCTGGGCGTGCAGCCGCCGTCGTACGACTGGGGCCGCCTCCTCTTCGAGGCGTTCGGACACGTCTACGTAACCCCCGTCGTCATCGTCGGCCCCGCCGTCGCCGTCACCCTCGCAGGCGTCGGCTTCACCCTGCTCGGCGACGCGTTCGCCAAGGCCGCCTCCCGCACCCCGCAGACCGCTGGCACGGTCACCGCCACCAAGGCAGAGCCGGCCACGGAGGCACCGGAGGAGGACGCGGTCCTGGAAGTGCGCGACCTGACGGTCTCCTTCCCCGGCGGCGTACGCCCCGTGCGCAACCTCTCGCTCACCGTCCGCGCCCGCGAGATCGTCGGCCTGCTCGGCGAGTCCGGCAGCGGCAAGAGCATGACCGCCGCAGCGATCGGCCAACTCGTCCCCTACCCGGGACAGATGACGGCCGCCCGCTACCGGCTGTGCGGCACGAACGTCGACACCCTGAACGCTCACGACCGGCGCAAGCTCCTCGGCTCGTCCCTGGCGATGGTCTTCCAGGACCCCACCGCCTCCCTCAATCCGGCCCTGCGCATCGGCGGCCAGCTCGCCGAGGTCGCCACCGTGCACTCCGGTGCCACCAAGGCGCAGGCGCACGAACGGGCGGTCGAGCGCCTCGCCCAGGTCCGCATCCGCGAACCGCAGGCCACCGCGGATCAGCACCCGCACGAGCTGTCCGGAGGCATGCGCCAGCGTGCCGTGATCGCGATGGGCCTGATGGGCACCCCGCAGCTGATCATCGCGGACGAGCCGACCACCGCGCTCGACGTGACCGTGCAGCGCGAAGTGCTGCGCCTGTTGCGGGAGGTCGTCGACGATAGCGGGGCTGGCGCCCTGTTCATCTCGCACGACATCGCGGTCGTCAGTGAACTCTGCGACCGGGTCGTAGTGATGTACGCGGGCCGGGTGGTCGAGGAGCTGTCCGTGCACCAGCTCGCCACCGAGGCCGCCCACCCCTACACCCGGGCGCTGATCGGCTCGCTGCCCGACATGTCAACCGACCGCACGCGGCCCCTGGACACCATCCCCGGCCGCCAGCCCGCCCCCGCCGAAGTCCCCTCCGGCTGCGCCTTCGCGCAGCGGTGCACGCTGGCCTCCGACCGGTGCCAGGTACGCCCGCCCCTCGTCGAGCTCACCCCGGGCCACCACGCTGCCTGCTGGGAGGCACAGTGAAGATCTCCGAACTGACAGTCCGCTACGGCAGGTTCACCGCCGTCGACAGCCTCTCGCTGGAGGTGCCGGCCGGGTCGGTGGTCGGCCTCGTCGGCGAATCCGGCTCGGGCAAATCTACCGTCGCGCGCGCCGTCGCCGGTCTGACCCCATGCAGAGGGACGGTCACGGGCATCGACAGGGCCCGCATCCAGATGGTCTTCCAAGACCCTTACTCCTCCCTCAACCCCCGCATGACCGTCGGCGCCTCCATCGCGGAGGGCCTCGGCCCGCAGGTCCGTCGCGCCGAACGCACAGCTGGGGTCGCACGTCTGCTGGACCTCGTCGCGCTGCCCGCCGCCGCGGCGGACAAGTATCCCCGGGAGCTGTCCGGCGGCCAGCGCCAGCGGGTGGCCGTCGCCCGCGCCCTGGCCGCCCAACCGGAGCTGCTCATCGCGGACGAGATCACGTCCGCGATGGACGTCTCCGTACAGGGCGCCGTCCTGAACCTGATCCGGGACCTGCGCACCGAACTGGGCCTGTCGATGCTGTTCATCTCGCACAACCTGGCCGTGGTCCGCTACGTGGCCGACATCGTCGCGGTCATGCGTTCCGGCCGCCTCGTGGAGGCGGGACCGGTCGACGAGGTGATCGGCAGTCCCCAGCACGACTACACCCGCGCCCTGCTGGACGCGGTGCCACGACTCGCCCACAGCTGAACCGGCACCGGAAGTGAGAACGGCTTTGGGGCCGGCCCTTGGAGGGCCGGCCCCAAAGCCGTTCTC
>NZ_JBITDM010000036.1:1885-23140 GCF_044454195.1 Streptomyces sp. NPDC051561 | reverse complement strand
TTTCGTCATGTCCGCACAGATTCCCGTGCAGCGTGGGACACTTAGGGCACCCCCCCGGGGGGGGGGGGGGGGGGGGCGGCGGGGCGGGGGGGGGGGCGCGCCGGCCCGCCCCCCCCCCCCCCCCCCCCCCCCCCCCCCCCACTTCCCCGCAGTAGTGCAGTGCGTGGTTTCTAGAGCTGGATCCACTCGCTGGACGTCGTCACTTCTTCCAGGAAGTCGGTGACCGGCTCCACGCCCAGGCCCGCCCCTGTCGGGACGTCGAGGTGTCCGTCGTGGAGCTCGAACGGCGCGGTGATGTCGGTGGCGAAGTAGCGGCTGGAGCCCGACGTGTCGCCGGGCAGGGTGAACCCGGGCAGTGCGGCCAGGGCCACGTTGGCGGCCCGGCCGATGCCGGTCTCCAGCATGCCGCCGCACCACACCGGGACGCCGTGGGCCACACACACGTCGTGGATGGCCTTGGCCTCCAGGTAGCCGCCGACCCGACCGGGCTTGATGTTGATGACGGAGGCCGCACCCAGGGTGATCGCTGCTGCGGCGTCCTCGGCGGACTCGATCGACTCGTCCAGACAGACGGGCGTTCGCAGCTGGCGGGCCAGCGCGGCGTGCTGGACGAGGTCGTCGTCGGCGAGCGGCTGCTCGATCAGAAGCAGGTCGAAGGCGTCCAGCTTGGCCAGCTGACGGGCGTCGGCAAGGGTGTACGCGGCGTTGGCGTCGACCTGGAGGAGCAGGTCGTCGCCGAAGCGTTCGCGCACCGCCCGCACTGGTGCCACGTCCCAGCCCGGCTCGATCTTCAGCTTGATGCGTACGTAGCCCTCGTCGATGAATCCGCCAACGGAGTCCAGGAGTTGAGGGATCGAGTCCATGATGCCGACCGACACCCCGCACGGGACCCGGTCGCGGTCGGCACCGAGGTACGCGCCGAACGACTGCCCCGATGCCCGCAGCTGGGCATCGAGCACGGCTGTCTCCAGGGCGGCCTTGGCCATCTTGTGCCCCTTGAAGGGCTGCAAAGCCCGCTTGACCGCGTACGCATCCACCGCATCGGGCAGGGCGGGAATCAGGAAGCGGCGCAGGACGTCGGCTGCTCCGTCGACGTACTCGGAGCAGTAGCGGGGCTCGGACATCGCGACGCACTCGCCCCAGCCCTCGCTCTCCGGGGTGACGACGCGGACGAGCAGAACATCGCGTGCGGTTTCCACACCGAAGGAGGTACGGAACGGTGCCTTCAGCGGCATCGCGATCCGGCGCAGTTCAATTCCGGTGATTTTCATGGGTGAGTCAGCTCCAGAAGAGAGTGGGGTCAGGCAGTGGTGGCGCGTTCGACCACGTAAGCGGCGCGCTGGTGGAAGCCGGTGACGCGGGCGCCCTCAGCGAGCAGGCCGCCCAGCACCTCGCGCATCGCCAGACGCCACTCCTTCGCCGCCCCCGGGTCGGTGCGGCGCATTCCCTCGATGTCGGGCGGAACCTCGACAAGGAGGGTGGACGCGTCCTGGCTGCCGAGGGCCGGCCGGCCCTCGCGTACAGCCAGCGCTGTGACGGCGTCGGCAGGCAGGGGCGCAGCGTGCGGCGCACCCGCCGCGGCCGAGACGGCTACGGGGTGGGACAAGTCCCAGGCGCAGAGAGCCCGGTCGGTGTCGTCGCCGCCATTGATCGCGTCGTCCATCGCTCCGTAGAAGCAGGGCAGGTATTCGACCGGGCGGGCGCCGAGCTTGGTCAGGTTGAAGTGGGCATTGCGGCGCACCAGGGGGTCGTACGTCCAGGTGATCCGGGAGAGCCCGCGGGCCAGGGCCCAGTCGCGCTGGTGGAACTTGAGAGCAAGACCTGCGGCATGGCCGGGAAGCGCGCCGGTGACGTGCGAATGAAGCACCTGTCCGACCGGTGCGGCGAAGAACGCGACCGACGCACCGGTCAGCCGGCCGTCCGTACTGGCTCCGGCCACGTAGTTCCCGGCGTGCGAGAGGGCGCGCATCTGCTCCACGCCCATGGGAGAGGCTCCCGGCTCAGCACCCCAGATCTGCTCGAAGAGCGCGCTGACTTTCTCCAGTTCACCGAGCTCGTGCAGCTCCCGTATGACCAGGGCGCTCATCGGAGCACCTCGGCAACGAGCGCGGCAAGGAGCCGGGTGCGTGGGAGCATCTCGGAGACGATCACGTGCTCGTGATCGGCGTGTGCGCCCCCGCCGACGGCTCCGAGACCGTCCAGGGTCGGGCAGCCCAGCCCCGCGGTGAAGTTCCCGTCGGACGCCCCGCCCACCGATGCCGACGCCAGCGGCTGAAGGCCCTGCCGCTGAGCGAGCGCCGCCGCCCTGCGGAACAGACCGGCGGACGATGTCTCTTCCAGCGGGGGACGGTTGGGGCCTCCCCGTACCTCCAGGCGTGCCCCCGGCACGGTGGTCCGCAGCGCGTGCAGCGCCGCGTCCACGTGGGCCTGGGCAGCGAGGGTCGGCACCCGGACGTCGACGCTCACCGTCGCTTGCGCCGGAACCGTGTTGGTCGCCGATCCGGCGGTCACTACGGTCGGTGTCACCGTGGTGCACCAGCTTTCGGACGTCCCGGCGTTGACGTCCATGGCCACCTCGTTCAGGCAGAGGGTGAGGTGCGCGGCTTCGATCGCGGCGTTGACGCCCTTCTCGGGTTCGAGGCCGGAGTGGGCCGCCTTGCCGTGCACCACCAGCTCGTAGGCGGAGGTGCCCTTACGGCCGGTTTTCAGCGCCCCGCCGTCGGCGGACGCCTCCAGCACGAACGTCGCCACGCACTTCCTGGCGGTTTCCTCGATCAGCGCACGAGAGGTGTCCGAGCCGACCTCCTCGTCCCCTGTCACCAGCACGCAGACACCCTCCAGGGAGGGCAGCGAGGCCAGTGCGTGGAACATCTGCACCAGCCCCGCCTTCATGTCGAAGACGCCGGGACCGCGCGCGATGCCATCCGTCACAGACCAGGGGCGGGTGTGGAGCGAGCCCATCGGCCACACGGTGTCGTGGTGACCAAGGAGTAGCACGCGCGGAGCCCCGAACGTCCACCGCAGGTGCGTGACGCCGTCGACGACGATGCGCTCCGGCTCCATCCCCAGGTATCGGGCGCCCATCGAGGCCACTACCTGGGCACTGCGCGCGACAGCATCCAGATCAGCAGAGAAGGACTCGCAGACCACCAGCTCCTCCAGATCGGCGAGCATCGCGGAGAGCTGCCCCGGTGCCGGCTGCTGCGTTGCGCCGGTGCTGTTCATCGGCCCCTGCCCAGCTCGGCGCGGAAGACGCGCTGCACGTTGCCGCCCAGGACGGCGCGGATGCTGTCCTCGTCCAGTCCGCGCTTGACCATTGCCTCGGTCAGTGCGGGCAGCTCGGCCGGTCCGTCCAGTCCGGGCAAGGAGGCGTCCAGTGCCACTCCCGTGTAGTCGTTGCCGTCGCAGCACGGCGGTATGACGTCGGCGGCCACTTCCTTCAGGAAGTCCGGGCCGATGCCCACGTGCTCGATGCCGACCAGCGCTGCGATGTACTCGATGTGGTCGACGATCCGGTCGATGGTCTGCGACTCCCGGTCGTCGGCCAGGAAGTCCGGTACGAAGTTGACGCAGATGACTCCACCGGTCGCCGCCACCCCGCGGATCTGCTCGTCGCTGAGGTTGCGGTGGTGGTCGCACAGCGCGCGGGCCGCCGAATGCGAGGCGATCAGCGGACGGGTCGCCAGCTCCAGCACATGCGCCACGCCGCTCGCCCCGAGGTGGGAAATGTCGAAAACGATCCCCAGGCGCTCCAGTTCACCCAGCGCCGCCACACCCTCGATGGTGAGCCTGCTGCCCGTGGCGTCCTCGCCGCTCCCGTCGGCGAGCGGCGAGCGGCCCCAGTGAGCGATCGAGGCGATCCGCACGCCGAGGCGATGCAGGGTACGGAACAGTTCCACGTCCGCATCGACACCGGGTGCGCTCTCCAGCGCGAGCACCAGGGCAATCCTGTCCTGGGCGAGCGCGGCGTCGATGTCGTCGCCGTCCAGGCACAGCTGGACATGGTCGGCGTTGCCCTCAGCGAGAGCATGAGCGCACTCGATCATCCGCAGAGTGCGGCGCAGAGCGCCCTCGGGCCGGAACTGGTCGTCCACGAAGACAGGCAGCACCTGAATGTTCACCCCGCCTTCGAGGAGCTGCGGAAGCCACCGCTCGCGGAAGAACTCCGCCCACCGGTGCGGAGGCCGCTCCACCACCGACATGAGCAGGTCGTTGTGCGTGTCGGCGACGACCGCGCGGCCGTGCAGATCCAGGGTCACCTTCGGCTCCTTACGAGAGACATGCTCCCGACGCTATGAGAGACAAACCGAAGACAGTTCGTCGCAGAGACCCAAGAAAGTGAACTTGATCCGTACCGGGTGACAACACCGGTCGCCGCTTGTCCGCCGCGGCCCCACGCGGAACCGGACTGGTGCCACCGCACCGGTCGAACCACTCCCTTTTGTTTCGACCGACGAAGTCGCATCCCCCACGGCACCGAAGACTTGCCCCCATGCATCCGACACCGACGGCCATACCAGCAGCGACACCCCCGAAGGGCTTGCCCACAGGCGAGAACCGGGCAAGGGCGCACTCGCGCGCCCCGCACTCGCCGGCCGCGCTGCTGGGAGTCCTTGGAGGCATGGGCCCCCTGGCCACCGCTCACTTCTACCGCTGCCTGATCGAACGGACCCCCGCCGGCCGCGACCAGGAACACCTCCCCGTCGCCATCTGGGCAGACCCCACCGTCCCCGACCGCACCGATGCCCTGCTGGGACAAGGCCCCTCCCCGCTCCAGGCGATGCTGACCGGCCTGTCCTGGCTCGCCCAGGCCGGCGCCACCTGCGTGGCGATTCCCTGCAACACCGCCCACGCCTATCGCAATGCCCTGCGTGACCACACCGACCTCGAGGTGCTCGACATGGTCTCGATCGCCTTGCGAGCCTGTCAGGCCCGGAAACCGTCCCTGCGGAATGTGGGCATCCTCGCCACCGAAGGCACCCGGCAAGCACGCCTGTACGAGACTGCCGCAGACCGACTCGGCCTGCGCATCACCCACGTCACCCAAACCACCCAGACACAGCACGTGAACAGCGCCATCACGGCCGTCAAACAGGGGCATCAACTCACCCCCGCCCGAGCCCACATCACCGCCGCCGCTGCCGAACTCCACGACGCGGGCGCGGACATAGTCATTGCCGCCTGCACAGAGATCCCCTTGGCTTCGGACGAAGCACAGAAGATCCTGCCGGTCCTCGACTCGACCGCTGCCTTGGCCGAGCACGCACTCACCGTGCTCATGCCGGACGTCCAGCAGGTTGGGCAGGCCGACCCGCACCTGTAGCCGAGCGCTCAGTTCCTCCTCGGCTGGCCCGGGTAGGACCCGGCGGGCCGAAGCTGGGTGCCGGATCTCAGGAGTGCGAGCCGGACCGCGGCCAGGCTGGTCCCTTCACGGTCGGCAATGGTCTGCAGGGACAGATGGTTTTGCTCGTACCAGGTGCGCCACTGGTGGACGCGGGTCGCGGTGTGCTGGGTGCGCTGGAAACGGGGCGGGCTCCAGTCGAAGGGGTGCTGGGACAGCAGGTAGATGACGTGGGCGGTGGTGGTCTTCAGGGTGCGGGCGAGCTGGGCGATGGAGAAGTCCCCGACGGGTACTACCCGGTGCAGCTCGGTAGCGGTGATGCTGTCCGGGTCCGGCCCGGGGAGCACGAGCCGGTCCAGGACACGGCCGGGCAGCTGCGGCGTCCACTGGAGTGGCTCATCGACGTGGTGCTCGTCAAGGACTGTGCGCGCCGTATGGCGCAGGAGTTCGGCTTCGACGGGCAGGAGTCGCCAGCGGAAGCGCTGGTAGTGCTGGCGTTGCAGGGCGGTGGCGGGTGCGACGTCGGGGTGGGCGAGGCGGGGCGGGGACCCGGTCAGGGCCTGGAAGATCCAGCGCTGGGCATGCGAGGCACCCGGCCTGATGTTCGAGCGCAGGCTGCGCTGCAGATCGTCCCAGGCCCGAGGGTCAAGGAAGCGGGCGCGGGTGGTGAACAGGGCCCGTCGGCGTGCGTAGTCGATGGGTGAGCCGTGCGTGTCGAGCGGTTGGCCAGCAGGATGAGCGCGTGCAGGACGTCGGTGCAGTCGTCGTGGCGGGTGAGGTCGGCCAGGAGGGTGGACACGTTGTGGTTACTGACAGTGGTGCCAGTCAGCTGCTTCACGGCGGCGGTGGGGGTGGTGCTACCGGCGAGCAGGCAGGCGACCGTGAGAATTTCGTCCGCGCGCCGGGCCACCGGCCTGCCGTTGGGGTGGCGGAGTGAGAGCCGCAGGTCCCAGGCGGGCCACAGGGCAGTTGGCACCCCGGAGGCTCGGGCGTCCCGGTTGGCTGGAGGGTGGGTGGAGTGGGCGGTGGTACGGCGGCGGAGCCGGGTGACCGGCAGGAGCCGCAGCTCCCGGCTGCACCGCAGGGCCGCCTCCAGTACGGGGGAGGCGCTTCCGCCGAGCCCGGACAGTGCGCCGGCGTAGAGGGGCCGGCCGGTGGCGGCGACCCGGTCGGTGAGCCACTCCACCGCCTGGCCCGCACTGCGGATGCTGTCGGCGCGCAGGACGGGTAGCGCAGCGGTGACGGCCACGGCGGTCGCGGCCGCGTCGGCGGGGCGTAGTAGCTGTGCACGTCGAGGCGCTGGCTGTCCGGTCCGCGCTGCGACCTGGCGGGTAGCGGGTTGGCTCGGTAGCGCTGCATGTGCTCCAGGACGTCCGCCGGAGCTGCCGTGCGCAGGTCGTCGGCGGTTGCGTGGTTGAGGATCAGCGTGGCCAGGCACTTGGTGTCCTGCAGCACTACCCCCAACGGTGCCCCGGCCGCCCCGTACAGCGGCCAGTTCACGGTGCGGTCCGGATGGGCGAGCAGGGAGTTGATCAGGCTCTGTGTCTCCTCCAGCCGGCCGCCGGGGGCGATCGCGGTGACCGGGGCTGCGGCCAGGGGTGGTGGCAGCGGCGACGGCGGGGCCCGCCGCCCTGGGCCGGGCTCGCGCAGAGTCCCGGGCAGGGCGTTTCACTGCGGGGGTGGGTGATGAAGCGGGGGATGCGGCTGCAGGAGGGGCAGCGGTCGGCGAGCAGGACGTGGTGGCGGGTACAGGCGAAGGACCAGCCCAGGCGCCACGTCAGCGGCCAGCGTCCGTTGCTGTCGGCCAGGCAGGCGGGGCAGAACCGGGAGCCCGTACGTCCCCATAGCGACTGCCGGTGCACGCGCCGCCGTTCGGGGTCGATCACCACTGCATGGTGGTCGAAGGGCTGCAGTGTCATCGCTGCGAGAACGTCTTGGGGTACGCCTGTGACCTGGTGGATGGCGGTAAGTTCTTCGGGGGTGACCAGGGTGGTCCAGTGCCGGGTGAAGGCGTTCGGCGGGTCGTGGTCGTTGTACGGGAGATCGAGCGCATGGAGCACGTCGCCGAGACGGCAGTGGAGCCGGTGAGCGAGGTACTCCAGCCAGGAGTCCAGGGCCTCGCCCGGGTTGGGCGGGTACCGGATCGGCAAGGTCCTTCGCGCGGCCGTCACCCTGCGGTCCGCGTGCCACGGGGCCGGCTGGTCGCCTTCCCCGATTGCAGGGCGTAGGCGAGCTCTTGGCGGGCCTGTTCGGCGGCCGCATCGTTCTTGACGTGGTCGAGGAGGTCGGGGGTGAGGCGTTCGGTGCCGGTGCGCTGGGCGCGCTGGCAGCCGCGGTTGACCAGCGTCATCAGGGAGCCGATGTGCCCGGTGCTGCGGGCGAAGAGGTAGTCGGACAGGTCGTCGGCGAGCATGCCGGGAAAGCTGTCGGCCAGCAGGATGCGCTGTTCCAGGGCCAGGAGCAGCTGCCGCCAGTGGCGGCGGCCCGCTTCGGTGTCGATGGTGAAGGGCGGCATGTCCAGGCGGGTGGTGCGCCGCGCGGTCTGGGCCAGGACCGTTTCCCCAGGAGTCTCGCCCTCGCTGAACAGGCCCTTGTCCGCGAGCCCCACGCCGACCTTCAGGAGGGTGACGGGGAACTCGTTGGCGATCCACTTGAGGTGGTTGCTGACCTCGATGCCGCTGGTCCTGTGCCACTTGAGGAAGTGCAGGTCGTCCAGGATCAGAAGGCGGACCTCGCAGGACAGCACACAGTCCAGAGCCTGCAGTCCGAGCTGGGCAGCCGTCGGTGAGAGGCACTGCCTGCGGAGAGCGTGCTGGCGCGTCCAGACGCAGCATCTGCGGGGCTGGGGCACCGCGGGGCGGGGTTACTGACAAGGCGTTCGCCGCAGAACAGTAGGCCAAGGTCGCAGAACGTGAGTGCCTGAGGCAGTACCTACTGAGCTCTTCAGTGTGATGTCGGGTGGTGACAGGTCCTGTTCCCTGCGATACACCGGAACTACGCGGCATGCGCCAGGAGGGGGCGGGTCGGCGGGCCGACCGCCGAGAGGCAGAAGTTTCGTGAGGGCGCCCGGTGGGAGCGGGGGAGCGGTTTGCCCGCACCAAGAAATCTTCGGTGGTCGTGAAGGATCTGTAGGTGGCTGCCATCACCTCTCTCCTCCCCCAACCGAAAGGTGTGGAGTGAAGATGCTACTCGGCAGCTCCTTCCCCCAGTGTCGGTCGATGTGAAAGCGGTGGGGGATGGCTAGGCGTACGAGACAGGCACGAGCTCTGCCCGGACATCCTCCACGCGAACAAGAGCGTCAAAGGAAACGCATTACTGTCCCGTCACGGCCAATTACTGTCATTGTGATCTGCGGCAGCCTGCTGCTGGTCACCTTTGTAACCGTGGCGGCCCCCAGATACTTGCTGAGCTGGGATGCTCCCGGCACGCCCGTCTCACTTCAGGCCAAGGCCATAAATGACATTCGCACCACGTTGCTGCAGGGCCTGGCCGGAATCGCTTTGCTGGTCGGTGCCTTCTTCAGCTGGCGACAACTAAAAGTCAGCAACCAAACGCAGATCACCCAGCGATTCACGGCCGCTGTGGAGCAACTGGGCAGCACGAGCCCAGAAGTGCGGCTTGGAGCGATCTTCGCACTGGAACGCATCGCCGACGACTCTCCTTACGATCGCGTGACCATCGCGGAGGTGCTCTGTGCTTTTGTCCAACGCAGCGGGCCTGCCGATCCGCCCTCGGCAAGGCCAGCGGCACGGAATCCGGCTCACAAGCGCGAACTTGCCCTCATGCACCGTGCCGCGGACTCCTTGTCCGTCCGCTGCACCGACCGTCAAGCGGCCATGACAGTCCTCAGCCGTCGAGTTCTTGTGCCGAATCGGCACGTATTGGGACTGGCCCGGACCGATCTGCGAGGCGCGAGACTGGTTTTCGCAGATCTTAAGGACGCCGACCTGCACTACAGCGACCTCTCGGACGTAAATCTCGAGAGCGCAGACCTCAGAGGCGCAGATCTAACCGGCATCTGGCTGGCAGGGTCATCCCTCCGCCTTGCGCGACTGCGCCAGGCAGACCTGAGGTCTGCGATCTTGTGGCATGCGCGGCTAGAAGAGGCTGACCTGAGGGCGACAGACTTGAGCGGTGCCGATCTGACGGGGGCCGTCCTCAACGGCGCGCGCCTGGACCAGGCCGACCTGCGCGGCGCCGATCTGACGGGGACAGAAGCCTCGGGTGCCAGCCTGACAGGAGCGGTCGCCGACGCTTCTACGGTCTGGCCCGGCGGCTTTGACGCTGCAGCCGCCGGAGTAGTAGCCGCTGGTGACGGTGCGCCACCGCCCCGCCCGCAGACCTGGTATGACCTGCCGAGATAGGAGCTCAGGGCGGACGACACCGGCGGTTCCCCCTGGCCGATCCGCTCCTGCACGGTGTGTGCGTCGTGGCCGGTGCAGTCGCGGCCGACGGGTCCGGCTCGGGGCCCCTGCAACCGACGGCCCCGGCCACTCGGAGTATGCCCAGGCGAGCAGGGCACGGCGGCGCTACATGTGCCACGAGGCGATGTCTGCGCGCATGGCGAGCAGGGTCTCCAGGCGTAGATCCAGGTACCGGCGCGTCAATTCGAGAAACGGCTCGCCGTCGACAAGGGATCCGGCGCTGACGGCGTCGCGCATCTCGCGGACCGCGCTACTGCACTTCCCGGCCGGATCGACCACAGTCCGTGGGGCGAGAAGTTCCACCTCGTGGCGAGACGCGTAGCAGTGCGTGTAGGCCGTGCGTGCCTGCCGGTACCTCTCGCTTTCTTCAAGACCGCCCGTGGCGGCGATGTTGCGTAGGTCGCTGCCGGCCTGAGCGTGGGATGCGAGGAACCTGGCGTAGAGCTCCCGTCGTGTTCTGTGCCAGTCGGCAATCGTCTCTCGTTGTGTCCTCCGGCGCTCCACCAGGAGCGCCGATCCCATTGCGATGACTGCGCCGACGAGTGCGGCCAGTAGCGATATCCAGGTCACTTCTGAACAGTAGGACGCATTCACGGCTGTCAGCCCCCGGCTGCCGTCTAATTGCCGCCCTATCCCCGACGCAGGGACGCCGCGAGCTGCCCCCAGCGGGGTGGTGAGGATGCTCAGGGCGACGACGTCGTTCGTGGGGCGGTCGGGCGTGGTGGTGTCGTTCTTGGGCAGGGGTGAGTGGCTGCGGACGTAGGCGGAGATGACCTGAACGACGGTGGGTGCGTCGCGGGTGGAGTCCTGGGCGATGCGCTGCAGCGCGTACAGGCCGCCGAGCCGTACTTCCTCGTTGTCGTCGCCGAGGTTGGTCACCTCCGCGGTGTAGCGGTCGGTGACCTGCCCGTCCCGGGTCAGAAGCTGCTCATTTCTGATCTGCCGGACGGTCACCAGCGCAACTCCGCCCACCAGCAGTGTGGAGACACCCCCAAAGTGCCCAGCGTGTACATCACCGCACGAACTTAGACTGCTGGCATGCTGGATGGCGGCCCTTCAGGTAGGCCATTCTCCGCAGATACGCCGACCGACCGGTGGTGCCGCACACGCTGTGGAGAAAAAGGATCCAGGAACCGCCCCGAGAACCCAGCGCTCACGCAGTTCATCCCGCGAGCCTGTGCGCGCCAGAGGTCGGATGGTGTGCGGACCAGGACAACGCATGACGCACGGCAATATCCACGCGCAGAAGGCGCGCTACCGGTCCCGCTGCACCGGCCTCGGGCATGCCAAGGGCGTACGGGCGTGCCCTCTCCGACACATCCCGCAGGTTGACCAAGCCGAACGCGGCCTCGGTATAGCGGGCGTCGTACCACGAAGAGCTCCTTGCCGGGCAGCTCCTCGATGGACCACTTCTTCCTCTTGCGCTTCGGGTCGGGCGGGCCGGCGACCACTCCTCTCCATAGTTGATCGCCCGCTCTTTCCATGCCGAGACGGACGCCAGCGATCCCGGCAATCGAGTATTTGTCCAGCTGGACCCGGGCGGCACCGAGCAGTACACCCGCGCAGCGCACCTGGTTCCCTTCCTGCGGCCGGAAGACCAGATCTGAGGGCTTCGGCACTCGCATGCCGCAGGTTCGCGAGCACAGGAGCCCTGACTCGCGCTGGGGCACTGTCTGCCCGCGCTCGGCGAGCGCGCCGCCGACCGCATCACCTACCGTGATGCGATGGCAAGGGCGGCCCCAGCGACCACGACTGGCAGGTCCGCATGCGCGCCCGTTCGTTATGAACGCGCTGCCTGCCCGGAACGCACCGCGAAACTGCCTAGGCAGGGGGCCGCTCCGAGCCCGATACAGCAGTGGCGCGGCGGGTGCCGGGATTCGGACGGCCCTACGTCCGCAAGGCCACTGCGATGAGCTCGTGGATACTCGAGACGTGGCAGAGGTCGCCCACCGGCTGTGCGGCCGAGGAACCGACCGGCACGTACGGGACGAAGGGCATTACGACCAGGCCTTTGAGCGTGCATCCGTCAGGCAGAACCACCCCGAGCGCGGATGGAAGCCGACGGATCCTTTCGAGGCAGCCATTCCACTGCTCGCTCGCCGCCATCGCCTTGCGCGAAATTCTCCTGACGGCGTCGTAGGCACCGACCGCGTAGTCTGGCCCGGCTTGGAAAGCCTTCACGCTGACCAGCCACAGAGTTCCTGCGTGGAAGGCGACGGCGTCGATGTCCGTGATCACGTTGCCGTTCTCGTCCTTGACCTTCTTGCCGATCAGCAAGCGCAGCGCGCCGGTCGGTTTCCAGGGCGTGGTGTCGATCGCCGCCTGCACGGCGGCTTCGAACGAGCTGCCCCATTCGTTTGCCGCGGCCCCTTCCCTGGCCCGTTCGAAGCTGCGCATCAGCAGCGCGGTGGCGCCAGCGAGATCGACGACGAAGTAGCGTCCGACGGGCAGCACCACCTGCTCGCGGGTCAGCAGCGTGATTACTCCGCGAACTGACGCGCCCTCACGCCAGGATGAGCCGATCAGTTCGGGCAGTGCCGGACCGTCCTTCAAGCGAGCGATGAACCAGTCGCGCGGGCAGCGCAGATAGCCGTACTGGGACCATTCTCCGGGAACGGACTTCCAGGTTGCTCCGCGATCCGCGAGATAGGCCCAAGCCGCAGAAAGGACCGCGGCGGCGGCCTGGGTCTCCAGGGTCAGACCGACGCCGCTGGAGAAGGCCGCGGGCGCGAGGTCCTCGATGTTCGTGCCGAGCGGGAACACTGGGCCGTATTTCTGAAGCAGTCGTGCGACGTCATCGCGTGAGACGAGGTCTTGGCCGCGCAGGTCCGCCCAGGTGATGATGTTCACAGATTCGCGGCGGTCCGTAACCAGGTTCGGGAACGAGCCCAGGTAGTTACCGTGGCCTCCGGCGAAGTTCAGTCGGCCGTCGTAGAGCCAGATCGCACGCTCAACGGTGTCGTCCGTGTCGGCGACCTCCGGAATCAAGAGAGTAATCGTCAATACCTGTGGATCAGTTGATCTCACATTCGTTCGGGTGGGCTGATCGCAACGAGTTCGACCTCGAAGCCGTCGTCGTTCTCCAGGTAGGCGGCGTAGTGCTGTTCGCCGCCGACGTGCGGGTGCAGTTCGGGGAACATCAGGCGCCAGCCGTGCTGGGCGGACTCGACGACCAGCTTCTCGACAGCAGCGGCGTCCTCGACGTGGAACGCGAGGTGGTTCAGACCGGGGCGATGGCGGTCGTGTCGGTCGGCGGTGAGGGCCGGAGACTGTTCGAGGACGAGGTAGGTCGGCCGAAGCAGCCAGCTGCGGCCGGTGGCCCAACTCTGGGAGATGGTGTAGTTCAGCGTCGCCAGCAGCCAGCCGAGCGAGGCGAGTGCGCGGTCGAGGTCGGGCACCCAGATCTCGACGTGGTGCAACGCTCCATGCATCGGCCGGTTCACGCGGCCACCGCCTCAGGGCGCTCGACGAGGTGGCCGCGTTCGAAGTGGGCTCCTGCCCGGACGAGGGCAACGAGGTGGGGTGAGTTCACGGCCCGCCAGCGGGCCTGGGCGGACTCGACGAGCTTGAACACCATCGCGAGCGCGGCAGCACGGCTGCCTGCGCCTTTGGTGACCTTGGTCCGCAGGCGAACGGTCGCGAAGGTCGATTCGATGGGGTTCGTGGTCCGCAGGTGGATCCAGTGTTCTGCGGGGAAGTCGTAGAACGCCAGCAACTCGTCCTCGTCGTCGACGATCTTCTTGACGGCCTTGGGGAACTTCGCGCCGTACTGCCTGGCGAACGCCTTGACGGCCTGGGCTGCGTGCTCGCGGTCTTCCGCGTTGTAGATGTCCTGGATGGCCTTCTTCGCCGCAGGCTGGGCCGACTTGGGAAGGCTGTCCAATACATTCGCGGTTTTGTGAACCCAGCACCTTTGGTGGCGGGTGGTGGGGAACACCTCGTTGAGCGCGTTCCAGAAGCCGAGGGCGCCGTCGCCCACCGCGAGGACGGGAGCCCGCATTCCGCGCCGGACGGCATCACGCAGCAGGTTCGCCCAGGACTCGGACGATTCGCGGTAGCCGTCGGCCATGGCGATGAGTTCCTTGGTGCCGTCCGCGCGCACGCCCATCAACACCAGGACGGCGGCCTTGCCCTGCTCCAGGCGGATCTTCAGATGGATGCCGTCGGCCCACACGTAGACGTAGTCGCTGGCCGACAGGTCGCGCTCGTTGAAGGCGGTGTGGTCGGCCTGCCACTGCTGAGTGAGGCGGGTGACGGTGGCGGGCGAGAGGCCGGCTGAGCTGCCGAGGAACTGCTCGAGTGCGGGCACGAAGTCGCCCGAGGACAGACCGTGCAGGTAGAGCAGCGGCAGCACCTCGCTGATCTTGGGGGACTTGCGGCACCAGGGCGGCAGTATCGCCGACGCAAACCGTTTGCGCTCCCCAGTGGTCTCCTCGATGCGCTTGTCGTTGACCCGAGGGGCCTTTACCTCGACGGCTCCCGCGGCGGTGGTGACCTGGCGCGGCTGGTGGTAGCCATTGCGGACGACCATGCGGCGGCCGGTCTCGTCGCGCTCACCGGCCAATTCGGTTATGTAGGCGTTGACTTCGGCCTCCAGCGTGGCGGCCAACATCCGCCGGGCACCCTCGCGGACGATCTCGTCGATCAGGGAGCCGTTCGGGGTGCTGCTATCGGCATTGACTACGCTGAGCACGGGCGTGCCTTCCCGACCGACGTTCGCAGCGTCGGCCTACTCGGTGACCTTCAATCGATCACTCGGGAAGGTACGCCCTTCGCGTCCAACCCGAGCCCGATCCACAGGTACTGAGCATTGCTCCCCCGTCGCGCCGAGATGGTCAACGACCTCGGCCAGGGTTCGCAGCCGCACGTCAGGGCTGATGGTGCATCCTCGCTCGGCGAGCAATGGCCGCACCTCGCCGATCGCCCGGGTGACAGTCGACCGGTCCACGCCGAACCAGCAGGCCAGCAGGCCAGCACATCATGAGTCACCCCATGGCGAAGGTGCACCAGCGTGGCCAGGAGCCGGTCGACGAAGACCATGCGGTGCTTCGCACCGGCGCCCACGGCACGCTTCCGCGGCCGGGATGCAAGCCTGGCCCGGTGCCGTTCATGCCACAACGGTCCTACCTCAGCCACGAGTTCAGCGATCACAGCGGCTGACAGACCCGTGATCCTCCGGTCGCTGATGATCGCTGTGCGCGTCACGTTCCCCACCACGCAACCATGATCGACGATCCAGAGCTCGACGTCTCACCGCTAACCGTGCACGAGCTCGTTAGAAAACAATCGGCTGCAGAAACGAAAATGCATCCCCAGCACCACTCCTGTGGGTGACCTGGCGTGAACGACCCGTGCACGATCCACACCGGCATTCAGCCCTGAAGGCATGGGGCGACAGGTCACGAGAGGGGCGCGGCCGGTATTGCACGGGGGCTGGTGCCGCCGGTGACTTCTCCTTGCGCGGGCACCTGCCTGGCACCTGCCTCTCGCTCCTGCAGGCTGCTGCGGATCGTGGCACACCACCAACGACCCATTCGTGCGCCTCTGGCAGGAGCGTGGATACCGACTCCTCGGCCCGGCCCGAGAGCAGATGGACCGGTGGCCGCGGTCGGAACACAGAGGTGTGAGGCGCCAGCCTCTCCAGTTGCGAGTGCAGGCGCGTTGCGGCCCGCCAAGGCTCCGGCGCATTCCCGTGTGGCCTGGCTGCGCTGTGTACCACCGGCCGATCGGGGGTGTTTCGAGTATCAGGGGGTTCCTTCCCTGTGGGGCGGGGAGGCGCAGATTACCGAAAGGACCCCTCTGCGATTAGCAGTGAATGAGCAAGGGGCATCCGCACCGCAGATCAGAATGATTCCCAATGCGCAATTCACCTAGCCTTTCCCTCCATGGCATTTTGCTGCCCGGCGTGCGGGACCGAGCCCCAGCTCTGGGAGCGCTCACCACCCGATTGGGTGCTGCCGGGTTCTTTCACCGACCGGCCCCGCAGGGACCCGCACATGCGCGCCCGCCAGGCTTTTCTACTGGTAGTACCCTTGGCGCACTTTGCTTCTTGCCAAGTTCTCATTCATCAGGCATATGCAAGAGGACGCGGCGGATTGCGGTGACCGCGGTCGGCCGTGACGCTTCGAATCAATTCCTGCCGACATTTCGGTCAGTGAATAGTCCATCCCCGTCGCAAAACGCCGGGCGTCTTTTCGTCCGGTGGCGCAGCCGGAAGGCGAAGGTGTTTGCATGAATCATCCAGCGGTCTCCGGAAACAGCGCGGCCCCGGCCGCCGAGCGTGCGGAGCGGGTCCTTCACCAGGCGACGGTGTTCGCTGCGCCGGAGGCCCGGATGCTGTTGTGCTCCGAGGGGCTGACCACCAGTCTCCTGCAGGCCATCGTGCGGAGTCCGCTGCTCCCACGGGGCCAGAGCGTGGAGATCGTCGCGGGCACGGATGTGCCGGCCCGGGCGCGCTCTGCCCTGGCGGGCGATGCTCAGGACCGCTACCTGCGCCGACGCCTGCTGCTGGTCACGTCCAGCGGTGTGATCGCCTCGTCCAACACCGTCCATGTCCGCTGCGGTACCGATCCCCTGGTGGAAGAACTCGCTGCCGACATGACCCGCCCCATCGGCTTCGCCCTGGCAGACGCCGGGGTGGAGACCCAGCGGCACATCCTCGACGTCGGGATCGCCCAGTGGCCCGCCGGCTCCGCGCACGACGAGTGCCTGAGCAAGTTCTACGCGCTGGAGGACCAGGGAGATCCGCTGATGTGCATCGAGGAACTGTTCAACCCGGACTTCGTCCGTCCCGACCACAAGCCGAGCACCCCCCTAGAGAGGTAGACATGTTCCGCCTGAGCCTGCTCAACGCCCTCACCGCCGGATCTCAGCAGGACGCCGTGGTCGACGACTGGGGGCAGTGCACCTACCAGGACCTGGACCACTGGTCCGGTCATCTCGCTGCGGCCATCGGACCGCAGAACGACGCGGCCGAAGCACACAGTGTCGCCATGCTCGCCCCCAACGGCGCCAGCTGGATCGCCGCCTACCTCGCAGCACTCAAAACGGGAGCAACCGTCACCCCGCTGAACATGCTGCTCACCACCGATGAGATCTCCCGCGCCCTGGGTCTCACGCGTCCGCGTCACTTGTTCACCGTGGCCGAACGGGCCGAGGAAATGACCGAACTGTGTTCCTCACTGCGGCTGTACACCGAAATCCACACCCTCGAACTCGCCCTGCCCCCGGCATACGCCCTCGCACCGGAAGCCGCCCCCGCAACGACAGCGGCTGCGGACGCCACGGGGCCCGACCAGCCGTGCCTGGTCATGCTCACCTCCGGCAGCACAGGTGCCGCCAAAGGCGTCGTCCAGACCGAACAGTCACTGCACCTGGCGACGGAACTCTGGCGCGGCCTGCACCGGGAACCCTCCGACGTCGTCGCGGTGACGTCCCCGCTGGCCCACACCTACGGGCACCTCGCCGCCATCAGCACCCTCCTCGGCGGAGCCCGGCTCGTCCTGACCTCATCCAACGACCCCGTCCGCTGGGTGCAGTTGATGCACGACCACAAGGTCACCGTCATCGAAGGCGTCCCGGCCCTGTACGACTCGCTGCTGGGCGTCCTGACCTCCCAGTCCACCAGCCTGCCTCATCTGCGGCGCTGCCTGACCGCCGGCCAGGCCGTCAGCGAAAAACACGGGGAGAGCTGGGCCAGGCACACCGGCCACGACTTGATCCAGAGCTGGGGCATGACCGAACTCTCCGGGCCCGGCCTCTGCGCGCCCGCCGACGGCTCCATGCCCGGAACGGCCGGAACACCCATGCCCGGCATCGAGATCCGCCTCACCGACCCGACCACCGAGGGCGAGGAAGCAGCCGCAGACACACCGGGAGAAATCTGGGTACGGGGCGCACAGGTCACCCCCGGCTACCAGGTCAGTTCCTGGGGCACCCAGCGCGCAACCGACACCGAAGGATGGCTGCACACAGGCGATCTGGCACTGCAGGACGAGCGCGGTGCCCTGCGTATCGTCGGGCGCAGCAAGGACACCATCGTCAGCGCCGGATACAACATCAACCCCACAGAAGTCGAGAACGCCCTGCGCACCCACCCCCTGGTGAAGGAGGCAGCCGTGATCGGCCGGGAGGACCCGAACCGGGGCGAAGTCCCGCACGCCCTCGTCATCCCCAGCTGCGGCGAACAGCCCGCAGCCGAAGACCTCGTCGAGCACTGCTCCGGCATCCTCGCCCGGTACAAGGTCCCGCGCACCGTCCACATCGTCACCAGCCTGCCGACCACACCCACAGGGAAACTCGACCGGCGGGCCCTGCGCCAGCAGCACACCCAGGCCGCACCCGTGAGCGAGGGAGATGAGGCCAATGTCCCGGCCCGGTAAAGACGACATCACCCCCGCCCGCGCCCCTTCGCCCGTGGTCCTGCTGACCGGCGCCACCGGCGGACTCGGCACCGCCGTCGCGGCTCAACTCGCGCGCCAGGGCTGCCGGGTGGGTTTGTGCGCCCGGAACGCGAGCGCTCTCGACGGTCTGGCGCAAGAACTTGAGGAGGCCGGGGCGCAGGTACTTCCGCTGCCCGCGGACGCCACGTCCCCGCAGGACGCGGCGGCAGCGGTGGAGCGGCTGGTGAAGCACTTCGGCCGCATCGACTGCCTGATCGACAACGCAGGTGTGGAAGGACCCGTCGGCCCCAGCTGGGAGGTCCCCCTCGACGCCTGGTGGCAGACCATGCACACCAACGTGATGAGCACGGTCGCCACCGTCCACGCCGTCATGGCCTGCTTCGTCCGTCAGCACAGTGGCCGCATCATCAGCATCAGCAGCGAGGCAGGACGCCACCGCTGGCCCAGCCTCTCCGCCTACTCCGTCTCCAAAGCGGCCGGAATCAAGTTCATCGAGAACCTGAGCCACGAGGCCAGGGCGCACGGTGTCACAGCCCTCAGCGTCCACCCCGGTATCGTCACCGCCGGACTCACCACCACAGCACTGCACGAACAACCGCCCAGCGTGTGGCATGCACGCCGCACCCAATGGCTTCAGGAACAACTGGACCAGGGCAAAGGGGTCGAGGCCGAACGAGCTGCCCGCGCGGTGGTGGCTGTCGCCCTCGGAGCGGCGGACCACCGCTCCGGCCAGTTCCTCACCCTCGACGACATCCCCGACACCCCACACCCAGGCCCACGCCTACCGGCAGGCCCGGGCAGCACACGCACCCAGACCTGAACGCCCCTCGTGGCGGCGTGCACAGCCACGTGGCCAGTGAGATACAGCGATACGTCCCCACTCTGAGGGTGGTCGTGCGCAGGTCGTGAAGCCGGGGCCACCTGATTTCCCAGGGTGCGGGACACGACGATCCGTCAAGGGCACCAAACGGGCGTCGCTGCGCGATGGGGCTTCGCCCCACCCTGGACCGAACGCCCTGCCCCCGAGGCTGGCCGGCTATCGATCGGCCCCGGCCATGCGGCGACCCCGGCCAACGTCCACACGTTGTTCTTCTGCGAGCCCTTGGTCGATGCCACAGTGCTGGTTCACCGCGGTACGTGCGCGCGACATCGGCGTCGGTGACGCGCTCGTCGTCCTCCGGCGCGGGAGCCAGTCGCTGATCTCCTCGCTCAACGAGCAGGCGAGATCCGCCGGGGTGGGAGAGGTCAGCGGAATGGTGAGGGGCACTGTGATCCTCCGGGGTGTCGTGGGCACTCCGTACGGGGCAACGTTCCGCGGCCGCGGTGGTCACCGCCGGAAGGGCAGGATCTTGGCGTCCGTTACGGCGGGCCTCGGGCGCGGGCGGCTGTGCGGCCCGGCGTGCGGTAACGGTGCCTGGGGTGGTCGTGTCCTCGTTGCGGTTCTCCACGATGTGCCTTCCGCATCTGGGAGGGATCGTGGTGAGGGTCAGGCGGCGAAGCCCACGTTGGTGACGTACTCGTACTGGCTCCAGTTGGAGCCGAGGTCGCCGATGACGTCGTCCCAGGCCGCTTCGGGGTGAGGCGTCATCCAGCGGTACGGAGCCGGACTCGGCGCGGGCGGGGGAGAGGCTTACGGAGCTTCCTCAGGGGACTTCGTAAAGGGTCCGCAGCCACATTTCTCGCGCCACGCGGTGAGTTCAGGGTGTTCCTGGGTGGCGCCTGCCTGCTGCGTGCGCCACCCCTGGCTGGGAGAGGTCGCCTACCCGGGCGGTAGGGCGGGCCCCGGCCAGGAACAGCCGGAGGGCGGAACGGGCAGAGGGCGGCGAGCACGGTCGGCGAGCACCACGAACGTTGCTGGACCCTTGCCACCCCACCCGCTTGGCGTGGCCCGTGAAGCACATGACTGCCCGGGCAGTCCATCGCAAGAAATGTTGGTCTGATCGGCTTACCTGAACAGCGTGGTGGCGCTACCTGCGGTGTTCAAAGATCAAAGGTGGCGCCCAGGTGCCGCGTTCACGGCATCTTTCTTCAGCTCTGAGGAGTTGCCGTGCTGTCTTCCCTCCACCGTGTGGGCATCCCTGTGCGCGCGGTCCAGGGCGCGGTCACGCTCGGCGTGTCCGCCGCGCTGATGGCCCCCGCCATTGCCCAGGCTGCCGCGTCCGATTCCGCGGCGACGTTCGCTGCCCGTCCGGTGGCGGGCAAGGTGACTTCCCGGATCGGGCAGTTCGTCCGGGCGACGCCCTCGACGTCGGCCCGGAAGCTGGGCGAGTACCGGCCCGGCGTCCGGGTCTCCCTCAAGTGCAAAGTCCGTGGCCAGAACGTGGCTGGCAATGCGATCTGGTACAAGCTCTACGACCGGACCGGATGGATGAGCGCCCGCTACGTCTCGAACGCAGCGCCCGTCATGTGGTGCCCCGGCTGGAACGCCCCCGTCAGCAAGGGGGAGAAGGGCGATCCCGGCCCCGCAGGCCCGGTGGGCCCGAAGGGTGACGCGGGCCCGGCCGGTCCGGCCGGGCCGCGGGGTCCTGAGGGTCCGCGGTCGAGTCCGGACAACTGGACGGACGCGGAGAAGGCCGAGATGAAGGGCGAGAAGGGCGAGCCCGGAACCCCGGGTGGCCCCAAGGGAGACAAGGGCGACACCGGAGCTGCGGGCCCCAAGGGCGACACCGGCCCGGCCGGCCCCCGGGGACCTGAGGGCCCCCGGTCGAGTCCGGACAACTGGACGGACACCGAAAAGGCAGAGATGAAGGGCGCAAAGGGCGAGAAGGGTGCCACTGGAGCCACTGGAGCCACTGGAGCCACTGGAGCCACTGGAGCCGTCGGGCCCAAGGGAGACCCGGGTGCGACGGGTGCCGACGGAGTGGCCGGCCCGAAGGGTGACACCGGCGCCGCGGGTCCGGCTGGGCCGAAGGGTGACACCGGAGTGGCGGGACCCGCCGGCCCGAAGGGTGACACCGGAGTGGCGGGTCCGGCTGGCCCGAAGGGTGACACCGGAGCCACTGGAGCCGTCGGGCCCAAGGGAGACCCGGGTGCGACGGGTGCCGACGGAGTGGCCGGCCCGAAGGGTGACACCGGCGCCGCGGGTCCG
>NZ_JBITDM010000036.1:0-1790 GCF_044454195.1 Streptomyces sp. NPDC051561 | reverse complement strand
GTCCGGCTGGCCCGAAGGGTGACACCGGAGTGGCGGGACCCGCCGGCCCCAAGGGTGACACCGGAGCTGTCGGTGCAGCAGGGCCCAAGGGAGAGAAGGGTGACGCAGGGAAGGACGGGTCACCTTCCGCCGCCCGGGTGGTCAAGGCCTCTGGCACGGTGCCCATGAACCAAGAAATCAACCTGGACGCCACGTGCCCGGCGGGGACCACACTCACGGGCGGCGGAGCCGAGCAAGACGGCACCAGCGTCCGGATCATGAAGTCATTCCCGCTCAACGCCACCACCTGGCGCAGCACCCTCCGCAATGACCAGTCGCCGAACCGGGGCGTCCCGGTGAACACCTACGCCGTCTGCCTCCCCCTCAGCTGAAACCGGTCGGCCCCGCACCCCACGTAGCCGACCGTCTCGGTGGACCTTGAGAGCCCGCCCGAAACAGGTCAACAGCAGCGCCCCATGGCCGATGAGGGCTTGGGGCGCTGTACGCAGAAAGAAATGGCACGCCTTCGGCCTGCACTCGCTTGCCGGTCGGCCCGGATACGCCGGCAGCCCGGGGGGCTGGGCAAGGGGTACGGCTCCACCGGAGCCGCCTGCCTGCAGTGCACGGTGCGGGGCCCACTCTCGCGCACCGCACCCGCACATGTCAGCGACAAATGAGCCAACGCCCGCCTGAAACCACAGCAACTCACGACGAGGACCTGTCCCGGAGCCCGACGACCTGCTCCCGGCCCTGTCCCGCCAGCCTGGGCACTGATTCCGTCCTGCCAGCATCCGCAAAAGGCGCCCCTTGTTCTACGCCCCCGCGCATGACCCACCGGACACGGCCTAGTCACGAACGGGCAGGCGTGCAGACGTCACGGCTTCCGGTTCAACCAGCTGCGGTTCGCCCGCTCCGGCGTCGCAGGATCTCCCGTGCCAACTGCCAGACGGTCGCGACCTGCAAAACGCAAGCAAGACCAACCCACCAGACGGACTCGCCGGACAGATACGCTTGGACACCGCCCGTGAGAAGCACGCCGCTGACCAAGACTGCCACGACGGCGATCGACAAGCTGAAGCGATTCGTCACGCGCGAATTATCGCGATCAAACCCTCCCCCTGCCTAGTGCTCCAGCCGCACTTCTCCATTAGCGCTGGTCAGCGGCTTGGGTGTGGGGAGTGTAGCGGGGTGGGTCGGGGTGCGAGGCGGTCTTGGCGGACCAGCCGAGGCGGTGGGCGGCATCGTGGAGGGGCTGGGATACGAGCGTGATGAACAGGCGCTGGATCTCGTTGCAGGACGGTGGGACCACGCTGGCGGCTTTCAGGATCTCGTTCGTTCGCCTCAACTCGGCTGTCTCCTTGAGGAGTTGGACGAGCTCGGCGCGTTCTGCGGTGGTCAGCAGATCGGGCCGGCTGCCATGGTCGGCCTCGGCCTGGCGGATCACTGGCGAAGGGCAGATATTCGTGAGTCGCGGTATTCCAGAGCCCAGCTGTGTCAGCGGCGGAAATCACAGACAAACGCATCTGCTGGCTTGACGTGGCACTGCCTGTCAGTACGACTGGCGCTCTCCATGCCGCGCCGCTTTTTCTGTCGCGAACGCTGACGGGATTGGGCAGCGGGCCACACGGGCAATCTCCGTTCTGCGGACCGCCGGCCGAAGTGGAGCCCTTGCGACGCAAGCAACCACTGTCCGAGAGCAGGGAAAACTTCAGGGGTGGAGTTGGTGCAGAGTGGAACGGCGCTTGTCGGTTGCGACGCACTGGGGCAGCTTCATAGCCGTGGTCGATTCCGGTCGGTTGGTGCGTATCGAG
>NZ_JBITDM010000035.1:0-47990 GCF_044454195.1 Streptomyces sp. NPDC051561 | reverse complement strand
GATGAGACGTCGAACACCTCCCTCAACGGCACGGGAGCCCTGTCCGTTGCTCACACCGGCCCATCACCCGATCAGTGGCCACTCTGAAAACACTCGCTGTTTCATCCCGGGCTGGGGTGTCCGCGCTCATAGCGCCACCGACCTGCTTTTCCAGATCGCCTTCTGCTTCAAGTGCCACGGTGCCCGACTGTGGGGGCCTGCTGTGCCGGGAGAGCTGGAAGGTATCCACGGCTTTGATCCGGACAGCCCTTCGGCCCTCGAGCTGCTTCGACGGTTTCGCGGCTCCAGGTTCAGCCGGCTGCGAAAGCTTGCACGATGCAGTTGAGGGGGAGGCGTGGTCGGGCTCTCCGGATTGACTGCGGTGGGTCTTTCTTCTCTGTCACGATCCTCGGGTTGTGCTGGTTGAGGGCGAGGAGTGAGAGTGCAGGAATCGAAGCGTGTCCATGCCGAGCAGGTGCTGGTCGCTGAACTTCAGGAGCATGTGGATCCGGGGTATTTGACCGGGGTGAGTCTGAGTGTCACGCCGGGGGCTGCGGGGAGTGGCGGGGAGACCGTGCGGGTGACTATTTCTGGCGTGGCACGGCAGGAGGTGGCCAAGCAGATCGTCCTCCTTGGGCGGAAGTGGCAGGGCAAACGCCTCTCTCCGCCCGGGGTGCTCCTTGAGGCCGTGGACACGGGGGCCTTCGCCCCTGGTGGTGGTCCATCCCGCTGACGGGAAGGAACAGCCGGGCCGCCTCGTTCAGCAGGACGAGCTCCTGATCCGGTGTGGAGGACCGGGTCCGCCGGGAGTACCTATATCTTCCTGCGGCCCTGGTGCATGGCGTGGAAACGTTCGACGGCCTCAAGGTCGAAGGAGTCGACCCGGTCGGCGGTCATGGCCTTCTCCGGGAAGCGGGAGTCCGCCGGCTGCTGCTCGCGCTGGCGTACCAGGTGCCGACGGTCCATTTGCCGGCCACGCTCTAGTAGGACTCCGTTAGGTCTGTTGTCGCCCTCTTCGTCTGGTTCGGCGGGAGGGTGGCAGCGGGCGGTGGCAGGTGGTGCAGATGCCGGTCCAGCACCTCAGCAAGTCCTGGAGGTTGTTGAGGGCTTGGTAGAAGGTGAGTCCCGGGTGCTTTTGGGTGGAGCCGTTGTTCGGTGAGGAAGGCGTGGGCTGCGGTGGCGAGGGTGATGTGGTGGTGTCATCCGGGCCGTGAGCGTCCCTCGAAGTGGTCCAGGTCCAGGCCGTGCTTGAGTTCGTGGTAGTCGTGCTCGATGCGCCAGCGGCGTTTCGCCCAGCGCACCAGGTCTGTGATGGGGGTGTCGGCGGGGGAGGTCCGAGAGCCAGTACTCGGTGGGCGCTTCTGCCCCGTCGGGGCCACTCGGTCAGCAGCCACAGATCCGGCAGTACTCCGTCCCACCAGCCCTGTTCGGAGGAGGCCCGCGCTTTGATGGGGCGCTCGACGGCCTTGCCGGCCGGGCGGATCCGTAGGGCCGCGAACTTTGAGCGCATCGGACCGCGGGAGCCCTGCCGCCAGGTCACGTCTGTGAACGTAGAGCGTCCCCGTCCTGTGGCCAGTGAAGCCACGGAGAGCGCGGGCTGCCGGTAGCGGGGCTGGGGCCAGCACCCAATTGCCCCCTTGCGGGGCGGTGCTAGGGGCAGGGTGCCGAAGGCGTGAGCCGTCACGTCGGAGCGGATCGCCAGCACATAGTGCAGGCCCCGTGCGGTGAGCGCGGTGCGAAAGCGGGCGTTCGTGCCGTAGGCGGCATCGGCGACAACGACCTGCGGGGCCAGTCCCCACTCGGAGACTTCGTCGAGGATGTCCAGGGCCAGCAGCCACTTCTCACGGTGGCCGACTCCTGCCGGGACCTGTGTCTTTGCCCTCCGCTTGTCATCGTGTGCCCATTCCGCAGGCAGGAGCAGGCGCCACTACAACGGGCAGGAAGCGGTGTCCGTGACGGTGCGGACGCTGACCGCCACCTGGCAGTTGGCCCGCTTGCCCAGGGCCCCGCAGTACGTGCGGGGCGACTCCGACCGACATCCGGCCGTCCTTGGGGAACGAAACGTCGTCGATCGCCCAGGCAGCGGGCGCGATCTGTGCCGACATACGTATGGCGAGCCGGTGCTGCACCGGCAATGGGTCCCACGGCGACTGGTTCACGAACTGCTGCAGGTTCTGCTCGTTACCGTCCGGCAGCCGTCCCGCCATGGCCTGGATCGGCTTCCGGCGCCCGTCGAGCATCAGCCCACGCAGATAACAGTCACCCTCGTCCCGCTGATCCCGGCGGGGCGCCGAGGAGAAAGCGTCAGCCACGAACTCCGCCAACTCACAGCGCAGGCCGTTCACTTGCCGCATGTCCACCCATCCAGCATGCTCCCGAACAGCACGAACGAGAAGACCTAACGGAGTCCTACTAGGTCTGTCTGGCAAATGATCACCGAGCGGCTGCGTGCCTGGTCCAATCACCTTGCCGTCCTGACGACAGCCAGTGATTCTGGGCAGGTGTCAGGACAGGGGAAAAGAAGGCGGCGGCAAGAGGACGCACGGCAGCGGCTTGCTGCCCGCACCGCGCTGGACGCGGGAAGGTGGGAAGTCGTCGTTGAGACACGGGACCAGGCGGAGATGCGTACGCGGTTGCGCCGTCTTCGGGATGCAGGAGTGGACGGGTCGATGATCCGGATCGACACGCTGTGTGGGCGCCTGGAGCTGCCGACCACCTACCGGCTGAGCCGTTTCGTAGCGGACCCCACGCGGGAGTCCGAGTACGAGCACTCTGATCATTGATCATGCGGCAGGTCGAGGCGAGTTGACGGAAGCGGCGTGGGAGCGAATAGAGCTCCTGCCCCCCCGCGGGCGAATGGCCGTGTTCTCGGCGCGGCCGATCCACTCCAGAGTGGTCAGCGAGTTCTGGGTGGGTTCGGGGATGGTGGAGTCCTCGGCCTGCCAGGAGCCCAGAGTCTTGCCGGTGGGAAAGTTCGCCGAGTGCCGGCGAGGACGCCGGTGGCCGCGTCGCGGCCGGTGACCTCCTCGGCTATCAGCAGCCGCAGGACCTCGGCGGGATCCCAGCGTTGAGCACGGGCGGTGGCCAGCACGTCGGGGGCGGCATTGCGCATATAGGGCAGGCGCATCCGGCGCATCAGCTTGTCCAACTCCTCGGGCAGGGGTGGGGCCTGGGAAAACGTCACAGTCGTACATTCCTTCTCTGGTCGAGGTAGCCGCCGATAGGCTCCGCGGGTGATTAATCTGGCGGTGCGTGGTGAGAGCGGGAACATCGAGGCCCGCGCCAAGGCCGGTGTGGAGTGGACCGCTGCTTTTGCGGACCTGGACCCGGCGTGCTTCCCGATGCTCTTCGCCCTGACTCCGTACGGGGACGCGGTGTTCAATCAGCGGCAGATGCCGCTGCTGCTGGCGGAACTCGACCGGCTTCCGGCCGCCTGCGGTGGTGAATGGGTCGCTCAGGCCCGCGAGTTGTGCCTGGTCGTCGAGCGCGGGCAGCACCTGTATCTGTGGTTCCTCGGCGACTGACCCCGCTCGGCTGGGCTCCAACTGCCCTGGGTGATGACTACTGGCCCAGGGCCTGCCAGCCGATGGTTCCGTTCTGGACGGAGTGGGCTTCGTCCGCCCGGACGACCTCGCCGGCGGGCCTGCTGTCGGCGATGTGCCCCAGGATCGGGAGCAGGTCGTCGTCGGCGCAGCGCCCGGCCGTGGCAGCGAGTCCGAGGGCCTGGTCGTCTCTGTCGTTGCCCAGAAGGGTGGCCAGCTCGACCGCGCGGGCCATCTTGGCGCGGATGCGGATGCGGATGCGGATGCGGATGCGGATGCGGGTGGCGCTGGCGGGTCCGGCCTCCTTGAGCCAGCGCCCGGCTCCCGGACCGATGCCGACGAACGCGATCTCCGCTTCCGAGCGGGGCCGCAGCCTGGGCTGTTGGTTCTGAGCCTGGGTGGTGCTCGTCGGCGAAGCTGGAGGACGTCACGGCCAGGGCGGTGGTGCCGAGGGCGCAGCCCGAGGATGCCCGGGGACGCTGGACACGACAGCGGCACGCCTGCCACCCGCGGCGCGCACACCGACGGACCGCGCAGACCGGGCCCGTCGGTGTGCCTGCGTCAGATGCGGACGCGGATCGCGGGACTGCCCGTGCCCGTGGCGATGACGCCTCGGTTGGTCCACTTCACGGACGGACCGGTCCCGGTGGTGTTCTCGTAACCGCTCAGGGCGCCATTGGGAGCGAGGACGAGGTACTCGGCCCTTGCGTCGCCCGTGACGTCGGCGAAACGGATCTGGTCGCCGGTCCAGTTGGCGGAACCGGTGGCGACGTAGCCCTGGTAGACCCACTTGAGTGTGCCGTCTGCGGTGGTGGTGTTGGTGTAGCCCTGGGTGGCCCCGTTGTCGGAGACGACGAGGTAGTCGGCCTTGGCGTCGCCCGTGACGTCGGCGAAGCGGATGTCCTCGGCGGTCCAGTGGGCGGAGCCGGTGGCGACGGTGCCACGGTCGGTCCATTTGACCGTGCCATCGGCGGCGGTGGTGTTGATGAAGGCACGGACGGCGCCCTGGTTGGAAACGATCAGGTAGTCGGCCTTGGCGTCGCCTCCGATGTCGGCGAAGCGGACCTGGGTGTCGTTCCAGGCGGCGGACCCGGAAGCGATGGTCCCGATGTCCCGCCAGCCGCCGCGGCCGTTGCCGCCCTCGTTCACCAGCGCGCGTACGGCGCCGTTGGGGGCGAGGACGAGGTAGTCGGCGCGGGCGTCGCCGGCCACGTCGGCGAAACGGACCCGCTCGCCGGTCCACTGCGCGGAACCGGAGGCGATCACGCCCTGGTCCGCCCACTTGACCGTGCCGTCAGCCGTGGTGGAACTGGTCCAGGCGCGGACGGCACCGTTGTCCTCGACGACGAGGTAGTCCGAGCGGCCGTCGCCATTGATGTCGACCCGGTAGTCACCGGCCGTGGCCGGGGTGCCGGTTCCTGGCGGGGCGGGCTTGACGGTGACGTTCTCGTCGATCCACTTGTTGCGTGCGGCGGTGATGACGCCGCCGTGGAAGGAGGCCGCCATCTTGCGGTAGCCGCGGTCGTTGGGGTGCAGGTTGTCGTCGAGGTCCGCCACGGTCAGCGTGCTCATGCTGACCTGGGTGATGCGGTAGCCGCGCTGTGCCCGGTCGGCGACGATGCCGGGGATGGCCCGGTTGTAGGCGTTCACCCGGGCCTGCACCGTGCGGTCGGTCGCCGGGACGAGGGAGGCGACCACGATCGCGGTGTTCGGAGAGGACGCGTGGATCTGGTCGATGAGCCCGGCCAGTCGCTGCGGGGCGGTGCCCACCTGGTAGTCGCGGTCCATGTCGTTGGTGCCGATGTGCAGGAGGACCAGGTTCGGTTTGGCCTGCTCCATCCAGCGTTCGATGTTCGCGGAGATCTGGTCGATGCGCCAGCCGGAGTGGCCCTCGTGACGGGTGCCGTCGGTATCGCGCATGGAGCCGACGAACTGCACGTCGGGGGCGTCCTGCACCAGCATCTGGGCCAGCGCGGGCCGGTACCCGGTCCGTCCGCCGCTGCCCACCCCCAGGGTGATGGAGTCACCCAGGGGCATGACGGCCAGCTTCTTGAGCTCGTCGTGGGGCGGCGGGTTGGGCACTGCGGGAACGGTGGGGTCCCCGGTGGGCATCAGGTCGTAGCGGGTGGAGTTGTTGTCGCCGACCGTGAGCGGGGTTCCTTCGGTGACGGGCTCTGTCGAGTTGCTGCCCACGGCTGCGCCGGAGGAGGGGTTCCAGATCTGGCCGTCCAGGAACTGCCACGACATGCGCTGTTCGGCCTCGGGAGTGCTGCCGGCGGTCGGGCAGGCCTCGGTCTTGGCCATCGCGTGCCCGAGTATCGGAATGAGGCTTGAACTCAGGCACTTGCCCGACACCATGCTCACCAGGTACATCGTGCCCGCCACGGCGGTGGACGCGCGCAGGAGCCACTTCTCGTACGGGACGCCCGCGTGGTCGCTCAGGCGGCCTTCGACGACCCGGTCCACCGCGATGTCCTCCCGCAGGTACCGGAGGCTGTGTTCACTGGCGAAGTACACCGGCTGGTTCACCTGCACCGGGAACCCGCCGGTGTCCAGGTGCTCCAGGTCCACCTCACCCACCGACCAGGAAGCGGAGGGTTCGGGCTCCGTGGGAACGGGCTTGCCCATCGACAGCTGGTGGTTGGTCCCCCACATGGTCAGGCGCTCGCCCCGGATGTTGCGAATGAGATCACCGTCGATACGCCACAGGAACTGCTCCGGTGGATGACTGGAGCTCGCCCTGTCCAGATTCCCGACCACTCCGAAGTCCCCTGAGATCAAGGAGAGCCCACTGGCCTGATTCACGAGGTGGAAGTAGTCGTGCTCGCCGGAGCGCGTGGCGAAATTCAGCGAATAGACCTGGGACGTGGCATTCCTGAACTGTTCGCCGTGCGGGGTGCTCAGCGCTGCGACTCCGGTGACGGCGAGGTCGGTGTTGTTGTTCACGAGGGCGACGTGCCGGGAGGGCTCCGCTCCTCCCCGCGGACTGCCGAACATCACCGAGTGGTGGTCGCCGCCCGAGTTGCCCCAGGTGCCGGTGGCCCGTTGCCACGCGGCCTGAGGGGCGGAGGTGATCATGTAGTCCAGGGTGCCCCCCGAACTCTGGGTGGGCAGCAGGTTGCCCCTCTCGTCGACCGCGGCGATGACGGTGGCATCGAGGTCGGTGATGGTCTGGTCGTTGTTCAGAGTGTTCGGTCCCCGGTTGAAGTCCCCCAGTACGGCCCAGTCCCAGTTCGGGCCGAGCGGTTCGACCTGCGCCGCTATCTCCGCGACCATGTCCTGCGCCGGATTTCCGGCAAACGCATCAGCGTGATACGACGCGTACGCCATGAAGTTCTGGGTGTTCCCCTGGTGACCGTCAAGCAGGACCAGGGCATTTCGCCTGCTGCCGGCAGCCGCCACGTCCAGGGCGCGGTTCACCCGGGAATCGGTGACCATCCCCAGCGGAATGTTCTGGGGGTGTGCCGTATTGGAGGTCTGCAGCAGGTAGAGGTAACGCACTTCCGGGAACCGGCTGCTGCCCACGTTCCACCGGTACTCGGTCACGTTGGGCGGCAGTGCCGGGAGCTGGCCGGTTCCGCCCCGGTCGGTCAGCTGCGTTACGACGCCCTGCCCGCGGTCCGGGGGTGCGGGGACCCACCAGCCGTTGGCGTCGTTCCTGCGCGGGACTTCCTGCAGAGCCACCACGTGGTGGCTGCCTGCCAGAGCCTCCACACGGCCCCAGACTTCGCTCTTCTGCTGCATGTTCTGGGTGGCCACCCAGGTGTTCCGCGGCTCTGGCAGGGCCGCCGCGTCGGTCGCTCCGGTCATCACCGCGACCATGCTGCTCAGCAGAGCCAGGACACAGACCCAGGCGGTCCGCCAGAACGGGCCGCGCACCCCGGCCACCGGTCCGCTCCGTCTGAAACGTTCCTTCTCGGACCTTCGCACGCGCGCGGACCATCCGCGGCGTACGGCAGCATTTCCTGTGGCAGGCATGGGGGATCCCCTCATCGAAAACATGAACAGCGGCAAACCGGCCGCCGTATCAGGCGACGGAGCCTTCTCTGAAGAAGTCAGCCGGGTCCGCGCACGTTCGGGCCGCCCCCACGGCCGTATGCCGCGGAGATCATAGGCATGCGCCACTAACGCCCCACTAACGATCACCCCGCGCGGAAGACGGGCCTGCCGGGACCGATGCCGAGCCCCGTCCGCGCGCACGGCCCAGCATGACCGCTCCGATCTCCACCATGCCTGCGCGCACCCGGCCCAAAGAGCCTTAGCTGCAACCCGATGAGTGTGGTGATCCGACGTCGCCACTGCGCTGGACGGTGAGGGAACCGTCGGTCGCGGCCTTTGGGGGATGCTCGACGCTGAGGCGAAACAATGTGCCCTGGACCAGGGAGAGTTCCCGCCGTGGTCGAACCGGGCCGAGGGGTGATGTCGTTTCGTGGGGGTGTAGTTGAGGGTGTAGTTGAGGGTGAGGTGACTCCCGTTGGACACACCTGACAATGGATCTTGATGATCCTGGAAGGTGTAGCTCCACATGGCACGGCCTTCGAAGCGCAGTGCGTAACGAGGTGCGGTCCCGGCTGGCCTCGAAGCCGTTGTACCGTCGCGCAGCCAAAGCCGGGAACGTGGGTGCCGCCTGCCTCCTGGGCATGCTGCTCCACGAAGAAGGGGACGAGGAAGCTGCTGAAAAGGTACTGCGCGAGGCGGCCAAGTCGCGAACGCCCCAGGCACTCCGGGACCTGGGGTATTTCCTCCTGCAGACCAACCGCCCGGAACAGGCGCTGATTCCGCTGCGCCGGGCGGCGGAATCCGACGCGGCCGCGGGCGCACTCGTATTACTCGGTACGGCTCTGGAATGGACCGGGGAGACCGAGGAAGCACTCCGGTGCTTCACCCGTGCCGCCCGGTCGGATGACGAGGACGCGCCGTTGGCAGCCGCTCGCCTGCTCATTACGGAAGACCGCGATACGGAAGCCGAGGTCTTCCTTGGGCCCGCCGTCGCCCAGGGTGTGCCCGACGCACTTCATCTGCGCGGGGTGATCGCCTAAAAAGCGGGAGACCGTACGACCGCTCGGCCCCTCCTCCAAGAGGCATACGACAAGGGGTGTAAGGACGCGGCCTACGACCTGGGGCGTCTCGAGTACGAGGAGGGCCAACAGCAGAAGTCGTTCTTCTGGTACACGAAGGCCGCGGAAATGGGTAGGTCGCATGCCTTCCTTCAGCTCGGTGTCCTGCTCCACAGCGTGAGCGAGCAGGAATGCCGGAAGCTCACCGGCCGGAGCAAGGACGAGGCCGTCTTGGCCGCCTTCCAGGAAGCAGCCGACCGCGGCATTGCGCAGGCTCACACGGTGATGGGGGAAGTCCTCGACGCCGCCGGCAAGAAGAAGAGAGCCGAAGCGGCCTACGCGAAGGGGGCTCGAGAAGGGGACGCCGACGCGTGCTTCGCCATGGGCGTTATCCGGGAAGCCGCCGGGAAGCGGCAGGAGGCGAAGGACTTTTACCGCGAGGCGGCCGATGCGGGGCACGTGGTCGCCTCCTTCAACCTGGGGAACTTCCTCTACGACGAGGGAGACACCAAAACGGCCGAGACCCTACTGCGATACGCCGCTTCCTCTGGGTACACGATGGCTGGCTATCATCTCGGAATTCTGCTGGCGACCCACCGCTCGGCACAGCACAAGGAGGCCGAGCAGCTGCTGCATGACGCCGCGAAATCGGGAATCGTGGAGGCGCACGCCAAGCTGGGCTGGTTCTACGCCAAGAACGACCAGCTCGGCCCTGCAGAGAAGCATCTGCGTCGGGCGATGCAGGCGGGGATCGCGATCGCCGCGTACCACCTGGGGCTCCTGCTGGACCGGCAGGAACGGAGCCGAGAGGCACGCGATGCCTTCAACGAGGCCTACCGCCTGGGTTACGTCGAGAACGCCCATGCCCTTGTCATCGTGGCCAGGGAAGAGGAACTCCTGCTCGGGTACAAGGCCTCCGCCTACAACGGCACGCCTCCGTCGCACTCGGGCCCCCGGCCGGAACGCCGTCGGTGGGGCAGTCGGCGCAGGAACTGAGCCGGGAGTCGTTGCGGTGGGGCTCGAATCGGCCCCACCCCCCCCGTCTTCGATGAGGTTCGAAATCCGACCGCGCCCCGCCCTCGTTCTCGGAGACCACGTGGCGCAGCTCAAGGTGTCACCGATGGCGGCAGTGGGTCATGCCGTCGGGGATGGCCCAGGAGTCGGGCACGACCACGGGAGGCGCACCAGGCTGGCGCCCGCCGGTGTAGCGGGTGGTGGCCCGGCGGTTGGTGGTCCCGAGGGGTTCGCGGGCCCAGGTGGCCGGGCGGGTGGTGTCGGGGGAGAGGACCCAGCGACCGCCCGTTTCGGCGCACTGGGCGATGTGGTTCAGCAGGCTGTGGGCTGTGCCCGCCGGGTCGTTGGTGCGCATGGCAGGGGTGTGCGCTGCCCGGTGACGGTGATTTCCACCGTGAGTGTGTCCCGCGAGTGGTCGATGGTTTTGATGGCGTCGGCGTTGACCGTGGCGGAGGCCACGCACACCCGCACGTTGCGTTTCGGCATGGGGCGAGCCGGGCGGGCCCACCCCCGTGATTCCGCAATTCACCGCCAGCCCACCGCCGTGCTCCCGCGCGCCACCGCCGGGCCCTCGTGAGTAGGTGTCTTTCAACTTCCCGCTCCTGATCAGCGGAAGAGTGCCACTAGAGTGGTGCGCGGGCCGTGACTGGCGCTGAGGTGGAGCACCACCGGGGAGCGGTCTGACGAATCGGTCGATGCCGTGCGCCTGGGCGAGTGGTCAGCGACGCCTGGAGGCGACCCCATGTCCCAGACACAGACAGCCCGGCTCATGGACGGCGTTGGCCTTGCCCGACGCATCGTTGAGGAGACGTCAGGCAAGGCGACAGAGCTTGCGCGACGTGTCGGCGTGGCGCCTTGCCTCGCAACGGTGCTGGTAGGTGAGGATCCGGCTTCGGTGACATACGTCCGGATGAAGCGGGCCCGCTGCGCGAAGGCGGGCATCGAGTCCCGACTTGTCAGCCTGCCGGCCGCCACTACAACCGCTGAGCTGGTGGAGACCCTCCAGTCCCTCTCGCGGGATGCCGGAGTGCACGGCATCTTGCTTCAGCACCCCGTAGGCCCTCACATCGACGAGCGGGCGGCATTCGAGGCCATCGCGCCGGAGAAGGACGTCGACGGGGTCACGATGAACTCCTTCGGGGCGATGAGCTTCGGACTGCCTGGATTCGCATCGTGCACCCCTGGCGGGATCATGCGGCTCTTGGACGAGTACGAGGTCGATCTTGCAGGTCAACACGCCGTTGTCGTGGGTCGCAGTGCGATCCTCGGCAAGCCCGTCGGAATGCTCTTGCTTGCCCGGGATGCCACTGTCACCTACTGCCACTCCCGTACGACCGATCTGGCCGCGATCGTGCAGGAAGCGGACATTGTTGTGGCGGCCGTGGGAAGGCCTCGGCTTATTCGCGGCGCAGACGTCAAGCCAGGGGCCGTCGTGATCGACGCCGGATACAACCCCGGCAACGTGGGCGACGTTGACTTCGACACTGCCCGCACTCGTGCCGGCTTGATCACGCCGGTCCCTGGCGGGGTCGGCCCCATGACCATCGCAGTCCTGCTGGCGCAGACGGTCGACGCGGCATCCATCCAGCTTGGGCTGGCCGGCCGATGAGGAGGGCACCCTTGATTTCGGCGTGGACGACAAGCGGCTAAGGCTTGTCCCGTAACTGATCTTGAGGTCGATTCGGCAGCTGTCAGCGGCGATGAATCTTGCCTTCCTATCCTGCGAGGGCGAGGTTGTGCAGGCGGGCAACGCCGAGCATGGCGTGGTGTACACCATCGCCTTTGAGGCGGCAGTCGCGGAGGATCTTCCAGCTATTCATGCGGACGAAGGCGTGCTCGACACGAGCGCGGACCTGCTTTGTGGGACTTGTTGTGCGCCTGCTTCCAGCCGGGGAGTTCTTCGCCTTTGCGGCGCCGGTGGGGCATCACAAGGCCGGTGCCCGGATAGCCGCCGTCGGTGATCGTCATGGTGTTGCCGACGGCGGCCTTGGTGCCGGATTCCGCCCACGACTTGCAGTTGTTGCGGTTGCCCGGCAAGGGGAGGCCGATAACGACGACCAGGCGGCTATCTGCATCGATGACCACCTGATGGTTGGTCGGTCCGCAGTCGACTTGGATACACCGAACAGCGGAGCGAGCTGACGGAGCGTCAAGTTCGTGCGCCAGTAGGCCGCGACCAGCAACAGCCGGTCCTCCAGAGGCAGGCCCCAGGGCCGTCCCCGGCGGACGGGGCCGATCTCCTGGCGCCGCAGTACGGTCACCAGCTTGGTGAACTGGCGGGGGCTCAGGCCGGTAAACGGGGATATCCAGGACGGCTCCGACGCCGTGATCACCACACCGGGATCATGACATCAGATCCGCCCGGCGCCGACACGATCGTTGCAGCTACGCTCCACTGCACAGCCGATGTTAGGCAAGGGGGAGATCGTGAACCGACCACTGCTGTTCCTCGATGTGGACGGGCCGCTCAACCCCTTTGCGGCCAAACCAGAGAAGCGCCCGTTCGGCTACACCACACTCAGGGTGCCCCGGGACAGCGAGACCCCAACGGAACACGGAGGACTCTCGCCCCGGCGACGGCCCCTGCGGGTCTGGCTCAACCCTGAGCACGGGCAAGCCCTGCTTCGGCTCGACTACGAGCTGTGCTGGGCCACCACATGGAGGGACGACGCCAACCGGTGGATCGCCCCGGTGCTCGGCCTTCCCGAACTCCCCTTCGTCGAGTTCGGCGACGCCCTGTTCCAAGAACGCCCCGACGGAGTCCACTGGAAGACCGGTCCCCTTGTGGACTACGCCAACGGTCGTCCCTTCGCCTGGGTAGACGACGAGCAGAGCGATCTCGACGAGGCGTACGTAACCGCCCACCACCGGGGTCCTGGGCTTCTCCACCACGTCAACCCGCGAATCGGTCTGCGCGAGGACGACTTCCACACACTCGCCGATTTCACCCGGTCACTGAACACCACACAAGCCACCGGCTGAGCACGCCACCACCCCATCAGAGAGCTCTGCACTCGGCTCCGCGATCATTGCGGGACAAGCCTTAGTTGAACGGATCCAGCGTGATGTACGCCTGCTGCGGGTTGCCGTCGTGCACCAGTGACTCGTGCGCGCCGACGTCGTCGAAGGCGAACCCGTACGCCTTGCCGTCCGCCATCTGGGCGTGGATCTTGGCGGAGTAGTGGTTGGTGACCGCGTCCTTGTAGAAGTTCGCGTCGTCAGCGTCGGGCTGGTTGGGGTTGCTCAGCAGGGTCGAGCGGTTGTAACCGGCGCACAGCGTACGGGAGATGGGGCCCCGGACCAGGTCGTTCGGTGCGTCGAGGAGCTTGTAGCAGCCGAAGACGCTGTCCGAGTCGGGCTTCTGGAAGCTGGTGACGACCGCGCCGGAGGCGTCGGTGAAGTTCATGGTGTTGCCCGAGACCCGGCCGAAGTACTTCACGGACGGCTGGTCCTTGAACGGGGTGACCGTGAGTGCCTGCGAGGAGTACTTGCTCCACACCCGGTTGACGTAGTCGCTCATGACGTTGGCGGGCAGCGCCCCGGCCTCGATGCCGTGGCCCGGCGCCAGGGCCCTCAGGACCGTGCCGTCGGACCGGGTCCTGATGAGGCCGCCCCAGCCGCCGGGCTGGCTGCGCAGCGAGGAGAGGAAGGCGTTGTAGCCGCCGGGCTTGAGGTGGCCGGTGGTCCTGGTCGAGCCGTCGGGGGTCTTCACACCGACCGCGTAGGGGGCGGAGAACATGTCGACCTGTGTGCTGTTGATCCACAGCCCGGAGCCGTTGAGCGTGTACTCCGTCCAGTTGAAGAGGATGCTCGCGTTCGGGTCGCTCGGGTTCTGCACCGCGGGCTGCACCAGGCCACCTGTGGCCAGCTTGAAGACCAGTTTCTGTCCGTACGAGAAGTAGACCCGGCCGGAGAACTTCGGCATCCGGATCGTCTTCGCCTGGCCGCTCGCCGGGCCCTCGATGGAGGCCTCCGGTGCGGGTGACGGCGGATTGGCGCCGGCGGGCCACGGATGGAAGGCGCCGGATGCGTCGGCCCAGCCCTGGCGGCCGGTCGAGAGTTCGGTGCCTATGACGTAGACGTGGACCTGTTCGCCGCGGCCGGAGTTGTTGGTCAGCGTGAGCGGGATCGTCGCCGGAACCGCGGCTCCGGAGGCGGGAGTTGCCGGTGAGGCGGCCAGCAGGCCTCCGGCCAGGGCGAGCGCTGCGACGAGCGCGGCCGCCCTGCGGTGGGGGCGGGGTGTGGGGGGCACGGGGGGTTCGTTGGCGGACAAGCTCTTCCTCCTCGGTGGGAAGGCCAGTGGGGGGAGCTGCCGGGAGGCCCTCTCTGGTTGAGAGCGCTCTCAGTGCATTGCCTGGAAGTTAGCCATTCGCCAGGGACGCGTCAACGCATAGGTACGGACCTTCGCGATTCCTTCGCCTGAGCGAGGCGACGCGGCCGCCCCCCCCGGCACTGCGTGCCGACCCGGAGACCCGCCTACGGGTCGGCCGTCACCGGCACCTGTCCGGCGGGGCCCACCCGCGTCGACGAACGCTGCGGTGAACGATGCCCGTGCCTGTCACCGGCCCGGGCGCGGCCCGCGCGAAGCCGAAACGTGCCGTCGCCTGCGGCCCACCGTGAGTGTGGTGAGAGCGGCCACCGCGAAGGAGAGCAGGGAGGCGCTCATCCAGGGCTGGACGGTCAGGCCCACCGCGTCCTGCAGTCGGACCCAGAAGTCGGACCAGCCGGCGATGTTCGTCGGTGCGACCAGCTGGTAGGTGGCGAAGCCGAGCGCCCAGGGCGCCAGCATGACCCAACGGGTGGGGGCCTGTTCGGAGACGTCCCAGGTGCGGTGTCCGCCGAGTACGAAGAAGTCCACGACGAGGACGGCGAACATCGGGATGAAGACCGCGCCGATCAGGTACAGGAAGCTGGCGAAGCTGTCCATGTTCACCAGGAGTGCCAGGCCGGTGGCCAGGGTGCCGCTGACCAGGCACAGAACGCGGCGGTCCACCCGGGGCAGCAGGTTCTGGGCGGAGACGGCGGTGGAGTAGACGTTGGCGAAGGACTGGTCGACCTCGCGCAGCACCAGGACGCCGAAGCAGATCACGCCGACGCTGGTGGCGGTGAAAGGATCGAAGACCTTGTACGGATCGGTGCTGTCGAACGCGATCATGGCGAGCGCTGCCACGCCGAGGACCGAGCCCGCGATGCCCGCGAGGGTCTGGCCGACGACCAGGCCGCCGAACGCCTCCTTCTCGCTGCGGGAGTGCCGCGAGTAGTCCGCGACCAGCGGCAGCCAGGAGATCGACACGGCGATCACGCTGTCGGTGGCGAACCAGAAGTCCTTCCAGGAACCGCCCTCCATCGGGATGCCGCGCCCGGCCAGGTCCCAGCCCAGGTAGAGGATGGCCAGGACGACGGCGATGGTGACGTAGCGGCGGATGATGCGCAGGGCGCCCAGCGGGCGGAGCGTGAACGCCGTCGTCACCGCGCCCGCGACGAGCACGTACAGCCAGCCGGGCCCCGGGTCCCCGAAGGCCTGGCGGGCCAGGATCTTCAGCCCTGTGGAGATGACCACCAGCTCGAAGACGGCCCAGCCGACCATCTGCAGCACGTTGAGGACGGTGGGCAGGTACGACGCCTTTGCGCCGAACAGGCCGCGCAGCAGCACCATCGAGGGCGCTCCGGTGCGGGCCCCGGTGATGGCGGCCAGTCCGAGGGCGAAGGTGCCGATCAGGGTGCCGACGACGGACGCGGTGACGGCGGCGGCGAACGACAGGGTCGGACTGCCGGTGCCCAGGGGGTCGAGGACGACCAGCATGCCGCTGAAGCCGAGCAGGCTCACTCCCAGGTTTGCCCAGAAGGTGCCTTGGTCCCAGCCGGACAGGACCTTGGGCGTGGGCTGGTCGAGGGTGAGCGGCGCCTCGTTCGCCGGGGCAGGCCCCGAGGTAGTGGGTTCGGTGCCGGTCGTCACTTCGCGGGCTCCGCATCCTGGGCGGGAGCGGTCCCGAAAGGCCAGGACTCGACGCGCCAGGCGGCGTCCCAGAACATCCACTCCCAGGTGGAGGCGGTGGTGAAGACCGTACGCATCCGTGCCCGGGTGGCCGGGTCGGCCTGGTCCGCAAGCCGGTTGACGATTCCTCGGGCGTGCGCGGTGGCGGCCTCGAACTCCTCGTCGGCGTACGTGCCGATCCAGTCGCCGTAGGGGTGGGCGGCGAGGTCGCCGGCCTGTTCCAGCAGCGCCCGGCCCACCTCTGCGTAGATCCAGAAGCAGGGCAGTACCGCGGCGGCCAGCTCGGCATAGCCCTGGGTGTGGGCCACGGAGAGCAGGTAGGAGGTGTATCCGGTGCAGGTGGGGGAGGGGGTCCAGGCATCGACGTCGACGACGTTGCTCTGGTGCAGGGAGCTCTCGACGACGATGGCGTCGTGGGCGTGCTGCGCGAAGAACGCGATGTCCTCGGGCCGGTCCGCCTTCGCGGCTGCGCTGGCCAGCGCGCGGGCGTAGTCGCGCAAGTAGTGGGCGTCCTGGGCCAGGTAGTAGACGAACTTCTCCCGGTCCAGGGTGCCGTCGCCGAGGCCGGTGACGAACGGCAGCTTGTCGATGGCCGCACGTATCTCGGCCGTGGCCATCCACAGCTCGTCGCAGAAGGTGGTGGTCATGGGGCTCAGCTCCAGTACTGGTGGAAGTGGTGGACGGGGCCGTGACCGCGGCCGACACGCAGGGTGTCGGCCGCGCGCAGGGCCCCGGTGAGGTACTCCTTCGCGGCGCGGACAGCGGTGTGCCAGTCGTCGTGCTGCGGGCGGAGGGCGGCGATCGCGGCGGAGAGGGTGCAGCCGGTGCCATGGGTGTTGCGCGTGTTCACGCGGGGTGCGGACAGCTCGGTCACGTCTGTGCCGTACGTCACGTCTGGTCTGTACGTACTGTCGACGAGGATGTCGACGGACTCGGCGTCGTGCGTGTGGTGGCCGCCCTTGAGGAGGACGCGCCTGGCACCGGTTTCGAGGAGTGCGCGGGCCTGCTCGACGGCCTCGGCGCGGTTCCTTGCGGCGGCGGCGCCGAGAAGGTCACCGGCCTCGGGAAGGTTGGGGGTGATGAGGTCGGCGAGGGGCAGGAGACGGTCCCGCAGCACCGCCACCGCATCGGTCTCCAGAAGGCGGTGACCGCTGGTCGAGACCATGACGGGGTCGAGGACGACGTAGCGCGGGCGGTGCCGCTCCAGGGCGTCCGCGACGGCCGCGGCGAGGGCGGCGTCGGCCAGCATTCCGATCTTGACCGCGTCCACCGGGACGTCGGCGAAAAGAGTGTCGAGCTGCTCGGTGACGAAGGCCGGGGGCACGGTGTGGATGCCGGTGACGCCCTGCGTGTTCTGCGCGGTCAGGGCCGTCAGGACTGCCGTTCCGTACGCCCCGTTCGCGGAGAACGCCTTCAGGTCGGCCTGGATCCCGGCGCCGCCCGAGGGGTCACTGGCGGCGATGGTGAGGGCGATGGGCGGGGTGGTCACGAGGAGACCTCCTGGCGCAGGGCGTGGACGAGGGAACGGGCTGCGGCCTCGGGGTCGCGCTGCCCGCATACCGCGCTGACGACGGCGATCCCGGCCGCACCGCTTCTCACGACCGCGGCAGCCTCGGACACGTCGATGCCGCCGATGGCCACGCAGGGCAGCAGGCTCTCCCGGACGATCCGGGCCAGGCCGCCCGGTCCGAGCGGGGCGTCCGCGTCGGGCTTGGTGGACTGCGGGAACACCGGGCCGACCCCGAGGTGGTCGACGGCGTCCGGCACGTGCGCCAGCTGCTCGGGGCGGCTGACGGACAGGCCGACGTACGCATGGGGGCCGAGCAGGCGCCGGGCGGTCTCGGGGGAGACGTCCCGCTGCCCGAGGTGGACGCCGTCGGCGTCCAGCCAGACCGCGACGTCCAGGCGGTCGTTGACGATCAGGGGGACGCCGGTGCCGACGAGCTCGGCCTGGATCGCCCGGCCGAGCGAGAACAGCGTGCGGGCGTCCGCGTCCGAATCGCGCAACTGGACAGCGGTGACACCGCCCTTGACGGCGGCTGCCACGGTGGCGGCGACACCACGGTCGCCGCAGAGGCGGGTGTCGGTGACGAGGTACAGGGACAGGTCGAGAGAAGGTCGCATGGGTGGGTCCTTGGTGGTCTCCCTGCCGGGGGGGGCATGGGAAGCGCATCGGGAGGCACAGGGCAAGGAAGGGCCCTGGCGTGCAGGAACCTTGAGTCGTCCACAGGCGGGAGCGTGGGGGAGGGGAGGTCGGCTGGTGTCGGGGTCGCCCCCCGGGCGGGCGCAGGCTGTTCAGCGGGTGGCGTCCAGGCCGCCGCTCATCACAGAACCCCTCAACACCCGCCTGCTCAGCGCAGGTTGACTGCCTCGGTGAGTCGGTCAGGGCCGAGCTCGTACAGAGCGTCGATCAGTGCGACCGCGAACGTGCCGGGCCCCGCAGAGCGGGTAGCGGCGTCCTCCGCGGCCACGGTGAGCAGACAGGTCGCGGCAGCGGCGGCCAGCAGCGCGTCGCCGGTGACGGCCGTACAGGCGGCCACCAGAGCACCCAGCGCACAGCCCGTTCCCGTCACCAGAGGCAGCAGCGGGTGCCCGTTGGCCAGGCGCACCACCCGCGTCCCGTCCGTGAGGACGTCCTCCGGGCCGCTCACCGCCACCGCGCAGCCGTAACGCCTGGCCAGCGCGGTGGCCGCGGCGAGTGCCGCCTCGGGTACGTCCGTGCTGTCCACGCCGCGCCCGCCCGGGCCGCCGTCCAGCGCCAGGATCTCGGAAGGATTGCCGCGAACGACCGCCGGGGGCGCGCTGTCCAGCAGTTCACGGGCGAGTGCGGTGCGCCAGGGCAGCGGACCGACGGCCACCGGGTCGAGCACCCACGGCCGCCCGGCCCCTCCCGCTTCCCCGACCGCGACACGCATCGCCTCGGCCGTCACGGACGTCACCGTCCCCAGGTTCACCAGGACACCCCCGGCCACCCGGGCCAGTGCTCCGGCCTCCTCCGCGCTGTGCACCATCGCGGGGGTGGCCCCTGCGGCGAGCAGTACGTTCGCGGTGAACTGCGACACCACGACGTTGGTCAGGCAGTGCACGAGGGGTGCGGAGGCCCGCAGCGACGCGATCACGTCCGCCACCGCATCACGGGAGACGGCAGCGCCGCGCTGAGCGGATATGACGGCAGGATCCATCGTCAACACCCTTCCTACGCCGGCATTACCCGGTCCAGGTTCATGCGGTCGGCGGAAAGGGGAGCAAACAACTCCCGTCCGCCCTCTCAGCCCGGCTACTCCCGAGCTCCCGCGGTGGTCGCTACGCAATGTACCTCCTTCACGAACGGGAGTTCGCACTCGGGGCACCACACGAAACGACAGGGATCTGCGGACGGAACCGGCTGGCGCCGTCCAGCGAACCTCCAGCGAACAACGGGCACTTTTCAGCCCTGTCCAGGCCTTGGGCCACACTCCGGCGAGCAGTCCACCCACACTGTGCACAGGCCGCGAGAACAGGCCCCGCCGGCAGGGGAGTTCGGTGTGCCACCCGGTCCCGACCGCGCAGCGGTCGACCCGACACGGCTCCGCACCGACCGAGGCCGGTGTGATTCACCGGGTGTAGTACGGGAGCAAGTGAATACTGGGGTTTGCCACGGATTGTGGACATCTCTTGAGAGCCGGATTGTGGGATCCGGTCAGGAGGTGTTCTGGTGGGTACTGCCCGGTATTCAGAAGAGTTCAAGCGGGATGCGGTCGCGCTGGTCGCGAGCGCATGCGGGCCACGCGGCGACCTGATTCCAGGACTCGACCATCCGGTCGGTCCGCCACCTCGCTAGCCGTTCATAGCACCAGCGCACCCCACGGGCCCCGGTCTCCTCGGGAGCTCTGACGGCTCTGGACTATCAAGCGGTCACCGTGCGGCGGGCTCGCACCACCAACACCAACGAGTGATCAAGCGGACAGTGTTGACGGTGGTGGCAACCTCGAAGACACCGAACGCCGCCGCTCTGGATAAGGGTTCGTCATAGGGGTTCGTCCTCTCCGAGATGCGAGGACTTCGGCACCGAACGCCTGGCGCACCGATGAGTTTCCTGCACTGCGGCGGCCCTATTGGCAGCAACGCACACCACGGCAGTACGGCCCTTACGTGAACCGGAGAGACAAGCATGGCAACAGCGCGAGAGCAGTCGGCCGGAGCCGAGGCCCGAGTCACCTCCGCCGACGGCACCGAGATCGCATTCGAGCAGTCGGGCCGCGGGCCGGCCGTCGTCCTGGTTGCCTCGGCACTGGCAGACCGCTCGGACACGACCAAACTCGCGACTCTCCTCGCCCACCACTTCGCTGTGATCAACTACGACCGGCGCGGACGCGGTGCCAGCGGGGACGCGGTGCCAGCGGGGACGCCGCTACTTACGCCCCCGACCGCGAGATTGAAGACATCGCCGCGTTGATCGAACACGTCGGCGGCGTGCGGTCGGCCCCGGTGTGTCCAGCTCGTCCCAGTCCAACGGCACCGCCACGGGCGCACCCGGCCTGGACCGTACGGCGAAAGGAGCGACGACGGTCTGGGCATAGCCGTTGCGTGCGACGTCCAGGTACAGCCGCCCCCTGCGGGCCTCTTTGCGCCCCTCGGTCGTCAGTTCCCGCGGGTGCCGCACCACCAGCGTCTTCGCGGCCGCGCGGGCGAACGTCAGTATGTCGTCGGCGTCGTCGCGTCGGTTCAGCCGTACGACGACGTGCAGTCCGCGCGAGCCGGTGGTCATCAGACCGGACGGCAGGTCCAGCTCGTCGAGCAGCGTGTGCAGCTGGTGGGCGGCACGGCGGACCGGCGCGAAGTCGTCGACGGGCGGGTCGAGGTCGAAAACCAGCCGGTCGGGGCGGCGCGGCTCGTCGGCGCGGCTCAGCCAGCGGTGCGGGTTGATGCAAGCCTGGCTCGCGGGGTAGACCAGCGTCGCGGTGTCGTCGCACACGACGTGCGTGACTCCGCCGCCCTCCTTGGCCACCGGAGCACGGTGGATCCAGTCGGGAAAGTAGTCGGGGACCTCCTTCTGATAGAAGCGGCTTCCGTCGATGCCGTCCGGCATCCGCTCCAGCATCAGGGGTCTGCCGCGCAGCTCAGCCAGCATGCGCGGCGCCACCCGCCGGTAGTGCGCGACGAGATCGGCCTTGGTGAGGCCGTCTTGCGGGAACAGCTCCTTCTCGGCCCGCTTCATCTCGATCTTGCGGCGTCCCACCCGCAGCTCAACGGCTGGACTCACGCGACCACCTCCTTCGTGGTGGCTTCAAGATTGCTGCGTTCGACGCCCGGACGCGACCTGCCCGACTGTGCGGGGACTCGCCGTGCGGGTGCGACGCCGCGTGCGTAGCCTTGCCGTGCTGAGCGGAACGGGCCGGGCCGGGCCGCGCGGGCCAGGGGCCTGTCGGAAGGGAGCTGCGGTGAGCGGGGAGGATGCCCTGCGGACCTACCGCGGGAAGCGGCACTTCGACACGACGAGCGAGCCCAGCGGTGCGCGCTCGGCACAGGACGAAGGCGCGCGCTCGGCACAGGACAAGGGCACACGGCCGACCGGTGACGAGCCGGTGTTCGTGGTGCAGATCCACGACGCGAGCACGATGCACTTCGACTTCCGGCTGGAGGTCGACGGCGTACTGAAGTCCTGGTCCGTCCCCAAGGGCCCCTCCACCGACCCGCACGACAAGAGGCTCGCCGTCCCCACGGAGGACCATGCCCTGGACTACCAGGACTTCGAGGGCGTGATTCCCGAGGGCCAGTACGGCGGCGGAACCGTTCTCGTGTGGGACCGCGGCACCTACCGGCCGACCAGCCACGACAAGCACGACCGGCCCGTGCCGTTCGGTGAATCCCTGGAGAACGGCCATGCCACGTTCGACCTGCACGGCAAGAAGCTCCGAGGGCAGTTCGCGCTCACCCGCTTCCACGGCCGGGAGGAGAAGAGCGGCGGGTCCGACAGCAAGCCGACATGGCTGCTCGTACGGAAGGCCTTGGGCGCCCGCATGGGGGGTGGCACCCCCGACCCGCGTCGAGCCCGCTCGGCGCGCAGCGGCCGCACGCTGCGTCAGGTCGCCGAGGCGCACGGGGCGACTGCCGGGGAGCAGCGCGGCGGGGACCGGGAGTGAGCGGCGATTGCGCGCGGGCAGGGCGGTACGCGGCCAGGGTCGGCCCCGGATTCGACCGGCGCACCCTGCTGGCCCGAGGGCGCAAAGGGTGCGACCGGGGCCGGACCCCGGCACAGTGAGTGACAGGCCCGGAGTGACAGCGCCACGAGTCACAGGGCCATGTCACCGGTGCGCCTGGCGGAAGGCCACTGGACTAAGGCCACTGGACTGTCGTGAGCTGCTCTGACGGAAGCGGGGCGATCGCATGTTTCGTGCACGGGCCGCCGACGACGGGGGCGAGCTGCTCGCCAAGCTCGGCGCGCTGACTGCTCAGGCCCGGGAACTCGCGAAGTCGCAGCGTTCCCGGGTCGAACTGGCAGTGGCCCTGCAGCGCGGCATGCTGCCCCAGGACCTGCCACACCCTCCTGGAGTTCGGCTCGCCGCCGGTTATATGCCCGCCCACCACGGGCTCAACGTCGGTGGGGACTGGTACGACGCCTTCACCATGCCCGACGGACGTGTTGGCCTGTCCATCGGAGACGTGCAGGGGCACAACATCGAGGCCGCTGCCTTCATGGGGCAGGTCCGTGTGGGCCTGCGTGCACTCGCCCACGTGACGAACGACCCCGGGGAATTGCTTGCACGTACCAACGATCTCCTGGTTTCCCTGGGCGCGGACCTGTTCGCCACGTGCATCTTTCTCCGGCTCGACCCGGCCACCGGCGTCCTGGAATGTGCCAGGGCCGGCCATGTCCCGTACATCTGGGCCACGGCCGACGGACGGTCCGGTGCCGACGGCGGAGAATGCGGCCCCCCGCTCGGCGTACTCGAAGGCGCCGAGTACCCCGTGGTCTGCCACCGGCTTACCGTGGGCAGCGTCGTGGTGCTCCTGACCGACGGAGTGGTGGAAGGGCCGTCTCTGAGCCTCGATGAAGGCCTGAGCCGCGCGATGCGGCTCGCCGAGGTCCACACGGCTGCCGGTCTGGGGATCGATGCTCTCGCCAGCAGTCTCATGCGGCTGGCGGACACCGTGGGGCACGAGGACGATGCCGCCGTTCTCGTCGTCGGCCACGACGGTGGTGCCGGGTAGCGGCGGCCGCTGCGCACCGGAGGGGGCGCGCGAGGGGAGAGGTGCCCCCGAAGATCACGGACGTGCCCCGGGGCGGCAGAGCGTTCGCATGGCTGAAACGGCCGACGCGGTGTCTGATGGCCACTGTGTTGGTGACCCGGCGGTATCGCCTGTACTCGGAGGCCGTTCTCAGGACGCTGGCCGTTGCTGCCCTGTACTACGTGGCAGGGCGCGTGGGCCTGCTCGGCGGGCTCACCGTCGAAGGCACGACGGTCACCCCCATCTGGCCACCCACCGGCGTCGCGGTCGCCGCACTGCTTGTCTACGGCGTGTCGGTCTGGCCGGGGATCGCCGTCGGGTCGTTGCTCGTCATCGCCTCCCTCACCACTCCTCAGCCCGCCACGATCTTCACCCTGGCGGGCAACACCCTCGCCCCGATCTGTGCCTGGCTGATGCTGCGCAAGGTCGGATTCCAGGTCGGTGTCTCCCGTGTGCGGGACGGACTGGCTCTGGTATTCCTCGGCGGGCTCGGCGCCATGCTCATCAGCGCGACGGCAGGAGTCGGACTGCAGGTGGTGACCGGTGCCTTGGGGACGGGGGAGTTCTGGTCCGTGTGGCTCGCCTGGTGGGTGGGCGATGCGATGGGCGTACTGCTTGTCACTCCGCTCCTGCTCGTACTGGCGGGAGTGGCCGGGCCGGTGGAGTTCACCCGCTGGAAGGAGATGCTCTGTCTGGGCCTTGCAGTCGTGATCATCGTGCCCCTGGCTGTCCTGGGTGAACTGAGTCTGCTGTTCCTCGTCTTTCCACTGCTGATCTGGGCAGCACTGCGTTTCCAACTGGCCGGGAGCATGGTGTGCGCGCTGTTCGCGTCCGTTCTCACCACATTCGAAGCGAATACGCAGCAGGGCGCATTTCTCGGCTTGTCCGCCGTCGAGGTCATGGTCAAACTTCAGGCTTTCAACGGTGCGGCCGCACTGACGGCGCTCATGCTGTCCGCGATGGTCGCCGAACAGCGCGCCACCCGGCGTTCGGTGCAGGACGCCTGCCGAGAACTCGCCGAGGTGCTGGAGCACCTTGCCGCAGGAGAATCTCCGCCCGATCCCCCCGTCAGGCATGCCGTCCGCCCCCGTCCCGACGACACCGCGACGGGGACGGCCACACGCCCGGGCGCGTAGGGGAGAGACCCGTCCGCAGCCGGGCCATCTCTCTCTGGGCCCCCCGAGGCTGCTATATCGCGTCAAGCCGCTTGAACAAGTTCCTCGATGCTCCTGGTCTTGGTCGCGGTGCGGTCAGTCCGTTCGAGGGTCTTGAAGATCGAGCGACAAATGGCGCGCTTGAGGCATCGCTGTGCCTCGCGAGGGGTCTTTCCCTCGGTTATTCGACGGGCGACGTACGCCTTGGTGACGGGGTCAAGTCGCATGCGGATCAGGGTGATCGTGTGCATGGCGCGGTTGACCTGCCGGTCTCCACTCCGGTTGAGCCGGTGCCGGTTGGTGGGCCCAGAGGAGGCAGGGATTGGTTAGATGCCGGCGACGGACGCGAAGGCGGCTTCCGAGCGGAACCGGCCCTGATGGGACCAGCTGCAGGATCTGAGCTGCGGTGATCGGTCCGACGCCAAGCAGGCCGAGGAGCTCTGGGGCGGCCTCCCGGCTCGGGATGAGGATCTCCTTTTCGAGGTCTTTGGCCTCGGCCTGCAGGGAGCTGGACGCGCTGGGCGGTGGACCGAAGGGCTCGTGCTGTCATCCGGTGCTCAAGCCCGGTTGCTTTCGTCCGCCCCGGTTGGCGGCCCATTTGGCCCGACGTACCTCGACGACGTGCTCGCCGGCCTGGCTGAGGAAGGACGCCAGGCCGGCGCCGTAGCTGCCGATGCCCTCCAGAGCCCAGCAGCGGCGTCCCGGGACGTGCTCGCGGCCGAAGTCCAGCAGACGGCGGTATCCGCGGGCATTTGCCGGTGAGTCGGTGCTGGCCAGGACTGCTCCGATGGGGCTGACAGCCGCTGCTGCGAGGGTTTCCCGGTGGGTAGCGACGCCGATGACGCCGTCGACCTGTTCTGCGAGGACAGCCCTTGACGGGGCGCCAGTTATGTTTCGAGTCATGCCGGATCATCGGCGCCGAGCCTGGCAGCAACCCATCCCGGGCTGCAGGAGAACTCTCACAGTTATCTTTTTCGCGGTCCTGCAACGGGATCGCTGGCCTCCGGGCCCGGCAGGTGCCGTCGGAGACGCTGATGAGAGACCCGGCCACCGCCCGGCCCGGCGCAATGCCGGACAGTTCGCGGGCGAGAGGTCTGCATCATTTCCAGTTCCCGCAGCGTGCGGGGCTCCGCTTACGCCGTCATGGCGGAAGCGAGAAAGGGCAGCGGGAAGGCAGAAGGGTCAGTCACGGAGCATGGTCCTTACCGTCGGTGTGCGGCGGCCGGAAGGATAGGTCAGCGGACTGACAGGGCAGTTGGCCCTTGCCTCGCGATGGCCCGCCCGGCCTTCGCCGTCCTTGTCTCCGCCGCCCCCGAGATCTGCGGCGTACCTGCCCGGGCCGCCTGACAGCGATCGACCACGTACGGGGTTGGGTGTGGCTCTTCTGAAGGGATGTCTGCAGCTCATGGCGGGATCTGCCCTTGACCGTCGGAGCGGACCGTCAGTTGGTGGCGAGAAGGCGTTCGAGCCAGTTGCGGCGTGCCGCGACCGCGGCCTTGCTGATCCGTGCCTCGGGGGCTTTCCGGTCGAAGGAGTGGATTCCGCCGGGCCACACGTGTAGTTCGGCTATGCCGCCGGCCTGCCAGATCCGGTCGGCGTAGGCGAGGACCTCGTCGCGCAGGCACTCGGCGGAGCCGACGTCGAGGTACGCGGGCGGCAGGCCGGCCAGGTCGGTGGCGCGGGCGGGCACGGCGTACTGCGGCACGTCAGCTTCGCCCTGGGCGTCGCCGAGCAGCGAGTTCCAGGCGAACCCGTTACCGCTGCGGTCGAAGAGTTCGACGTCGTCCATCTGCAGGGCCGAGGCGCTGTCGTTGCGGTCGTCGAGCAGGGGGGCGGCCAGCAGTTGGCCGAGCAGGCGGGGGCCGCCCTTGTCGCGTACGTACAGGGCGAGCGCGGCGCTGAGGCCGCCGCCGGCGCTGGGGCCCGTGACGATGATGCGCTCCGGGTCGATGCCGAGCTCGTCCGCGTGGTCGGCGACCCATAGCAGGCCGGCGTAGGCGTCGTTGATCTGGGCGGGGTAGGGGTGCTCGGGCGCGAGCCGGTAGCCGACCGAGATCAGCGTGGCCCCGAGCCCCTCGGCCATGTCGAGTATCTGGTCGAGCCCGAGGCGGTGATCGCTGCAGTAGAAGCCGCCGCCGTGGATGAAGTAGAGCGTCGGCCGTGATGCGGGCGCGCCGGAGGGCGTGCACACCAGCAGCGGGATCTCGGGTGCGCCGTCCAGGCCGGGCACCGAGGGCTGGGAGACGACGAAGCGTCCGCCGCAGTTGAGGTCCTCGATCGCCGCCACTGCGGCGTCGTCCTCCGCGCGGCTCACCGACAGTTTCGCGAGGCTCATCGGCGCCGAGTCCGGTTTCTCCGCCAGGCAGGCGTCATAGACGACCTGAACTTCGACATCGAGGGGCACAGGCACTGCGGGCACCGCATGACCAGTTTCAAGATCCATGCGCGGACGGTAGCGCCCCTGTTCCCTCGCGTCATGCGGTTTTGGGTGCGGTTCTTCTGAAGCGAAGCGCTGTGTTGGGGAATCTCGGTTCAACCAGTTGCGGTTCACCTGCTCCGACGGCGCATGAGCTCCCGTGCCAACTGCCAGACGGTCGCGACCTGCAACGCGCACGCAAGACCAACCCACCAGACGGACTCGCCGGACAGATACGCCTGAACACCGCCCGCAAGAAGCATGGCGCTGACCAGGACCGCCAAGACATCGATCGACAAGCTGAAGCGATTCATCACGCGCGAATTATCGCGATCAAGCCCTCTCCCTGCCTAGATGTACTGACCGGGGACGTTAGTCAATCGTGTGAACGGCGGCTGACTGCCACACGCGGTGTGGGGACGGTGATGGTTGTACTGGTGGAGCCAGCCGGAGAGTGCGCCTCGTCGTTCTTGCTCGCTGGTGTAGCAGCGGGCGTAGGCCCAGCCGTCGGCCATGGTGCGGTGGAAGCGCTCGACCTTTCCGTTGGTCTGCGGACGGTAAGGGCGTGTGAACTTCGGCGTTATCGACAGCGCGTCGCACGTGTCCCGCCACAGGTTTCACCGATAGGCACCTCCGTTGTCCGAGAGCACCTTCTCGATGGTGACGCCGCGCGCGGCGAACCACTCCACCGCGCTGTGCAGCACGCTGAGCCTCCGCCAACTTGAAGCCGTAGGTCAAAGGGCTGGTGTGACTGGTTCCCGCGGCGCTCACGCTGGTCATGGGCGACTGTCTGAGAAGTAGATCGTCCGACGCCCCTAATGTTCGTTACCGGCGGACAGCTAGGGTTGTCGTGTGGGGCTTGAGCTGTGGGAACGGTCGGGCGGGTAGCCGTTGCGGGCGAGGTGGTGCACCTTCGGGCCATGGTCGCGAGGGTCGTTGAAAGGGTTTTGATGCCGGAGAAGTCCTCTCCGCTGTGGTGGCTGTTCGCCCCGCTCAGTGTGGCTTTGTATCTCGCCGCGATGTTCCCCGGGATGATGAACCGGCAGCAGAAGATCTGGGTGTCATGCGGTCCGGTGGCAGGGTTTTTGGCGATCATGGCCCTCAGCGCCAACCATGACTGGTCTCTGCACGAGATGCTTCCCGCCTACTGTGGGGTAATCCTGGGCATCGCCCTGGGGGTCGTGGGCCACTGGAAGGCGATGCGCGACTTCATGACGTGGCGTGCGGAGAATCCGGGCAAGCCTGATGACGAGGGGCCAGGTGTTCCCTGGATGCTGCAGATGGCGTTCACCCTTCCGATTTTCCTCGGTGGCGCGATCTGGTACATGAACACCTACTGACCTCAGCGGTTGACTTCGAGGTGCGTCAGAACCATCAGTGCACGCAGGAGGCGGGTGGCGCGGGCGGGATCGGAGTGAGCATCAGCGACGAGCACGTGAAGGTCCACTTCCGGATGGAAGTGGACGAGGACGGCTGGCCGCCGGCGAGCGTGGAGAGTCTGTGGGCGGTGGACCTCGGTGATGGAACGGTCCGCCTGGACAACACTCCTTGGTTCGTGCGCGGGGTTGCGAGCGACGACATCGTCCGCGTGGAAGTCGACGAGGAGGGCGCCCGCTGGCCTGGGGAGATTGTCAGGGTTTCGAAGAACTGAGGGCCGCACCGGGACCGCCATCGTGATCAGCGCGGCCGTCGTGCCCAGAACAGCACGTGCCCGCTGTGTCCCTCCGGCACGAACTCTTCCTGCTCGACCGTCAGACCACGGGCAGTGATCCAGGCACGATGAGCGGAGGCATCAGCATGGCTCCACCACATGGCGACGCCGCTGCCCAGCCAGTTCTCGTCCGTGCCGGTCCACCCGTGCTGACCTGTGCTGCGCAGAAACCATCCGCCGGGGCGAAGCCATGAGGCAACCGCCTTCAGCAGCGAACGCTGTTCCTCCAACGGGACGTGAATCAGCGCATAGAGGGACACCACGGCATCGAAGAACTCGGCCGGGAAGTCCAGCGAGGTGGCATCGGCCCTGATGAAGTCGGCCCGCGGCACGAGCTCCCGTGCCCGCCGGATCTGCATCTCGCTGATGTCGACACCGGTGACGCGGTGTCCCGCCTCCGCCAGATCACGCACGACCGGCACTCCGCTACCGCAGCCCAAGTCCAACACCCGGCTGCCGTCCTCAAGCCTGACCTTCAAGCTCTCGACCCAAGACCGGTACTTCGAGTCGGCTTCGTAAACCTCGTCATAGCGCAGCGAGAGTGCGTCATACCCGCGCCGAACCATGTCTTTCGGATCGTCAACCGTCATGCTCAAGGACGCTAACGTTCCTGGTCCGGACCAGGCGAGGCACTTTCTCGAGAGCAGCACCTGAGCTCGACCATCACCAACCGGCTCCGACCGTGACCTCGCTCCGGACGAGCCGCACTCAAACCGTTTCGGTTCAATAATTGCAGCGGCGTCGCACGACCCGGGACGCGGTCCGTCTTGCGGGGGCAATGGGTGCCACAGGAATGCGCGCACAGCCGGGCGGACGGACTCAGTTGCCCCCGGGGCGGATACCGCGTAGAGCGATCTTCCAGATCTGCTGGAGTTGGACCACGGCAGTCGACGGCCTGTTGGATTCGACAGCTGCCCTGGCATGCACTTCTGTCCCGGTGAGGAGATGGCTGGCCAAAGAGGCCAAGGTGGTGGCGTGAACCTCGGTGTGCAGGTGGCCGGCCCGCTGTGCCTGGTGCAGAAGCTCGTGCACGGTGGGTAGCCAGGTGGTCGACCAGGCCGGCGCGGTGCCCGAGTGCTCTCGGGTCAATCTGGCTGCCGAGCGTACCGCCGGATCCTCCTCCAGCAGACGCGCTACTTGCAAAGTGAGGTCAACGAGCTGATCGAGCGGCGGGGCTGAGGTAGCGGTGACTTGTTCGATGATGGTCCGCAGAGCCATGCGCCCATAGTCCTGGACAGCATCGGCAAGTTCACTCTTGGTCGAGAAGTGAAAAGTGAGGGCTCCCGTGGTGATTCCGGCCGCCCTGCTGACCTTCAGCATCGAAGTACCGTCGTACCCGTACCGATCGAACTCCGAGGCCGCTGCCCGCACCAGGGCCCGACGCGTTCGCACTGCTCTCTCCTGCATGGTCTCTCCGTGCCCCTTGCTGACCGCGTCGGCGGCCAGAACTACTTCCGTGTTTCTCCGGTACCTGCCTGTCACCGAAGAGGGGCGGGCCTCTCCATGCGTGCCACGAACACGGACTGGACCGTGATGAGGCAGGCGTACGACCCATGGCGCAGAGGCAATGCGCGGCACTAGCGCCAACAGGGCTCCTCTGACGATCTCGCAGGCGGGAGGCACAGCGTCGCGGTCATGTGCCGCTTCCATCAAGTCCCGCACACTGATTGCAGGATTGGCCTGGCCGATTCTCATCTGCTCGGATGTCCTGGCCTCGCAGGAGCGGCAGTCGGCCTACCGGATGTTGTCTGATTCCCGATCCAGCCAAAACATAGTTGACTCCATTATTCTATGGCGGTCAGAGCGTGCTCACCAAGGGAGGGAATCTCCATGACTGTGACCCATTTGTCCCCTGCGCCGATGAACATCACCGCGGGACAGCTCTCTGGCTTCGCCGACACACTCTTCGGTCATCTCTCCCGCGCGGATCAGCGCCGCTGGGGCCAGGCTTACTTACAAGGGTTGTTATCCGCACCTGGGAAGAAGACGGTCCGGGGTCTGGCCGCAGCCATCACCGACTCGCCGACGGCGTCGCAGTCCCTGCAGCAGTTCATCAACTCCAGCCCCTGGGCATGGGAGCCGACCCGTCACCAGCTGGCACGGTGGACCACGGAACGCCTCGAACCACAAGCCTGGACCGTGTCCACGGTGTTGCTGCCCAAACGCGGGAACCACTCCTGCGGCGTCCACCGCCGTTTCGCTCCCCGCTTGGGGCAGAATCTTAATTGCCAAGTCGGCATCGGGCTGTTCCTGTCAGCGCGAAACGTCGCGATCCCGGTTGACTGGCGCCTGTACCTCCCCGAGCACTGGGCACACCCACGGCTGCGGCAGCGTGCGCGTATCCCGGAGGACGTCCAGCCACTGCCTTCCTGGATCCTTGGCTTCAACATGGCTGACGGACTGCGGCGACACACCTCTTTGGCACCTGCTCCCCTAGTGGCCGACTTGCATGACAGTAAGGAGACGGGCGGGCTCGGGCACATGTTGAGCAGATACCGTCATGACTTCGTCATTGCCCTGTCCGACAGCTTCCCGGTCCTGCCCTGCACCTCTACCAACCCGGCCCAGCTGCCCACCCTTGGGGCGTCCGCACCCATCGGCGCATGGCAGAGCCTTGCCCAGAGCGGCACACTGCACAGCCATACCGGATCGGTAGTCATCGGGTCGGGTGGTGTACCACGCAGGACCCGCATCCTGAGCACGCTCGTCTGCCTTTTGCCCGTCGCCGGGCACGGTCCTCACATCCCACGCACGTACCGCCTGTTCGCAGAGTGGAGACCTGGTCGGAAGGGTCCGGCTCGGGTGTGGATCACCAACATGGTGCGCCGCCGCACCGAGGAGCTGCTGTCCCTCGTAGACCTGCAAACAGGCACGGCGGACACGATGAGCGAGCTGGAGCAGGACTTCGGGCTGCTGGATTTCGAGGGCCGCTCCTATCCGGGCTGGCACCACCACATGACCCTGGTTTCGGCTGCGCACGCCTTCCGCCACTTGGCTTGATCTTTAACCTGTTCTGCGTGGACGTGGAGTCGCGGGCTTCTTCGTTTTCGGATTCGTGGCTCCCGTTCACCGGCTCAGGCACGAATTCCGTGAAGTTGATCAGCTACTCGCAACGGTCTGTTCGTCAGACCGCACTGCCTGTTCGTCAGACCGCACTGCTCGTCCGCGCACACGTCGGCGATCCGGTTTGGCAGCACCGGGGCCTCAGTGAGCCATCCGTTCCACCCGCACCAGTTCGCAGGTGTTCTTCCAGCTCGGCGCAGGTCCATGAACTGGCCAGGTCGCCAGGCGGGGTGCGTGTCAGGGACCGGAGGAACTGACCGAGCGGGCAAATAGGTCAGCACCCGGGTGAGGGGCACAGGGAATCCATCTCAGGACTCTTCTCGTACTACGTCGCTGTGCTCGGCACCTTCGACTGTGGAAGTGAAGAGCCCGTCTGCTACTGGGAGTTGGGCGATGCGACTGCCCGAAGACGGCCCGGAGAGGGGCCGAGTCGGACAAGCCGAGCTCGTCCTCGTCCAGCCATCCTCGCTCGACCGGTCGCCTGAGTTTCGAGCGGGGTCTCTCAATCCGGCCGGCTGTGGCCTCCAGTTCGATCCTCTGCATGATCTGCCTGGCCCGCACCGGTCCCGGCGCGTCCGCGATGACCTCCAGGATGTCCTGGTACACCCGCGGAAGGACATCTACCCCCATGCCCGGCCGCCACTTGGGCACGGCCAACACCGGCAGGCCCGAGCACACCACGCTCAGCAATCTCCCAACTCAACGCTTCACTTCGAGGAACCGCACTCATCGCGGATCATGACCAGGCTCTTTCCGAGCGGATCGACAAGTGCACGTTCGCAAGGACGGGAGAGAGCCCGCCTTGTCTTCCGTGTCGTAGCGGCAGACAAGGCGGGCCTACTGCACGTCTGGCTGGAATCGATGTCAGACGGCGCTGCAGCCACCGTCCACGGGGACCGCAGCCCCGGTAACGAAGGAGGACTGCTCGCTGCATAACCAGGCGGCGGCACGGGCTATTTCCACGGGATCGGCCAGGCGTTTTTGGATCGCCCGTGCGGCCATCTGCTGTTCCGTGGCCGACGAGTCCGCAATGGCCTGGTCCAGCAGTTCCGTGCGGGTGCTTCCGACCATCAGGGCGTTGACCCGGATACCGTAGGCACCGTAATCAGCAGCCGCCGCTCTCGTCAGCCCCAGTACGGCGTGCTTGGCGGCGACGTACGGCGCCACGGCGCCGGTGGCGAACAATCCCGCGGTGCTGGCGGTGTTGACGATCGAGCCCGGTGTTCCCTGCTCCAGCATCACCGGAAGCTGGTAGCGGAGGCAGTTCCACACGCCACGCACGTTGACCTCCATGATCTGGTCGTACATCTCATCCGGAACCTCGTGCAGAACGGTACCGGCGGCTCCCCAGCCCGCATTGTTGAATGCCGCGTCCATGCTGCCGAAGTGCCGCACTGCCTCGGAGACGGCGTGCTGCACGTCCGTTGCCGAAGTCACGTCTCCCGCTACGGGTACCGCACGGAAGCCGGCGGTTGTCAGCTCCGCCGCCAGCTGTTTGAGCTTGCCCTCCCGCCGCGCCATCAGAATCAGCGCTGCCCCCTCGGCTGCAAAAAGCCGAGCCGCCGCGGCGCCGATCCCGCTGGATGCACCAGTGATCATGACGGTTTTGCCTGTAAGCACGCGTCCTCCGTTGGCTGGCCCTCCCTGGCTGACAGGAGCAGGTGAGGGCGGCCCCAACCCGGACGCGAGCCGCGCCGGGACTAGGGCCGAACGCTTACTGTGCCGCTGAAAGGCCCGCAGGGGGAGGCTTCTTCCGGATTGAGCCAGAATGCAGCCGTGAGCGTCCCGCACACCTATTCCGCGGACTCAACGAACCGGACACGGGGTTCTCGCGTGCCTCCGCTGCTCCGGTCGGGGACAGCTCGGTCGCGGCAAACGTCGTGGACCGATTGTGCCGAGCAAGTGCGGGTCAGCGCGCCCGGCCTCGGGCCTCGTCCAACTCGATGCGCTTGACGGCGGCGGGCGCCGCGAGCGCAGGCAGCAGGATGCGCCACATATCCACGATCCGTTCGGGGAGGTCTGAGCGGCCAGTCTCCAGCAGAGAGTGCATCTGGGCCCCAGTGCAGGAGTTGACGATCAATCTTGCGATGGCCTCGACGTCGGCGGTGGAGCGCAATTCACGGCGTCGTCGCGCGCTGGCCAAGTCCTCCTCCATGACCCGGCTCCACTGCTGGTGGGAGTTCTCGGCGAGGTCGACAAAGGCATCCTGCTCCATCACCAGACGTGCACCGGCCAACAGAACGGCGTTGTGATTCAGTTCATGGGCCCATGTCAGGGTGACGTCCACTGCGTGCTGCAAGCCAACGGAGTCAATGGGCGGTGTGATGTGTTCCGGTTGGTTGCGGACGATCTCCCTTGCGAGGTCCCCCTTGCTCCTGAAGTGGAAGTACAACGCTCCCAGCGTCACTCCGGCCCTGTCAGTGATCTTCGTCAGGGTTGCTCCGGCGAAGCCGTGCTCGACGAACACCTCCGCCGCCGCCTGGAGGAGGTGCGCTCGGGTCCGCGCGGCACGCTCCTGGCGTATCACTCGTCCACCTGTCTGCTCTGCCATGAAAGACCTCGCTCCCGTCTCGACAGAAAACATAATCGACTCTATTTTGCTCCTACTGGCCCTCCAACGCCCGTGCTGTACCCGAACCATGACGCCCCGGAGGAACGCATGACACCCGGCACCGCGAGCGCGTCACTTGAGATCAGACGGTACGTAGGCAAGAAGCATGCCTCCGAGGTCTTCGTCACTGGATGGCACCATCTCACCGCCGACACGCACCTGGTTACGGCACGATGGCCCCGCCTTCACCCCTTTTATGTCCCAGACCTCAATGAACTCCATCCCCATTTAGTCACCGAGACCGTCCGTCAAGCGCTAGCCGTAGTGGCTCACACCGCGTTCGATGTCCCCGTCGGCTATCGCATGGGCTGGGAGCAGTTCACCTGCGACATCGCCCCCGCTGAACTCGCGAAGGCCTCGGCCGAAAGTGGCACCGTGGAGCTGACTGTCACTCACGCGCCCTGCATCCGACGCAGATTGGGATCCATGCATCTGAATGCCACGATCCGTGTCATGCGCAACAGCTCGCTCCTGGGCACGGCCCACCTGCGGTACACAGCCTTCCCGCCCGCGCTCTACAACCGTCTTCGCGGCCGCTACGCCGATGCAACCGCCGCCTTCGCCCGCGCCATACCCGTTGCTCCCCCATTATCCCCCTCATTGGTAGGCAGACGCAAAGAGGCGGATGTCGTCCTTTCTCCGACTGGAATCCCGCGACGCTGGCAGCTACGGGCCGACACCAGCCATACGACTCTTTTCGATCACCCACATGATCACGTTCCCGGCATGATGCTCCTCGAAGCCTGCAGTCAGGCCGCCCTGGCTGATACCGCTCCTCATAACGCCACTCCCGTGGCCTTTGAAACGAGCTTCTTCCGCTACGTGGAGCTCGACCAGCCCTGCTGGATCACCGCCCACGACGCACCCAACGACCAGCAGGGCTGCCGCCGAGTAGTAGTCACGGGGACCCAGGCGGATCAAGCCGTGTTCTCTGCCGCCGTGACCACACGGGCAACTCCCCCCTCCGACGCGCCCCTCAGCCTCGACCCCTCGGTAGAGAGGCCATCGACCTATTGAATCGAAACGGTTTGGTTGCCTTGCCCGTTGAGGGGGTGTGATGGAGCCTGGGGGTGCGCGGGGTCTGGGGCCTGCCGCGCAGGAGGTGGTGCGGCTGCGGGTGGTGGCCGCGCTGGAGTCGGGGCAGATACGGACGCACCCGCGGGCGGCCGAGGCGTTCGGGGTCTCGGAGCGGTCCGTGGGAACTTGATGGCGTAAGTCCAGGCGGCGGGCAGGGAGGCGCTCGCGGCACCGGTCGAGTCCCGGACCGGGCCCGGTGAGCTGATCGGGGACCAGGGCCGGGCAGCGCTGTTCAAGGCGATGGCCGACTACACGCCCGAACAGTTGCTGATCGGCGGCCCGTTGTGGACCTGGGCCTTGGTCGCCGAGCTGATCCGGATGGTCACCGGCCTCACCATGACCGAGCAGGGTGTGGGCGAATGGCTGCGCCGGTACGGTTCACACCTCAGCGCCCGGCCCGCCGCTCCTACCGCCAGCAGCATGAGAAAGTGAGTGCCTGGCTCGAAGAGGAATACCCCGCGATCGCCGCGCGCGCGAAGGCCGAGCACGCCGTCGTGGCCTGGGCTACGCTCGGACACCGCCTCGCCGGGACGCTCGTGGGCCTCCGCCGGGCAGACCCCGACGGTGAAGGTCAACGGCCGCCGCTTCCGGGTGAACACCAACACCATGTCCGCGATCGCCTCCCGCGGCTCGCTCTGGTTCACCGTGTTCACGGGGAAGTTCACCGCGAAAGTGTTCACCGCTTTCCTCGACCGGCTCGCCCGCCAGGCCGGACGCAAGGCCAACGTCATCGCCGACCGGCCCCCCGTCCACCGCGGCAAAGCCGTCCGCGCCTGGCTCGCCGACAACACCGAGCGCAGCGAGCTGCATCTGATGCCCGGCTACAGCCCCGAGCTCAACCCCGATGAGATCCTCAACGCCGACCTCATCGGTAGTCCGTTAAACCGGCGGTAGAGATCAAGGGGCCTGCCGGTAGCGACCGCGTCGAGGAGAACCGAACCTCGGGTGGCGGGTCTTGGGCCGGCGGCCCATGTGCGCGGTGGCGGTGCTGGCCCTGCGCTCTCCGGAGTCGTCGGTGATCAGTACGCGCTGATCGTGTGGGGCCGTGGCCGGCTCGGCGAGAGTCAGCTGCGGGCGCCGGTCGTCGGCTTGGCACCGGCCAGGCAGGTCAGCGGCCAGGCATGTCAGCGGCTTGTTTCGGTCACGCGGAGCCAACAACTCAACGGACGGCCGGCAAACACCGAGCCGAGACACCCCCTGCTCGCTACTTGCCCAAGTTGCCAACGAATGCGGCGGAGCCGGGCGTGCTGGACTGCGAGCGCAAGACGCCCCCCGTCGGGTTCCTGACCAGCAAGGCAAGCGAGAGAGTGGACTGGCGGTTCTGCGACATGACCCTTTCCTGTGAGGGTTATGTCGCAGAACCGCCAGTCCACAGAGGACGGAGCCTGCTGAACTGAGCGCGCAATGACTCGCGCTTCACGGGATGGAATTCATGGCCTCGACCACCACCACTCACTCCGGCGGTACCGGACCATCGACGCGATCACCTCTGGTCGGTTGGTTAGCCGTCGCCTCGGTGATGCTGGGACTCTTCTCGATCGTCACCACTGAGATCCTGCCGATCGGACTGCTGACGTCGATCGGATCCAGTTTCACCATCTCTGACGGGATGGCGGGGCTGATGATGACCATGCCGGGATTCCTCGCAGCAGTCTCCGCGCCTCTGGTCACAGCGGCGACTGCACGGATCGATCGACGCCTCATGCTCTGTGTGTTCATGGTCCTGTTGGCCGCGGCCAACTTCCTGGCCGCTGTAGCACCGAACTACTGGCTCGTTCTGGTCTCCCGCATCATGGTGGGCATCACCATCGGTGGATTCTGGTCGATCGGTGCGGGACTGGCCGAACGACTGGTGGCTCCTAAATCTGTTGGCCGAGCGACTGCAGTCATCTTCTCCGCTGTTCCCCTGGGCTCCGTGCTCGGTGTCCCGGCCGGGACGTTCATCGGTGATCTCGCAGGCTGGCGCATGTCGTTCGCCGTGATGGGCTTCCTGACAATCGCGGTGCTCATCATGCTGCTCCTGGTCATGCCACCGCTCCCTCCCGCCCAAGTGACCCGGCTGGGCGTCTTGCGGACCATGTTCCGAGGTGTGAACACCCGCTTCGCACTCGTTCTCACCTTCCTGATCGTGCTGGCTCACTTCGGGACGTACACGTACGTGACCCCGTTCCTTGAGCAAGTCACGCATTCGACCTCGCAGCAGATCACCCTGTTCCTGCTGATCTACGGAGCCGCGGGGATCGTCGGTAACTTCTTGGGCGGTGCAATGGTCGCTCGCCGGCCGCGAGCCACCTTCGGTCTGGCGGCTGGTTTGATCGCGGCGGTCACTCTGCTGTTGCCAATCCTGGGCCGCTCGGCGATCGGGGCCGTAGCCCTTCTGATCATCTGGGGCGTTGCCTACGGGGCTGTTCCCGTCTCGTCCCAGACCTGGTTCGCCAAAGCGACGCCGCACGCACCTGAAGCTGCCTCGGTCCTGTTCACTGCCTCTTTCCAAGCGACCCTCTCCATGGGAGCCCTGGCAGGCGGAGTAGTTGTGGATCACAGTTCCCCGTCCATGGCCATGACGCTGGGGGGAATTGCCGCCGTCTGTACGGTCTTGGCCGTGTGGCTGCACTCCGCACGAGGTCTCACCTGGCCGGATGCCGGGGCTGACGCCGTTGGTGATGATGCTCAGTCTCCGAGCAGTGATGAGAGGGGTGCGGCTCTTCTGAAGTGACGCTTGGGTAGTCCTCAAAGTCGCCTTTCCTGATTGGCGTGTAGGCGGTCCGATGTCAGGGTGTCCACCTTGCCGAGCAGTACGGCGGTGAGGTGGACATCGGTGCAGTGGTGCCCGGCGACGACAGCGGCTTCGTTCATGGGCACCCCTGATATAGATCTCTTTCATCGGTCCTGCTCCGGAATGAGGAGGGACTGCCTGGCGGACGTGGGCCCAAGTCCTTGAGTGGGTCAGGCCGCTGGCCAGAGACGCGGCGCCGGACACCGGCGACCAGGTGGTGGCAGCGGGGAGTCGGCAGCCGTTCTTCCCCGTCCCGGGAACACGGGCAGCAACACTGTTGCTGATCACCTCGAGACCACCCGGGCTCGCCCTGGCTCCGCGACGGGCGCCTGAGCCGCCGAACCCGACGGCGAAGGCGGCTGAAGGAGATGCGGCTGATCATCCGCGAGGAACACCGTGATTGCGCCCAACACTGCCTGCACACCCATCGCCGAGATGGAACACGGCCCGACATGCTCGTCCTCGACGGCTTCGCCATGCGCCAGCTCGGAGCGCCACAGGCCGATGACCTCTACGAACTCGACAGCGAACGGCAGGGCTGGTTGCTGATCAACACCAGCCACCAGGTCATCATGAACGGCCTTCGTATCGCTCGGTGGTTCGGGCCACCAGGCGCCTAACCGGGCCTGTGCCGCAGGTGCCAGCCGTGCGCTACCTGCGGGGCTCCGGTCCGGAGGCCCTGCGCGTAGGCGCCGGCTTGGTCCCGGGACATGGTCTCGGCCTCGGGATGAGCTGCAATCCAGGCGGCCAACGGCTCGGCACGCCGCCACCGGGCAGACGGTGTTGGTGCACTTGAAGCGCCGCACCACGCACTCGATCACGACGGGCGTGATCGGGGGAGGGGCGTCAGGCAGCCGTCGCACATATCGCCCATGGACCCGCCGCGACGGCATGGTGCAGCGGAGACATCTCGCCGGGAGCGTCCGGCACGAGCGAGTGTGAGCACGGTCACTCGTATGTGACTTGTCCATGTCGGTGTTGTCGCAGCAGCGTTACATGGCAACCGTAGGGGGCAGTCAAGGCTTCTCGGTGGAAGGCACGGGTTGGCGTAGGCCCTGGCGCTTCAACGGCGATCGGGCGTTCTTCCTCGTGGTGACGTGAACTCCTCTCCCGTGAACGGGGGGAGGCGCGGTCACCCAGGGCAAACGAGAACGACCGCCTTCCGCGAACACGGCCGGCTTCCAGTGCACCCTTTCGCGAGGGTGTCCTCATCGTGCTGCCCAGGCATCCATATGTCGATTTGAGTCTGACCCAAATTGGATGCAGCGTGTCGCATCCTTGTCTCGCACCATGCGAACGGAATGGCGAGTATTTAAGCGTCATCACCACAACGAACTCGGCTGGCTGTCACCGGCCTTGTTTGGTGTGCCTGTATTAGGGTTTCCGGGAGGATTCATGGCGCGAACCGGGCAGATTGATGTTGTGGTCGTCGGCGGCGGGATTGCTGGATCCTCCCTGGCTGCAGCCCTGGCTGGAGACGGTTATGACGTACTGCTTCTTGAGCGGCAGACCGTTTACCGGGATAAAGTGCGAGGCGAGGTGATCAACTGCTGGGGTGTGGTCGAGCTCTTGGAACTGGGGCTGGAGAAGCCACTCCTCAACGCAGGCGGTACCTACGTTGACCGCTTTATTGGGTATGACGAAATAGCGGATCCCAAGGTCGCCGAATCCCGAGCTCTGCGGCTGGATGAGATGCTGCCAGGAATTCGCGGCGTTCTTGACGTGGGACACCCGGAAGCTTGCGAGGCGCTGGCCACTGCAGCCGAGGAAGCCGGTGCGACGGTCGTCCGAGGTATAGGCGATGTCATAGTGGCCGGGGGCCCGAACCCCGTCGTGCGTTATGAACACGACGACATTGAGCACGAAGTGACCTGCCGATTGGTGGTCGGGGCGGATGGCCGGACCTCCACGGTGCGCAGGCAACTGGGTGTCCCACTGACCGAGACGCCGCCGAACTCCCTCGGCGGAGGCATGCTCGTGGAGAACCTCGACGCCTGGCCGGTCAATGTCACCTCCGTCGGCACCGAGGGGGACCTGCTGTATTTCGTCTTCCCCCGCGAGGGCGGCCGGGCCAGGCTCTATCTGCTCCACGATGTCGCTCAGAAGGGACGCTTCGCCGGCCCGAACCGGCACGCCGACTTCCTCGATGCCTTCCAGCTCCAGTGCATCCCGAACAGCGAAATGTTCGCAGCGGCCAAACCTGCCGCCCTGTGTGCCTTCTACCCCATGAACGACGCCTGGACCGATGCTCCCCATGTGCCCGGTGGGGTGCTGATCGGTGATGCCGCCGGATGGACCGACCCGGTCATCGGCCAAGGTCTGTCGATCGCCCTGCGGGACGCACGAATGGTGTGGGAGGCCCTGCGCTCGTCGCGGTCGTGGACGCCGCAGACCTTCGAGCCGTACGCCAGAGAACGCGAGGTCCGAATGCGGCGCCTGCGTATCGCCGCCTCCGTACGGACCACGATGAACATGACCTTCACCCCTGAAGGCAGGGCTCGGCGCACGGCCTATGCGGAGGTCTGGCCCAGTGACCCCGTGCTGGCCGGCTCCCGGCTCTCCACTTTCAAGGGCCCTTTCGAGGTCCCGGCCGAGTCCTTCGACGCTGACGTCATCCAGCGCATCTTCGACCTGCGCTGACGGCATGGCGGCTCGCCGACCGCACGAACGAACCCATGCCCCGTTCCACTGCACAGCAGTTCCGCTACGAAGCCCCGCTACCCAACAGAGGAGATCTCCCATGCACGTGAAAACCGAGGCCGGCACCGAGCTGATCCGCAAGAACGGATGCGACATCCGCCAGCTCTACCCGTGGGACGGCGTGGTGGCGCCCCCCTGGAACAGCACCTTGTGCTCGATCCGGGCCACCGAGTCCAGCACCCCACACGGCCATGACACCGACGAAACGTTCCTCTTTATCAGCGGGGAAGGGCACGTGCGGGTGGGGGAGGAGGAGCGGACGATCGCCCCGGGTGACCTCATCTACATCCCGCACGGCACCAAGCACGTCGTCACCAACACCAGCCAGAGCGAGCCACTGACGTTCGTCAGCATCTACTGGCTCCAGCCTGCCCAGTAGGAGAGAGACCCGCGATGAAGGAAGCCCTGTCCCGCGACGGCTCCGGCCGCCGCATCAACGTGACCTTTTCCCCGCCTACCCCCAACGGCGACCTGCACCTGGGCCACCTCTCCGGCCCGGTGCTCGGCAGCGACGTATGCGCGCGGTCCCAGAAGATCCTCGGCCACGACGTGGCCTTCGGTACCAGTACCGACGACAACCAGACGTACGTCGTCACCACTGCCGAGCGCCTGGGCACGGAGCCCGAGGCTCTGATTCAGCACGCCTTTGACAGCGTCACCAAGTCGCTGGCGCTCGCGGGTGTCGAAGTGGACCTCTTCGAGCGGCCCGACGCCCCCTACACGGCGTTCGTGACGGACTTCTTCACTCAACTGTGGCGCCACGGCGCGTTCGACCGGCGGGAAGTCGAGCTTCCTTACGACGCCGCTTCGGAGACCTACCAGGCCGAAGCCTTCGTCACCGGCCGGTGCCCCACCTGCCTGGCCCACGCCCGCGCCGGTGTCTGCGAGGCCTGTGGCCTTTACAACCTCCCCGGCGCACTGCTGCCCGTGGCCGACACCGCGGCTGCGCTGCCGTTGCGGTCGGTCGCCATCTGGGTCCTGGACCTGGAGCGCTACCGGACGGTGCTCGTCAACTGGTATCAGGCGTCGGAGGTGCGACTGCGCCCAGATCTGGCCCGAGTGGTGGAGCAGACACTCAATGGCACCGGCCCGCTTCCGTACATTCCGATCACGTACCCGAGCAAGTGGGGCATCCCGGTGGACTGGGACGGGCCCGACACCCCTGCCCAGGCCATCAACGCCTGGCCGGAGATCTACGTCGGCCACCTCTACTGGCTGGAGCGCGCCCGGGAGGGCCGCCAGGTCGACTGCGATGAACTGGTCCAGTTCATCGGCATCGACAATGGTTTCTACAACGCCTTCGTCTACGTGACGCTGTCGCTGCTCGCCGCCCGATACGGATTACCCGTCAACCTGCCCAAGACTCGCACCATCACCAACCAGTACTACCTGCTGGAGGGTCGCAAGTTCTCCACCAGCAAGGGCGACGTCCGCTGGGCCGGGGAGTTCCTGGAGAGCGTGGGCCGCGACCGAGCGCGTTTCGTACTGGCCCTGACCAGCCCGGAACTCCAGCAGTCCGAGTTCAGCGAGCCAGTGGCCGCATCGACGCTGGCCACCCGCTTCGATGCCCCCCTGGCGACTGTCGCGGAGTCGCTCACCGCCGCACTGGCGGGGCGCCGAGCTGAAGAACCCCCTTCCGCCTGGTGGGCCACCGCGCTGCAAGCCTCCCGCGGTCGCTTTGAACAGGCCTACCAACTGGAGACCTTCTCCATCCGCAAGGCGGCCGAGGCCCTCGCCCTGCACCTGGAGATCCTCGCCCTTCGCTGCCGGGATCTGAAGACCGATGACGCCGGCGAAGTCTCTGGGATCCTGCAGTTCCTGTGGACCTTGCGCTCTCTGGCCTGGCCGCTCACCCCTGACCTGGCCGAGCAGATCGCGCAGGCCTTCGGCGCCCCCTCCACTCTCGGCGAGCCGCCCTTGCTGGCGGACTCGTCCGAGCCCCCCACGGGCGTCTTCACCGGCTTCGAGGCCCCCGGCAGTCCAAGGTAGGCAGCCCTGACAGGGCGTAGGCCGTCAACCACCCCTCCCCGCCCCCCGCGTGCCAACCGGCATGCAACTCACGATGAAGGAATGCCATCATGCTGCGTACGATCATGCACTCGAAGATCCACCGCGCGACCATCACCGACAGCAACCTGGACTACGTCGGTTCGATCACCATCTCGCCCGAGCTGCTGGAAGCCGCCGAGATCGACGTCCGCGAGCTGGTCCACGTCGTCAACGTCAACAACGGCGCACGCTTCGAGACCTACACGATCCTCGGGCAGCCGGGAGCCAACGAGGTGATCGTCAACGGCGCCGCGGCACGGCTCGTCCAGCCGAAGGACAAGGTCATCATCATCAGCTACGCGCAGCTCACCGACGAGGAGCGCGCCGGTTTCAAGTCCCGTGTGGTCCACGTCGACGAAGCGAACGAGATCACTGAGGTGTCGCTCCAGGGCGATTCGGTGTCGGGCAACTGAGGCACCGCTACTTCGCCTGGGGACGTCGGGCATGTCTACGGGCCGGGGGGGGGGGGGGGGGGCCCGCCCCCCCCCCCCCCCCCCCCCCCGCCCCCCCCCCCCCCCCCCCCCCCCCCCCCCCACTCCCGGCCCGCCCCAAGGCCCCCTACCTGGCACGGTGTGATCCGATGCCGCAGCAACTCACTGCCCTGCCCTTTCCGACGTAGGCCATGCGGGGAACGAAACCGGCCCGGCAGGTCGGCAGGTGAGCTCTGACGTGAGCTGGCGAACCTTTCCCCGCGTTCCTGCATGCACGACAAGTCGAGGATGCGTGAACAGTGACGAAGCAACAAGTTCATCCCGTACTGGGCGTAGGGTTCGGCCCGGCGAACCTTTCCCTGGCCGTGGCACTTGAGGAGCTCGGCCGGTCGGCCGACGCCCATTTCATCGAGCGCGCGGACAGATTCCAGTGGCAAGAGGAGCAGCTGCTGCCCGGCGCCGACATTCAGAACAATCCGTTCCGGGACCTGGTCATGCCGCGGAATGTCAACAGCCGCCACACATTCGTCAACTTTCTTGCCTCTCAAGGCACATTGACCGACTACCTCCATCTGAACGCCAAATTCCCACTGCGCCGGGAGTACGCGGCATACCTCAGCTGGGTCGCCTCTTCATTCCAGGAAGTAGTGGACTACGGGCAGGTCGCTACGAGCCTCTCCCTGACCGAGGACGACGGGGGCGACGAGGTGTTCTGCGTGGAGACCGCGCAAGGACAGAGGCATCTCGGCGAGAGCCTCGTCCTGGGCACCGGCCGGTCCCCGCGCATCCCGGCCCCTTTCCGGCAGCTGGGGTCGACCGTCTTTCACTCGACGCGCTACTTGTCCTCCGTGAAAGCCTTGGCCGGCCAGGACCTTCGCATCGCCGTAGTGGGAGGCAGCCAGAGCGCGATCGAAATCGTCCTCGACCTTCTGGACCGCCCCAACGTCGCGCACGTCACTTCGATCCACCGCAGCATCGGCTTCCGGCTCAAAGACACCAGCCCCTACAGCCGCCAAGTCTTCCTGCCGGAGTTCGTCGACTACTTCCATCCGCTGCCCGCCAGCACCAGGCGCCGCCTGCGCAGCGAACTGCGCTCCGTCAACTACGCCGCGTGCGACCAGGACGTGATCGACCGGTTGGTCGGCATCCAACGTGAATACGACCTCACCGGGTCGCAGCGGCTGCAGATGATGCCGTTCTCCGAAGTCACCGCGTTCGAGACCCCTGTCTCCGGCGGCCCGCACCGCCTGGTGATGCGTGACATCAACCATTCCGCCCAGAAGACCCTCGATGTCGATGTCGACGTCGTCGTCCTGGCCACCGGCTTCCGGGACTTCGGGACCTCGCCCAGCGACGAGCCCTACCACCCGTTGCTCGAAGGGGTCGCCCACCGTCTGCCCCTGGACGAGGACGGCGTCCCCGTCGTCGCACGGGACTACGGCATCGAGCTCAAGGTTCCTGCCCACCGTAGCCGCCCGCTGAAGGTCTACCTCAACGGGCTGTGCGAGGCGAGTCACGGCATGGGCGACGCCGGTGCCCTGGCCATGCTGTCCGTACGGGCCTCCGACATCACCGAAGCGCTTCTGCTGCAAGGCACCCCGCAGCCCGCACAGCACTTGGCGGCGGGAGCCTCGCAATGACCGAGGCCGTAACGTCCGCAGACGTCGTGATCGTCGGCGGGGGCATCATCGGGATGGCTACCGCCGAACGGCTCACGGCCCGCGGCCTGACCGTGGAAATGGTCGACGAATGCGCCGCCGCCGAAGGTGCCACCAGCATTTCCGGCGGACTGGTGCGCGCTTTCGACCCGAGTGGCGACCACCCCGCCTGGGCAGCCGAAGGTCTCGACCTCTACCGACGGCGCGGCTGGCACGGCACCTGGCCCGAGCTCCGCGAACACGGCAGCCTGACACTCTTTGCCGCGCACGAACTCGCGCGCGCGACTACCCATGTGGACGTGCTCCAGGCTGCCGGACGGACGGCTGACATCCTCACGCCCCAGCAGATCACCACCCGGTTCCCCGGTCTCAGTGTGCCCGACGGGCTCCACGGTGCGTACGAACCCCAGGCCGGCTGGCTCCCCGCCGACCAGGTACGGAACGCGATCCGCCAGGACGCCGGATCGGCCCTCCGGGTGCGCCGGGCCCGCGCCAGGAGCTTGCTGCTCTCCTGCAAAGGCATCGTCGGCGTGGACACCTCGACCGGCACTGTCCTCGCCGAGGCCGTGCTTCTCGCCGCCGGGGTCGGCAGCGCTGCCCTGGCCAAGGCGGTCGGTATCCATCTCCCGCTGCGTACCAGGTCGGTGAGCTATGGCCTCTTCCGTGTGGAGGACCACACCGACATCTCCCAGCTGCCCACCGTCGTCGACCGCACCACGGGAGCATGGTTGCGGCGCTGGGACGAGCGCGGCACCGTGCTCGCCGGAGTGTTCTCCCCCGTCACTGACGTCCCGGAGACCGTCACGCACGGCGTACCGGTCCACGAGGAACAGCGCATCCGTAGCGCGCTCCGGGACCGCTACCCCCATCTGGCCAAGGCTTCGGTGGTAGGCGGCGTCACCGCGTACGACGCCATGGCCGCCACTGGCGGTGGCGAAGTCACGCAGTGGCAGAACCCCCGTGGTCTGGTCAGCGCCACCGGTTGGAACGGCAGTGGCTTCAAACTCGCCCCCGCCATCGGCCGATTCACGGCCTCGCGGATCGTCGAGGTGCTCACATGATCTCCGACGCGACGGCATGGCGTCTGAATTCGACCGATGAGATGCTGCACCAGGCCGCGGCCCGGCTCGGTTCCTCCCGCATCGTCCAGATCCTGTGGCGCTTCCCAACCCCGCTGGCCGCCGACGCACTCCAAGCGGAATGGGATCAGCTAAATCAGGGCCTGCTCAGCCGTCGCGCCACCGGGGCTCGAATCCCTGTGGCGCGTCGCAAATGGTTGACGGCGGACAACGCGGAACCCCTCCATCTGGAGCGTCGGTCCCTGACCGAAGCCACCGCACCCGACTGGATCGACACCCAGGTACGTGCCCCCCTGCCGGCCGACTCCCGCGCCCTGTGGCGCCTGGCCGCCGCCCCCTATCGGGGCGGCTGCCTCGTCTCCCTGACCGTGCCGCACTTCCGCAGCGACGGTCTGGGCATCGTCAACGCCATCGCCGCCCGCCACGCCCCCCGCCACCGGGGTGACGGAGTTCCCGACAGCGACCTCGCGGACGCGCTGCGCCAACTCGCGCGCACCGTACCGCAGGTGGCGCGCTGGGGCATCCGCCTGCTTGGCGACCGGCAGGAACGTACCGCGCTCACCAACGCGGTCCGCCGCCACCCCGACCCCCACACCGCGAGTGGATCGACCCCGCAGTTCTTCACCTCGGCCATCTACGAGGTCGACGCCCGCCGATGGCAGGAGCAGGCGCAGGCCCACGGCGGCACCGTCAACAGCCTCTTCGTGGAGGTGGCGGCCAACCTCATCCGCGAGCGAGTGCCCCGTGCGGCCAACGCCACCATCGATGTCGGCATCCCGATGAGCCTGCGCCACCCCACTCACGACGAGCGGGCCAACGCACTCGTCGTCGTCCCGCTGACCGTCCCCGGCGGCACCCCCCGCCACGGCGACCTGCGCGCCACCCGCCAGGCCACCAAAGCACTTCTCCAGAGCTCCGGCAGACACAGCACCACCCGCGTCCCGGAGCCGCTGTGGCACCTGCTCCCGGCCCGCTACGCCGAGCCGCTGAAGAACCCCGGAGCACAGCAGGTCGATGTCGTGGCATCCAACTTCGGCGTTGCGCCCGACGAACTGGCGATCTTGGCCGGGCGCAAGGCCGACAGCATCGCGCTGCGCACCATGAATGTGCCCGGGCTCGTTCCGGAAAGGGCCCGGCTGCGCGCTTCCCTCTGCCTGCTGCGGACCGGGGACCAGCTGACCGTGACCGTCACGGGCATGCCCGCCCCATACGGCGACAACGCCTCCCTGCACAGCCTGGTCACTGACGAGTTCACGGCTTGGGGGCTGACCGCGCGGCCGTGGTGGAACGCTCCGGCACCTGACATGAAGAAGGGCTGAATGATGTCCACGCCCCTGCGGCCTGTCCACCTGTCCGATCGCTGGTTCCGTAGCCGCCCTGACTCTTCGACCCTGTCCCGCCCGCGGTTGCTGGCCCGGTCTCTCATCGATGTCGCCGACCTGGACGACCACATCGCCTTCTACGAAAGGCTGCTGGGCGAACCGGCGGACTTGCGGATGCCCATACCGGACTTCGGCGGCCTCGAACTGGCCGCCATCGGCAACTTGCTGCTGATCGCCAGCGGCCGGCCCTTCACCCCCGTTCAGCGTCAGACCCGCTACTCCCTGATCGTGCCTTCCCTCGCCGCGCAACTACAGCGACTGGAGCGCACGAGCACTGTCGTTGTCGAATCGCCGGAGGTGATCGTTCCCGGGGCACGGGCGCGCGTGCGCTACCCCGATGGTGTGCTGGCCGAACTCGTCGAACACCGACCCCAGCCCGGCGAGCAGCCCAGACCACCGACCCTTTCGAAAAGCGCGGAACGCACGTCACCAGCCGGACGATTTCACGTGCTGGCCCGCAAAGCGGTGTCCCACGGGGCGTTCGCGGACACCGTACGGCTCTACGAGACGCTGTTGCAGACCCGCGCTTTTGTCCGCAAGGAGAGCGTCGGCACCGATCACGGTCAGGCGGCGCTGGTCGGCAACCTGCTCCTGGTGGGCCGTCCCGTGCCTGATCCGGACGAGGCCCCCCAGCCCGTGATCGCCCTCATCGAACCCGCACCGGACTCCCGGCGTCCCCAGGAGCCCGGTCTGGACATGGCCCTGGACGACCTCGCGGCCCGCCGGTTCGCCGGCAGCACCGGCCCGCGGACCGTCACTCTCGCGGGCCCGCTCACCGCTGAGGTCTGGGGAGTGGAGGCCGCACAATGGCTTGCCCCGCACCTCGGACAGCACCGCCCCGCCCCGGTGATCGGCCGGTCATGAAGGAGAACCTGCGGGAAGCCGAGGTCCGCCGCCTGGATCGGGTGATCATTCGGTTCGCGGGTGACTCCGGTGATGGTATGCAGCTCACCGGTGACCGGTTCACATCGGAGACCGCGTCGTTCGGCAATGACTTGTCGACGCTGCCCAACTTCCCCGCCGAGATCCGCGCCCCCGCCGGGACGCTGCCCGGTGTCTCCAGCTTCCAGCTGCACTTCGCCGACCA
>NZ_JBITDM010000034.1:0-48162 GCF_044454195.1 Streptomyces sp. NPDC051561 | reverse complement strand
AGGGGAGACCCCAGCGAGGACCTTCCAGCGCCTTGCGATCGCACGCACCAGACGACGTTCGCTGATCCGACCGGGGTTTAGACACAGGCTCTGAGACTTCTGGGCCACCGGGGGCTGAGTTGGGACACGCGCAGCGGGGTGGCGTGGTGTCCAGTTCCTCGCGGATCGGCTCTCAGCTGGAAGGGTCGACCTCACCGCCTCAGGGGGAGCGCTCCACTAGTGGCGCGGTGGCTGCCACCCTTCAGGCATTGGGCCGGCATACTCCGTGTTCGTCGTATGAACATGCTCGACGCCCCCACCGCCCTGGCCTCGCCCCGAATACTGGCCCAACTCGCCTCGCTGCACTCGATCTCCCGACACCAAGCGGTCTGCTCCTGCCCAGAAGGCACCAGGTAAACGGCACGGACCCTCCACCGCCAGGCCGGCGCCTGCGCCCGGCGTACGCAGCTGCGTAAAAGGTGGAGTCCCCCGCCTTCCCGGCGGGTTGGTGAGACCCCTGACAGCGCGTTCTCTTGGAACACCTCATCTTGTCGCGGTGCTGGCTCGCGGTGCTGGCCTCTCGAAGACCGCTCTCCCCGGATTGCCCACCACGAAAGCTCTTGACCTGGAGCGCGCTCCAGATCCGAGGATGAACCTCATGGATACCAACGACCCCCAGATCATCCTAGGAACAATGGACTTCGGCACCCGCGTCGATCCCGACCGGGGCTTCGCGATTCTCGACTCCTTCGCCGCCGGCGGCGGTGTCTGGCTCGACACCGCGAACTGCTACTCCTACTGGTCCGATCCCAGTGGTAGCGGGGGTGCCAGCGAGTGCGTCATCGGCGCGTGGCTCCGGGCCCGCCCGGCCACGCGCGGCGCGGTACGGATCGCGACGAAGGTCCGCCACAACCCACTCGTCCCGCACGCACCGCAGAGCGCCGAAGGGCTTTGCGCACGCGCCGTCCGCGTCGGCCTGGAGGGAAGCCTGGAACGTCTGGGCGTCGATCACGTTGATCTGCTCTGGGCCCACGCCGAGGACCGCGCTGTGCTGCTGGAGGAGACGGTCGGCGCCTTCGGCGAGCTGGTCGCGAAGGGAACGGCCCTGCGGGTCGGGGCGGCGAACCACGCCACCTGGCGCGTCCAGCACGCACGGTCGCTCGCCCAGGAGCAGCGCGTGGAACCGTGGAGTGCCCTGCAGCTGCGTCACTCACTCGTCCTGCCGCGCCCGCTCACCCCCCTCGCGGAGACCGGCCACCGCATGCTCACCGCCGAGGACCTGGACCTAGCGCGGTCGGAAGGGCTCGCCGTGTGGTCGTACACCTCGCTCATGTGGGGTTCCTACGTGCGCGCTGACAAACCGCTCCCGCAAACCTATGATCACCCCGGTACGGCCCGGGTGCTCACGGTCCTCAAGGACGTCGCCGGTGAACTCGCGGCCACGAGGAACCAGGTCGTCCTCGCCTGGCTGATGCGCCAGGGCATCGACCCCATCGTCGGAACGAGCCGGATGGAGCAGGTAGAAGAGGCACTGGCCGCACGCCACGTACGGCTCGACGACGAGCACCTGGCGCGCTTCGCCGAAGCGAGGTAACCGCGGATCACCCAAGGAGTCGCATGACCACCCTCACCCCGGCAGCGGCCGTCGACCGCACCGGTGTCCCGATCGACACGCTGCGGTACTACGAGCGTGAAGGGCTCATCGGTCCGATCCGGCGCTCCGCCGGCGGACGCAGGGAGTACACCGAGGACGACGTCTTCTGGATCGGCCTGGTCACCTGCTTCCGCGAGGCCGGACTCGGAATCGCGGACCTGCGGGACTTTGTCGCCATCCTGCGCGCCGACCACTCCCCGCAGGACAGGGTCGCCTTCCTCCGCGACCGCCGTGCCATCCTGGAACAGCGGGTGACCGGGCTGCACCGGGCCATAGAGGTCCTCGACGAGAAGATCGGCTACTACAGCTGAGCGCCAACAACCCCACACCCCACCACGTTCCCTGCCCCTCGCTACCTTCGGCTGACCGGCCCCAGCACCTGGCCTCGGTCACGTTCGCAGCGATGGATGTCACCAAATGCTCGGGCTAGTTGTCACAAGGTTCGTGTTCGCAGTCGGGTTGTCATGAATTTCGAAGCGTGCGCGACGATCGACGCTGAAGCGCTATTTGATCAAGCGGAAGTCGGGATGTTGCAGCCAGGCTTCCAAAGACTCCACGTCTCCGACATGTCGAAGCGACCGGTCCCCGCCGCCGGTGTCATGGGAGACCTCCACGAGCCTTCCCGGGAGTTCCGAGGCCAGTGCTCTCGCCCGGGCCAGGACTGCCTCGTTCCTCGTGTCGTCTCCCGCGGTGGGGTGACCACTCAGGAGGCCGTCGAAGTCGACCAGCGCATCGAGACGGCGGGCGAGAGCGAGCGTCAGGTGGCCGAGCAGCACGTGGTTCACCGACCCCGAGCAGCCGGCGCCGACTATCAGCCCCTGCACTGGTGGCCGCGAGAAAGCCGCATAGTCCTCATCCTCGGCAGGGATCTCCTCGTCCTCCGACAGGAAGAACACGCCGACGTCGGCCGGGTCGAAGGCCCGCAGGCCCAGGGCCGAACCGTCTCGCACCCAGAAATCCACGTCACCGCTGGCCTTGGCCTCCACCGGCTTGCAGAAGGTCTCCAACCACGGGACCACATCGGCCAGGATGTCCGCGAATCCGCGCGGTTCGAGGAGCCACAGTCCCATTGCCGGTCCCGACATACCGCCCCCAGAGCCTCGTGACCCAAGCGCCACCGGGATCCGGTTCTACCAGGTTGCGACGGCAGACGCCTGATCATTGTGGGCCTCGGCCCAAGCTCAAGATCAATTCCAGCGCTGGAGCGCAGGAACTCCGTCTCCGACAACGTCCCCACCAGACCATCGTGGCTCAGTTCCCCAGCCAGTTCACGAGCCCGCGACAACGAGGCTGCTGCGACCTCCCGAAAGACCTTCAAACCTGGGACGAGACCGGAAACCGAACCGACCAGCCGCAGTCTGACGGACCCATGCGCTGCGAGGAGAGCCACCCGAACATCATCAGGTGCTGGTCCCGGACCAGCGTGTTCGCACAGGTAGGTGCCACAGGACCCGCAAGAGAACTCCGAATCTGACCACAACTCATCGCGAAGGAGGAACTGGTTCACCTGCCGCACCGCCATGCTGCCGCACTCGCAAGGCGATGCGATCTTGGCGGTCTGACCCGTCACCCGTCACCCGAGCTCACCGACGTTCCACTCCAGAGGCAGATCCTCGCCGCAGAAGACGCATACGAAGTCCTCCTCCCGCACGATGTTGAGCTCCCGGCAGGCGTGGCATCGCCGAAAGACGACCTCGTGCGTGAACCCGGGCGGTCGATGAATCCCGATCCGATCCAGAGCCATGGCCACGGCGGGCCATGAGCTGATGTCCGGGCAGTAGCCGGTCGACTGGTTGCTGACCTCCTCGACCACCCACCACCCGGACTCCTCGCGGAAGCTCATCTCACCGGCGCTCAGGACCTCTCCGCCGCCGGCACACACCACGTGCTCACTGCGACGCGGAGCCAGTCGCAGTACCCCGTCGACATCGACGACGAACGTGAACGGCTCGGCCAACTCGTCCAGGGTCAGCGCCGAGACCCACTCGCTGAAGTCTGCCGCCGAGTGGATGCCCCGACCCTCACCACCCGCCCGGACAAGCTCCTTCAGCTCAGCTGGACCCACATACCGAAACCTTTGCCCCCGTGTCTCCACGCACACCAACGTAGTGGCTCACGCGGCCAGGGCCTGGGGGATTACCTTCCGGCGACTACGGGCGACTGGTGACAGAAACCCCTGCGAAGTGACAGTTGTCGCTGCGAGTCACATTCATGCATGCCGTGCTCCTCCCGGCGGAGCCTGCGGCCCATTCCCTGGCGTGTTCGTCGAGCACCGCCCGCCGTTCCGACGCCGGCTTGTCGGCCCTCTTACGCACGTTCGAGATCCACATCGGCATACGCCAACTGGTCCCACTCGAGACGGCACGCCTGCACCCACGTCCCCAAGCCCCCGCCCTGCACGACCAGTTCGTCAGGCACCCTGGCGGGCTACCTGACGCACGCCAAGGAATCCGGCTTCGTCGTGCGGCACACTGTCGACCGGACCCGCCCGGTCATCGATCGCTCCTGTCAACTGGGCGCTGTACTGGCCGGCCTGGCCTCCACCTCACCGGCCGGAGCCTGCTCCGTCTGCGCCGGCCCGGCCTTCGGGAGCTCAGCGAATTGGACTGGCAGACCGTGCTTGTCACCATCGAAGCGCACCGGGCAGTAGGACGCTCCACCAGCCATACCGCTCTCGTAGTCGATAAACTGCAAGGCCACGAGACCGTTTCATAGAGGCGGACGAGACGGCAGACAGGTCCTCCGCCAACTGCCCTCACGCTGGTACGTCGCGGTACGCGCGTTCGTCTGACGTGGCCGCCACACCGCTGGCCCCGCCGCCGGCGGACCGGATCACGATCATCCAGTAACTCCCCCGGGGAGAAGGGGCGAGATGGGCCTGCCGGCATGCCGCCCCTTTCTCGTCGGCTCCCGAACGGCTCGGCCGTCGCAGATGGGTCATCGAGAGGACCATGTCGTGGCATAGGACACCGTCCAAGCGCGTGCGGGAGGCAGGTCGTAGCGTCTGACGGCCAGGTACGTTTCCGGCGTGGGCTGCTTCGAGGAGACCCTCGTCGCCTTCCAGGTCGAGCCTCGGCCTCTGGGGGCTGCTCCCGGAAGATCCGTCGCTGGGGGAGCCGTTGTACTTCCTGGTCTTCGTCGCTGAGCCCCTGGTCGAGGGCCGGCTGATCCTCGACGCGCAGTCTCAAGTGAAGGGCGTCGTTATGCCGGACGGTCTTCCGGTCTGGAACGCGGCACAGCCACTCACAGACCGTAGTTGCCGCGTTCGACCTCCAGGGAACGGCTGGCGAACCCCCGTTCGGCCTGGCCCAGCGTGCGCACATACACGATGCGCTCGCCCCGCGCACCGGAGATCCGCGCCCAGTCGTCGGGATTGGTGGTGTTCATCAGGCGCTGGGTGTCGCGGATCTCCTCCTTGGCGGCCTGGATCAGATCCTGGACGCGAATCCCGAGTGGTGCCGCGGTACCGGCCAGGTGGCGGTCCATGGCGAACCACTTCGCGCGTTCCACGATGGTGCGGATCGCCGCGCCGGAGGTGAAGTCGCGGAAGTACACGACCTCCTTGGCCCCGCTCTGGTAGGTCACTTCCACGAACCGGTTGGGGTCGGCATCGGAGTACAGGAAGGTGACGACGTGACGGATCATGGTCTGGATTGCCTCGGCCACCGATCCCTCGTGAGCGTTTAATGCGTCGGGGTGCAAGGGCAGTTCGGCGGTGAGGTGCTTCGCGAAAATATCGTGGGCGGCAGCCCGGTCCGGCCGGTCTACGCGGATCTTGAGGTCGAATCGGCCGGGGCGCAGCAGGGCCGGGTCGATGAGGTCCTCACGGTTGGAAGCGCCGATCACGATCACGTTCTCCAGGCCGCGTATCCCGTCGAACTCGGCGAGCAGCTGGGGCACGACGGTCTTCTCCACGTCGCTGGAGACACCCGTTCCCCGGGTCTGGAACAGCGAATCGATCTCGTCGAAGAACACCACCACGGGCACCCCGTCGCGTGCGGTGTGTCGGGCCCACTGGAATATGGAGCGGATCGTGCGCTCCGTCTCGCCCACGTATTTATTGAGCAGTTCTGGTCCAGCGACGCTCAAGAAGCGGGCGCGGGCACCGTCTTCACCGCATCCGGCGGCCGGAGGCCGTGCCAGCGCGGTGGCTACCGCTTTCGCGATGAGCGTTTTCCCGCAGCCGGGAGGTCCGTACAGCAGAATGCCCCGTGGAGTCCGCAAGCCCATCCGACGGCACAGCTCCGGCTGGTTCCGGGTGAGTTCGAGGGCCCGGCGGATCTGTTCGAGTTGCTGGTCGAGGCCGCCAATCTCCTCGTACTCCACCTGCGCCGGCATGTCGTGCAACAGCCCGCGGATCTCTCCCTGCGGAATTGAGTCTTTCGGCACCACCTCGTAGGCGTAGCCAGAGCGGGGCTCCACAAGCAGTGAGTCCCCGGGGTGCAGCTCGATGCTGCGCAGCGGCGCGGCGAGACGGATCACCCGTTCGTCGTCGGTGGGCCCCACGACCAGGGCGCGGATGCCGTCGGGGAGCAGGCCCTTGAGGGTGGCGATGTCACCGGCGCGTTCAAACTCCAGGACCTCGACAATGTTCAGGGCCTCGTTCAGCATCACCTCTTGCCCGGGGCTGAGGCACTCGGTGTCCACGGTGGAGGCGGAGTTGACGCGGAGCTTGCGGCCGCCGGTGAAGATGTCGGCGGTGCCGTCGTGGTGGGTGCACAAGAAGATGCCGAACCCGGCGGGCGGTTGGGCAAGCCGTTCCACTTCGTCTTTCAGGGCGATGATGTGGTCGCGGGCTTCGCGAAGGGTGCTGGCGAGCCGTGCGTTCTGGTCGGTCACGGCCGTCAGGTTGGTCTGGAGCTCGACGATCTGCTCCCGCCCGTCTTCGATCACCGCTCCTCCAGTTCGAGTGCGGCATCCAGGCCCGCCTCAATGGCCGGGTGGAAGGTGACGGCTGAGCGGGCTCGCAGTTCGGGGAAGGCGAGGAGCAGAAGGAAGAGGATCACGTCGAGGGGCTGCGCTGTGGGAATGTATCCGTGGCTGCCGCTCGTCACGGCGAGAAGCGACAACTTTGCGCGGTGGCGCGGCGCGAGGTCGATGAAGGCTGAGAGCTCGCCGAGGGTGTCAACGCCCGCCAGGCTGGCGAGGCTCAACAGCGTTCCGGCGACGGCACTGTCCGGCAGCTGATCGGCCACGATTTTCCGCGGGTCGCGTTCGAAGCCGCACTCGCCGGCCACCGCGACCACCTGCTCTACCGGAAGACGGGCCCAGCTCGACCTCAGAGAATCGATGTTCAGCGGAAGAAGCGACCAATCTCCGGTGCCTGCCTGCGACCGGTAGCGTGCCCTGACCTCCTCCACCTCGCTGCGGTAGTTGGCGAAGATCTCGTCGCCGGTCTCCAGGAGCGCCGCCACCCGGAACAGTTTCCTGCGGATCTCTGGCGGGGTTTCCGCCTCGTTCTTGTAATCCAGGCTGTGGCTGATGGAACCCCAGGCGTCCTGTAGGACCGTGCGCACCTGGAATTCAACCCAGAAGTGAGCGTACGGGGCATATTCGTGCAGTTCGTTGCGACGCTCGTCGAGACAGCCAATGAGGTGCAGACTGCGATAGCCGAACGCGTCTGGCGACTGCGCCTCCCTGCTCTCCTCTTTGAGGACGCGAAACTCTCGCTTCAGCAGCCCTCGTACGAGCTCCACATCCGCGAGAAAGTACGTCACGATGCGCACCCCGCACAGATCCTCGGCGTCCGAGAGCCACTCGTAGCCTGGATGGCGCTGGAACTTGTCGAGCAGACTGGCCGGGTCCTTGGCCCGCGCCTCTACCGAGTGCGGCTTCAGCCCGCTACCCCGGCAAAGCTGTTCAATCAGCGAGCGCAGGACGGCGGCGTATCCGGTGACGACCGGATACACCGCTGGGTACGCCGTGGCAATCCGGTCCCGCGCAATGTCATCGCCATACACAGGCACCCTCCCCTGAGGCGAATGACGCAGGAAGAACAGAGTAGAACCCTCTGCCTCCTTCCGCAGCGCTCCGGACCAACCTCCTGGGCCGATGCCCGTGGTCTACCCACCATTTCCCGGCATCCTCACCGTTTTCCCGTCTCAGCCTGAGATTAAAAAACCTGGTCGTCGGCCTTGTGCCCCTCCTCGGTGTGAGTGTTGGTGCAGCAGCGACGTTGCTCGTGCAGCGAAGCGCGGCCCGGGAGACGCGAGCGCGAATCGCCGAGGAGCGGCGCGCCGCACACCGTGCCGAAGTCAAGGCTGCGATCTCCAGCTATTTGGAGGCAGCACACAAGCTGCAAGGTGAGCTGGATGCCCGGGAGCGCGGGGAAGCCGCACCAGCTATCAAGGGCCTCGTTGAACGACTTTGGCCGGCCGAGAAGCAAGTCGAGATCATTAGTTCAGACGATCTTCAACAACCCCTCATCGCACACAACAAGGCATTGCATGATGTGTCCCGCGAGCCGACGCAGTACCCGGACTGGTGGGTACACCTGGAACCGCTTCAGACAGACCTGCTCCGTGCGGTAAAGAGGGAACTGCGCCAACTGTGTACGCCGACACCGACTCCCTCACGGGGCATCCCGCGCTTCACGGAACTCCGCACCCAACACGCGTAGGCCGGTTTGCCGGCTGAGGAACGGGGTGCCGGGTTCAGCGGCCTGCCCTGCCGGGGCCAGACAGCCCGCTACGGAAGCAGTTCCAGGGTGATGTGCGGGAACAACGCGCGCAGGAAGTCGGGTGCGTCGAAGATCGCGCCTGCGGCGGCGACGCCGACCGCGCGGGTGCGGCCGGTGAGGATGCGGTCGAGGGCCTCCACGACGAGGGGTGCGGTGACGGCGTAGATGTCCTGACCGTGGGCCACGGCGCGGCGTTCGGTGCCGCCCGAGCGTACGACCGCGTCGACGAGGAACGTCTGGTCCGATCGTCCGCTCTCGTCGGCCGCAGCCGGGGTTGGTGTGCTCGGGGACGTGATGTCACGGACCGCTTCGACCGTCATGTAGGTGGTCACTTCCGGGATGGACAGGTGGCTGGGCAGGGTCACGGCGTCGGCCATCGTGAACTCCCCGATCACCGACCGTTGGCCCATGGGTTCAGGGAAGCGCCATTCGAGGGTCGGCGGAGCGTCGGTGCGGTACTCCCACCGGCCGCCCGTATAGCGCATGCGCCTCTCACCGCGCCGCTCCCGCGAGACCGCGCCCGAAAGCCGAGTCCCGGAGGTGGGGTGCCAGCTGCTCAGGGCGTACGCGACGTGTGCTTCGTCGGCCTCGGTCCAGTCACCCATCGCCGCGGTGGCCAGCAGGTCGCCCAGACCGCCGAAGAAGGCCATCGCCGGGACGATCACCGCACCGGCGTTCCGTGCCCGGTCGGTGAAGTGGGCGAAGGTGTCGATGTTGGCCTCTAGCTCGGCCGCCACATCCAGGTACGGGATCTTCGCGCGCAGGGCCGCCTCGATCACGGGGGCCGTCGTCGAGGCGAAGGGACCAGCGCAGTTGATCACTGCCGCTGCGTCGGCCAGTACGCGGTCGAGCGAGGCCGGGTCGTCGACCGACGCCACGTGTGCGTCGAGACCGGTTTCGTACCCCAGCGCCTTCAACTTGTCGGCGTCGCGGCCGGACAGTACCGGGACGAACCCACGCTCCATCAGCTCTGCGATCACGAACCGCCCGGTATGTCCATACGCACCAAAAACCGCCACCGTCTGACGTGATCCCATGAGGTCGCTCCTCCGTGCTCGAAACGTCCGCCGCTGATCTGCTGCGGTCCGTTACGGACATCCTGCCGAGGGCCTGCACCTTGGCATGAGTGTCTGGAACGACATGACCCATACACTTTCGGACATGCATACTGTCGCACTGGCCGTCACCGACGGCATGCTGCATTTCGAGCTGTCCCTGGCCTTCGAGGTCTTCGGAGCCGACCTGACCCACATCGTCGACCCCTGGTATCAGTTCTCCGTCTGCGGACCGAGCGTCGTACAAGTCGACCGCTTCCATCTGGAGCCAGACCACGGGCTCGACCACCTCCCAAACGTCGACACCGTGATCGTCCCGGGCTGGGCCGACACCGACCAGGACCCTCCGGCCGAACTCGTTGACGCGTTGCGCGCGGCGCACGAGGCGGGCGCGCGCGTGGTCTCGCTGTGCACGGGCGCCTTCGTGCTCGCCGCCGCCGGCCTGCTGGACGGCAAGAGGGCGACCACGCACTGGGCCCACACCCGGGAACTGGCCAAGCGCCACCCCAAGGTCACGGTCGATCCGGACGTCCTCTACGTCGACAACGGCGACGTGCTCACCTCCGCCGGCAAGGCCGCCGCCATGGACCTGTGTCTGCACCTCGTCCGCCTCGACCACGGCTCGGCGAACGCCAACAAGATCGCCCGCCGCCTCGTCGCAGCACCACACCGCGACGGCGGCCAGGCCCAGTTCATCACCACCCCTGTCCCCACCCCGGGCAACCACCCCCTCACCAAACTCTTTCCCTGGGCACTCCAACGCCTCGACGAGCCGCTCACCGTGGAGGACCTGGCCCGCCAGGCACGGATGAGCTCACGTCACCTTGGCCGCCACTTCAAGCACGTCACCGGCACCACCCCGCTGCAGTGGCTCCACACCCAACGCATCCGCCACGCCCAGGAACTCCTGGAAACCACTGACAACACCATCGCCGCGGCCACCGGTATGGGCACCGCCACGACACTGCGCCGACACTTCCACCGGACCGTCGGCGTCCCCCCGGACACCTATCGCCGTACCTTCCGCTCCCACACCCACCCCGGCCCGAACCGCGGCGAGTGACACCACCTGCGCGAAGCACAGGAAACGAGCAGTCAGAGGAATGCGCTCACGGCGGCGCCGGCGCCAAGCCCGTCCGCTCTGCGGCTCATCATCCCTGGGCCTGCGGCTCGTCACGGATGACCTTCCAACCTGCTGACCATCGTTCAAGTGTCGAGACGACGACGAACTTGGTCAGCCGCTCCTTGGGCAGGATGGCTGGCTTCCTCGTCGTGCTGTCCACCACCTGCCAGCGCGAAATATCCAGGCAGCTGGAAAGCGTTACGAGAGCTTCCGCCCTCTTCATGGGCCTGACTGACGCGGGAGTGTAGCGGTGGAGACGTCGATGCTCCTCAGCGTGTACCGGGAGGGGAAGGGGTGGCGGCTCAGGGGTCAGCTCAGTGTGCATGGCAAGGGGTGTGGCCGTCTGGAGTCGGTGACGCCCGGGCTGACCGGAGGGGCCAGCGAGGTCAAAGTCGTGTGTTCGAAGTCGCTTGAGTCGGGCGAGAAGCACGTCTCGTTCTCGCGGTGGACGGGGCGGCCGTCTCTCCGGTTGCGTCTGGAGGAGAACCTCCGCCCCGCCACGTTCAGTGAGACGGTCAAGCTCACGGGTACAAACGACTGGTCGCGCCGCTGTGTCAATAGCGGTGGTGTCAGGGTGAGTTGGAGGGGGGCTGGAGCGGCCCCGGTGCGCGCCCTGTGGCGGCATGAACTTCGGTCGCCCTACCCTCGCCCCATGGCGACGACCGAAGCGCGAAGGCCCCCGTCCCGTCCGCCGTCCCAGCCGCCGCCGGGACGCCCGCCGTCGGGGCCGGGGCCGGACAAGAACCCGCCGATGCCCCCGAATCCTCCCGGGTCGCGCTGATCATGCGCGTGGCACACATCGGCTGGGACCAGCTCCCCGACGAGACCCGTACGGCGGTGGACCGCCAGGTGGGGGCCACCTACGAGGTGACGGGGATGAGCACGGGGGAGAGCACCGGCATCGCCACGCTGCTCACTGTCCCGGACGGTTCGAAGGTATTCGTGAAGGGCTTGCCCGTCGAGCACGAGCGTGCCGAGGAGCTGGAGCGGGAAGCGAGGGTCAGCCACCGACTCCCCGACTACGCGCCGAAGCTGCTGTGGTGGGTGGAGGCCGGCGGGTGGCGGTTGCTGGGGTTCGAGGGCGTCACCGCGACCCCGTGGGCCGACTTCACACCTGACGGCGGGCACTTGGACCAGGTGGCCGCCGTTCTGCGGGACCTGAGCACCCGTCCGGCACCGGACGTCGGATTGATGACGGCGTGGGACCGGTGGGGCCCCTACTGCGACCCGCAGGACGAACCCTTGTTGACCGGGGAGTGTCTCCTGCACACCGATCCCGCCGCGACGAACTTCCTGATCAACGGTGACCGGGCGTGGCTGGTGGACTGGGCCTGGGCGGCCCGGGGGCCGGGATGGATCGATACGGCGCTGTGGGGGTACCGGCTGATCCTGGACGGCAAGCACACCCTGGAGCAGGCGGCGGAGCAGATCGCGGGCATCCCTGTGTTCGCCGCCGCAGCCTGCGAGGGGGTGCGCGTGCTCACGGAGGCGGAGGCGCGTTCGTGGGAGGACTGGCAGGCGTACGGCACCGAGGGCATCGAGTCGACCGCCGAGGCCGCCCGCCGGTGGGCCGACTTCTGGCACCGCCGATGACGGTACTGCCTGAGTGAGTAGCCGTGCCATTACTGCTCGCCTGCCAGGTGCGTTCAGCTACGAGCTGCGGCGGGGCAAGCCCGAGTGGGCATCGGCTGGTTGTCAGGGCCCGGCGATCGAGCTTGCGGCTCCGGAGGGTGTTCATTCGCCGAACGCGTTACCCGGCGGGCCGCCCGAACCCGCCCTGGTGCCACATGTGAGATTGCCGGGCGACCCCATCGGGACCTCGACAGCGGTATATCAGGCGCTGCTCCGGTGCGCGGCGAACCGCACTGGAGCCTGCATCTTCGGACGAACCTGTCGCAGGGAGCCAGTAGCGTCCGCAGGCCCGGTCGCCGCGTACGCGAGCGGACACGTCGGCCGTCGCATGTGCCGGTGACTCAGGCCCTGGCGCACAGAGCAGGTCGCCATGGGCGCCTGGGGAGACGCCCATGGCGACCTGCGCTCCAGAGGGTGTTCTAGAGGGTGTTGTGGAAGGTGCGGTTGATGACGTCGAGCTGCTGCTCGCGGGTGAGGCGTACGAAGTTGACCGCGTATCCGGACACCCTGATGGTCAGCTGCGGGTAGTTCTCCGGGTGCTCCATGGCGTCTTCGAGCATCCTCTTGTCGAGGACGTTGACGTTCATGTGGAAGCCGCCGCTCTCCACGTAGCCGTCGAGGACACCGGACAGGTTGGCGACGCGTTCCTGCGGGGTCCGGCCGAGAGCGTCAGGCGTGACGGTGTTGGTGAGTGAGATGCCGTCCTCGGCGTCGTCGTACGGGAGCTTGGCGACGGACATAGAGGAGGCGATGTAGCCGTGCCGGTCCCGGCCGTTCATCGGGTTGGCGCCCGGGGCGAAGGGCTCGCCCGCGCGGCGGCCGTCGGGGGTGTTGCCGGTCTTCTTGCCGTAGACGACGTTCGAGGTGATCGTCAGGATCGACTGGGTGTGCACCGCGTCGCGGTAGGTGGGGTACTTGCGGAGCTTCTCCATGAAGTCGTGCACGATGCGCACCGCGATCTGGTCGGCGCGGTCGTCGTTGTTCCCGTACGCCGGGTAGTCGCCCTCGATCTCGAAGTCGACGGCGAGGCCGCTCGCGTCGCGCACCGGGCGGACCTTGGCGTGCTTGATCGCCGAGAGCGAGTCGGCCGCGACGGACAGCCCCGCGGCGCCGAAGGCCATCGTGCGCAGGGGGTTGTAGTCGTGCAGGGCCATCTCGATGCGCTCGTAGGCGTACTTGTCGTGCATGTAGTGGATGACGTTCATCGCGTGCACGTACGTCTTGGCGAGCCAGTCGAGCAGTGCGTCGTACTGGCGGGCCACCGTCTCGTAGTCGAGGACCTCGTCCGTGAGCGGCTGGAACCCCTCGGCGACCACCTGCCCGGTCTTCTCGTCACGGCCGCCGTTGATCGCGTACAGGAGTGCCTTGGCGACGTTGACGCGGGCGCCGAAGAACTGCATCTGCTTGCCGGTCGCCGACGGTGACACGCAGCACGCGATGGCAGTGTCGTCCCCGTACTTGGGGCGCATCAGGTCATCGGACTCGAACTGCAGGGCAGAGGTGTCGATGGCCACCTGTGACGCGAAGTCCTTGAACCCCTGAGGAAGCCGCGGCGACCAGAAGACCGTGAGGTTCGGCTCGGGGGCGGGCCCCAGGTTGTAGAGGGTCTGCAGGTAGCGGAACGAGGAGCGGGTCACCAGCGGCCGGCCGTCCTCACCGATGCCGCCGATGGACTCCGTCACCCACGTCGGGTCGCCGGAGAAGCCCTGGTTGAAGTCCTCGGTGCGCAGGAAGCGCACGATGCGCAGCTTGATGACGAAGTCGTCGACGAGTTCCTGCGCCTGCACCTCCGAGAGGAGACCGGCGTCGATGTCCCGCTGGAGGTAGATGTCGACGAACGTGGAGGTGCGGCCCAGCGACATGGCCGCGCCGTTCTGCTCCTTCACCGCTGCCAGGTAGGCGAAGTACGTCCACTGGATCGCCTCGCGGCCCGTGCCGGCGGGGCGGGAGATGTCGCAGCCGTAGGAGGCCGCCATCGTCCTCAGTTCGTTCAGCGCCTTGATCTGCTCGGAGATCTCCTCGCGGTCGCGGATGACGGACTCCGTCACCCACTCCTCGCCCAGCCGAGCCTTCTCCGACTCCTTCGCCGCGACGAGGCGGTCCACGCCGTAGAGGGCGACGCGCCGGTAGTCGCCGATGATGCGGCCGCGGCCGTAGGCATCGGGGAGGCCGGTGATGATGCCTGAGGTACGGCAGGCGCGGATCTCGGGAGTGTAGGCGTCGAAGGTGCCCGCGTTGTGGGTCTTGCGGAGCTGGGTGTAGATCTCCTTGATCCGGGGGTCGGGCTTGTACCCGTAGTCCCTCAGCGAGGACTCGACCATGCGCCAGCCGCCGTTGGGCATGATGGCGCGCTTCAGCGGGGCGTCGGTCTGCAGACCGACGATCAGGTCCAGGTCCTGATCGATGTATCCGGGGCCGAAAGCGTCGATGCGGGACGGTGTTGACACGTCCACGTCGAGGATGCCGCAGGCGATCTCCTGCGGGAACAGGGCCAGAAGTTTTTCCCAGACGGCCGTCGTGCGGGCGGTGGGGCCGGTGAGGAAGGAGGCGTCGCCCTCGTACGGGGTGTAGTTGCACTGGATGAAGTTACGGACGTCGATCGCGTCCCGCCACAGGCCGCCCTTGAAGCCGTCCCACGCCCGCTCGCCGGCCGGTGCTTCAGCAATCGCTGTCATGGATTCTCACCTTTCCAAGGCTTTATCCCCGCGCTTTCAGTGGACACCCATTGATGGATCATCCTGGCGGGCCAAAAGTCCTCTTTCTCAGGCCCAAGGAACCTCCTGCGGAGTCTTTCTGCCCTTGAGCCAGAGGCGTATTGCGGCCATCAGTCGCAACAGTCCGGTGCGCCCAGGCGTGCGAGCGGGGGGTCTGCTGGACGATCGGGTGAGATCTGAACTGGCTCGCCCTGTGGGGCGGGCGGGAAGGATGTCGTTGTGCCGAAGCCTTGTCCGGAGGAGTTCCGGGATGATGTGGTGCGGGTCGCGAGGAACCGTGGCCCGGGTGTGACGCTGTCGCAGTGGATGCGCCGGGCGGAACATCGACGACGGAGTGAAACCCGTCGCCAACCTCCTCATCGCCTCCCGGGACTGGATCACCTCCTTCCGGCTACCGCCCTATGCACCTGACCTCAACCCCGTCGAAGGCATCTGGTCACTGGTTCGCCGCGCGGGTCAGAACAACATCGCGTTCACCGACTGGGACCACCTCATGCGCGTCCTGCGGCGAACTCTCCGAGAGATCCAATACCGCAGCGACGTCATCGACGGATGCCTCGCCGCAACCGGCCTCCACCCCACGACAACCCGCCTGAAAGCCCAGTAGCGGGAGGGCGGCGGCCTCGTACAGGGTGATGCCCGCGACAACAGTGTCGGCCAGTCCCGCCTCCGTGCCCCTGCGCTGGGACCAGCCGGCACGATCCAGGACAAGCCTGTTCGATTCCTCGTGCGTAGGGGTATGTCCTGCCTTGCCGACCGTACGTCAGGGCTCGGAGCGGATCTGGCTGATGGGGGAATCGTGCGCACTCGCGTGTCCGGACTGGGCCTCGGTCCAATCCGAGGTGACTACACCGTCATGACCCTGTTCGCGGGCACCCTGCTGCAGATATTTCGGGGATTCCTGCTGATCTTCTGGGTCGTCATGGCCGGTCTCACCGTGTTCACCCCCGACCAGGTCGACGGGAACCTCGTCTGGACGACGGCTGTGGTGATCGCCGTCTACACCGTGACGTTCGGATGGCGGCTGCTGACCGCTTGGCTCGGCATGAACCGGTGCTACCTCCTGGCGGAGGGGGTGGCCGTGACCAACCGCTTCGGCCGGGTGGCCGATTCTGTGGCCTGGAGCGAGGTGACCGGTGTCCAGCAGACAACGGTCGTGGAACTCTATATGGGAGCGCACCGCATGGAGATCCATCGGAATCAGACCGCCAAACCCCTCACGCTCCTGGCACCGGGCGTGAAATTGCGACTGGTGGAAGCGCTGCAGTGAGGACATCGGGGGCCCGGGCCGTCGCCGTGCGCGTCGCTGGCGACCATGGCGATGTGGGCTATGAACGTGGTGTCGGTGCCGGCCTGTCAGTGCTCTTCACCAGCCGGGCATTTGACGGACTGTCCGGCGCTGACCCGTACGACATGGCCGTCGCGGGTGCTGACCAGGCCGATGCCGTCGGTGATGTACAGGTCTGGCCATTGGCGTGGGAGTGCTGGTTGGTGCGGGTTCCGGGCGTGAAGCGGACCATGGCGGCGGCGGGGCGGGCTGGTCCGGCGGGGTTTCAGTCCTGTTGAGGTAGACGTCGCCGGTGATTCGTTTGTCGGGTGCCTTGACCGTCGGGGCCGAGGGGGTGTGCACCGCGCTCTGGCGACCGTGTCCGGCCCGGTCACCGTCGCACGATGCGCGCTGCACGCCCCGGGCCGGCGCAATGTCTGCCCGGCCGACGCTGTCCTCGCGCTGCCGCGGGAGCGGCACAGTTTCGGAGTGCGACGCGTCATGGGCATGCTAGGGCGTGGACCGGACTCAAACCATGGCGAGAGCCAGCTGGCGCAGTCGCTCCAGGTCGGTTCTGGGACGCCTCGTCTCACGCGCGATGCGGGGACGCGTGCCAACGGGATGCCGGCCATCGGGGCCCGCAAGGCGATCGAGAACACCGACCCCGACGACCTCGATGCCATCTGCCGGCCGGACGGCCCGGAGATGCCCGAGGGAGACCGTGCAGCGTTGCGTGGCGGATCCGGACGAGTCGGTGAAGCGAGCGCGAGTACGGTCATGGCGAGCGCCGAGCCGGGGAGGAACCACAGCATCGTGCGGCGTCAGCCCACCTTGTCCATGGCGATGGCTCCGACCACTCCCGCAAGGACAAGCATCGCCCCGATGCCGATGCCGATGCCGATGCCGATGAGGAGAGCCACGGAGTCACCGAGACCCGCGTCGTGAAGGATCGTCGGCGCGTAGTAGCGATGGCGTTGATTCCGGTGAGCTGAGAGAAGACCGCGATGCCTACCGCGATCACGAGAGCCGGACGCAACCAGCGTTGTCCGAGTTGCTGCCATTTACCTGACGGGGGAGCGGAGTTGCGGGCAACTGCCGCGATCTCGGCTGCTTCCGCCGCGACGTCTGCCGGTCACGGCCTGCGCGTGACCCGCACGGCACGCGACAGTGCGCTCCGACGGCCCTCGCCGGAGCGCACTGTCCCTGTGCCTCTGCGGATTGAGCAGGGCTGTCGGCGGTGGCCCTACGGCAGGACCCACGTCTGGTTCGGGCCGGTGTGGCAGCTCCACAGATGGACTGCGGTGCCGTCGTTCCAGACCCCGCCGGAGGCGTCCAGGCACTTGCCGGACTGCGGGTTGCGCACCGTGCCGTCGGCCTGGGGCTGCCATGTCTGGGAGGCGGTGCTGTTGCAGGTCCACAGCTGGACCTTGGTGCCGTCGGCGGTGCCGCCGTTGCTCACGTCGAGACACTTGTTCAGTGCGCGCACGGTTCCGTCACCGGGGACCGTCCACTGCTGGGCGGCGCTGCTGTTGCACGTCCACACCTGGATCTTCGTGCCGTCGGCGGTGCCGCTGTTGTCGACGTCCAGGCACTTGCTGTTGACGCCCTTGACTTCGCCCGTGCGGGACGGGGAGCCGGGCAGCTGGTTCATCGTGTACCAGGCTTCGGTGCTCCACAGCTGCTTGCCGTCGGTGGCGCTGAAGGGGCGGGCCGAGCGTATGTGCACCACCCGGTCGGCCTTGAGTCCCGGGACCGTCAGGGTGACCGTTCTGCGGTCGGCCGAGAGGGTGGCCGACTGAGCGGTGAGGGTCTCCTCGTCGACCTTGGGGCCGCCGTACGCGGCGGTGGGCACGTACCGCCACTGCTTGATCTTGTAGCGGGCGGCCAGGTTCGCGGCGGTCTCCGTCGACACCGGCTGGGTGTATTCGAGGGCGAAGCCGCCCGGTACGGCGCGCATGGCGCGGATGTCGAAGGCCTCGGTGCCGTTGGGGGTCAACTTCTGGAGTCCGTGGCTGAGTTTGCCCTCCTGGCCCCAGTTGCCGCCCGCGCCGAGCCCGCCGGCGTAGAGCGCTCCATCGGGTCCGAGGCTGATCCGGGTGACGCCGGCCTCCAGCCCCTGGGTGAGGCGGAAGACCGCGCCCTGGTACTCGCCGCCGACCTTCTCCAGGAAGCCGCGCTGGATGCCGCCGTAGGTCACGTCGCCGAACAGCATCTGGCCGGCGAAGGGGCCGGTGGTCAACTGGAGCGGTGTGCTGGGGGAGTTGGCTATCTCGTTCTGCGGCAGCCACAGCACCGGCTTGGTGACGGGGCGGGAGTCGAAGGGGCCGTCCGGGTTCATGTGGTGGTTGAAGAAGCGGTCCTGCTTGATGTGGACCAGCTTGGAGGAGGGCAACCAGCCGCCCTGGTTGTCGGTGGCGAACAGGTCGCCGTCAGGGCCCCAGCCGATGCCGTTGGGCGTACGCAGGCCGCCTGCGACGTAACTGACCGCGCCGGTCGCCTTGCTGATCTTGAGGGTGGTGCCGCGGTTCGGTGCGGGCTGCGGATCCGTCGTCGCGCCGCCGTAGTTGATCGACACCGACAGGTTCAGGTAGAAGAACCCGTCCCTGTACAGCAGGCCGAAGGCGAACTCGTGGAAGTTGCCGCCGAACGGCCAGGTGGCGACCCTGCGGTACTGGTCGGTGACCTCGTCGCCGTTGGTGTCGGTCAGCTCGGTCAGCTCGTGCTTCTGCGACACGTACAGCTTGCCGTCCACGTACTTGACGCCCATCGGCTCCTTGAGACCCGAGGCGATCTTCTTGTACGTGACCTTGTCGGGCCCCGTGCTGCCGGTGACGTTGCTCAGCACGTACACCTCGCCCGCGGTGTTGTTGCTGCCGCCCCAGGTGGTGACGGCCAGGCGGCCGTCCGGGAGCCAGTCCATCGCCGAGACCTGCGGTTCGAAGCCGGCCGGACGCAGGTTCGTCAGGGTGTAGTTCGGGTGGACGGCGGTCAGCGGAAGGCCGTCGCCCGGGGAGTCGGCGCCGCCCTCGCACTCCTTGCGTCCCGGCGAGGTGACCCGTACGACATCGGCGTCGGTGCTCAGGACGGACTGGGGAACCACGGTGAAGCCTGCGGCGCCCGGCGGTTTCCAGGCGAGGGTGACCTGCTGGCCGCCGTCGCGTTCGAAGTGCTCGATGCGCAGCGAGTGCGGGCCCGCGGTGAGGGAGACCTCGCCGTCCTTGGACTCCGGGCCGTGCAGCCCGTCGTGCGAGATCACCGGCTTGTCGTCGACCAAGAGCCGGGAGCCGTCGTCGCTGGTGAGCCGGAAGGCGTAGGTGCCGGCCGTGGGGGCGGTGAGGTTGGCGAGGGTCTGGGAGACGAACTGGGAGCTCAGACCGAAGTCGGCGTCCGCGGACCAGTTGATGACCGGCATCAGTTTGTCGACGTTCGGAGTCTGTCCCGGCTTGAGCTCGCAGAGCGCGTTCAACGGCACCTGAACGTCGAAGACGCGCAGGGTGACGCCAGGTACCTGCGGTGGAAGTGGTGCGACAGCAGCGGGAGTTGGGGCGGCTGGTGCGGCGGTGACCGCGGGCGACATCAGTCCCAGCGCCAGGAACGACGCGGTGAGAGTGCCGGCGAGACGTCTGCCGAGCCGGTGGGAGTACAGCCGTGGATACACGTAACCTCCTGTGCGGACCTCGGAGTTGAGGAACGACTTGGGCAAGTGGAAGATCCACCGCTGCCGGGGCGCGCCGTCGACCCGGTTACGGAGTGGTGCGGACGGGGACACATGAGGTCCGTGCCGTCGCGTCGCACACAGTAGGGACTTCTCGTGAGCCCGTCCATGCTTTGTCACCACGGTGTACAAAGTTTCCGTTCTGCCAGGTGAGCCGTCCCCTTCAGGCGCTTTGTCTCCGCGCTGGAGAAAGTTGCGGACGGGTGTGACCAAAGGCTTCCTGGTCAAGGGAATAGCCATTACCTTCCTGGTCTGTACCGGACAACAAAGGCCGGGCGCCCAGCTTTTCCTCCTCCTCCTGCTGGACGTCCGTCTTCCCGGCGCGACGGCGCGCGCCTGTGCTTCAGACTCCCCACCCCGTTGTCATACGGAGGATGCGCGTGCACAGGAGACTCTCCCGACCCCTCGCGGCGCTCGCCTGCACCCTGCTCGCCGCCGCGGGCGCCCTCACCGCCCAGCAGAGACCCGCGTCCGCGGCACCTGCCGCGGACACCTTCCAGCAGGTCACCCTCGCCAAGGGGGTGGCCGAGACCGGCGAGCCGATGACCCTCGCCGTACTGCCCGACAGATCGGTCCTGCACACCTCGCGCGACGGCACCCTGCGCCTCACGGACGCGGCCGGAGCCACCAAGGTCGCCGGCAAAATCGACGTGTACCCACACGACGAGGAGGGCCTCCAAGGCATAGGCGTGGACCCGGGGTTCGCCGCCAACCGCGCCGTCTACCTCTACTACGCCCCGAAGCTCACCACCCCGGCGGGCGACGCCCCCGCGAGCGGCACGGCAGCCGACTTCGCACCGTTCGACGGCGTCAACCGGCTGTCCCGGTTCGTGCTCCGGACCGACGGCACCCTGGACCTCGCCAGCGAGAAGAAGGTCCTCGACGTTCCCGCCTCCCGCGGCCTGTGCTGCCATGTCGGCGGCGACATCGACTTCGACGCCCAGGGCAACCTCTACCTCTCCACCGGCGACGACACCAACCCGTTCGCCTCCGACGGCTTCAGCCCTCTCGACGAGAGGGCGTCCCGCAACCCCGCATACGACGCCCAGCGTTCCGCCGGCAACACCAACGACCTGCGCGGCAAGGTGCTGCGCATCAAGGTGGCCGCCGACGGCAGCTACACCGTCCCGGTGGGCAACCTCTTCGCCCCCGGCACCGCGAAGACCCGGGCCGAGATATACGCCATGGGCTTCCGCAACCCCTTCCGGATGAGCGTCGACAAGGCGACCGGCACCGTCTACCTCGGTGACTACGGCCCCGACGCGGGCACCGCCAACCCCGGACGTGGACCGGCGGGACAGGTGGAGTTCAACCGGATCACCAAGGCGGCCAACTTCGGCTGGCCGTACTGCACGGGCAACAACAGCCCCTACATCGACTACGACTTCGCCACCTCCACCTCCGGTGCCGCCTTCTCCTGCACCGCACCGAAGAACACCTCGCCGCGCAACACCGGCCTGGCCGACCTGCCCCCGGCCCAGGCCGCCTGGATCCCCTACGACGGTGGATCGGTCCCCGAGTTCGGCTCCGGCTCGGAGTCGCCGATGGCCGGACCCGTCTACCGCTACGACGCGGCGTCCACCTCCGCGGTCAAGTTCCCGCAGAGCTTCGACGGCGACTTCTTCGCCGGTGAGTTCGGCCGACGCTGGATCAAGCGCATCGAGCAAGGCACCGACGGGACCGTACAGTCGATCAACGCCTTCCCCTGGCAGGGCACCCAGGTCATGGACATGGCCTTCGGCCCGGACGGCGCGCTCTACGTCCTGGATTACGGCACCGGCTACTTCAACGGCGACGCCAACAGCGCCCTGTACCGCATCGAGCGCGTCAACGGCGGCCTCGCCCCGATCGCCAAGGCCGCGGCCAACCGCACCTCCGGCCCAGCCCCACTGGCCGTCCAGTTCTTCTCCGCGGGCAGCTCCGACCCCGACGGCGACCCGCTGACCCACTCCTGGAAGTTCGGCGACGGCACCACCTCGACCGCGGCCAACCCCTCCCACACGTACACCGCCTACGGCCGCTACACCGCCGAACTGACCGTCTCCGACGGCACCGGCAACACCGCCACCGCCTCCGTGCTCGTCACCGTCGGCAACACCGCGCCCACCGTGACGCTGGACCTGCCCTCCGAAGGGTCCGTCATCGACCCGGGCGCCGCCGTACCGTTCAAGGTGACCGTCACCGATCCCGAGGACGGCACCATCGACTGCTCCAAGGTCAAGGTCACCTTCATCGTCGGCCACGACAGCCACGGCCACCCGCAGACCTCCGCCACCGGCTGCTCCGGCACCGTACAAACGCTGGCCGACGGCGAGCACGACCCCAACGCGAACATCTTCGGCGTCTGGGACGCCGAGTACACCGACAAGGGCGCGAACGGCCAGAGCGCCCTGACCACCCACGACCAGAACATCAGCCAGGGCAGCAAGCGCCAGGCCGAGCACTTCGGCGCCTCGGCCGGCGTGCAGATCGTCGACAAGGCCTCCGCGCACGGCGGCAAGACGGTCGGCTACATCGACAACGGCGACTGGATCTCCTTCACGCCCTACAACCTTTCGAACGTCACCTCGCTGACCGCCCGCGTCTCCTCCGGCACCTCCGGAGGCACCCTGGAGGTACGGGCCGGCTCGCCCACCGGCACCCTGCTCGGCTCCACGGCCGTCCCCGCCACCGGAAGCTGGGACACCTTCCGGGACGTGTCGGTGGCCCTCAACGCCCGCCCGGCCGGCGCGACCACCCTGCACCTCGTCTTCAAGGGGGGCACCGGATCCCTCTTCGACGTCGACGACTTCACCCTCACCACCACGGCGACCCCTCCGCAGGGCGGCGAACTCAAGGGCGTCGGCGGTAAGTGCGCCGACGTTTCCAACGGTTCCAGTGCGGACGGCACCCAGATCCAGCTGTGGACCTGCAACCAGTCGGCCGCCCAGAAGTGGACCAGGCACGTGGACGACAGCCTGCGCGCGCTCGGCAAGTGCATGGACGTCAGTGGCGGCGGCTCGGCCGACGGCACGAAGATCCAGCTGTACGGGTGCAACGCCTCCGGCGCCCAGAAGTGGGTGGCGCAGACCGACGGCACGCTGAAGAACCCGCAGTCGGGCAAGTGCCTGGACGCGGCCGGGGGCTCCTCGGCCGACGGCACCAAGCTCCACCTGTGGACCTGCCACACCGGCGCCAACCAGAAGTGGACCCTGTCATGAACCGACGACTCCGTCGCGTTGCCTGCTGGGCCGTCTGCGGCCTGCTCGGCACCTTCGCCCTGCCCGCCAGCCTCTCCTCCGCCGCACCCACTTCCGCCCCGCCCGCCTCCGCCCCGCCCACCCGCGCGGCCGAGGCGCTCGCGGCCGACCCGGCGTACGACGTGCTGGTCTTCTCCCGGACCACCGGCTTCCGGCACTCCTCCATCGACGAAGGCATCACCGCCCTGCGCGAACTGGGCGCCGCGAACAACTTCACCGTCACGGCGACCGAGGACCCAGCCGCCTTCACTTCCGCGAACCTCGCGGGTTTCGAGAGCGTCGTCTTCCTCTCCACCACCGGCGACGTCCTCAACCCCGCCCAGCAGACCGCCTTCGAGGGGTACATCGGGGCCGGTGGCGGATACGTCGGCATCCACGCGGCGGCCGACACCGAGTACGACTGGACCTGGTACGCGGGCCTGGCCGGCGCCCTGTTCCAGTCGCACCCGCACATCCAGCCCGCCACCGTGAAGGTCGAGGACCGCGCGCACGACGCCACCGCCCACCTCGGATCCACCTGGCAGCGGACCGACGAGTGGTACGACTACCGCACCAACCCGCGCAGCACCGCACACGTCCTGGCCTCGCTCGACGAGTCCACCTACAGCGGCGGCGCGATGGGCGGCGACCACCCGATCGCCTGGTGCAAGGACTACCTGGGCGGGCGAGCCTTCTACACCGGCGGCGGCCACACCGAGGCCTCCTACGCCGACCCCGCGTTCCGCCGCCACCTGCTCGGCGGCATCCGCTGGGCCTCGGAGATGACCGAGGCCGACTGCCGCGCGGAGAGCGGCTACACCACGCTCTTCGGTTCGGCGGGCACCGCCGGGTGGAAGCAGGCCGGTCCCGGCTCCTTCGCCCACAGCGACGCCACCCTGACCTCCCAGGGCGGCCTGGGAATGCTCTGGTACCAGGCCAAGGAGCTCAAGTCGTACTCCCTCAAGCTCGACTGGCGCCAGGCGGGTGACGACAACTCCGGGATCTTCGTGGGCTTCCCGGCCTCCGACGACCCGTGGTCGGCCGTCAACAACGGCTACGAGATCCAGATCGACGCCACGGATGCCGCCGACCGCACCACCGGCGCCGTCTACGGCTACAAGTCCGCCGACCTCGCCGTCCGTGACGCGGCCCTGAACCCGCCGGGGGAGTGGAACACCTACGAGATCCGCGTCGAGGGCGAGCGGCTCCAGCTCTTCCTCAACGGCCGGAAGATCAACGACTTCACCAACACCGACCCCGCCCGCAGTCTCCTCCAGGGCCACATCGGCCTGCAGAACCACGGCGACGGCGACGACGTGTCCTTCCGCAACATCCGCATCAAGGAACTCGGCGGCACCACCGGCCCCCGTGAAGGCGCCCTCACCGGCATCGGCGGCAAGTGCGTCGACGTCTCCAACGGTTCCAGTGCGGACGGCACCCAGATCCAGCTGTGGACCTGCAACCGGACGCCCGCCCAGAAATGGACGGTCGCCGCGGACAACACCCTGCGCGCACTCGGCAAGTGCATGGACGTCAGTGGCAGCGGCACGGCCGACGGCACCAAGATCCAGTTGTACGGGTGCAACAACACCGGCGCCCAGAAGTGGGTCCCGCAGGCCGACGGAACTCTCAGGAACCCGCAGTCGGGCAAGTGCCTGGACGCGGCCGGGGGCTCCTCGGTCGACGGCACCAGGCTCCACCTGTGGGCCTGCCACACCGGAGCCAACCAGAAATGGGCCCTCCCCGCCTGAGCGGCCCTCCCCCCGACCCCGTCGTCACCGTGGAGGACGGTGACGACGGAACCGGCCCCTCCACCGGGCCGGTGACGGCGGCGGGACGCGACGCCGAAGCGCCCCGCCGCCGTACCGAGCCGAACCTGGATTCGCCGCCACCCCGCAACGGGACCCCATCCGATCCGCCGGCCTCTGCGGAAAGGGCCGCGCTCGTTGTGGCACATAACCCTTAGCAGCGCCATGAGTTGAACTCAAGGGATGTGGTTGCTGCTTATCTCTTGTGACGTCTGAATCTGATCGCCTACGTTGAGGCCGCTGACGCGAGTCACCACTTCACATGTTGGAGACATTGCGCACCTCAATGGAGAGGAACCTCATGCGTTCAGGTATTGGCGGCGCTACCGGAGCGAGACGGGTGGCCTCGGCGGCTGCCGTCGTCACGGCGGCCGCACTCGTGGCCCAGTCCGGCATCCTCAGCCCGGCCGCCCAGGCCCATGGCCAACCGCCCCATCAGCCCCGACTCAGTACCCGCGAAGCCCCCCTCATCACGTCGCAGGGCCTGCGCTTCCGCGACCTCGACCGCAATGGCCGCCTCACTCCGTACGAGGACTGGCGACTGAGCGACAGCGCACGCGCCCGGGACCTGCTCTCGCGCATGACCCTTGAGGAGAAGGCCGGACTCCTGGTCCACGGCACCCTCACCGCCGCGGGCACCGCCTACGACCCTGCCAAGCTGGCCCAGCTGGTCGGCGATCGCCACGTGACCACGGCCATCACCCGCCTGTCGGCCGCCCCCGAGGAGGTCGCCGCGGCCAGCAACCAGGTCCAACTGGTCGCCGAGAAACAGCGGTTGGGCATTCCGGTGATGATCTCCACCGACCCGCGCAACGGCTTCGCCGTCGTCGAGGGCCAGACCGTCGCCGGTGCGGGCACGACCGCGATGCCGGACGCCATCGGCATGGGCGCCACCGACGACCCGAAGCTCACCGAGAAGCTCGGTGACGTCATCCGCCGCGAGTACCGCGCCGTCGGCATCACCGAGGGCCTCTCGCCGCAGGCCGACATCGCCACCGAGCCCCGCTGGACCCGGATCAACGGAACCTTCGGCTCCGACCCCGAGGACGCGGGCCGCCAGGTGAACGCCTACGTCAAGGGCCTCCAGGGCGGCTCCAAGGGCCTGGAAAAGGACAGCGTCGCCACCGTCACCAAGCACTGGGTGGGCTACGGCGCCCAGGCGAACGGCTACGACAGCCACTACTACTACGGCCGCTACGCGACCTTCCCCGGCAACAACTTCAAGGACCACATCACGCCCTTCAAGGGCGCGTTCGCGGCGAACACCTCCGGCATCATGCCGACGTACTCCATCCTCAAGGACCTCACCCACAAAGGGCAGAAGCTGGAGCAGGTGGGCGCGGGCTTCAACTCCTACCTGCTGAAGGACCTGTTGCGCGGGACGTACAAGTTCGACGGCGTCATCGTGTCCGACTGGGGTATCACCGGCACGTGTCCCGAGGTGTGCCGCAACACCAAGCCGCCGGCCCCCTTCTTCGGGTCGTGGGGCGTCGGAATGTCGTGGGGTGTCGAGGACAAGACCGTGCTGGACCGCTTCGCGCTCTCCCTGAACGCGGGCGTCGACCAGATCGGCGGCAGCGACGAGCCGGCGTACGTCGTGCAGGCCGTCCAGCAGAAACTCGTCACCCAGAAGCGGGTTGACGAGGCGGCGCGGCGGGTGCTGGAGCAGAAGTTCCAGCTCGGCCTCTTCGAGACCCCCTACGTGGACGAGAAGGCCGCGGGACGCCTCGTCGGCAACGGTGCCTTCCAGGCGCTCGGCGACAAGGCGCAGGCCCAGTCGCTGACGCTGCTGAAGAACAGTGCGGGGCGGAAGGGCGACCGTACGCTGCCCGCCAAGCGCTCCCAGGTGCGTGACGTCTACCTGTACGGCGTCTCCGCCGACGAGGCGAAGGCCCGTGGGCTGCGCGTCGTCACCGACCCGGCCAAGGCCGACCTGGCACTCGTACGGCTCTCCGACCCGCGTGGCGGATCCGACCTGACCGGCCTGGAGTTCAGCGCCACCGACCCGGCGTACAAGGCCTTCAAGGCGGCGGCGAAGAGCGGCACCCCGACCGTCGCGGTGCCCAAGCTGGACCGGCCGCTGGTACTGACCGACGTTGCCCGCGACGCGGACGCGGTCCTGGCGAACTACGGCGTCTCGGACGAGGTGCTCCTGGAGACCGTCTTCGGCGAGCGCAGCCCCGAGGGCAAGCTGCCCTTCGAACTGCCGTCCTCCCAGAAGGAGGTCGAGGCCCAGCTCGGCGACGTACCGGACGACACGGCCAACCCGTTGTACGAGCGCGGGTACGGGCTCCGGTACCGGGGATCGCGCCGGGGGTGAGCTCCAGAGGCTCATACGGGCGGTGAGGGGCCGGCCCCCGGCCCCTCACCGCCCAGGGGCGGGGTTGTCAAGCTGCCACTGGGTGAGGTTTCCCCGTGATTGACCCTGCTGGTCTCTTCACATGGTGGCCGTGAGTGCTTGGTGGAGGCGGGTGAGGCGTGATGTCCAGGCCCCGGCCGGGGGAATCCCGGAGAGCCAGGCGTCGGTGCGGACAAGGTTGAGGGCGGTCGCGGTGAGTACGTGCTGGAGGTGCGTGCGGGCGAGCCCGCGGTAGCGGGCTCGGTGGACATCGCAGCGGCTGGACGCCTGGGCCATGGTGCCCTCGACTCCGGCCCGCAGCGCGTAGTGCTTCTTCGCGCAGCCATGCCGGGGGCATACGGCGCGCGGCCCGGCGCGGCTGCCGCCAAGGCCTCCAGCGCCGCCCGCATCGTCTCCACCACGAGCTCCAGCCGGTTCAGCAGCCGGATGTTCGCCACCACATGCGTGGCGTCGGTGCGCTGCACGCCCCCGGCCCCCAGCAGTTGACGGCCGGCCAGCAGCTCAAGGGTGCGGGACAGCATCCGGTCTTCCTGGTCGTCCTGGACGAGGTGGCTGCGGAACTTGCTGAGCACCGAGGCGTCGAAGCCGGAATCGTGCAGCTCCAGACCCAGGCAATATTTCCAGTCGATCCTGCCGCGTACCGCGTCAGCAGCCTGTGCGCCTGGGTCCGCTGCCGAGGAATCGTCAGCCTGCGGCCGGGGGAGTAGCGCGGCGCAGCATACGTATCGCGGGGATGGCGAACAGCGCCGCGCAACCGACCAGGCACGCGCCCGCTGAGACCATCAGCAGCCGCGCGGGGGAGGCCAGCGCGAGAGCGGGGCCGGCCAGTATCTGACCGATCGCGATGCCCGACACCGAACCCGCCAGCTCGTAGGCGGTGACCCGGTTGAGGACCGCGGGCGGGGTGTGGGTCTGCACACTGGTCGCCCACATCACCGACCAGAACGCCATCGCCCCACCGCCGAGTACGTGGCCGGTGAGGAGTACCGGCAGCCCGGCGTCCAGCGCCACGCACAGGGGCAGCACGGTGAACAGGGCCATCGCCACCGCACCGGCGGCCAGCGGCCTGGCCGGGCGCACCCGCATGGCCAGCACGCCGCCGAGCACCGTGCCCACGCCGAGGAAGGACACCGCGAGTCCGTACGCGTCCGGACCCAGCCGTGCGCCGACGAGCGCCGAACTGAGTGGTACGAGCGGGCCGAAGACCAGAACTCCGTAGAACATCCAGATCAGGATCACCGCCCACATCCAGGTGCGCGCACGGAACTCCCGCCAGCCCTGACGCAGGTCCCGCCGAAGTGAACGACCTTTCTGAGTAAGGGAATTGTCGGTATGCGGGGCGAGCCGGATCAGTGCCAGGCACAGGGCGCTGAGGACGAAGGTGCCGGCGTCGATCGTGTACACGATCCCGGCGTTGGTCAGTGCGATCAGTAGTCCCGCGAGGGCCGGACCGAGCAAGTGGGCGAGCGCGTCGGCCACTTTCAGCGTGGCGTTGGCTCGTTGAGGCTCGCGGGCGACCAGCGGAACCATTCCGTTCATCCCCGGCAGGAACATCGCCACGGCCGCGCCGCCGAGTGCCGACATGGTCACCAGCAGCCAGAACGGGGGCGTCCCGGCGAAGAACGCGACGGCCAGCACCCCTTGGGTGCCCACCCGGACCAGATCCGCGCCGACCATCATCCGGCGCGCCCCGAACCGGTCGGCGAACACCCCGCCGAACAGGACCAGCAGGACGAAGGTGCCGGTCCAGGTGCCGAGCACGAGGCCGACCCCGGAGATCCCGTACACCGCGCCGACCGCGAGCGCGGCGGCCACCGGCATCATCGCGTCGCCGAACTGCGAGACCGTACGGGCGGTGAAGAAGAGCGTGAAGCGCCGGTCCCAGAGCGGGATGCGAAGAGCCGCCGATGCCTTCGAGTCCGGAGCGGGAGCCTCGGCGGCGGGGGATTCCGGAGCGGGGGTTTCTGAAGTGGTCACCGCACACATAATGGTTCAGACCAATTGGTCGCCCCAGTGTCCGGAACGACATGATGAGGTACTTTCCCGCCATGGTGCCCAGTCTGCCGTCACCCCTCCCGGCGCGGCACCGGATCGTGGCCCTGGTGGGGCCCCCGCAGTCGGCACTCGCGCTGGCCTGCGCGAGCGAGGTGTTCGGCGAGCACGGCCCGGACATCCCCGTCCGCTACGCCTTCGAGGTCTGCACCGAGCGCCCCGGCCGGGTACGCACCCGGGCTGGCTACGACCTGACGGTCACGGCAGGCCTGGACGCGCTGGAACGCGCCGACACCGTGCTGGTGCCCGGCTGGGACCAGCCGCCGGGAACCGAGGTGCCGCAGCCGGTGGCCGACGCGGTCCGCCGCGCACACGTGCGCGGGGCTCGCGTCGTCAGCATCTGCACGGGAGCCTTCGTGCTCGCCGCCGCCGGACTGCTCGACGGCCGCAGGGCCGCCACCCACTGGGCCCGCAGTGCCGAACTGGCCACCAGGTTCCCGCAGATACGGGTCGACCCCGCGGCGCTGTACGTCGACCACGGCGACGTCGCCACCAGCGCGGGCTCGGCGGCCGGCCTGGACCTGTGCCTGCACCTGGTGAGCGCCGACCAGGGGGCCGCGTACGCCCGTCGCGTCGCCCGTCGGCTGGTCATGCCGCCGCACCGGGAGGGTTGTCAGCTCCAGTACGCCGAACTGCCTGCCACCGCCCCCGTCACCGACTCCCTCGCCCCGCTCCTGGACTGGCTCACCGCACGCCTGGACCAGCCGGTCAGCGTCGCCGACATGGCCGCCCACGCGCAGGTCTCGGCCCGCACCCTCACTCGGCGCTTCACCGAACAACTGGGCGTCAGCCCCGGCCGCTGGCTCCTCGACCGCCGTATCGACGCCACCCGGGCCCTGCTGGAGGAAACGGACCTCCCGGTGGAAACCATCGCCCACCGCGTCGGCCTCTCCTCGGCGGTGAACCTTCGCCGCCGCTTCCACACGGCACTGCGCACGACCCCGGCAGCGTACCGGCGCGCCTTTCGCGCGAGAACGGCCGAGTAGGAGCGGCGGGCGCCCACGCCCTGCGCCCGATGTCCCACACCAGCGGCGGTACGAGCAGGGAGCGCACCACCAGCGTGTCCAACAGCATGCCGAAGGCGACGATGAACGCGATGTGGAGCAGGAAGGCCAGCGGGGTCACCCCAAGCGCCGCGAACGTCGCCCAGTAGCGGTCGGATGTGGGAGGTCTCGCCATGGTGGCGGAGCAGCCGCAACAGGACTTGCGGTGGTGTGCCGGGTCGGCGGGCGGCGACGCGGCGGACGGATACGTCCGGGTCGTCGTCCAGCCTCTGCCAGGCGTGATCCGGCAGATCCCGGCCCGCGGCCAGTGCTCGCCGGAACGCCGGGTGCGGGCTGTTCAGGTAGGTCAGCCGTTCGGTGAGGGGTGCGGTGCGCAGCCGGCCCGGCTCGTGGGGCGACCAGCGCAGAGCGACTTCGGCGTCGATGCTGCCGGCCGCGTCCTCGGTCTCCACCAGTGCGAGCAGCCGGTCCCGGGTTTCGGGGGTGACGTGGCGGTTGTAGGCCACCGCGATACGCACGGACGGGTCTGCGCTGTTCTGCGACAGCTGCCGTGTTCGACTGCCTGTGACCCGGCACCGGTTGGCCGCTGCCCGCCCTATATGCCGGACGCCCTCACGGTCGCGGGCACCCACGCGGCCGTCGCCGGTGTGCCATAGAGGTTCCAGCCCGTCGGCGTCTGGACACCATACGGCTATGACAGGGCAGGTTCAGGCGTGGGCCGGTGGCGCAGCGGCAGGTACCTCAACGGCGGCCCTGGTGGCCTATTTGATCGTGGTGGGCTGGGACCAGGCAGACAAGATTGCCAGCGTTCTGGCGCTGTTCGTGGCCATAGCAGGCCTGGTCTGCTCCGTGCGTGGGGCGCGGCGGGAGAATCCGACCCCCGTGCCCGGCCCGCCCGGCCACGGCCGCCCCGGACAGCCCCACCAGCAGCAGACCATTGTGATCAACGGCGGTGCCGGTTACGCGTCCATGAACGGACATGTCACCCACCACGAGACGGGCGCCACAGGGGCGCCGCTCCCTTCTCCGCCGAGGACTCTGCACGGGGACGACGCAGAGGGCAACCGGTGAAATTCCGGAAGGGCAGGGACCGTCGGCCCGTCACTTCGCAGCAGACCGTCAGGGTGGAGAGCGGTACTGGTCACGGAGTGCAGGGAGCCGATATCCACGTCTTCGGCGACGGTGTGCCCGTCTACCTGCTGGCAAACCGCAGGCCCCCGCCCGATTCGGATGCCGGGTTCCTGCGGGAGCTGCCCAGCCGCATGCTGAACGCCCATTTCCAGATCGTCGACTTCACCGGCCGCCAGAACGAGCTCGCCGACCTGCGCGAGTGGCGGGACAAGGGATCGCGCCTGGCCGTACATTGGCTCCACGGGCCCGGAGGGCAGGGGAAGACCCGCCTCGCGGACCAACTGGCCGCAGAATGCACGGCACTTGGCTGGAAGGCTGTCACCGCACTCCACGGCCCGGGCCTGGTCTGGCCGTCACCCAGCATGCAGGAAGACCTGCGCCTGACCGACGCCGCGGGAGTCCTCCTGATCGTCGACTACGCCGACCAGTGGCCGCTCTCGCACCTCACCTGGCTGTTCAGCAACGCCCTGCTCTACCAACCGATTCCGACCCGCATCCTCCTGCTTGCCCGCGGGGCGGAAGCCTGGACACCCCTCCGTGCCACCCTGGCCAACAGCCAGGTGGATGTCTCCACTACACAGCTGGGCTCTCTGCCGGACGGGCAGGCCGGCCGGTTGGAGATGTTCACCGCCGCCCGAAACGCCTTCGCCATCCGCTACGGCCTCCAGGACACCACCCACCTCGCATCTCCCAGCCCCTTGACGGACCCGGAGATGGGCCTGACCCTCACCGTGCACATGGCTGCGCTGGTCGCCGTGGACGCCGCGGACCAGGGACGCAGCCCCCCTCGGACGCCCGAAGGCCTCACGCTGTATCTCCTGGACCGCGAGCACCTCCACTGGGCGAAACTCTACGGAGACGGCACCCACGAACTCACCCCGGGCCGGCGCCCCTACCGCACCCCGCCCGCATCCATGGAACGGAGTGTGTTCACCGCCGCCCTCACCGGAGCACTGCCCCGGGCACGCGCCATCCGAGTACTCGACAGCTTGCAACTCGCCCCCGGCGCACAGCAGGTGGCAGTCGATCACGCCCGCTGCTACCCACCCCTGGTACCACGCCCGCCGAACGACCCGACGCGTCTCTCCGCACTGGAGCCCCTCTACCCGGACCGGCTCGCAGAAGACTTCCTCGCCCTCAGCCTGCCCGGCCACCACGCCGACTACCCAGCCCAGGCCTGGGCCTGCACCACCATCCAGGAACTGCTTGCCAGGACTCCGAAGGGCTATGCCGCGCCCTGGACTCCCCGGGCCCTCGGCTTCCTGGCCGCAGCAGCGTCCCCAGGGCGCTGGTCACACGTCGCGGAGCACCTCAATGAAATCCTGCTCGACGACCCTGCGCTGGCCGTCGCCGCCGGCAGCGCAGCGCTCATTTCCCTGGCAGACATCCCGGAAATGGACCCGCAGGTGTTGCAGGGCATTCAGCTCTGCTTTCCCAGCGGGCCCTATCCAGAACTTGCGCCAGGAATGGCGGCGATCGTCAGAAGGACAACCTGCCGCCTTCTGTCCCACACCTCCGATCCGGCGGAGCAAGCCGACCTGTACTCCGAACTGGCCGTGAGCGCCGGTCAGGCGGGCTTGAACCAGGAAGCTCTGGTGGCCAATGAGAAGGCCGTCCGCATCCGCCGGCGACTCGCGCTGGAACAGCCCGCCCAACTGCCTCGCCTTGCACGGTCTCTCAGCCACCAGGCAGTCCTCCTCTCCCGCCTCGGCCACCCTCAGGACGCCCTGATCTCCTCCGAGCAAGCCGTCACGATTCAACGGCGCCTGGACGAGACACACACCGGGGAGGCAGGCGATTTGGCCTATGCGCTGAGTCAGCACAGCACCGTGCTGGCCGAGCTGGGACAACTGGAGGAAGCACTGGCTGCACTGGAGACGGCGGTCGAGATCCGGTCTCGTCACTTGGAGACCCGGGATGAGCGGCGTAGTTATGCCATCGCGTTGAACAACCTGAGCATGGTTCTGGAGAAGCTCGACAGGTTTCGCCAGTCTGTTGAAGTCTCCGTGTCAGCCTTCATGATCCGAAAAGCCCTCTACGAGGAAAACCCGGCTGACTCCCTACCGGGACTGGCCGACTCCGCCAACACCCTCGGCACACAGATGATGCGGATCCGGTGGTTCGACAAAGCCGTTTTCTACGGTGAGGCCGCAGTCCACTTCTACCGGCAGTTGGTTCAAGCCAACCAGGAAATGTACGAGCCGGACCTCGCCGCGGCCCTCACCAACCTGGGGCTGATACTGGCAGAGGTTGATCGCGACGACGAGGCGCTGACCAACGCCTCGGAGGCCGTGAAACTCAACCGGTCACTGACAAGTACCAACCGTGTGGCTCACGAGCCGGACCTCGCCAACGCGCTGAGCAACCTTGGACTCCGGCTGTCACTGCACGAGCGCATGGACGAAGCACTCGCAGCCACAGGCGAAGCCGTACAGATCCACCAACGACTGGCGAGCGACAACTGGGCTTCCTACGGCGAGCGTTACGCCATGTCATTGAGCAACCTCGCTTACCAGCTGGCGAAAGTGGGCGAGAGACAGGACGCGCTGGCGGCATCCGATGAGGCGGTCCTGCACTATCGAAAACTGTCGGAGGCGAATACCTTCTTCACTTCCGAGCTAGCCAGAACGCTTCACATTCACGCCGGGATCCGGCTGCACCTCCACGAAGAAGAGGATGCGGCATTGAGAACAGCCACCGAGGCATTTTCTCTCTACGACAAGCTGGCGGTGAAACTCCCCGAAGGCTTCACGGCATACCTTCCCGTCACCCTCGCCACAGTGGCCGACGCCCTGTCCGCACTGGGTCGGGAGGCAGAGGAGGGTCAAATCCGGCAGTGCATCCGGAACGCCAACTTTGCTGCAGCGGCCAGCATCGTGGCTGGCTGGCGATAAGAAGTTGTTGCCTTTCCGGAACTGAGGGCAGCGTTTCCCCTGGTCAGGAGTAGGGGTGGTGATTTCGTGGGAGTCGTGCCCCGTCATGTCTTCGCTCCCGGGAGGTTGCGGATGCCGTGTTGCCGTCCGCCACCTCGGCCGCGCAGACGGACGGGTGTGAGTCCCCTGGCTCCGGGAGGGGAAGGCATGAACGACGCGCAGTAGGACGAACATACTCCTGCCGAGTTCCGATGTGGATGTGAGCGACCTGAGCAGCACTCCACAACTGCGGTCATGGGACGAAGTAAGCCCGGCAAGTCCCAAAGCGCTTGCCGCTGAGGGAACGGCGGCGGTCAAAAGGTGTGGTGGGGCGAGCCTTTGATTCCGCATCCGCAAACGGGGCGGTTCGACCTCAAGGCTTTCGCTCCGTCGGAGACGGTCGTCTTCTTCGCGCAAATGGAAGAGCCCTTTCCCGTCTACGGGGGAAGAGTGCCCGAATCGGCTGCTCTGCTGGACGAGGTGATGCGAGGTGACCAGATCGGACTGATGAATCCCGACGGCGAAACCGGCAGCCTCATTCCGATCGCAGAGTTCGCGCAGACGGTCGGTGTCAGCGTCGAGGAGCTCCGGCTGCACCATCGCCACCTCCATGCCGACGGTCTGCTCGGCATCACTCAGCAGGGGCTGATCAGCCTGGCGATGGACAGCTGGGGCCTCCCCCTGAGTGGTGGATACGCTGATACTGGATCTTGATTGATCCGGAGGAAGCGAGAAGACCACCGATGGCATTGAAGGACTACCGGACGAATTCAAGGCCGATGCCGTGGCCCCGTACGAGTCCGGCCAGTGAGCGCAAGCTCGCCACCGAGCGGGACATCCTCCGCAAGGCGGCCAAGTATTTCGCCGGAGAGACCAACTGGTGACCAGCCGCTACCAGTTCGTTGACGACCACCGGGCCACCTACGAGGTGAAGCGGCTCTGCCAGATCCTGGACGTCAACCGGTCCAGCTACTGCAAGTGGCTCGCCGGTGCCGAGTCCCGGGCCACCCGCCAACGCCGGGACCGTCTCCTGGCCGAGGAGATCCGCGAGGTCCACGGTGGGTCCGGCGGCGCCTACGGCTCCCCGCGCGTGACCGCCGAGCTCCGTGGCAAAGGACATGTGGTCAACGAGAAGCGGGTCCCCGGATCATGCAGGCGTACTCGATCACCGGCATCCGGCTGCGCAGGTGCGTCCGCACCACCTGCCCCGACCCGTCGAGCTCACCGGTTGAAGACCTGTTCCAGCGGGACGTCACCGCCATCGAGCCGGGGCAGAAGTACATGGGCGACATCACCTGTCTCCCGCTCGCAGAAGGGGAGTTCCTCTACCTCGCGACCGTGCTGGACTGCTTCAGCCGTAAGACCGTGGGCTGGTCCATCGCCCCTCACATGCACACGGAACTGGTTGCCGACGCGTTGCGGATGGCCGCCTCGGCCCGCGGCTCGCGGGACGGATCGGTGTTCCACTCCGATCACGGAGCCCAGGGCGGATCCAGGGCCTACGCCGAACTCTGCGACCAGCCCGGGGTGACCCGCTCGACGGGCACGGTTGGCACCAGCGCCGACAATGAGGCCTGCGAAAGCTTCCACGCCTCCCCGAAACGCGAAACCCCCAAGGAGCCCCCGCCTACGGCGATGCCGGCAACTGCCGACAGACCGTCTTCACCTGGCTGACCCGCTACAACACCCGCCGCCGACACTCCGCCAACGGCCACCTCAGCTCCGGCGAATACGAACGCCGACACCACGCCGCTGGACTCACACTCGCCGCGTGATCAATAACCGCGTGCCCACCTTCTTGGGGGAAGGCCCACCGGCGCTGCAAGCTCCGCCCGTCACAGCGCGCGATGGTGGCACTGGTGTACCTGCGCGAACACACCACTCTGGCGAAGATCGCCGCCGGTTTCGGGATCAGCGAGTCCACCGCCCATGCCTGCACCAGCGCGGTCGTCGACCTTCTCGCCGCCCGTGCACCGGGCGTGCTCAAGACGCTGCGCGAGCACGAACCCGGCTTCGTCCTGCGCGACGGCACCCTCGCCGCATGCGACCGGGTCGGTGACGGCCGGGCCGGCTATTTCCACAAGCACCGCCGCCACGGCGTGAACGTGCAGATCGTCACCGATCCCGATGGCCGGCTGCTGTGGCTCTCGCCCGCCCTGCCTGGCCGCACCCACGACCTGACCGCCGCCCGCACCCACCGGATCATCCGAATCTGCGAGCGCCAGGGCGTTCCCATCGTGGCTGATCTCGTCTACCAGGGCGCCGGCCCGCGGCTGACCACAGGTATCTAACGCAAGCCCCTGCAGGAACTCACTCCCACCGACAGGACCCGCACCCGTGGCCTGGCCCTAGGGGGTGTCTGACAATTCCGGTCTGATCAGCGAGATTCGGCTGAGCTGGCAATCCGGAGGTGCGCCGATCGGCTGGGGGGGGACTGGGCAGTGGCTACGAACGGCGGGCCAGTAGATGGGCGTCGAGGAAGCCCCGATCAGAGGATGGATCGTGGAGCAGCCGGGCGAAGGGATCGAGCCCAGCATCGCCCAGCAGTTCGGCGAGGCGATCCACCGGCCAGCTGTAGGCGGGCGCCACCTTGTGGTCGAACCGGACCGGTTCTTGTCCGTCGGTCCCGAAGAAGGAGACCAGGAGCAGACCGTCCGGTGCCAGGACGCGTACCTGTTCGGCGAGCAGCTCCGGTAGTTCCCCCGGAGGGGTGTGAATCATTGAGTAGTGGGCCAGTACGCCGCCGAGCGCGGCGTCCTCGATCGGCAGGGATTCCAGCCGCGCCTCTTGGAAGCGCAGCGCCGGATGGGCCTGCCGGGCGTGGTCGACCATGCCGGGGGCAAGGTCTAGTCCGAAGGCGTCCAGGCCGAGTTCGTGCAGCATGGCTGTCAGATGTCCGGGCCCGCACCCGACGTCCGCTGTCCGCAGGTTGCCCGTCGCGCGCACCAGTTCGGCGAAGGTGCCGATCATGGCCCGGGAGAAAGGCTGTGTTTCCAGCCGGTTTGCGAACAGCGATGCGTACAGCTCGACGACACCGTCGTAGGCCGTCCTGGTCTCGTCCTGATGATTCGCCACGGGCAGGACTCTATAGCCGGTCTGATAATTGATCTTGTGGCAGGTCGAGGTGAGTTGACGGATGCGGCATGGAGGCGGATAGAGCCCCTTTTGCCTTAGGTGGACGGACGGGGCCGTCCGTGGCGTGATCACCGGCAGGTGGTCAACGGGGTGCTGTGGCGGCTGCGGACCGGGACTCCGTGGCGGGATCTTCCCGACCGGTTCGGGCCGTGGCAGACCGTCTACGAGCGGTTCGCCAGCTGGGAGGCGGACGGCACCTGGGCACGGTTGCTGGAGCACGTTCAGGTCCGCGATGACGCGGTGGGCCGGGTCGAATGGACCGTCTCCGTCGACTCCACCATCAACCGAGCCCACCAGCACGCAGTCGGCGCCCGCAAAAAGGGGATGCGAACGGGGACGAACTGGACGATCCGGGCCGCTCGCAGGCGCGCCAGGCCCTCGGCCGCTCCCGAGGCGGACTGACCACCAAAGTCCATCTCGCCGTCGATGGCCGGGGCCTGCCCCTGTCGATTGTGCTCACGCCCGGCAACGTCAACGACGCGACGGCGTTCGGCCAGGTCCTCGACGGCATCCGCACCCCGCGCCTCGGCACGGGCCGCCCGCGCACGACACCGGACCGTGTGCTGGGTGACAAGGCGTATTCCAGCAGGGCCATCCGCCATCTGCTGAGGCGCCGGGGCATCGCTGCCACGACCCCCGAGCGCCGCGACCAGGCGGCGAACCGCCACCGACGCGGAGCCCTCGGCGGCCGGCCGCCGGCCTTCGACAAGGTCACCTACCGCGACCGCAACGTCGTCGAACGATGCTTCGCCCGCCTCAAGCAGTTCCGCGCGATCGCGACCCGGTTCGACAAGCTCGGCGACCGCTACCGTGCCGGAGTTGTCCTGGCTTCCTTGATCCTCTGGCTCCGCGAGTCCACGGGGTAATCATTTGTCAGATCAGACAGGCCCTAGCACGCGCGCCCGACGAACGCGGCGTCGCCCGCCTGAAGTCCTGGCGGATCTTCCGCAGGTCCCGCTGCAGCCCCAACCGCATGACGTCAATCGCCAAGGCCATCCTCACACTGGAGCGGCACCGCTGAAGAAGCTCGCCGTTAATCCCGGTCCTTCGGCCTCTTGAACAGGGCTCAACTCGGAGACGAAAGCCCAGAAGGCGGGCCGCGAAAGGTACGGACACCACGGTAGCTTCGGAATAGCGCGGGACCGTACTCGCCTCCCGTGGGACTTCACGCGGGCACTGATCGAGGGCCGTAATCCGCCCCGTGTCGCCTGGTGAGCCGCAGCCATGCGCAGCACAGCGGGGAACCCGGGGCAGGAGGCGGGTGAGCGCCGAGACACGGTCGTCTCGACGCTTTCCGGCGGACATCGTCGGCAACAGCGACGAGGGCGTTGCCGTCATACCTGGTGGTTGCGCGGGGCCAAGGTACTCAGGGTGAGCGGAGATCCTCGCGAACGGGGTACGACATCGCTACTGGCCATAGGGTGCGGCACCCTCCCCGTGACGCCGCGCCCTGACACGACGAAGGGCCGCTCCGTATCCCGTTCCTGGGGTGTACAGAGCGGCCCTGACTGCGCTTCGAGCCGTGTCGGACTACCCGGCAAAGGGGTACGGGGCTCCGAAGCGGACGGAGACCTGGCCCCTAAGCGGACGGTTTCGGGGCGTAGATGGCGCTCATCAGTATCTTGCCGGCGTCGCCGGGCAGGTAGGAGCCGCCGTGGTGCAGGTGCAGCCGTCCGTGCGCGTACAGGGCGGGCTCAGCGCCGGTCTTTGTCACCAGCAGGGACGAGTCCATGTTCTTCTCCGGGGGCATGCGCAGGACGAGGGTCTGGTGACCGGTCTCGCGGTCCATGCGCACCAGCCGGGGGCCTCGCAGAGGCTCTGAGCTCTGGTAGGCCATCGGCTCGCCGTCCTGCGACCGCACCGGGATGTACGTGCCCGATCCGGGGGCGGGAGCGCTCCACTTGCGGGCCCCGCTCCCGGCGTCAAAGGCCACCAGTGCGTTCGGCACACTGAAATTCTTTGCGTGGGTGGCGAGGTAGATCGTGCCCTTGCTGACGACGACGCCGTCGCAGGTACCGTCACCGTCCGTGCACCCGGTCTCGTACTTGCGCTTGCCGAGGTCGATGGTGGCCCCAACCGTGCCCTGCGGGGTGATGCTCAGCAGCTTGTCCGGACCGTCCACGTCGGAGTCCTCTCCGGGCGGGGTCACCGTGGCGAGGACCAGCGGGGAGGTGGAGACCACCCAGACCGCTTTCGGGCCCTTCTCGCCTCGGGGGAGCGAATACGTCCACTCGACGCGCCCGGTGTCCCCGGCGCGCCGCTCCACGCGGAACGTGCGGTCGCAATAGGCGACCGAGTAGAGGGCTTCGGTGCCGTGATACTCGGAGTTCGTGCAGCCCGCGGGAGCGCTCTTCCACACCTGCTGTCCGGCGGGCGTGGCCTGGTAGGCAACGGATCCCTCGGGCCAGCCGGCGGCCGCGATGCCCGATGCCACATTCACGTTGAGGTTGAAGCCGGCGGCGACGCTCTCCGGGACGGGCTTGCGCCACACCTGCGTGCCGGTGGTCAGGTTGATGAGGCTCATCTGCGTGCACAGGGCGTCGGGGTCTTTGGAGGCGCGGTGCACCACAGCGACCAGTCCGCTCCGGTTGGCATCGCGCGACGATTCGCAGATGTCTCCGCTCAGGGGCAGCGTCCACAGCTTGCGGCCAGTGGCCGACTCGTACCCCGCCACCCCGTACGGGATGGCCGAGGCGTACGTCGTGCCTGCCAGCCAAGTCCCCTTCGCCCCTACGAAGTCGTCCCCGTCGACCTCGGGGACGGTCTCCCGCAGGATCTCGACCGCCTCGGTGCTCGCAGGGCGGGTCGGCGAGGGGGTGGGCGTGCCGCTCGCCGACGGGTTCTTACCGGCGGATCCCGTGGTTCCGCAGCCCGCCACCCCACCGAACAGCAGCAGTACGGCCACTGCTGCCCCAGTGGTCCGCCCCTTCCCGCATCTGTCCCGGGGCCCGGCCGCCGGCCGCCGGTCCCGTCCGGGCGGGGGTGCAGATGCAGAGGGACGAGGTATGGATGGGGAACGCACGCGGTGGGCCTTTCATCGGCTGACGGGCAAACGGCCTCCCGGCAGGCCTACTTGCCCCCGGGTGGCCCTGTGCATGTCACATTACCGAGAGGTGTCACCTCCGTGTGCTGCCCATCCGCTCGAATGGGGCGGTCGACCCGCGCTCGCAGCGTGACAGGATCTCCGGTCGCCTCACTTACGGGACGCTCACCGTTGCCCAGCCCCGGAACAGCGTGAGGGCCTCGGTCAGGTTGCCAGGTCCACACGCGATGCGAAACGCCCTCTCGGCCGTCCAGGCCATGACCCAGTCGCGCTCATCCCGAGTGACCTGATGTTGGGGATACTCCCGGTCCGCCAAGACTGTCTCCTCAAGATCAATCTTGACGGCCCGGCCCGGGTTGTCGAGAGTCTCGATGGTCATGCCCCATTCGTGTTCCCAGTCGCCATCGCACTGTGAGCTCTTTCCAACCTCGCGCTGACACGTGGTGAAGGACGAGGGCGGCCTTCACGATGTTGGTGATGCGGTTGGTGCTGCATCGGAGTTTCCGCAGGAGGCGTCAGCCCTTGAGGGTGGCCATGGGCTGCTCGCCGACACAGCGGATCTTGGCGTGGGTGGTGTTGTGGCGGCGCTTCATCGCTTGAGGTGGCGGCTCCGGAACGGAACGCGGACGGGTCTGCCGGCGGGCCTTGACCCTGAATCCTGAACACGGGTTATGCGGCTGGTGCCAGCGTAGTTGGTGTGAGGTGGAGGGCGTTTTCGAAGGCGATCGGTGATCGTTGTCCGAGGCGGGAGTGGCGGCGTCGGGTGTTGTAACGGTGGAGCCATCGGAAGGCGTCGAGTCGGGCCTGGCGTTCGTCGGGCCAGCTCTTTCGTCCCTGCAGCGTCTCGCGTTTGAAGGTCGCGTTGAAGGACTCGGCGAGTGCGTTGTCCGCGCTGGACCCGACCGCGCTCATGCTTCGCCGAACCCCTGCTGACCTGCAGGCTTCGGCGAATGCCCTGCTCGTGTACCGGGCTCCGTGGTCGGTGTGCATGATCGATCCGGCAAGGTTGCCGCGGGTGCGGATCGCCGCGGCCAGGGCGTCGGTGACGAGATCCGCGCGCATGTGGTCGGCGATCGCCCAGCCGGCCAGACGGCGTGAGGCGAGGTCGATGACGGTCGCCAGGTAGCAGAACCTCCCGCCTCGATGGGCAGGTAGGTGATGTCGCCGACGTACTTCGTGTTGGGCTTCTCTGCACTGAAGTCGCGACCGATGAGGTCCAGTGCTGTGGCCGCCGCCGGATCGGGGACGGTGGTGCGGTGCCGGCGGCGCAACCGGATCCCTTCGATCCCGGACGCCCGCATAATCCTGGCGACCTTCTTGTGGTTGACCGCCTCACCGCTTGTCTCGCGGAGCTCGGCGGTGATTCTCTGACTCCGTAGGTGCCGTCCGATTCTTGGTGCACCACCCGTATCCGGGCCGCCAGTTGTGCGTCGGCCGCCAGCCGGGCGGCTCGGGCCTCGGCTGTCCGGCGCCAGTAGTAGAAGCTCGAGCGGCTCACGCCGAGGATGCTGCACAACCGCTTCACGCCGTCACGGTGGTGGAGGTCGGCGACGCACTGGAAGCGGTTCACGGTGCGAGCACGTTGAGTTCCTCCAGAGCGCCGATGGTGATCTCGCGGGTCAGCTCCTCGGCCCGTACGGCGTTCCGCTCCCGGACCGCTTCGGCGACCTTGACGTGCAGGGTGACCGCAGCCGGGTCCGGTTCCTCGAACATCACCTGGTGGTGGGTGCGTCCCGTGAGCACCTCGGCCACCACGTCGCCGAGGCGGGCGAACATCTCGTTGCCGGAGGCCCTGAGGATCGTCCGGTGGAACTCGATGTCGTGCAGGAGATAGCCCTCCAGCCGCTGTCCGCGCGAGTTGGCGACCATGCCGATGGCGCACTCGGTGAGGGCCGCGCACTGCTCGGCGGTGGCGTAGCGGGCGGCTAGGCCGGCCGCGGTGGGCTCGACGGCGGAGCGCAGCACGGTGAGGGAGCGCAGCTGGCGAGGCCGGTCGGCACCGGCCAGGCGCCAGCGGATGACCTGCGGGTCGTAGACGTTCCACTCCGCGGTGGGCAGCACAGTCACCCCGACCCGGCGCCGCGATTCCACCAGGTGCATGGACTCCAGAACCCGGACCGCCTCGCGCATGACGGAGCGGGACACCTCGAACTCCTGGGACAGCTCGTCGGTGCGCAGGACGCTGCCCGGCGGGTACTCGCCTCCCGTGATGGCGGGCCCGAGGGTGTCCAGTACGCGGGCGTGCAGCCCTCGGGCCTGTGCAGTCATGGGGTAAGCCTACGAGGCGACCCGGATCACAATAAGTATGACTTTTAGGTCACAGGCTCTTGAATTCCTCTGACCTAATGGGTTTCAGTGGCATGACGCACGACCGGCCGCCGTGCGAGATGTCGATGAAGACAGCGAGGCAGCAATGCACACCCCCCACGTCGTCGTAGTCATGGGCGTGGCAGGAACCGGGAAGACAACGATCGGCCCCCTGCTCGCAGCACAGCTCGGCGTTCCCTATGCCGAGGGCGACGACTTCCACCCCGAGGCGAACATCGCCAAGATGTCGGCGGGCACCCCGCTGACCGACGACGACCGGTGGCCATGGCTCGACGCCATCGGCTCCTGGGCCCACGGCCGGACCGGGCTCGGCGGCGTCGTCAGCAGCTCGGCACTGAAGCGGAGCTACCGCGACCGGCTGCGGTCCGCCGCTCCGGGCATCGTCTTCGTCCATCTGACCGGCTCGCGCGAGCTGATCGAGGGCCGGATGTCGAAGCGCCAGGGCCACTTCATGCCGACCGCGCTGCTCGACTCGCAGTTCGCCACGCTCCAGCCGCTCGGCCCGGACGAGGCGGGCGTCGACGTCGACGTCGCGGGCAGCCCCGAGGAGATCACCGAGCGGGCCGTAGCTGCCCTGCACACGCTGGACGGGGAGCCGGACGGCGGCCCCGGGATCCTGCAGTCGCCTCATCACGCAGTCCCCGTACTCCCGAAGTTCCCGCAGTCACCGCCACAGTGACGCCCGCGCCGCCTCGCGGACGCCGGGCCCCGACGCGTACGAACACCCCCGTACGTACGCGCCCCTCCCCGTAACCCACCTCCTGCAAGGGATCACACCGTGACTAGTCTCAGCGTCGAGACATTGGCAGCAGAAGCCGTGGAGCCGATCACCTCGGCCGGCCACGCCCAGCTGGGCATCGCCGTGCTCGCGGGCATCGCCGTCATCATCCTGCTCATCACGAAGTTCAAGGTGCACGCCTTCCTGGCGCTGACCATCGGGTCGCTCGCGCTCGGGGCCTTCGCGGGAGCCCCGCTCGACAAGGTCATCACCAGCTTCACCTCCGGGCTCGGCTCGACGGTCGCCGGCGTCGGCGTACTGATCGCGCTCGGCGCCATCCTCGGCAAGCTCCTCGCCGACTCCGGGGGAGCGGACCAGATCGTCGACACCATCCTCGCCAGAGCGGGCGGACGGTCCATGCCCTGGGCGATGGTGCTCATCGCCAGCGTCATCGGGCTGCCGCTCTTCTTCGAGGTCGGCATCGTCCTGTTGATCCCCGTCGTACTGATGGTCGCCAAGCGCGGCAACTACTCGCTGATGCGCATCGGCATCCCCGCCCTCGCCGGTCTCTCCGTGATGCACGGCCTGATCCCGCCGCACCCCGGCCCGCTCGTCGCCATCGACGCGGTCGGCGCCAACCTGGGCGTCACGCTCGCCCTCGGTGTGCTCGTCGCGATCCCGACCGTGATCATCGCCGGCCCGCTGTTCTCCAAGGTGGCGGCCCGCTGGGTCGACATCCCGGTGCCCGAGAAGATGATTCCGCGTCGCCCGTCCGAGGAACTGGAGGACGCCACGGGTGAGTCGGGCAAGCCCGGCAATACCGCAGCCAAGCTGCCCAGCTTCGGCGCGACCCTCGCCACCATGCTTCTTCCTGTCGTGCTGATGCTGGCCAAGGCCCTCGTCGACATCGTCGTGGACAACCCCGAGCACACCGTGCAGCGCGTCTTCGACGTCATCGGTTCGCCGCTGATCGCCCTGCTCGCCGCCGTCATCGTCGGCATGTTCACCCTGGGCCGCGCCGCCGGATTCTCCAAGGGCAAGATCACCGCGACCGTCGAGAAGTCGCTCGCCCCGATCGCGGGCATCCTCTTGATCGTCGGCGCGGGCGGTGGCTTCAAGCAGACCCTCATCGACTCCGGCGTCGGTCAGATGGTCCTCCAGATCTCCGAGGACTGGGCGATTCCCGCCCTCCTGCTCGCCTGGCTGATCGCCGTCGTCATCCGCCTCGCCACCGGCTCTGCCACCGTCGCGACGGTCTCCGCCGCAGGCCTGGTCGCACCGCTCGCAGCCGACATGTCGACTTCGCACGCGGCCCTGCTCGTCCTCGCGATCGGCGCGGGCTCGCTCTTCTTCAGCCATGTCAACGATGCAGGCTTCTGGCTGGTCAAGGAGTACTTCGGCATGAACGTCGGCCAGACCATCAAGACCTGGTCGGTCATGGAGACCATCATCTCGGTCGTCGCAGGCGCACTCGTCCTGCTGCTGTCACTGGTGATCTAGCTGTGCTGTCCACCGGGGGTTAATGACGGATCCCACGGCTTGGGGATGTTGAACGGGTGAAGGCCTTCGGGTTCGGTGTGGATTGCGACATCTACACGGAACGATCAGAAGGCCCTCACGCCCCGGGTCCAGCAGGCGGGGTCGCTTTCCTCCAACAAGATGTCCCTGGTGAAGTACAACCGGGAGCTGTACCGCGAGCACGAGCACCTGTCGCTCCCGCGGGCCACCCGTTCCCTGGCCGGCGCGGTATTGCAGTCGGTACGCAACTCGCGTATCTAGATCCGCACGCAGGTCTAGATCCGCACGCAGGCGCGGCATCCAGGGCCCGTCCCCGGCCGGTCGCTTAAGCGAGAAAGACGCCGACCTGACTGGCCTCGATACGTCCGGTCTCGTCGACGATCAGCGCCCCATCCCGGCTGCCGAGATGGTCGACGGCGTAAGTGGTCACGCGGTGGCCGTTCCCGTTCCCGTTCCTGGCCGGGACCGGGGGCAGTACCGAACTCCTCGCTTCGGCCCAACGGCCCTGATCGACAAGATGAGCGCACGGACAGCGAACCTCTGCAAATCCCGCTTGGTCAACTCCGGCATGCCTTCGAGCTGGTACTGCGACACATTGAAACGTCAGCTGGCACTGTGGCGCTCGAACACGACTACTTCTGGTCTGTACCGGGCGACGAACTGTACGACGTACTCAATGAGCCGAGAACGATCACGATCGGGCAGCTGTCCGAGTCTTGGCAGCACCTTGAAGACCTACTCGCCGACCCGGGCCGAGCCGTGGGCCACCACCTGGTCTGGCTCGCCGATGTCCTCCACGCGATCGGACAGGAGAACGTCCAGTAGCCAGCGCACGCGCGCTGCGACGTGGAACTGCGAAGTCACACTGGAGTACGAGCCACTACCTCTCCTTCGCGAGCCTGCAGGCGTGCAACGGCGGGCCGACCGTCAGCAAGCAGGGGTGCCGCTTCCGCGGAGCTTGTGTCAGATCCGGTGATCTGACGTACTGGGACCGGGCCTGCTCAGCTGACTTCCGTGTCGTGGCCCGTCGGGTGCTTCACGACGGCGGGCAACAGGTGGCTCAGTCTGGGGATTTCGTTCGCCCGGTGCGCCGTCGCGCGCACCGGGCTGGGCAGAGTGATGCGATCACCGACGGCACATAGAGCTCATGGCTCCCGTGCGAGTCAACGTGATCGCGCGGTCTGTGATCTGCTGCTGGCTCAAGCGATCATCGGATGATGCAGATGTCCGGCAGCGGTGCGTCGCCCTCGCCTTCCGCAGTGAGGACTTTTCGCGCCGCCTGCCGGGCACGGTCCCATCCCGCTTCGGTGTGCAGTGCCGACCTTGTCCACGGATCCATTCCCGCAGCCTGGGCCATCTCGCTGAAGACGTCGTCGATCATCTGCAGATGAGGCAGCGCCACCGGACTGAGCTGCCCCTCGTCGACCAGGTGCGCAGCCAGCCGGAAGGCGTCATCGAAGTCCAAGGCGATCTCGTCGGGTGGCACGTTGTACTTTTCCAGCCAAGCCACCTGGACCGTGGCAGTTGCCGCGACCACTACCACCGCTTCGATCAGCATGCGACGACGCCCTGAAGGGCCAGGAATGTTCACAAGGTCATCGTGGCACCGCTCCCCTTGAGTTGAGCGGTCACCCGTCATCCTGTTGAGCACGTTCGCCCGTACTTCCTTGAGCGCTTGTGAGTCGCCGACAAGGGGAGACGTAGCGCTGAACTCGCGTGTGTCCTGCGAGGCGGCGGGGAGGGTGGCCGTTCGGGTCAGTTGCACGGCCCAGTGGCCGCAGGCTCAGTTCGTCGGGCCGGCATGCCTCCGTGCGGGCTGTTGACCACCACGGGCAGTGACCCTGCCATCAGGTAGGGGTGCTCGGGGAAGTAGTCGATGTGGAGGTGACCGCCGTCCTCGGCAGTGGCCATGGCATGCAGATTGTCGGCCAGGACAGCCCTGGCGTCGGCATCGCCGCTGATCACAAGGGTCTGCCGCTGGGCATCGAGGTCGATACGGACACCGGAACTGAGTGTCGTCCTGACCTCGATGCCCGCCAGCGTGTTGCCGTCGAGGGGACGCATGGACGCGGTGCTGATGAACCCGGCACCCTCGGCTATCGCGCCTGCCAAGCGGGCCAGTTCTGACGCCGTCGCGGTGAGAGCTACTTCGCCGCACACGGGATCGGGCACCAGTCTCATAGGCGTCGCTCCTCCAAGGTCGGCCTTCATGATGCCCGCAAAAATCGCCGCTCTCTCACTCAGGTACATCGAAGCAACTCATCGAGTTCCGTCGCGGACGTGCGTGGGCCCGCCTGTTCGCGTGGCCGGTCACGCTCACCGGGATCCCGGCCCGAAGGAAAGATCCGGCCCGGAAGGAAGGAACGGGCGGTGGCGAGGGGGCTGCTCACAGGGGCTTTCGTCGGGCGGCTGCGGAATGCGTTCGCCCTGACCCAACCTGCTCTCCTCTCAGTTGGACTGCCAACCGCCTGGGGTTGATCGCGGTGACGAGAACGACACGATTCGCCGGGCAAGGCCGTAGGTTCGCTGCACCCGTGGTTGGTGTACCGGCCAGCAGGTGCGCCGTGCGCGCCGGCCGGCCCGGCAGGGTGGCCGCCGTTGTGCTCGCGCAACTCGGCCTACGGCCAGATGTCGGGCGGCCGCCCTGCTTAACCGACGCGCGTATCCCCGCGCTGCACCTGGCCCGCCCCGGGCGGTGGCGGATTCTTCTCGGGGCGGGGCGGTTGGCTGTCCCCGGCCCTGTTCCTGCGGCACGGGAAGGCTCTTTTCGATGGGCGGATTTTCATGGTGGCCAGGTCTGACCCATCCTGGTGTGGGGCGCCTCGATCAGAGAGTGTTTGTGCATGATGCTTCCGCTCATTCAAGAGAAGACCGAGTTGATCGAGGTAGTCCGGATCACCGACCCCATGAGGCATCTCAGCGCTGAGGACTTGGTGGGTCATGATGTCGCGATCTGGGAGGCACCTCTGGCCGGTGACGCCCTGGAGCTGATCACCTCTCTGCCGGGCAGTGAGCTGCATCGCTGAGCGTTTTCAGCGTTGCCTCTCCAGGGTGAGGACGGCTTTCGTGATGACGCTCATGCGGTTGGGACTGATGCGGGATCTGCGGAAGATCTGCC